>NZ_BNCL01000016.1 GCF_014656455.1 Paracoccus aerius
ATGTCAAAAAGCAACAGGAACAAAATCAACCGGACCGCTAATCCCTTAGCGATAACCCAGCCGCCGTGTCCCAGAATTTAGTCTTCGAAGCGGCGTTCCTTTTCAGGTCTTCCCTTCGGAGAACCGTCATATAGACCCGCCCATCCGGGCCCGCAAGAGAAAAATTCACGGGATGCGCATTTTCTTTGCTCCGCCCTGCATTCCTGGGCGTTTCCTGGTCTTTGGCCACTTGCGGCACGCGAAGCCGGAACCTAGTCCCCGGCCCTTGGATGATCAGGAAACTGCCCAATCTTCCGGAGCCAAGGCCAGGGCGACTTCTCTTTCACCCTTCTTGTCGCTGATCGAGGAGATCCGGGGCATCTTGATCACCTCGACCTTCTGCCCGTCGGGGCCATCGCGTTCGATGTGAGGGACGTGACGATTGAACAGGTTTCCTGATCGGGACGCCCTAGGACGATGATTCTCGCGCAGCTCACGGATTCTCGCGCAGCTCACGAAAAGGCTGGCCGACCGGCTGGAGAAACCGCGGCCGGCGGGGACCGACGCGTCGTCTGCCGCGACACCGCTACTGCGGTTCCGTCCTTTTCATTTTTTCCGCCCAGGCAATGTCCTGGCCGTGAGTTCCGACAAAAGCGATGAACAGAACGATCAGGCAGGGTCGGCAACGAATGCCTTTGGAGCGGCCTTATCAAGCAATCCCGCCGTGTAACTGACCATCAGCGACAGAAACACCATTTCTCCTCCATCCTCGAGCATCCCGAGCATACCTGACAGGACGGACTGGGGTGCGGCTTTGACATGCAGGAAGTCGACCACGCCGGCACAGACAAAGGCAGCGAAGAACAGCCCGAGCAAAGGGATGATCTGCCTGTGGACGGACCGAGGGGCATGGATCCATCCATAGAGGAAAGGAACAGCAACAAGCATCTCCTCCATCGCCAGGAATGTCAGTTCCCCGGTGCCGCCAGGGAGACGTCCGGCGGGATCGATCAGACCGCTGAAAGGCGCTGAAAACCGTTCGTGAAGCTGCAAGCTGTCATCGAACAACGCGACTGCGCACATGATGGCAACGGCAAGGAAGATGACTGCATTCTGGCGCGTGAAGATTGCGATACACATTCCGATCAGCGCGATCCACTTCAGGTAATTGGCTATCTCGCCAAGGCTCCAGTCCCGGTCAATGCGAAGGATATCCGGGAACGCATCGGATGCCCCTGCCACAAAAAGCGCACCCAGGACCGCATGGACCGCCACCAGCAAGGCGTCGATCATCAAGAGACTGATCAGAGTGGTTCTGTGGAAAATGACTTTGGCAGGCGCCCTGGCCCTGGCGACAGGATCATCGAAATGACGCATATTATTGGTTAAAACCATGAATCACCCCCTACACTTCATATGGATGTTACATGGTCGTCATAATGCGGCAATATAATTGATCGCCTTTTGAAAGGCGGCAAAATGGATGGCCTCCCCAACAAGGGCAATAATCCTATCCTGTTGCAGTCCGTCCGATCTGTCAGAGGGGGAACTGCCATCTCTGCAGACCCGGACAGGACCAGGACGATGACCCGCAGGCCGAGGCGGCAGGGATCGAAGCTGCGCCCGATCCGCCGCCGCGCATTCGCCTAGGTCATCTGGGGCTGTATCCGGCGAAGGGTGATTTCGCATCCGCCTTCGTCAGTCGCCCTGTAGCTTGAAAGGACTACCCGCTCGGCTTTCCCGTCGATGGAAAGTTCCCCTTCATGCGCATCGTTGATCCGGCTTTCGTCCAGAGCCTCCGACCCCGTGAACCTGGCATAATCGCCGCCGGTTTCCACTTCGCCGCTGATCTCGTTCATGCCCCCAAGGGTCAAGGTGGCCTTTGTCATGATCGTCCTCCATTTGATCGTCTGGTCCCTTAACGGCCCAGCGGCGGAAAAGGAGGCACCGCTTGGGGTAAGCAAGGTCGACCGGCACAAGGATCGAAGGCGCCGGTGCCGCTGCTTTCGCCTTGCTTGTCAGTGACAAACGCCATGCCCGCTGGTTCATCAGCCATCCCGGACACGGCCCAGACAGGAAACGAAAATCACCTTAAGGTTGTAAATTACTGATTTTACTTAATTTTGTGGAACTTTCCGCGTGAAGGAGGGTTTCCACAACGTTCGTCAGTTCTTTTCTACAGAGTTTGTTGTTCCCAGTGCCGTGTTTCAGCATGCCCCGCCTGTTTGGCGGGGCTTTTTGCTGCGCTGCGACCGAGGCTCGGCACAACCTCAAGGTGCATCCCGGCGTGGCTGAGGGTCGCCCTTCTTCAAGCTGCGTGCCTGCCAAAAAGACAGATGCGTTTTTCAGCAAACTTGCTATTCGAGGGATGTACCAAGTAACGAGTGAAGGTCGCTCATGGGATATTTGAAGAAAATCACCGCCGCCGGCGTTCTTGCCATGATGGCGACAGGTGCTTCGGCTGCAACTTGCGGAAATGGGAGCTATAGCATTTCGCTGGATCCCGCCACGGCCTGCTATGCCTACGGGACGGGCAACGTGAACGGCAATGCCAAGCACGACCCCATCCTGAACGGGACGACTGTAGGGAACAACACCTTTACCCTCGTTTCAGGCCCCGTCATATCCAGCCTCACACTGCTGGACAAATCTGACTCGGTTGGTGACCTGGAGGAAGGCGCCTTGAGCGGCACCCTCAGCGGTGGCAAGTCCGGACGCTTCACGCTGAACGATGTCTTGCCCTACAGCAGTCTGATCGTCGCATTGAAGGTCGGTAGCGGCAAGGACGGCTTCGACTGGGCGGCGTTCAAGGTGGCTGGCGCGGGAATGTTCGACTTTCTTGTGAACTTCAAGAAAGGCGGCGGCTTGTCGCATGTGAACGTCTACGGGGTTGAGGACGTGGCGCCTGCGCCCGTGCCGCTTCCGGCATCCGCGCTCTTGCTTCTGGGCGGCGTCGGGGGCCTTGCCGCCCTGCGCCGGCGCAAGAAGGCGGCCTGACCCCGACCGGCCGCCGGACGGCGACTTTGTCATGAACCAAAGGCCCGCGCGATGCGGGCCTTTTCTGTCCCGGGCAGGATCCAAGCACGGACCACTGACGCCAATGCCGCTGCCGCACGCTTGCCGGGCCGTCGGGCTGACCACCCAAGGCGTCGGTCGTGGATTGTCGCAAAGCCTGTGCCGATCCCGCCGAGGGGGCCAGAAACCCCTGGAGCCTTTTGCGGCGCGCTGAAGGCCCGGCTCGACGGTGCGCGACGGCATCCTCTGGCCTGTCCGGCGCAACCATGATCGCGGCGCGTCCCTGTGGCGGAACCTGCCAGCCGCAAAGGGAAAGGCGTTTCGCCAGCAGATCAGGCCGCGAAGCGTCCGCCCTCGATCAGCCGGGCCTGTCCCAAGGCGCCAAGGCTTTCCAGCAGCGGCTTTACCGAGGAAGCGCGGGCGTGCTTGAACTGGCGGGCGACCTGTTCGGGCGTGGCCTCGCCCAGGTCGGACAGGACGGCGCGGACGGCGGCGATCTGTTCGGGCAGGGCCTTGGGCCACGCCGCCTTGTCGGCGGCATCGGGGGCCGCGCCCACGTCCAGCTGGGCCTGCCGGTCCCTGGCGGCGGCGATGCGGCCTGCGGGGTTCTGGTAATCGGGGCGCAGCCAGCGGACCAGGCCCGACGCTTCCTCGGCGGCGCGGGCACGGTTCAGGTCGACCAGGCGGGTCAGGATGGCCTCGTCGTCCAGGCCGGCGGGCCAGCCATAGGCCTCGGCCACGGCGGCGTCGATGCGGTCGTGGATGTCGCGCAGGATGCCCACAAGGCCCGCGTCATAGGTTTCCCTGTCGCGCCCCTCGATCCGTTCGCCGGCGCGCAGCTTTTCCAGCACGTTGTAGAGCGCCGTCAGGGTCAGCCGGGGATGCGCGGCCTGCTGCGCCTTGCGATGCGCGTCGAGTTCCTCGCCCAAGGCGCGCAGGCGGGACTTCTGGACCTCGGTGGCGTCGGGGAAGGGGAAGGGGTTAAAGCAATCCGAGTGGTTGTAGGTTGGATCGTTTCCAACCCCCAACCACCCGCCTGCTGCCAATGCAAACGCAAGGTGATGTTTAGAGCTTAAAACCGCCAGTTCCCAAGCATCGGTCAGAGCGAAGACGACGATCTTGCTTTCAGCGAGTACTTGTGAGGCTGTGAACTGGAAACACGGTGCTTTGCGGTGCGGGTCGTGACGATGTATCGGGGTAGACCATCGAGTGCCGGCCTTAAGTCGCGGCGGGGCTCGCCATGTATCCACCAGTTGCGCTTGTAGCTGTCACGGTTGTTCTGGTCGCGTTCGGGCTTCACCTTGTCGCGGACGTGCTGGTAAACGGCAGGGAACCTCATCCGCACCTCATCTTCCAGTAATCCGAATAGGTCGACTACCATGAGGTGGCGTGGGTTTGCCGTCAGGTCTCGACCGCTTTGGTACTCGCGAATATGTGCCTCCAATCCCACCACGGTGCCTAGGCCAAGTGCCCGCGCTTCGGCCGGGGTAACGATGAAACCTGCTCCGTGCAGCTTGACTCCCATTTGGGCTATGCCCTTGTTCGCCCGCAGCGGCTTGGCCCCCGCCACATCCGCCCCGATCCGCAGGTTGGCGTGGATCTTGCCCACCTGCCCGGACAGGGTGACGGGCCGTCCCTCGGCCTCGCGCTCGCCCCGGCGTTCCTCGGTCACGGTGAACAGCCGTCCCGGCAGCGATCCGGGGGCCGCCACGGTCATGGCAATCCGCACCGCCGCGCCGTCGCCCGCATCGACCCAAGGGTGATCAGGGATGGCGAAGGCCAGCGACAGGGGCTTTTTCGGGGCGGACAGATGCGGCTCCAGCACCTGCCGGTTGAAGGTCTGGCGCAGCGAGTTGGTGGTGATGAAGCCAAGGCGCCGGGTCTTGCCCGCCCGCACAGCCAAGGCCGCTTTTTCCCACCAGAACATCACGAAGTCGGCGCTTTCGGGCATCTTGGGATAGGCCGCGCGCAGGGCCTCGGCATAGCCGTCGCCCAGGGCCTCGCGCATCCGGGACGCCCCGATGAAGGGCAGGTTGCCCACGATGAACTCGGCCTCGGGCCATTTGGCCGGGCGGGGCTTGAGGTAATCCAGAACCTGCACCCGCGCGGCCGGATCGGGCACGGCTTCGCCGGTGACGGGATGGCGGATGGTGGACACCCCGTCCCAGCGGGTCACCGGCCCGCCCGCCGCGTCCGTCCGGGGCCGGGTGCCGTCCCAGGACAGAACGGCGTCGCGGTTCTCGATGTTGCGGAAATCGCGCAGGACAGGCTCGGCCGGGCTGGCGGTGCCATGGGTGCGGAAATGCCATTGCAGATAGCCGATCCACAGCACCAATTCGGCTACGGCGGCGGCCCAGGGGTTCACCTCGATGCCCAGGAACTGGTGCGGGTCGACGGTATGGCCCGCCAGGGCCAGGGCACCCTGATCCTCGCCCAGCTCTCGCAGCAGGGCGATCACCTCGCCTTCCAGCCGCTTCATCAGTTCAAGCGCGACATACAGGAAGTTTCCCGACCCGCAGGCCGGATCCAGCACCCGCACCTCGCACAGGCGGCGGTGGAAGTCGCGCTCGGTCGCGCTGGCATCCGCCAGCCTGTCCTGGCCCGCCAGCGTGACGGCCGCGGCCTGGATGTCGCGCCATTCGGCCCGCAGCGGCTCGATCACCGTGGGGTTCACCAGCCGTTCGACATAGGCGCGGGGCGTGTAATGGGCGCCCAGCTTGTGGCGCTGCCGCGTATCCAGCGCGCGTTCCAGCAGGGTGCCGAAGATCGCGGGCTCGACCTCTCGCCAGTTGTGGGATGCGGCCTGGATCAGCAGCCCAAGCTGCAGGGCGGACAGGGGCAGGGCCGTCGCCTCGCGGAACAGGCCGCCGTTGAAGCGTTTCAGGTCGCAGGACAGGGCGGGGGAAAAGCCGCCGCTGTTCATGGTGGCCCACAGGCTTTCCAGCATGGGTGCGGCGTGTTCGGGATGGCCGCGCCGGTCCTTGAGCAGCTTCGAGAAGGCGCCTTCGGGGATCAGCTGCACGTCTTCGGCAAACATCGTGAACAGGGCGCGCATCAGGAAGCGTGCCACGGCCTCGGGGGCATGGCCCTGGGCCTCGAAGGACCGGCCCAGCTCGGCCAGGTGGGCTGCCACCTGGCGGGTGACCTGGGCGCTGACGCGGGTGGGATCGAGGCTGTGCGGATCGTTCCAGATGGCTTGCAGGCGGGCGCGGGTCGCCTCATGGCGCAGGTCGTCCAGCGTGATGCGGTAGCGGTTGCCGTCCGGAAACTGCGTATAGCCCTGCCCCTGGCCCGAGAAGTCGGCATAAACCTCGATCACATGGCCCACGTCGACGACCAGCAGGAACGGCGGCCAGCCATCCTCGCGCGCAACGGCGCGGGCATAGCCGTCGGCCTGGTTGCGGGCGCGCAGCATGGTGTCGTCCCAGCGGCGCGATCCGCGCAGGCCGTGCCCATGGCGCTGCACCACGGGCGCCCCGGCCAGCAGGTCAAGCTGGCTTTCATCCGGCGCGGCGCCCGTGCCCTGCTTGGCCTCCATGACAAGGCAACCGCGCCGGTAAAGGTCGATGAAGCCGCGCGATTGCGTGCCGGTGTGGATAAAGGTCACGGGCCGCTCGAAACGGCAGTCGTCGTTCTGGGCATCCGCGGTGGCGGGCTTGGGGGCCGGAACCTACAGAAGCTGCGTCAGCTCATGGCGAACTGCTGGAAATCGGCCCGCTCGGCTCCGCCCGATGCCGACCAGCGGGCAATGAAATCATCAATGGTCAAGATCGATCCCGCTTTTTGGCAAGCAGTAGATCGGATTTGCACGCCCTGTCCACGGGCGAATTGTCCAATGCTGCGCCGGCACGGCGCCCCGCCCGCGCTTGACTGTCCCGGCCAACCCGGCTTCCCTCCTGCGGCACACAGGAGGCGGGAATGGAACAACGGCGGCTTGGGGACCGGAGGGTCGGCGCCATCGGCCTTGGCGCGATGAGCTTTGGCGGCATCTTCGGCCCGACGGACAGGGCGACCTCGCTTGCCTGCCTGGACGCGGCTGCGGATGCGGGCATCACCCATGTCGATACGGCCGACATCTATGGCAACGGCCTGTCGGAACAGGTGATCGGCGCATGGGGCCGCCGCGACATCCATGTCGCCACGAAATGCGGCATCGTCACCGGGCCGCCCCGCACGGTCCGCAATGACGAGGCTTATATCCGCCAAAGCCTGGAAGCCTCGCTGCGGCGGCTGAACCGCGACCACGTGGACCTTTACTATGTCCACCGTCGCCAGCCCGACATCCCGGTCGAGGATCTGGCCGGGACGATGGGCAGGCTGGTCCAGGAAGGAAAGATCGGCGGCTACGGCCTGTCCGAGGTCGCGCCCGCCACCCTGCGCCGCGCCCATGCCGAACATCCGGTGACGGCCGTCCAGAACGAGTTCTCGCTGTGGACCCGCCTGCCGCAGCTTGGCCTGATCCAGGCCTGCGGGGAACTGGGCGTGGCCTTTGTCGCCTTCTCGCCGCTGGGGCGGGGGATGTTCGGGCGCGACCCCTTGGCGCGCGACTTCCGCGCGGGGATCGATTTCCGCGACACCAACCCGCGCTTCGTCGAGCCGAACTTTTCCGCAAACATCGCCGCCATCCGGCCCTTTCGCGATCTTTGCGCCGCACGGGGATGGACGGTGCCGGGCGCGGCGCTTGCCTGGGTGCTGGCGCAAGGCGACCACATCATCCCGATCCCCGGCACGCGGACGGCGGACCATCTGCGCGACTGGCAGGGCGTTACGCTGGACAAGGACGACATCGTCCTGATCGAGCGGATCCTGCCCGCGGGCTTTGCCCAGGGCGACCGCTATGGCGATCACCAGATGGCCTTCGTGGAACGCTATTGCTAAGGGCGGTCAGCTTCCCGCCGCGTGACGCTCCAGTTGCAGGGCCAGGCGTGATACCAGGGCCTTGAAGGCCACCGCGATCAGAACCGTCGCCGCAAGGGCCGCGAACATCTGGTCGATCTTCATGCGCCCACCTGCCTGGATCATGACCGCCCCAAGCCCGCGCGACCCGCCCACCCATTCGCCCACGATCGCCGCCGCCGGGGCATAGACGGCGGCGATCCGCAATCCGCTGGCCAGGTCCGGCAGGGCGGCGGGGATGCGCACGATGCGCATCGCCTCCAGCGGCGTGGCGCCCATGCTGTCTGCCAGTTCGCGAAACACCTTGGGCGTGCGCGCCAGCCCGTCGCCAAAGCTCGAGGCGACGGGAAAGAACACCATCAGCGCGACGATCGCGATCTTGGGGGCGATGCCGTATCCCAGCCACAGCGTCAGAAGCGGCGCAAAGGCGAAGATCGGCACGGTCTGGCTGAAGGTCATCACCGGCAACAGCGCCCGGCGCAAGGCGGGCAGCAGCCCCATCAGCAGCGCCAGCACCACCCCCAGCCCCGCGCCGATGACGAATCCCGCCGCGATCTCGGCCAGGGTGGTCAGCGCGGCGCGGGCCAGCAGGTCGGGCGCCCCCAGCATGGCGCGGCCCATGGCCAAGGGGCCGGGCAGCAGGAAGCGCGGGATCCCGAAGGCCCAGACCGCCAGTTGCCAGGCCAGCAGGAAGGCCAGGGCAAGGCGGATCACCCGGCCAGGGTCCAGAACTGCGCTTCCAGCCGTGTGGCGGTGGAAAAGCGGTCCTGCAGCTGCGTCCAGCGGGGCAGATCCCGCGCCCCCGCCCCCAGCCGGCTTTCCACCGCATTGTCGATCAGTGCGGCGGTGCCGTGGCACAGCGCCTGATAATCCGCCCCGCCATAGGTGGCGATCCAGTCCGCGTAATCGGGCGCATGGGGTCCGGCCAGAAGCCGGGCGCCGATCTCTCCGTATCCCAGGACGCAGGGGGCAAGCGCCGCCAGCAGGTCCAGGAAATCGCCGCTATAGCCCGCTTCCAGGACATAGCGCGTATAGGCCAGGTTCTGCGGCGCCTCGGCGGTGGCGGCCAGGGCGTCCGGGGTGATCCCGGCGCGGCCGCACAGGTCCAGGTGCAGCCGCATCTCGGTCTCCAGCAGGGCATGGACGGTGGCGGAACAGGCGCGCATCTCGGCCAGGCTGCCCGCCTTGGTCACGGCCAGGGACCAGGCGCGGGCGAAATGGACCAAGAACAGGTAGTCCTGCGCCAGATAGGCCAGGAAGGCCCCGCGCGGCAGGCGGCCATCGGCCAGGGCGGTGACAAAGGGCGCGCGGACATAGGCGTCCCAATCCGGCGCGCCCGCACGCCAGAGGGGAAAGCAGGTGCCATAGCTCATGCGCCCGGATCCGTGGCCAGGGCGCCGACGGGCAGCACGGCGTCGATCAGGCCCGCGTCGCGCAGAAAGGCCTCGAACCGGGCATAGCGGGCGTGATCGACCGCGCCGGGGCTTTGGGAAAAGCGCGGCAGCGTGTCGGCCCAGGCCTGGCGGTTCAATTCGTCGTCCAGGTCGGGATGGGCCTCGCGGAAGACCTGCCAGGCCTTTTCGGGGTGGTTCAGGATGTAATGCGCGCCCCGTTCCATCGCGGCCACGAAGCGGGCGGTGGCGTCGGGGTCCATCGTCTGCGGATTGGCCAGCAGGATCAGTTCGTCATAGGCGGGGATGCCCTGTTCCTCGACGAACAGGCAGCGGCCCTCGGCCCCTTCCAGCCGCATCTGCGTCAATTCGAAATTGCGGAAACCGCCAAGGGTGGCGTCCACCTGGCCCGACATCAGCGCGGGCGACAGCGACCAGCCCACATTGACCAGTTCCACGTCGTCCAGCGTCAGGCCGGCGCGGTCCAGCATCGCGCCCATCAGCACCGTTTCCATGCCCGGAACGGAATAGCCGACCTTGCGGCCCTTCAGGTCGGCGATCCCCTGCACCGGCCCGTCGGCCATCACCGTCAGGCAGTTCAGCGGCGTGGCGACAAGGGTGGCGACGCGGGTCAGGGGCAGGCCCTCGTGGACCTGCAGATGCAGTTGCGGCTGATATCCCACCGCCAGATCCACCTGTCCCGAGGCCAGCATTCGCGGCGGATCCGCCGGATCGGCGGGGGCGGCGATATCGACCGTCAGACCGGCATCGGCAAAGAAGCCCAGTTCCTGCGCCACGATGATGGGCGCGTGGTCGGGGTTCACGAACCAGTCCAGCATCAGCGACAGATCCTGGGCGGCGGCGGGCCCGCCGGACAGCAGGCCAAGGGTCAGGGCAAGGGGTTTCATGCGGGGTCTCCAAGGGCGATCAGGGCAATCTCGCCCGGCCAGTGCTGGCGCAGGCGGTCGGCGGCGGTCCAGGCGCGCAGCCCTGACCGGCAGGCCAGGACGACCCGCTGGCCCTCGGCGGGACGCAGGCCGTCGGGCTGGCGCAAGGCGTGCGGAACGAAGGGCTGCGGGGCCTCGTCGGGGCCGCGCAGATCCACGGCCAGGTCGCTGGGGCGCAGCTGGCTTGTGGCGATGAAGCGGTGGCCGGTGGCGGGTTCCGGCGCGCCGTCAAAGCGGAAGCTGGCCGGGCGCAGGCCGTCAAAGCGGATCATCTGCCCCAGGGGCGAGGGGCGCAGCCCCAGCAGCACCGCAAGCGCCATCTGCGCCTGCAACGCGCCGATCAGCCCTGCCATCGGCCCCATCACCCCCGCCGTGGCGCAATTGCCCGCCTGCGCCGGCAGATCCGGGAACACCGCCCGGACCGAGGGCGCGGTGCCGCAAAAGCCGCCCGCGAAGCCCTCGATCCGCAGGACGGATGCCGCGATCAGCGGGCGTTTCGCGGCCAGGCAGGCATCCGACAGGGCATAGGTCGCGGCAAAGCTGTCGGCGCAGTCCATGACCACATCGGCGGGCGCCACCAGGTCCGGCGCATTGGCCGGGTCCAGCCGCGCGACAAGTGGCGCGACGGTCGTGTCGGGGTTCAGCGCGGCCATTTCCAGGGCGGCGGCAAGCGCCTTGGGCTGGCCGATGTGTCGGCCATAGATCGGCTGGCGGTGCAGGTTGGAAACCTCGGCCCGGTCGGGATCGACAAGGGTGATGCGGCCGACGCCCGCGCCCACCAGGTATTGCAGCACAGGGATGCCCAGGGCGCCCGCGCCGACCACCAGCACATGGGCCGCGGCAAGCCGGGCCTGGCCCGCGTCCCCGATCTGCGGCAGGACGGCCTGGCGGGCATATCTCATGCGATGTCCAGCCATTCGCGGACCCGCGCGTCGGGGTCGGGGTTCAGGGTGATGTCGGTCACGGCGGCCACCACGTCCGCGCCTGCCGCGATGGCCATCCGGGCGCGATCCGGCGTCAGCCCGCCGATGGCGCAAAGCGGCAGGTCCCCGATCCGCGCCTTCCACCGGGTCAGCTTCTCGACGCCTTGGCTGTGCCATTTCATCTGCTTCAGGATCGTCGGCCAGACCGGCCCAAGCGCCACGTAATCGGGGCGGCAGTCCAGGGCGCGGTCCAGTTCAGCCTCGTCATGGGTCGAGATCCCCATCCGCAGCCCGGCGGCGCGGATCGCGGGCAGGTCGGCCCCGTCCAGATCCTCTTGCCCCAGGTGGACGAAGTCGCAGCCCAGGTCGATCGCCAGCCGCCAGTGGTCGTTGACGACCAGGATCGCGCCGTGCTTGCGGCACAGGTCCCGGGCGCGGGCGATCTGGTCGCGCAGGTCGCCTTCGGGCCGGTCCTTGGCGCGAAGCTGAACCAGCCTGACGCCCAGCGGAAGGACCCGGGCGATCCAGTCGGCGCTGTCCAGCACGGGATAGAAGCGCGGCAGCGTCACAGGAAGGCCCTTCCGATCACGGGGGTCGAGGGGACGGCCATGTCGGTCCGCTCCATCGGGTCGGCCAGGCAGGCTTCGCGCCCGGCGCGGATGGCGGCGGCCATGGCACCGGCCATCGCGGCGGGATCGCCTGCGCGGGCCACGGCGCTGTTCAGCAGCACCGCGTCAAAGCCCATCTCCATCGCCGCGGCGGCATGGCTGGGCAGGCCTATGCCCGCATCGACGACCAGGGCCACGTCGGGAAATGCCGCCCGCAGCGCCCGCAGCCCGTGCGGGTTGTTCAGCCCCAGGCCCGACCCGATGGGCGCGCCCCAGGGCATCAGCACTTGGCAGCCCGCCTCCAGCAGGCGTTCGCAGACCACCAGATCCTCGGTGCAATAGGGAAAGACCTTGAAGCCCTCGGCGGACAGGATCCGCGCGGCCTCGACCAGGCCGAAGAGATCGGGCTGCAATGTGTCGGTGTTGCCGACCACCTCCAGCTTGATCCAGTCGGTGCCGAAGACCTCGCGGGCCATCCGAGCGGTCGTCACGGCCTCGCGCGCGGTGTGGCAGCCTGCGGTGTTGGGCAGCAGGGTCACGCCCAGCGACTGGATCAGCGCCCAGAAATCCTGCCCGCCGCCGCTTTCGCGGCGCAGCGACACGGTGGCCACGCCCGCGCCCGACCGGGCGAAGGCGTCGGCCAGCACCTTGGGCGAGGGATATCCCGCCGTGCCCAGCATCAGCGCGCTGTCGACGGTGGTGCCGTAGAAGACGGGCATCGGTCAGCCCCCCTGCATGGGCGCAAGCGCCTCGATCGCGTCGCCGTCGCGGAGGGGCGTGGTTTCGCGCAAGGTGGCGGGGACGAAGCTGCCGTTCAGCGCGGTGGCGATGCGGCCGGTCAGGCCGGCCTCGGCCAAGGCTTGGGCCAGGGTGGCGGCGCTGCTGTCCTGCGGGGTGCCGTTAATCGTGATCCGCATCCATGAACTCCGGTCTGGTCTGGTGTTGAAGGTGATCGGCCACCATGCGCGCCACAGCCGGGGCCAGCAGGAAGCCGTGGCGGTAAAGGCCGTTGGCGTGGATGACGCCCCCCGCGCGGCGGATGCGCGGCAGGTTGTCGGGAAAGGCCGGGCGGGCGTCGGCGCCCAGTTCCAGCACCTCGGCCTCGGCCAGGGCGGGATGCAGGGCGAAACCCGCCGACAGCAGTTCCAGCACCGCCCGCGCCGTGGGCGGGCCGCGCCGGTCGCTTTCCAGCATGGTCGCGCCCAGCATGAAGACCCCGTCGCCGCGCGGGACCACGTAAAGCGGCATCCGGGGATGCAGCAGGCGGACGGGGCGTGACAGCGCGATCTCGGGGCAGCGGATCAGGACCATCTCTCCGCGCACGCCGCGCAGGTCGCGCAGCGCGTCGCGGGCGGACAGGCCCCGGCAGTCGATGACCTGACCCGCGACGCTGTCGGTCCGCCCCAGACGGTCGGACAGGATTGCCAGGGCCCGGCGCGGGTCCAGATGCGCCTCGTCCGCGAAGAACAGCGCGCGGGCGAAGCGGCCCGCAAGGTCGGGCTCAAGCGCGGCGATGCCTTCGGCGTCCAGCATCCGGTGGCCCCGGCTGCGCCGGGCAAAGCGGTCAAGCGCCGCCGCATCGCGCGACAGGCTGACGACCAGCGTGCCGTTGCGCGCGACCGGAACCCCCTGGGCCTGCCACCAGTCGGCGGCACCCAGGCCGTGGCGGGTGACGGCTTCCTCGGCGCTTTCGCCCTCGCACCAGGGGGCCAGCATCCCGCCCGCCCACCAGGAACAGGCCCGCGGGCCGGGGCCTTCGTCGCGCACCGCCACGGGGATGCCGCGCCCTTGCAGTTCCGTGGCGACGCAAAGGCCCATCACGCCCCCGCCGATGACCGTGACGCTCATGCGGCGGCCCCCGCGCGGCGGGGCCAGAGCGCGTGGAAATGATGCACCGGCCCGTTGCCCCCGCCGATCGCCAGATCGTCCGCGGCCCGGATGGCCCCGTGCAGCCAGCCATGCGCCCGGCCCACGGCATCCGCCACGGGCAGCCCCTGAGCCAGCCCCGCCGCGATGGCCGATGACAGGGTGCAGCCCGTCCCATGCGTGTTCCGCGTGCCGATCCGGGGCGCGGTGAAGCGGGCGGAGCCGCCGGGGCCGATCAGGATGTCGGTGCAGTGCGGGCCGCCGGCGTGACCCCCCTTCATCAGCACGTGCTGCGGTCCAAGCGCCCGCAGGGCCATGCCCTGCACCAGTGCCGCGGCCTCGGTCTCGGCTGGCTGGTCGCCCAGCAGCCGCGCGGCCTCGGGCAGGTTGGGGGTCAGGACATGGGCCAGGGGCAGCAGGTCGCGGACAAGGGCGGCGATGGATGCTTGGCTGGCCAGCACGTCGCCCGACTTGGCGATCATCACCGGGTCCAGCACGATGGGGACGGCGCAGCCGCGCAAGGCGTCCGCCACGGCGCGGGTCGCCTCGGGCGATCCGACCATGCCGATCTTGACGGCATGGACCGCGATGTCGTCCAGGACGGCCCGGATCTGCGCGGCGATCAGGTCGGGCGGCAGCGGGTGGACGGCCGTCACCGCGCGGGTGTTCTGCGCCGTCACCGCCGTGACGACGCTGGCGCCATAGCAGCCAAGGGCCGAGACGGTCTTCAGATCCGCCTGGAGGCCTGCGCCCCCGCCGCTGTCGGATCCGGCGATGGTCAAGACGGTCGGTGTCATATGCCCCCTTCCTTGTTCCGCGTGGCGGGTCATGGACAGGGGGTGGGACGGCAGACGACGTGCGGCAACGGGCGGCACTGCCTGCCTATCCGTTCCCTCCGCCGGCATGACCCGGATCAGGTTCGATGGGTCGGTGCGCAATGCACCTCTCAGCCCCGCGACGGGACGCCCCAACGGATAGTGTTGCCCGCAGGCTAGCCGCCCCCAGGGCGAAGGTCCAGAGGGGTCTTGCATCCCCTTTTTGCAACGCAGGCGTGAAACATCTGACCGATCCACGCGTTGGCGAAGATATGGTTTCGCTGCCCGGCCTCTCGGACCAGCCCGCTTTCACCGAAAGGAAACGCCGTGGTCGCCCTTGACGCAGACCTGCCGCGCAGGTCGCTGCACCCGCTTCACGCCATCCTGCTGTCCTTCCCGTTCCCGCTGTTCCTGGGAACGCTGGCCAGCGACATCGCCTATGCCCGCAGCTTCCAGATCCAGTGGTCGAACTTCGCCCAATGGCTGAACGCAGGCGGGCTGCTGGTCGGCGGCTTTGTCCTGCTGTGGGCGCTGATCGCGCTGTTCCCGCGCGCCAACCGGGGCGACCGGAAACGGCTGGTCTATTTCGTCCTGGTCCTGGCCATGTGGGTCCTGGGCTTCGTCAACGCCCTGGCCCATTCCAAGGACGCCTGGGCCATCATGCCCGAGGCCCTGTGGCTGTCCGGCGTTTCCGCCCTGCTGGCGCTTCTGGCGTCCTGGGTGGGTTTCAGCGGTTTTCACAGCAAGAGGTGGGCATGATGCACGGTATCCTGATGATCTCGGCCCTGGCGGCGCTGCCGCTGTCGGCCACGGCGCAAGAGGTTGTGACCCAAGGCACCGAGGTCCGCCTGCCCGAGCCCCGGCGCGGGCTTCTGCCCGACATGGTGATCCCGCGCCCCGCGATGTGGGGCGACGACCTGCCCACCGTGCCCGAGGGTTATACGATCACGCCCATCGCCACCGACCTGGCGATCCCGCGCCAGACGCTGGTCCTGCCCAACGGCGACATCCTGGTGGCCGAGGGCAAGGGACAGGGCGCGCCTGCCCTGCGGCCCAAGGACATCATCGCGGGCTTCATCAAGGCGCTTGGCAAAAGCCCGGTCAGCGGCGGCAACCGCCTGACCCTGCTGCGCGACGCCGATGGCGACGGTGCCTACGAGATGCAGGGGGTTTTTGCCGATGGGCTGAACTCGCCCTATGGCCTGGCGCAGATCGGGAACTTCATCTACGTGGCCAACCAGGACGCCGTGGTCCGCTTCGACTATACCGAGGGGCAGACCCAGGCCAGCGGCCCGCCCGTGACGCTGACCGACCTGCCCAAGGCGATCAACCACCACTGGACCAAGGCCATGACCGCCAGTGCCGACGGGCGGTTCCTGTATGTGGGCATCGGGTCCAACAGCAACATCACCGAACGGGGCATGGAGGCCGAGGAAGACCGCGCGATGATCTGGCAGATCGATGCCCAGACCGGCGCGCACCGCCCCTATGCCACCGGCCTGCGCAACCCGACCGCCCTGGCGATCCAGCCCGGAAGCGGCCAGCTTTGGTCCGTGGTCAACGAACGCGACGAGATCGGGCCGGATCTGGTCCCCGACTATCTGACAGCGGTGCAGGAAGGCGGCTTCTATGGCTGGCCCTTCAGCTATTGGGGCCAGACCGTCGATCCGCGCGCGCAGCCGCAGAACCCGGGCCTGGTGGCCGAGGCCATCACCCCCGATTACGCGCTTGGCGCCCATGTGGCGGCGCTTGGGGTCGCCTTTTCCGACCCGGTGATGGGCGGGGCCTTCGCCGAGGGTGCCTTCGTGGGGATGCACGGAAGCTGGAACCGCAGCGACCCCGTGGGCTACAAGGTGGTCTTCGTGCCCTTCAGGGACGGCCGCCCGGCGGGCGATCCCGTGGACTTCGTGTCGGGCTTTCTGGTCGATGCCGGCAACACGCGGGGCCGCCCGGTGGGTGTGACGCTGGATCCGCGCGGCGCGCTGATCGTGGCGGACGACCTGTCGAACACGGTCTGGCGGATCACGCCCGACCAGCCCTAGATCGGCAAAGGCCCCGCCGATGGCAGGGCCTTTCTGCATCCGTGAAGCCGTGGCTCAGGCCCGCTTGCGGCGGTGCGCCCAGGCCAGCAGGCCGAAGCCCGACAGCAGCAGCGGCATTCCGGCGGGCAGAGGAACGGGGGCAGGCTGCCGATCCTCGTCCCCCGGCAGGCGGCCTTCGTCCAGTCCGGTGAAGTGCAACTCGCTAAGGCCGTGGAAGCGGTCGGCGAAGACGCTGCCCTCGATATTGCCGCTGGTGGTCTGGACGCGGCTGCCATCGGCCAGGATCGCGCCGGCCGCGAACATGGCGTCGAAGATCACGTCGTCAAAGCCGATGAAGTTCCAGACGACCTTGCTGGCCGTCTTGCGATCCTGCGCCTTGAAGGTCGATCCCAGCCGGAAGGTCTTGTCGGCCTGGGTGGCGCGGACGTTCACCACGACCCAGTCCACGTCCTTGCCCAGGTCAAAGCGAAAGTCGCGGTCGGCGCGGATGTCGGCCTCGGTCAGGGACAGGACGCCGATGCCGTCTGCCACGCCCGAGATAGAATAGGTGTTGGTCCGGTCATGGACCGACCCCTGCCGCACGACGCCGCTTGACGAAGCCGCCATCGAACCCAGCGTCGCGGCATAGTTGGACAGCGTCTGGACATAGCCGGCCGGGGCCGAGCCTTCGGCATAGGCGGATTTCGATCCGCCGCCGTTCATGTTCAGCTTGTCCAGCCCCTGGCCGGCCGCAGCGCTTCCGCCATTGTTGACATGGACCTGCGACTCCACCCGGCCCTTGACGATGAAGTCGTCGTGGTCCGAGGCATCGCCCTTGCCCTTCATATAGACGACGCTGCCGGCCTGGACCTTGTAGTCGCCGCCCACAAGCGCGCGGCCATCGACATGGAAACCGGAACTGCCGGTCACGTCACCCTTGGTGACCAGGTTGAACTGGCGCAGCAGGTCGGTCGCGCCCAGCGTCGCGGCCTCGCCCGCTGAAACCGCCCCAAGAATGCAGCCGACAGATGCAGCAGCGAAAAAGCCAAGACGCATGATGGAAAAAACCCGAACCATGAAAACCACGATTTGCCTGCTATCCCACAGGCAGGGTCCAGACAATTTGGCTAAATGGACAGTGACCCGAAAGCCACGCAACCCCCGCCCGCCGCTGGAGATTTCCACCGCATCCGCGGCCCGGCCATGCTAGGGATGGACCGCCGGCCGAAAGGAAACCGTCATGAACATCGAGAGCCTGATCGCGGCCTATGGCCTGCCCGCCGTGGGCATCGGCGCGGTGATCGAGGGGGAAACGGTTGTCATGGTGGGCGGCGCCATGGCGCGCCGCGGGCTTCTGGACAGGGACTGGCTGATCCTGGCCGCCGCGTCGGGGTCGTTCCTGGGGGACCAGGCCTGGTTCTTCCTGGGCCGCAGGTGGCGCGATCTGCCGCGGCTTCGCGCGCTTGCCGCCAGCCGGGGCTTTGCCAAGGCGCGCCGGGTCTTCGACCGCCAGCCGGGCCTTTTCGTCTTCGGCTTCCGCTTTGCCTATGGGCTGCGCACGGTCAGCCCGATAGCGATCGGCATGACCGATTACCCGGCGGGCCGCTTCATGGCGATCAACGCCCTGGCCTCGCTGATCTGGGCATGGCTGTTCGTCAGCCTTGGCGGGATGCTGGGCCAGGCCTTCACCGCCCTTCTGGGACCGCTGGAAGCGCATGAACATCTGCTGGCCGTGCTGGCGGCCGCAGCGGCGGGCGCGGTGGCCCTGCACCTGCTGGTCCGCCGCCTGGCCAAGCGCTGACGGCCGGGGGGCGGGCGCCCTACGCGGGCACCAGCACCATTGTCGCAAGCGGCGGAAGGGTCAGGCTGGCCGATGCCGCCCGCCCATGCCATGACTGGTCCTCGGCCTGGATCCGGCCGTTGCCGACGCCCGATCCGCCATAGGTCTCGGCATCGGTGTTCAGCGCCTCGCGCCAGGCGCCCGGTTGCGGCAGGCCGATGCGGTAATCGTGGTGGACCTGGGGCGTCAGGTTGCAGACGATCACGACCGGGGGCGAGCCGTCGTCCGACTTGCGCAGATAGACCAGCACGCTTTGGGCCGCGTCGCTGGCATCGATCCATTCAAAGCCCTCGGGTTCGCAATCCAGCCGGTGAAGCGCGGACTGGTCGCGATACAGGTGGTTCAGGTCGCGGATCAGGTTCTGCATCCCCCCATGCAGCGGGTCGTCCAGCAGATGCCAGTCCAGCGACTGGTCGTGGTTCCATTCGCGGTCCTGCGCGAACTCTCCGCCCATGAACAGCAGCTTCTTGCCCGGATGGGTCCACATGAAGCCGAAATAGGCGCGCAGGTTCGCGAACTTCTGCCAGCGATCCCCCGCCATCTGCCGGATCAGCGAGCCCTTGCCGTGCACCACCTCGTCATGGCTCAGGGGCAGGACGAAATCCTCGGACCAGGCATAGACCATGCCGAAGGTCAGGTCGTTCTGGTGGTGGCGGCGGTGGATGGGATCGCGCCGGAAATAGCCCAGCGTGTCATGCATCCAGCCCATGTTCCACTTGAACCCGAAGCCCAGGCCGCCGTCGCTGACGGGGCGGCTGACCTTGGGAAAGGCCGTGGATTCCTCGGCAATGGTGATGGCGCCGGGATGGTCGGCGCAAACGCGTTCGTTCACCCCGCGCAGGAAGTCGATGGCTTCCAGGTTCTCGTTCCCGCCGAACTGGTTGGGGATCCACTGGCCCGGCTGGCGCGAATAGTCCAGATACAGCATCGAGGCCACCGCATCCACGCGCAGCGCGTCGACATGGAACCTGTCCAGCCAGTACAGCGCGCTGGCCTGCAGGAAATTCGCCACCTCCTGCCGGCCGAAGTTGTAGATCAGCGTGTTCCAGTCCTGGTGGAAGCCCTGGCGCGGATCGGCATGTTCGTAAAGCGCCGTGCCGTCAAAGCGGCCAAGCCCGTGGGCATCGGACGGAAAATGCGCGGGAACCCAGTCGATGATGACGCCGATCCCTGCCCCGTGCAGCCGGTCCACAAGCCGCGCGAAGGCCTCGGGCGAGCCGTATCGGCTGGTGGGCGCGAACAGGCCGATGGGTTGGTATCCCCATGACCCGGTGAAGGGATGTTCCGACACCGGCAGGAACTCGACATGGGTAAAGCCCATGTCCGTCACATAGGGGACAAGCAGGTCGGCGATGGCGGCGTAATCCAGGACTTCGTTCTCGCCGCCGCGCCGCCAGGATCCCAGGTGGACCTCGTAGATCGAGATGGGGGCCTTGCGGTCCTGCCGTTCCGCCCGCCCGGCCATCCATCCGGCGTCCTGCCAGGAATAATCGGGCAGCTTGCTGATGACGGACGCCGTGCCGGGCGACTGTTCGTGCAGGAAGCCCACCGGATCGGCCTTCAGTGGCATCCGCTCACCATGGGCGCTGATGATCTCGTATTTGTAGAGCGTGCCCACGGACAGGCCGGGAATGAACAGCTCCCAGATGCCGGGGCCAAGGCGCCTGCGCATCGGATGGCGGCGGCCGTCCCAGGCGTTGAAGTCGCCCACGACGCTGACCCGCCGGGCATTGGGCGCCCAGACGGCGAAGGCCACGCCCTCGACGCCCTCGTGGGTCATGGGATGGGCGCCCAGCTTTTCGTAAAGCTGGCGGTGGCGGCCTTCGGCCAGCAGGTATTCGTCCATCTCGCCCAGGACCAGGCCGAAGCGATAGGGATCCTCGGCCGTCCATGTCCGGTCGCCCGAGGACATTTCCAGCCGGTAATGGTCCCCCTCGACCGGCCCGGCGAAGAAGCCCTCGGGGTGGACGCGTTCCAGCGGGAACCGCCGGTCGCCCGACACCGCCGCGACTTCGGATGCCTGGGGTGCGAAGACCCGCACCTCGCCCTCGTGCGGGCCGAGGATGGCGAAGGGGTTGGAATGGCTACCGCGAAGGATGGCCTCGATGTCGCTTGCCAAGGCTGTTGTCATGTGTCGCTTTGTCCCAGCAGTTCGAGGATGCCCTTGAGGGGGATACCGATCCAGTTGGGCCGGTTGCTCAGTTCATAGCCCGCCTCATAGATAGCCTTGTGCAGCAGGAAGAAGTCCAGCAGCACCTGCCAGGCTGCCTCATCTTCGGGCAGGCTGGCCACCCCTTTCGAATGGCTGCGATAGGCGTCCAGGAAATCGCGCATCGCCGATTGCCGCCAATGCTCGATCCGGTCCTGGCCGCGTTCCGCCCCGCCAAAGCTGTCCCGCTGGCGCGCGGCGACGGTCATCGCGGCATAGTCGAAGGACCGCAGCATCCCCGCCACGTCGCGCAGGGGCGAGGATTTCTGCCGCCGTTCCGCAAGGCTGCGGGCAGGTTCCCCCTCGAAGTCGATGATCGCCACGTCGTTCTGGGCCAGCAGCACCTGCCCCAGGTGGAAGTCGCCGTGGATGCGCGACAGCTTGAAGCCCGGCGCGATGTCGGCCACCGCCCGCAGCCGCGACAGCAGGTCGTCGCGCCGGTCCAGCAGCGACCGGGCCAGGGGCGCGGCCTCGTCGGGCAGTTGCGCCTGTTCCAGCCGGTCCAGCAGGGCCTGTGCCTCGGCTTCGGCATCGGATGCCCATTGCCCAAGCTGGTCAGGCGTCGGATCCTCGGTCGCGAAGTCCGGGTTGTCGGTTTCCGTGGCAAGGGCCTTGTGCAATTCCGCCGTCCGCTGCCCCAGAAGCGCGCCCACGCTGAGCGGGAAGTCATAGCTGACCGTTTCGGGCCGCGCCTCGCCGGCCGAGGCCCAGGTCTCGTGCTCGTGCAGTTCCAGGCCCAGGGCGTCGATGATGCCCGACCAGGCGTCGCCCCGGTTCGGGACAAAGGCGAAGGCCGCGGCCAGCGTGGTCGATCCATGCGCCACCTGGCCCAGATAGCGGGGCGTGTGCCTGTAGCCCGCGACCTCGGTCAGGAACTTGGCGACCTCGACATCGGGCTGCGCGCCCTCGCGGATGCGGCGATACAGTTTCAGGATGATCTTGTCGCCAAAGGCGATGGACAGGTTCGACTGTTCCGCGCCAAGCTGGCGGGGATCGCCCGGATCCTCGATTCCGCGCAGAGCGCCGGTCCCCTCGAACCGCAGATCGCCGTCAACGCGGTCCTTTTTCAGCCCCTCCAGCAGCAGTTGCGGCAGGCGTTCGTCATAGGCGCCGTCGATCAGCGCGCCCACCCGCGCGGTGTGGCGGATCTTGGCCAGGGTATAGGACAGCTTCGGCGCGCCGGGGCGCAGGTTCTCGTCACCCCAGCGGGCCGAGATGGGCAGAAGATAGCTCTGTTCCTCGTCGCCCACGGCCACATGGACGGCGACCAGTTCATGCTCGCCCTTGTCCAGGTCGCCCAGGGGGGTCATGCGCACGCCGCCTATGCCCTTGTCCTTGCCCGCGAACCAGCGTTGCAGCGGCAGCCATTGCGGCAGCACGTCGTTGCGGAACTGCGCCCCCTCGCGCCCGCCGATGGCCGTCGCCACGCGCCCGTCGCGGGTGGTCAGGGTCATGAACTCGGGCAGGATGTCGGGCATGGATTCATGCCAGGACGGGGTTTCCTCCTCGCCGCTCAGCGCGAACCAGTAGAAGCCATAGGCGGGCAGCGTCAGCATATAGGGCAGATCGCCCACCGGCGGGAAGGCGGACCGGCCGGTCAGCTCGATCGGCACGGTGCCGCGGTGGCGGGACAGATCCAGTTCCACCGCCTGCGCGCTGTCGGCCAGGTTCGCCACGCAGAGATAGGCCCGCCCCTCGTGTTCGCGCAGGTAAGCCAGGACCTTGCGGTTGCGCGGATAGAGCAGGATCATCTCGCCCCGCCCGAAGGCCGGATGCTGGCGGCGCACGGTGATCATGCGGCGCATCCAGTTCAGCAGGGACGACGGGTCGTCGGCCTGCGCCTCGACGTTGATGACCTGGTGGCCATAGACCGCGTCGATGATCGCGGGCAGGTAAAGCTGCTGGGGCTTGGCGCGGGAAAAGCCGGCGTTGCGGTCGCCCGACCATTGCATCGGCGTGCGGACCCCGTCCCGGTCGCCCAGGTAGTAGTTGTCGCCCATGCCGATCTCGTCGCCGTAATAGATGATTGGCGTTCCGGGCATGGACAGCAGCATGGAATTCATCAACTGGATCTTGCGCCGGTCGTTCTGCATCAGGGGCGCCAGGCGGCGGCGGATCCCCAGGTTGATGCGCGCCCGCGTGTCGGCGGCATAGGTCTGCCACAGATAGTCGCGTTCCTCGGACGTGACCATCTCCAGCGTCAGTTCGTCATGGTTGCGCAGGAAGATGCCCCATTGGCAGGCTTCGGGGATCTCGGGCGTCTGGCGGATGATGTCGGTGATGGGGTGCCGGTCGGCCTGCGCCAGGGCCATGTACATCCGCGGCATCAAGGGGAAGTGGAATCCCATGTGGCATTCGTCGCCCTCGCCGAAATAGGGGCGGGTATCCTCGGGCCACTGGTTCGCCTCGGCCAGCAGCATCCGGTCGGGGAAATGCTGGTCCAGGTCGGCGCGGATGGCCTTGAGCACGTCATGGGTCTCGGGCAGGTTCTCGTTGTTGGTGCCGTCGCGTTCGACCAGATAGGGGATCGCGTCCAGCCGCAGCCCGTCCACGCCCATGTCCAGCCACATGCGCATGACCTTCAGCACTTCCTCCAGCACTTTGGGATTGTCGAAGTTCAGGTCCGGCTGGTGCGAATAGAAGCGGTGCCAGTAATAGGCCCCCGCCACCGGATCCCAGGTCCAGTTCGACTTTTCCGTGTCCAGGAAGATGATCCGGGTTTCCGGCCATTTCTCGTCCGTGTCGGACCAGACATACCAGTCCCGCGCGGCCGATCCGGGCTTGGCGCGCCGCGCCCGCTGGAACCAGGGATGCTGGTCCGAGGTGTGGTTGATGACCAGTTCGGTGATGACGCGGATGCCGCGGCGGTGGGCTTCCTTCACGAAGGCCTTGAAGTCCTTCATCGACCCGTAGGACGGGTTGATCGAGCGGTAGTCGGCGATGTCATAGCCGTCGTCGCGCAGGGGGGACGGATAGAAGGGCAAAAGCCAGATCGCCGTGACGCCCAGTTCCTGCACGTAGTCCAGCCGCTGCATCAGGCCGGCGAAATCGCCGATCCCGTCGCCGTTGCTGTCCATGAAGGCCTTGATGTGCAACTGATAGATGACCGCGTCCTTGTACCAGTCTGCCTGGCTGCGATCGATCCCGTCGGTGCGGACGGCAAAATTCGCGTCGGAAGGTGTCGTGGCAATATTCATCAGCGGGGAACTCCGGGGGCGAAAAGCTGCCAGATGGCATAGGGTCGGCTGTGCGGCTCAAGCTCCAGCCACTGGTTCTTGCCGTGCCAGGTGAAGCTGTTGCCGTGGATCAGGTCGCGCACCTCGACGGATGCCTCGTCGGGCAGGCCGAACTCCCACAAGGGCACCTCGAACTCGAAGACCTGGGTGTTGTGGGGATCCAGGTTGACGTGGATCAGCACGAAGTCGTTGCCGGTCTGCTTGCCGTATGACAGCACCTTGTCGCTGGACGCCTTGTAGAAGGTGAGATTGGTGAAATCCTGCAGCGCCGGATGGCTTTGGCGCAGGCGGTTCATCAGGCGGATGTCGTCCTGGATGTTGCCGGGCTGGTTCATGTCCCAGGCACGGATCTGGTATTTCTCGGAATCGAGATATTCTTCCTTGCCCGGCACCGCCGCCGCCTCGCAGATCTCGTAGCCGTTGTAGACGCCGTAATTGCCGCCCAGGGTCGCGGCCAGCACCAGCCGGGTGCGAAAACCGGGGCGGCCGCTGGATTGCAGGAAGCGCGGATTGATGTCGGGCGTGTTCACGAAGAAATTGGGCCGCATGTATTCGCGGCATTCCTCCTGCGTCAGCTCGGTCAGGTAATCGATGATCTCCTGCTTCTCGTTGCGCCAGGTGAAATAGGAATAGGACTGCGAATAGCCCAGCTTCGCCAGCCGCTTCATCACCTTGGGCCGGGTGAAGGCCTCGGCCAGGAAGATCACGCCGGGATCCTTGGCGCGCACTTCCTCGATCAGCCATTCCCAGAAGGGGAAGGGCTTGGTGTGGGGGTTGTCCACGCGGAAGATGCGCACGCCCTGGTCCACCCAGAACAGCACCACGTCGCGCAGCGCATACCACAGGTCGGGCAGCGCGCCGCGATAGAAATGGACGTTGACGATGTCCTCGTATTTCTTGGGCGGGTTCTCGGCGAACTTGATGGTGCCATCGGGGCGCCAGTCGAACCATTCGGGATGTTCGCGGATCCAGGGGTGGTCGGGCGAACACTGGATGGCGAAGTCCAGGGCGATTTCCAGGCCGTGGTCCTTCGCGGCCGCGATCAGGCGGCGGAAATCCTCGAAGCTGCCCAGTTCGGGATGGAGGGCGTCGTGCCCGCCCGCCTCGCTGCCGATGGCATAGGGGCTGCCGGGCTCGCCCTCCTGCGCGGTCAGGCTGTTGTTGCGGCCCTTGCGGTTGGTCTTTCCGATAGGGTGGATGGGCGGGAAATACAGCACGTCGAAGCCCAGGTCGCGCACATAGGGCAGCCGCGCGATCACGTCGTCGAAGGTTCCGTGGCGGTTCTCGTCGCCGGACTGGGACCGAGGCATGATCTCGTACCAGGCGCTGAAGGCCGCGGCCCGGCGGTCGGCGAAGACGGTCAGGGTCTTGTATTCGGTCAGGTTGGTGCGCGGCCCGACCTGCTGCATCAGGGCCAGCACCGAAGCATCGCCCATCCGGGCGAAGCGGGCGGCGTCCGTCGATGCGTCGTCGCCCGTGGCCTCGGCATAGGCCGCATCCGCTGCCAGAAGCCCCACCAGCGTCGCCCGCGCCTCGCCGCCGGCGCCCTCATCGACCGCGGACTGGACCAGCCTGCGGCCTTCCTCAAGCTCAAGCCCGATCCGCTGGCCTGCTGCCAGCTTCTTGGTCACCTCCTTGTGCCAGGTGGTGAACAGGTCGCGCCAGGCGAGGATGGTGCAGTCGAAAAAGCCGTTCTCGGGAAAGGTGACGGTCCCGGCCCAGCGGTCGTTTTCAAGGAAGACCATGCGGGCCTCCTGCGCGCCGCCATCATCGCCCGCGCGGTGCCAGCGGATCGCCGCGGCGATGGAATCGTGGCCATCGGAAAAGATGTCGGCCTCGATCGCCGCGGGCTGGCCCGCCACGGCCTTGGCCGGGAAGCGGCCGCCGTCGATCTCGATCGAGACGCCCTCGATGGCGATGCGCTGCGCGGCAAGCGCCCGAAGGCGCGTGTCGCTGTCCTGTCCCTGGTTGTCGGTGACCTTGTTTCCCAGCATGGTTCCCTCTCGGCCAGTTCCTTGGCAGGACAACAGGTTTTGCGGGCTAAGGTTCCTGTCCCGCCGTCCCGGCCGATCCGGCAGCAAATGATGATCCTGCGTCCTTGGGGCTTGTCTAACCCGCGGCGTGCGTGGTTTGTTCTTCTTCCGCGACAGTGCCGACCCGAAGGATCCCCTTTCCGATGTATCGCTTCCTGCATTCCTCAGATCTGCACCTGGGCAAGGCCTTCGGCACCTATCCCGAAGCCATCCGCAACCGCCTGCGCGAGGCCCGCCACGGCGCGATCGCGCGGCTGGCCCAGGCCGCGCGGGACGGTGGCGCGGCCACGGTGCTGCTGGCGGGCGACACCTTCGACGCCGAGACCCCTGCCCCCGACACCCTGCGCCACGCCCTGCGCGCCATGGCGGCCGAGGCCGACATCACCTGGATCATGCTGCCGGGCAACCATGACAGCCTTGCCGCGACCGAACTGTGGCGGCGCATCGGGTCCGACGCGCCCCCGAACCTGCGGGCGATCACCAGCCCCGATCCGGTGGAACTGGCCCCCGGCGTGATTGTCCTGCCCGCCCCCTGCACGCAGCGCCGCCCCGGCCGCGACCTGACCGAGGCGATGGCCGCCCCCACCCCCGACGGCTGCCTGCGCATCGGCCTGGGCCACGGCGCGATCGCCGATTTCTCGGGCGAGGAAGGCGCGGCGGGCATCATCGCCCCCGACCGCGCGCAAAGATGCGGCCTGGATTACCTGGCGCTTGGCGACTGGCACGGCCGGATGGAGGTGAACGCGGCCACCTGGTATTCCGGCACGCCCGAGGCCGACGGCTTCAAGCACTCTGCGGCCTGCTGCGCGCTGCTGGTGACGCTGGACGGGACGGCGCGGGTTCGCCCGGTGGAAACCGGCAGCATGGGCTGGCAGACCGTCACGCTGGACCTGCTGCCCGGCGACGATCCGCTGGCCCGGCTGGACGGCGCCCTGCCCCTGCCGATGATGCGGCGCAACCTGCTGGTCCGGCTTGTCGCCACCGGCCGCCTGCCCCTGTCCGACCGGGCCGCGCTTGACGCGGCGGCGCAGGCGGCCGCCCCCGATTTCGGCTGGTTCGGCCACGACCTGTCAGGCCTTGCGACCGAGGCGCGGCCCGACGACCTGGACGGGATCGACCGCGCGGGCGCGCTGCGCCAGGCGGCCGAGGCGCTGCTGGCCGAGGCGGGCGACGGGGATCGCAGCGCCGCCGAACGCGCGGTGGCCGCATCCGCGCTGTCGCGGCTTTATGCCCTGGCGCAAGAGGTGGGGGCATGAAGATCCGCGCGCTGCAACTGACCAACGTCCGCCGCTTCGCCGGCCACACCGCCCGGATCGAGGGGATCGGCGACGGCATCACCGTGCTGTGCGAGCCCAACGAATTCGGCAAGTCCACCTTCTTCGACGCCATCCACGCGCTGTTCTTCGAACGCCACCGCGCCACCCGCGCAGGGATCAAGGCGCTGCAACCCCATGTCGGCGGCGCGCCCGAGGTGGCGGCGGACCTGGACCTGCCCGACGGGCGCTACCGGGTGGAAAAGCGGTGGCTGACCCGCGCCTCGGCCAGGGTGTCGCGCGACGGGCGGACGGTGGCCCAGGACGACGAGGCCGAGGCCTGGATCGACCGGATGCTGGGGGCCGGCCTGTCGGGGCCGTCGGGCCTTCTGTGGGTGCGGCAAGGCCTGCTGGGACTGGAACCCGAGGGCAGTTCGGCCAGCGACAAGTCCGACCGCGAACGGGCGCTGTCGGCGCGGCGGGATCTCTTGTCCTCGGTCGCGGGCGAGATTGACATGATGACCGGCGGGCGCAGGCTGGACGGCGTGGTGGCACGGGTGGGCGATGCGCTTGGCAGGCTTGCGACGGCGACCGGCAAGGCCAAGGCAGGCGGCGAATGGGCGCGGGCCGAGGCCGAGGCCGAGGCGCTGCGCGCCGAGGAGGCCGAGCTTGCCGCCAAGGCCGCGCGGCTGTCGGGCGACCTGTCCCGCCGCAGCGAGGCGCAGCGCCAGCTTGCAGCCCTGGACGACCCCGCCGAGGACCTTCGCCGCGCCGAGGCCCTGGCTGCTGCCCGCGCCGCTTTGGCCGAGGCCGAAGCCCATGCCGACCGGCTGGGGGCGGCGCAGCGCGCCCTGGCCCTGGCACAGGCCACCGACGACAATGCGCGTGCCGAGATCGAGCGGCTGGAAACGCTGTCGGACCGCGCCGCCCGCGCGGCCCAGGCCCTGGCCGCGGCGACCGAGGATGCGGCCCGTCATGACAGCCGCACGGCCACCCTGTCCCAGGCCGAAGGCGACACCGCCGCCGCCCTTCGGGATGCCGAGGCCGCCACCCGCGCCCTGCGCAACCGTCTGGCCCTGGCGCAGCGGGCGCGCCTTGCCCGCGCCGCGCAGGACCGCGCCACGCACCTGGCCCGCAGCCTGGCCGAGGCCGAACGCCTGCGCGCCGAGATCGAGGCACAGCGGGCGCAGCGCGGGTTGCTGGTGGTGACGCCGCAGGCCCTTGCCGCCGCCGAACAGGCCGCCGACGAGCTGAACCGGGCCGAAGCCCGCCTGGACGCGCAGTCGGTCAGCCTGTCCCTTGCCTATAGCGGCGCCGCGCGGGTCCGCGCCGATGGGGCCGACCTGCCCGAAGGCCCGCACCGCCTGACCGGCCCGCGCGACTTCGACCTGCCCGGCATCGGCACCATGCGGATCGACCCCGGCACCCAGACCGGCGGCGACCGGGCGCAACTGGACAAGGCCGCGGCCACGCTGTCCCAGCGGCTGTCCGCCTGCGGGGCCGAGGATCTGGCCCAGGCCCGCGCCCGCCTGGTCGAGGCGCAGCGGCTCGACGACAGCCTGCGCAGCGCCCAGGCCCTTCTGGCCCAGCTTGCCCCCGACGGGCTGGAGGCCCTGCGCCAGGCCCATGCCCAGACGGTCGCGGAAGCCGGTGCGGGCGCTGAGGACGCGGGCGACCCCGCCGCCCTTGAAGCGGACCTTGCCATCGCCACCGCCACCGAGGATGGGGCCCGCGCCGCCGCGGCCGAGGCCCAGTCTGCCCTGCGCGCAGCCTCCGAGGCTCGGGCCGCCGCCGCCGCCACGCTTGCCGCCGCCCGCCGCACCCATGAGGCCGCGGCCGCCGAGGCCGGCGATCCGGCGGCGCTGACGGCCCGGCTGCGCGATCTGCGCGACGCCCGGACGGGCCACCAGTCGGGGCTGGCCGATGCCCAAGCCGAATGCGCGCGGCTGGAACGGGCCGCCCCCGACCTGGACATGGCCCGCGCCGCCCTGTCGCGCGCCCAGTCGGTCGCGGCCCAGGCCAAGGCGCAGCGCGACCGCCTGCGCGAGGATCTGGCGATGCTGAACGGATCCATCGGCACCCTGGCCGAGGAAGGGATCGAGGAACGCCTGGACGAGGTCCGCGGCAGGCTTTCCGACGCCGAGGCCCGCGCCGCGCGCTATGCCGCCGAGGTGCAGTCGCTGACCCGCCTGCGCCGGGCGCTTGACGAGGCGCGGCGCCAGGCGCGGGACGCTTATCTGGGGCCGGTGCTGCGCGAATTGCAGCCTCTGCTGGCAGTGATCCATCCCGGCGCCACGCTGGAGATCGACGACCAGACCCTGCTGCCCGCCGTGCTGACCCGCGACGGCCAGCCCGAGGCCCTGGACATCCTGTCGGGGGGAACGCGGGAACAGGTGGCGATCCTGACCCGGCTGGCATTCGCGCGGCTGTTCGCGCGGGCGGGCACCCAGGTGCCGGTGATCCTGGACGACGCCCTGGTCCACAGCGACGACGACCGGATCGAGGCGATGTTCACCGCCCTGCACCGCGTGGCCCAGGACCAGCAGATCCTGGTCCTGACCTGCCGACAGAGGGCCTTCGCGGCCCTGGGCGGCGAAAAGGCGCGCGTCAGCATCGAGGCGGCCTGATTTCCGGCCGGCGGAAGCATTCCCCGCCGGCCGGTTCTTCGTCGTCAGCCCGCCGGCGCCGCCGGGGCATCGCGCGCGGCCAGGTATTGCCGCGCCGTCACCGCCGCCAGGATCGCAAAGCCGATGGCGGTCGAGACCGGCTCGGGCGCGATCAGCAGCAGGGCGGCCAGGACCAGGGCGATCCGCTCGATCACCCAGAGGGGGGCGAACAGCCAGTTGGTGATCGCCACCGACAGCGCCACGATGCCAAGGACCGCGCCGGTGAAGGCCAGCAGGAAGTCGGGCAGCGTGAAGGCCTGCGTCACGATCAGCAGGGACGGCGAGAAGACGAAGACGAAGGGCACCAGGGCCTTGCCCATCGACAGCCGGAACGCCGTGTTGCCCGCCTTGAAGCCATTGGCCCCCGCGATCCCCGCCCCCGCATAGGCGGCAAGCGCCACGGGCGGCGTCACGTCTGCCAGAACCCCGAAGTAGAAGACGAAGAAATGCGCCACCAACGGTTCCACGTTCATCATCCCCAGCACGGGCGCGGCCACCGCCACCATGATGATATAGTTTGCGGTCGTGGGCACGCCGCAGCCCATCAGGATGCAGACCACGGCGGTCATCACCAGGGTGAACAGCAGCGTCAGCGTGTCGATGCCGAAGGGCTCGAACGGCAGGAAGCCCAAGAAGGCATGGACGTCGCCCGCCGCATTGGCCGCGACCGAGGTCACCATGAAGGCGATCTTGAAGCCCACCCCCGTCAACGTGACGATGCCGATCACGACGCCCACGAGGGCTGCGGCAGCGGTCACCGACAGCGACTGGCGCGCGCCGGACACGAAGCCCTCGAAGATGCCGGCGGCGGTTTCCCTGATGCCGCCCACCACGCCCGAGGCCATGACCCGCTGGATCAGGTAGACGGCCATGCAGGCCGTGATCGCCCAGAAGGCCGACAGGAAGGGCGTGCGGCCCGACATCAGCATCCAGACCAGCAGGATCAGGGGCGCGACCGACAGCCAGCCCTCGCGCAGGACCTTGCCGGCCTTGGGCAGTTCCTCGGCCCGCAGGCCGCGGATGCCAAGGCGCTTGGCTTCCAGGTGAACCTGCACCAGGACGCCGAAGAAGTGCATGAAGGCCGGCACGATGGCCGCAATCAGGATCGTGCGCAGCGGGATGCCCAGGTATTCCACCATCAGGAAGGCAACCGCCCCCATCACCGGCGGGGTGATCTGCCCGCCGGTCGATGACGCGGCCTCGACCGCGGCGGCGAAATGGCGGCGGAAGCCGATCTTGATCATCGCCGGGATGGTCAGTGCGCCTGTCGTTACCGTGTTGGCGATGGACGAGCCCGAGATGGTGCCCAGCATCGCCGAGGACACGACCGACACCTTGGCGGGTCCGCCCGCGAAGCGGCCGGTCAGCGCGGTCGCCAGGTCGATGAACAACTGCCCCAGGCCGATCTTCTGCGCCATCACCCCGAACAGCACGAAGTGGAACACATAGGTCGCGATCACCCCAAGCGCGGTGCCATAGATCCCCTGCGAGGTCAGGTACAGGTGGTTGATGATCGTGTTCCAGTCCGCGCCGGGATGGACCAGGATGCCGGGCATCGACTGGCCCCAATAGGCATAGCCGATGAAAAGACCGGCGATCACCGGCAGGGGCCAGCCCATCGACCGGCGCACGGCCTCCATCAGCGTCAGCAGCAGCAGCGTGCCCATGACGATGTCCAGGGTCAGCGGGTTGCCCACCCGGAAGGCCAGCTGGTCATAGATCCAGGGGACATAGAAGGAACTGACCGCCCCGGCAAAGGCGAACAGCCAGTCATAGACCGGGATGCCCAGGATGGCGAAGCCCGTGGTCTTGTGGCGCCCGCTGTTGAAGGCCGCGAAGCTGAGGAAGATCACGAACAGCGACACGCCCATGTGCAGCCCGCGATGGGTGGTGGCCCGCGGGATGCCGAAGCCCGCCGTATAGAAGTGATAGGCCGACAGCAGGAACAGGATCACCGCCGTCAGGATCGCAATGGGGCGCAGGACGGTGCGGAAGCGGGCCTCGGGGTCGTATTCCTCCTCGATGGCGCGCAGTTCGGCTTCGGTCAGGTGGCGTGAAGTGTCAGACATTCGTCATTCCTGGATTGCAGGGAACGGAAAAGGACGCGAACCCCTGGGCCCGCGTCCTTCGAACCGGATCGGACCCGCGCTTACTGAAGCTTGCCCGCTTCCCTGTAGAACCGTTCCGCGCCCGGATGGAACGGGATGCCCGCGCCCGCCGTCGCGCTGTCCAGCGTGATCTGCTTGCCCTTGGCATGGCCCGCCGCGAACAGCTTCTGGGTGTTTTCGTTATACAGGGCCTGGGTGATGCCGTAGATCAGTTCCTCGGGCTGGTCGGCCGAGGTGACAAGCTGGGCGCCCACTGAAATGGTCGCCACGTCCGCATCCTGGCCTTCATAAGTGCCTGCCGGCAGGTTGTCGACGGCAAAGAAGTTGTATGTTTCCAGCAGCTTGTCCACATCGGGGCCGGCGATCGGGACCAGCTTCACGTCATGCTGGCTGGCCAGTTCGGCGATCGCGCCGGCCGGGAAGCCGCCCACGAAGAAGAAGGCGTCCATCGCGCCGTCGCGCATCCGGTCCGCCGCCTGGTCGGGCTTGAGGTATTCCGCCGTCACATCGGCTTCCGACAGGCCATAGGCTTCCAGGATGATCTTGGCATCGACCAGCGTGCCCGACCCGGGTTCGTCCAGCGACACGCGCTTGCCCGCCAGATCGGCCACGGATTCGATGCCCGCGTCGGCGCGGGTGACCAGGTGGATGCTTTCGGGATACAGGTTCGCGATCAGGCGCAGCTTCTCGACCGCGGGCTGGCCTTCCCACAGCCCGGTGCCGGTCTGCGCCCAATAGGCCACGTCGGACTGGCTGAAGCCCGCTTCCAGGGCGCCGCCGTTGATGGCGTTGACGTTGCCCACCGACCCGTTCGAGGCCACGGCCGTCGCCACCAGCCCCGGCACGCCGCAGGAACCGCCGTCGTCGCAGGCGCGCGATCCCGGCGGGTTCGAGATGGCGTTCGCGATCAGCCCGCCGATCGGGTAATAGGTGCCTGCCGTGCCGCCGGTGCCGATACGGAAGAACGACATCTCCTGCGCGGCGGCACCCTGGCCCAGCGTGGCGGCGACGGCGAAGGCCGCGAACAGCGATGTGAATTTCATTGTGCTTGTCCCTGTTATCGGAAAATCGCCGTTACGTTAGCACAGGATCCCGCGGTCACAACCGCTTGAAGTCGCAGGGGCGGCAGGTTCAGCCGGCAACCTGGGCCGCCAGCCAGTTTCGGAAATGGACCAGCGGGCGGGACCCCGTCCGGCTGCCGGGCCAGACCAGGCAATAGCCGCCGCGCCCCGGAACGGCGGGGCGCAGGACGGGCAGCAGATGGCCTTCGGCGATTTCCTGGCGGGCCAGATAGTCGGGCAGAAGCGCCACCCCCAGCCCCGAGATCGCCGCCTGGATCATCATGGAAAACTGGTCCATGACCATTCCGCCCGAAGGCGCGGCCCCCCTGCCCTGGCCCCGGAACCAGTCGGCCCAGGCTTGGGGCCGGGTCTGCAGGTGCAGCAGGACCAGCCCCGCCAGATCGCCGGGATCATCGATGGGATGGGCCTTCAGGAAGGCCGGGCTGGCGCAGGCGGTCAGGCTTTCGTCGAACAGCTTCAGGCTGTTCGGGTCCGGGTCCGCGTCGGGGCGATAGATGATCGCGGCGTCGAAGGGCTCGGTCGCGAAGGCCACCGGCTGGAACCGCGTGGTCAGGTTCACCAGGATGCCGGGATGGCGGGCCATGAATCCGGGCAGGCGCGGGGCCAGCCAGCGGGTGCCAAAGGTCGGCAGCACCGCCAGATCCAGGCTTCCGCCTTCGGGGTTGGCAATCAGCGACATGCCGCCCCGCTGGATCAGGTCAAGCGCGGCCGAGATGTCGGTGTGATAGCGGGTGGCGCCCTGGGTCGGGACCAGGCGGCGGCGGTGGCGCGAGAACAACGGCTGGCCCATCTGCTCCTCCAGCGTCTGGACCAGGCGGCTGACGGTGCTCTGCGTCAGGCCCAGTTCTTGCGCTGCGGCCGTCACCGATCCGTGCCGCATGACGCCGTCGAAGGCCAGCAGCAGGCTGAGGTTGGGCAGGTATCGCCGGATGCGCATGACATTCATCCCATGCATGGAATGATTGAGATTTATCATTTTCGATGCACCCGGCAAATGTCTATGCTGTCGCCAACACAGGAGATCCCGCATGTCCACGAAATCCCACAAGGGTGCCGCCTTCGACTGGGCCGATCCCTTCCTGCTGAACGACCAGCTTGGCGAAGAGGAACGGATGATCCGCGACAGCGCCGCGGCCTTCGCGGCCGACCGGCTGGCCCCGCGCGTGACCGACGCCTATCTGAACGAGACCACCGACCCCGAGATCTTCCGCGAGATGGGGGCGGCGGGCCTGCTGGGCGTGACGGTGGCCGAGGAATACGGCGGGGTCGGCGCCTCCTACGTCTCCTACGGCCTGGTCGCGCGCGAGATCGAGCGGATCGACAGCGGATACCGCAGCATGGCCTCGGTCCAGTCATCGCTGGTGATGTTCCCCATCGAGGCCTATGGCAGCGAGGATCAGAAGCACAAATACCTGCCCAAGCTGGCCAGCGGCGAATTCATCGGCTGCTTCGGCCTGACCGAGCCCGATGCAGGGTCGGACCCCGCCGGCATGAAGACGCGCGCAAAGAAGACCGAAGGCGGCTATGTGCTGAACGGCGCGAAGATGTGGATTTCCAACAGCCCCATTGCGGATGTCTTCGTGGTCTGGGCGAAATCCGACGCCCATGGCGGCAAGGTCCGCGGCTTCGTGCTGGACAAGGGGACGCCCGGCCTGTCCGCCCCCAAGATCGAGGGCAAGCTGTCGCTGCGCGCCTCCGTCACCGGAGAGATCGTGATGGAGGATGTCGAGGTCGGCGAGGACGCCCTGCTTCCCAACATCGAAGGCATGGGCGGGCCCTTCGGCTGCCTCAACCGCGCGCGTTACGGCATTTCCTGGGGCGCGATGGGTGCGGCCGAGGATTGCTGGTTCCGCGCCCGCCAATACGGCCTTGACCGCCACCAGTTCGGCCGGCCCCTGGCGGCGACGCAGCTGTTCCAGAAGAAGCTGGCCGACATGCAGACGGAAATCGCGCTTGGCCTGCAGGCGTCCTTGCGCGTCGGCCGCCTGTTCGACGAAGGCCGCTTCGCGCCCGAAATGATCTCTATCGTAAAGCGCAACAACTGCGGCAAGGCCCTGGACATCGCCCGGATGGCGCGGGACATGCATGGCGGCAACGGCATCTCAAGCGAGTTCCAGGTGATCCGCCACGCCCAGAACCTGGAAACCGTGAACACCTATGAAGGCACGCATGACGTGCACGCGCTGATCCTGGGCCGCGCGCAGACCGGGATCCAGGCCTTTGGCTGAGGCGCCGCTGAAGGGGCTGCGCGTCGTCGAGCTGGCGCGCATCCTGGCCGGTCCCTGGATCGGCCAGACGCTGGCCGACCTGGGCGCCGAGGTCGTCAAGGTCGAGGCGCCCGAGGGCGACGACACCCGCCGCTGGGGCCCGCCCTTCATCGAACGCCCCCGCGCGGACGGCACCACCGAAAGGGTCGCGGCCTATTTCCACGCCGCGAACCGGGGCAAGACCTCGGTCACATGCGACTTCAACGATCCCGCCGACCTGGACCGCCTGCGCGCCCTGATCGACGACGCCGACGTGGTGGTCGAGAACTTCAAGGTCGGCGGGCTGGCCCGCTTCGGCCTGGACTATGACACGCTGTCGGCGCGCAATCCGGGGCTGGTCTATGCCTCGATCACCGGTTTCGGGCAGGACGGGCCGCGCGCGACCCAGCCCGGATACGACTTCCTGATCCAGGGCATGTCGGGGATCATGGACCTGACGGGCGCGCCCGACGGAGAGCCGCAAAAGGTCGGCGTCGCCTGGATCGACATCTTCACCGGGCTTTACGGCGTGATCGCGGTGCAGGCGGCGCTTGCGGAACGGCAGCGGTCGGGCCGGGGGCAGCATCTGGATCTGTCGCTGCTGGATTGCGGGGTGGCGGTGCTGGCGAACCAGGCCATGAACCATCTGCTGGGGGGCATGGTGCCGCACCGGCTGGGCAATGCCCATCCCAACATCGTGCCCTACCAGCTGTTCCCGGCATCCGACGGCCACCTGATCCTGGCCTGCGGCAACGACAGGCAGTTCGCCGCGCTGTGCCGCGTGCTGGGCCTGCCCGACCTGCCCGCCGATCCCGACTTCGCCACCAACCCGGCCCGCGTGGCCCATCGCGACCGGCTGGTGCCGATGCTGACGGCCGCCACGTCGCGCCGGACCCGAGCCGAGCTGATCGCCCTGATGGAAGGCGCGGGCGTGCCCGCCGGTCCCGTCAACGACGTGGCCGAGGCCCTGTCGGAACCCCAGATCCTGGCGCGCGGCTTGCAGATCGCGCCCGAAGGCATCGCGGGCCTGCGCACGCCCATCCGCTTTGGCCGCAGCCGCATGGCCCATGACCGTGCCGCCCCCGCCCTGGGCGAAGGCGGTTGGAGCTTCGGAAAGGATCCCGCCCCCTAGGCGTCACAGCACCGAGGTCATGCCCCCATCGGCATAGATGATCTGGCCCGACACATAGCTGGATGCGTCGGACGCCAGATAGATGACCGTGCCGGCCAGTTCCTCCGGCAGGCCCCAGCGGCGCATCGGCGTGCGTCCCTTGACCCAGGCGTCGAAATCGGGGTTTTCCAGCAGGGCCTTGTTCATCTCGGTGACCATGTAGCCCGGACCGATGGCATTGGCCTGGATGCCCTTTTCGCCCCATTCGGCAGCCATGGCCTTGGTCAGCATCACGATGCCGCCCTTGGCCGCCGTATAGGGCGCGATCGTGGCGCGGGCCATCTGCGAATTGACCGAGCCGATGTTGATGATCTTGCCCCGCCCGCGCGGGGCCATGCGGCGCGCGGCCTCTCGGCCGATCACGAAGGCCGAGGTCAGGTTGATGTCGATCACCCGGCGCCAGTCGTCGCTGTCCAGATCCAGCAGGGGGCGGCGGAACTGGATGCCCGCGTTGTTGACCAGGATGTCCACCTCGATCCCCTGGGAATCCAGGTGCCGGAAGGCCGCGACGATGGCATCTTCATCGGCCACGTCGAAGGCCAGCGTCAGCACGTCATGCCCGTCCGCGCGCATGGCGGCGGCCGCGGCTTCCAGCCGGTCGGGATCCTGGCCGTTCAGGATGACGCGCGCGCCCGCCCCGGCCAGTCCTTCCGCGAAAGCCCGGCCCAGTCCCCGCGACGAGCCGGTGACAAGGGCCGTCCTGCCCGTCAGGTCAAACAGCGCAATGGACATCAGGATCTCCTTGGACGGCTGGCCGGGTTGACGGACGAGCCTGCCCCCGTCAGTGGTTGTGGCGGGGCAGGTTCGCGCTGATGCGGCGGAAATCCTCGGCGCCCCGGATGGTCGCGCCGTCTTCAAGCTGCGTCACCGTTTCACGATAGATCCGCTGCCAGGGCGTGGCCGAGGGCGGGACGGGCGGCAGGCCTTCAGCCCGGCGGCGGGCGATCTCGGCATCGTCCACCAGCATGTCGCAGCGGCCGTGGTTCAGGTCGATGCGGATGCGGTCGCCGGTGCGCAGGAAGGCCAGCCCGCCCCCCGCCGCGCTTTCGGGCGAAGCGTTCAGGATCGAGGGGCTGTCCGCCGTCCCCGATTGCCGCCCGTCGCCAAGGGTCGGCAGGCTGCGGATGCCCCGCTTCAGCAGGCGGTCGGGCGGCTGCATGTTCACCACCTCGGCCGCGCCGGGCCAGCCAAGCGGCCCTGCACCCCGGATCACCAGGATCGAGTTCTCGTCGATGGGCAGGTCCGGGTCGTTGATCCGGTCGTGATAGTCCGCCGATCCGTCGAAGACGAAGGCCGTGCCCTCGAACACGCCCTCGTGGCCCGGCTGGCACAGGTAGCGGGCGCGGAAATCCTCGGAAATCACGCTGGTCTTCATGATCGCGAAGTCGAACAGGTTGCCCTTCAGCACCAGGAAGCCCGCGCGGTCCATCAGCGGCGCGTCGAAGGGGCGGATCACTTCGCGGTCGGTGGCCTCGCGGCCCACAAGGTTCTCGGCCATGGTCCGGCCGGTGACGGTGGGGCAGTCCCCTTCCAGCAGGCCCGCCTGCATCAGTTCCCACATGATCGCGGGCACCCCGCCCGCGCGGTGGAAGCGTTCGCCCAGATAGGCACCCGCAGGCTGGACATTCGCCAGCAAGGGCACGTCATAGCCGTGGGTCTGCCAGTCGGACGGATCAAGCGCCACGCCTGCGTGCTTGGCCATCGCCATCAGATGCGGCTGCGCATTGGTGGACCCGCCGATGGCCGAATTGACCCGGATCGCATTCAGGAAGGCCCCCCGCGTCAGGATGTCCGAGGGCCGGATGTCCTCGTTCACCAGTTCCACGGCGCGCCTGCCGGTGCGATAGGCGATCTGGCCCCGTTCGCGATAGGCGGCGGGGATCGCGGCGCAGCCGGTCAGCGACATGCCAAGCGCCTCGGCGATGGCATTCATCGTGGAGGCGGTGCCCATCGTGTTGCAGTGCCCGATGGACGGCGCGCTGTCCAAGGCGGTCTGCAGGAACTCGTCGCGGGTGATCTCTCCGGCGGCGTATTTGCGGCGGGACTGCCAGATGACGGTGCCCGATCCCGCCAGCTTGCCTTCGTGCCAGCCGTCCAGCATCGGTCCGCCCGACAGCACGATGGCCGGGATGTCCACGGTCGCCGCCGCCATGATCGCGGACGGCGTGGTCTTGTCGCAGCCGGTGGTCAGCACCACCCCGTCGAAGGGATAGCCATAAAGCAGTTCCACCAGGCCCAGATAGGCCAGGTTGCGGTCAAGCGCGGCGGTGGGGCGCTTGCAGTTCTCGAACAGGGGGTGGCTGGGAAACTCGATCGGGATGCCGCCCGCGTCGCGGATGCCGTCGCGCACCCGGCGGGCCAGGTCCAGGTGGTGCCGGTTGCAGGGGTTCAGGTCGCTGCCCGATTGGGCGATGCCGATGATGGGGCGGCCCGACCGCAACTCCTCGGGCGTGGTGCCATAGTTCATGAACCGTTCAAGATAAAGCGCGGTCATGTCGGCGTGGTCCGGGTTGTCGAACCAGTCCTGCGAGCGCAGGCGGCGGGGCGGGCTGTCAGTCATCGGTGGTCCTCGCTTCGGGATGCGCGGCGTTCATCGCTTCCAGATGAAGCAGCAGCCCGCTGTGGTCTGTATCGCCGTGGCCCGAGGCCACGAAGTCGCTGAAACCCGCCCGGACCGTTTCGGTCAGTGGCAGGGTCAGCCCCGCGCCCGCCGCCAGATCCGCGACGGCGTTCAGATCCTTCAACTGGAACCGGGAAGGCCCGCCGGGCTGGAAGTCCCGTGCGATCATCCGGCCGCCGTGCAGTTCCAGAATGCGGCTTTCGGCGAAGCCGCCGCGGATCGCGTCGCGGAACTTGGCGCGGTCGGCCCCGCCGGACGACACCAGCATCATCGCCTCGGCCACGGCGCCGATGGTGATGGCGACGATCTGCTGGTTCGCCAGCTTGCAGACCTGCCCCGCCCCCGTCGGGCCGACATGGGTCAGCCGGCCCAGCGGCGCCATGACATCGGCGATGCGGGCGATCACCGCGGCATCGCCGCCGGCCATCAGCGCAAGGGTGCCGTTCTCGGCCCCCGGAACCCCGCCGGAAACCGGGCAATCAACCGCCGCGATGCCCCTGGCGGCCAGGGCCGCGGCATGGTCGCGGGCCTGCGCGGGCGCGATGGACGAGGTGTCCACCAGCACCGCGTCCCTGGACATGGCATCGGCGACGCCGCGCGCGAACAGCACATCGGCCACCGCGGCCCCGTCGGCCAGCATCGTGAACACCACCTCGGCGCCGGCCACGGCCTGCGCGGGATCGGCGGCGGGAACGGCGCCCGCCTGGGCCAGCACCTGCGCCTTTTCGGGGCTGCGGTTCCAGACGGTGACGTGGTGGCCCGCCCCCAGCAGGCGCCGCGCCATCGGCGCACCCATCAGCCCGGTTCCCAGGAACGCGATCCGGGTCATGGCATGCCGCCCAGTTCATCCTCGACATGGGCGCGGATGATGTCGTCGAAGCTGTCTTCGGACACGAAGCCCAATTCGCGGGCGCGTTTCGCCTCGAAGCCCGGCGCCCAGCCTTCGCACATGCGGGTGATGTCGGGGTCCGGTTCGCGGCGGATCAGTTTCACCGCGTCTTCGCCCGCGACGCGGCGAAGGGCCTCGATCTGGTCGCCCACCGTGGCGCTGACGCCCGGCATCGACAGGTTGCGCCGCGGCCCCACCTTGGACAGATCCATGCTGGCTGCGTGAATCATGAAGCTCACCGCCGACCGGGGCGAGGTGTGCCAGTGACGGACGCTGTCGGGCACCGGCAGGACGGCCTCTTGCCCGACAAGGGGTTCGCGCAGGATGGAGGAGAAGAAACCCGAGGCCGCCTTGTTGGGCTTGCCGGGGCGGATGCAGATCGTGGGCAGGCGGATGCCGATCCCGTCGAAGAAGCCGCGGCGGGTATAGTCGGCCAGCAGCAGTTCGGTAATCGCCTTCTGCGTGCCATAGCTGGTCAGCGGCGTCGCGTGGAAATCGTCCGGGATCGGATAAGGCAGCGGCGCCCCCATCACCGCGATGGACGAGGCGAAGACCACGCGCGGGAAATAGCCGTCGGCGGCATGGGCGTGGCGGATCGCCTCGAACAGGTCGCGGGTGGCGTCCAGGTTGATCCGGTAGCCCTTTTCAAAATCGGCCTCGGCCTCGCCGGACACGATGGCGGCGAAGTGGAAGATCACGTCGGGCCGCGACTGGATCAGTTGCGCGGCGGTGCCGGGGGCGGACAGATCCGCGGCTACCAGGCGGCAATGGCCGTCGAAACCTTCTGGCGCGTCGGGCGCGACTACGTCGACAAGGGTCAGCGCCTCCAGCGGCTTGCCCGCCAGTTCGCCCATCTGCACAAGCCGTTGCGTCAGCTTGCGGCCCAGCATCCCCGCCGCCCCAATGGTCAGCACATGCATTCGCGCCCTCCCTTTCCAGTTCCGGCTGGAAAACCGGACGATTTAGATTAGTATGATTGTCTGATGACCTGCAAACATAAATATCCGTAAGGCGCGGCGATGCACGATCAACAGGAACTGCCGGATATGGCGGCCGGGGCTTCCGGTGACAAAGACTTGGCCCCGGCTCAGCGTCTGGCCGCGATGCTGGGCCCGGACATGGTGCTGACCGGCGAGGCGGTCCTGCCCTATTGCCGCGACTGGCATGGCGACGTGCAAAGCGACGCGATCGCGGTCCTGCGCCCGCGCGACACCGCCGAGGTGCAGGCTTGCGTCCGCGCCGCCGTGGCCCTGGATCTGCAGATCGTTCCGCAGGGGGGCAATACCGGGCTGGTCCTGGGCGCCCTGCCCGACCAGCCTGCACGGCAGGTGGTCGTCACCCTGGAACGGATGTCCCGCATCCGCTGCCTGGACCCCGACAACTTTTCAGCCGTGGTCGAGGCGGGGGCGGTCCTTGAACAGGTCAAGGAGGCCGTGGCGGCAGTGGGCCTGTATTTCCCGCTGACCCTTGGCGCGCAGGGCAGTTGCCAGATCGGCGGCAATGTGTCCACCAATGCGGGCGGGGTGAACGTGCTGCGCTATGGCATGACGCGAGAGCTTGTCCTGGGGCTGGAAGTGGTGCTTCCCGACGGGCAGCTGTTCGACGGGCTGTCGCAGCTGCGCAAGGACAACAGCGGCCTCGACCTCAAGCAGCTTTTCATCGGCGCAGAAGGCACGCTGGGCATCGTCACCGCCGTGTCGATCAAGCTGCTGCCCGCCCCCGAAAAGGTCGCCACCGCCCTTGTCGCGCTGTCCCGGCTTGAGGACGCGATCGAGCTTTACCGCCGCGCGCGCCGCGATTGCTGCGACCTGATGTCGGCCTTCGAGTTCATGCCCCCCCTGGCCATCGACCTGGCAAGGGAAGCGATGCCGGATCTGCCGATCCCGCTTGAGGCGACCTATCCCGCCTATGCCCTGATCGAGATCTCGGGTTCGGGACTGGTGGACATCGACGACCTGATGCACCGCTTCCTTGAAGCGGCCTTCGAATCCGGCCTGGCCGTCGACGGGGTGGTGGCGCAGTCGCAGGCCCAGGCCCGCAACCTTTGGGCGATCCGCGAAGGCATGAACCTGGGCCAGGCCCAGCGGGGCCGGCACCTGCGGACCGACGTGTCGGTGCCCCTGTCCCGCCTGGCCGATTTCGTGGCCGAGGCCGAGGCCGCGGTCACAGCGCGGATGCCGGGCTGCATCTGCGTATCCTATGGCCATGTGGGCGACGGCAACGTCCACCTGAACGTCCTGCCGGACTTTGCCCAGGGTCCCGCCGGCATCGACGCCCAGATCCTGACGGCAAAGAAGATCGTGAACGAGGTGCTGGACCGGTACAGCGGCTCGATCAGCGCGGAACATGGCATCGGGCGGCTGAAGAAGGCCGATCTCGACATGCGCCTGCCTGCGGTGAAACGCCAGCTTCTTGCCCTGGTCAAGAACGCGCTAGACCCGAAGATGACGATGAATCCAGGCTGCCAGGTCGATCTGTGATGACCCGGCCCCAGGCAGAACCCACAGGAGTTGGATGATGAGCGGCGACTTTACCCAGATCATGCGTACCGAACACCTGCCGACCCGCATCGCCACGCAGTTTTCGCGGCAGATCCAGAAGGGCGCGCTGAAGCCGGGCGACAAGCTGCCCACCGAACTGGCCATGTCGAAAAGCTTCGGCGTCAGCCGGACCGTCATCCGCGAAGCCATCGCCCAGCTTCGCAACGAGGGCATGATCGAGACCCGCCAGGGCGTCGGCGCCTTCGTGATCGAACGCCCGACCCGCCACATCCGCCTGGACGATGGCGGGCAGATGGACAAGCACGCCTTCCGCGACCTGTTCCAGTTGCGCGTGCCGCTGGAGATCGAGGCCGCGGGGCTGGCCGCGACCTATCACCGGGCCGAACACCTGCAGCAGATGGACGAGGCCCTGGCCCGCATCACCGCGACCGGCGAAAATGCCAATGACGGCATTATCGCCGACCTGGATTTCCACCGGACCATCGCGGTGGCCACCGGCAACGATTACTTCGTCCAGTTCCTCGGCGCCATTTCCGACCGGATCATGCAGACCATCGTCGCCTCGCGCGAAAGGCTGCAACTGGTCGAGATCGTGGCCGTCGTGCGGCGCGAGCACAGCGAATTGCGCGATGCCATCGCCGCGCGCGATCCGCTGCGCGCAAGGGAAGCGATGCGGACCCATATGCGCAATTCCGCCGAACGCGTGGCCCTGCAACTGGAGGTTTATGCCTGAAGGCGACAGCCGGCCGGGGAAAGTTTCCCGTGGACAAGCCGCCGGAAAAATCGTTATGGTCCGATCATACGGTTGTCTGACATCGACAACCCGGTGCTGGAGGGCACCGACCTGAAGGAGGGGAACAAGTGGCTTCAACGCAGGCCCTGAAGGCATCCATGCTTTTGCCGGATGATGCGGATCGCGCGATCCTGCTGGGTCGGGTCTGGTCCGACCGGCTGGACGGGCCCTGCCCCGTCGTGCTGCGGGACGGGCGGCTGTTCGACCTGTCAGGCATCTCGGCCACCATGTCCGGCCTTCTGGAACGCCCTGACCTGATGGCATCGGTCACGGTCGATGGCCTGCCCGATCTTGGGCCCCTGGATGATTTCCTGGACGGAACGGCGGGTCGCATGCTGGCGCCCGTCGACCTGCAGGCCGTCAAGGCCGCGGGCGTCACCTTTGCCGACAGCATGCTGGAACGCGTGATCGAGGAACAGGCCCGCGGCGACAGCGCCCGCGCCCAGGACGTGCGCGCCCGACTGGCCCCGGTGATCGGCGACAGCCTGCGGGGTGTCCGAGCCGGGTCGGAAAAGGCCGGGCAGGTCAAGGCGCTGCTGCAGGAAATGGGCCTCTGGTCGCAGTATCTGGAAGTCGGCATCGGCCCGGACGCCGAGATCTTCACCAAGGCCCAGCCCATGTCGGCGGTCGGATGCGGCGACAGGGTCGGCATCCACCCCATGTCCGAATGGAACAACCCCGAACCCGAGGTCGTGCTGGTCGTGCGGTCGGACGGCACGATCCTGGGCGCGACGCTTGGCAACGACGTCAACCTGCGCGACGTCGAGGGGCGGTCGGCCCTGCTGCTGGGCAAGGCCAAGGACAACAACGCATCCTGCGCCATCGGCCCCTTCATCCGCCTGTTCGACGACGGCTTCACCCTCGGGGACCTGGAACAGGTGCGCGTGTCGTTGCGGGTCGAGGGCGAGGACGGCTTCGTGATGACCGGCGAAAGCCCGATGGAGGCGATCAGCCGCAGCCCTTCCGACCTGGTCGGCCAGCTTCTGAACCGGTCGCACCAGTATCCCGACGGGGCGGTGCTGTTCCTGGGCACCATGTTCGCCCCCGTCAAGGACCGCCGGGGCGCGGGCCAGGGCTTCACCCACGAGGTCGGCGACCGGGTCGAGATCGCGTCCCCCCGCCTGGGCCGGCTGGTCAACTGGGTGGACCGGACCGACCGCTGCCCCCCATGGGACTTCGGCGTCGGCGCGCTGATGCGCAACCTGGTCGGGCGCGGCCTTGGCGAAAGGATCTGACATGGCGCGGGCAACGCACCTGTTCTTCCGGTTCCTCGACATCCTTCTGGCCCTGCTGCTGGCCACGATGGCGATCATGGTCTTCGTCAATGTCGTCATGCGCTATACCATGAACTCGGGCATCGCCGTGTCGGACGAGCTGGCGCGCTTTGCCTTTGTCTGGCTGACCTTCATCGGCGCGGTCGTGGCCCATCACCACCACCAGCACATGGGGATGGAAACCGTCGTGGCGCAGTTCGGCCGGCGCGGCCGCATTGTGCTGATGGGCCTGTCCAGCCTGCTGATCCTGGGCTGCGCGGGCGTGCTGACGCTGGGCACCTGGAAGCAATTGCCCATCAACGCCAGCATGAGCGCGCCGGTCACCGGCCTGTCGATGGCCTGGGTTTACGGCATCGGCCTGTTCACCGGCATCGGCATCATCGTCATCACGGCCGAGCGGCTGTTCCGCCTGCTGACCGGCAGGATCACCGAGGCCGAGATCAACAGCTTCGGCGGCGACCATGACCACAGCCTGCCCGAGGGCAGCACCCGGGGACACCAGGAATGACGCTGCTGATCTTCATCGTCTCGCTGCTGGGGGCCATGGCCATCGGCGCCCCGGTCGCCTTTGCGCTGATCTTCTGCGGCGTGGTGCTGATGTCCTACATGGGCATGTTCAACACCCAGATCATCGCCCAGAACATGCTGATCGGGGCGGACACCTTCACGCTGCTGGCGATCCCGTTCTTCATCCTCGCGGGCGAGCTGATGAACGCGGGCGGGCTGTCCAAGCGCATCATCGACTTTGCCATCACCTGCGTGGGCCATATCCGCGGGGGGCTTGGCCTTGTCGCGATCATCGCGGCGGTCATCATGGCCTCGATTTCGGGCTCGGCGGCGGCTGACACCGCGGCCCTGGCCGCAATCCTGATCCCGATGATGGCGCGCGCGGGATACAACGTGCCCCGTTCGGCCGGGCTGATCGCGGCGGGGGGCGTCATCGCCCCGGTGATCCCGCCCTCGATGGCCTTCATCATCTTCGGCGTGGCCGCCAACGTCTCTATCTCCCGGCTGTTCATGGCGGGCATCGTGCCGGGCATCCTGATGGGGCTGTCGCTGGCCGTGACCTGGATGATCGTGGCCCGCAACGACCGGGTCGAGACCCTGCCCCGCGCAAGCTGGGCCGACCGGGGACGGGCCTCGGGCCGGGCGGTCTGGGCCCTGGGGATGCCGGTCATCATCCTGGGCGGCATCAAGCTGGGCGTCGTCACCCCGACCGAAGCCGCGGTGATCGCCGCCTTCTACGCCCTGTTCGTCGGCATGTTCGTCTATCGCGAACTGAAGCTGGCCGACCTGCCTGCGGTGCTGATCGCGGCCGGGCGGACAACGGCTGCGATCATGTTCCTGGTCTGCGCGGCCCTTGTGTCGGCCTGGCTGATCACCGCCGCCAACATCCCCGCCGAGATCACCGGCTATATCGAGCCGCTGATCGAGAACCCCAAGCTGCTGATGCTGGCCATCATGATCCTGATCCTGATCGTCGGCACCGCCCTGGACCTGACGCCCACGATCCTGATCCTGACCCCGGTGTTGATGCCCATCATCACCAAGGCAGGCATCGACCCGATCTATTTCGGCGTCATGTTCATCATGAACTGCTGCATCGGGTTGCTGACGCCGCCGGTCGGCGTCGTGCTGAACGTCGTCAGCGGCGTCGGGCGCGTGCCGCTGGGCAAGGTGATCATCGGCGTCTGGCCGTTCCTGATCGCGCAGATCCTGGTGCTGCTGCTGCTGGTGGCATTCCCCAGCATCGTCATCGTTCCGGCGAACTGGTTCCACTGACCTTACAAGACCAAACAAAACGGGAGGAAAAGACCATGAAACATACCATCCTGACCGCCGCCCTCTGCGCGGCCACCGCACTGACCGCAGCCGGCCCGGCCCTGGCCCAGTTCCAGGAACGCACCTTCCGGGTGTCGAACGGCATCAACGAAGACCACCCGGTCAATACCGGGATGCAGGCGATGCAGGCCTGCCTGGACGAAAAGACCGGCGGCAAGATGAAGATGCAGGGCTTCTGGGGCGGCGCGCTTGGCGGCGACCTGCAGGCCACGCAGGCGCTGCGCAGCGGCCTGCAGGAAGCGGTCGTCACCTCGTCCTCGCCGCTGGTGGGGATGGTGCCGGCGCTTGGCGTCTTCGACCTGCCCTTCCTGTTCCGCACCCCGGAAGAAGCCTATGCCATCATGGACGGCGAATTCGGCGACATGCTGAACCAGAAGCTGGACGAGGTGGGCCTGGTCAACCTGGCCTATTGGGAAAACGGCTTCCGCAACATGTCGAACTCTCAGCGGCCCATCACCCAGTGGGAAGACTTCGAGGGGATGAAGGTTCGCGTGATGCAGAACAACATCTTCCTGGACACCTTCTCGAACTTCGGGGCCAACGCGACGCCCATGTCCTTTGGCGAGGTCTTCTCGGCCCTGGAAACCAAGGCGATCGACGCGCAGGAAAACCCCTATGTGACCATCGACACCTCGAAGTTCTACGAGGTGCAGGAATACATCAGCGAGACGAAGCACGCCTATACGCCGTTCCTGTTCCTGTTCTCGAAGGCGATCTTCAACACCTATTCGCCGGAAGAACAGCAGGCGCTGCGCGACTGCGCGATCGTCGGCCGGGATGTCGAACGCAAGGCCATCCAGGAGCTGAACCAGCAGTCACTGGCGAAGATGCAAGAGGCCGGTTTGAAGTTCAACACCATCTCGCCCGAGGATCAGGAGGAGATGCTGGAGAAATCGCAGGTCGTCTATGAAAAGCACAAGGACGCGATCGGCGCCGATGTCGTGGACCAGGTGCAGGCGGCCCTGGCGGAACTGCGCGCAGGCAACTGATCCGGCGGCTTTCAAACAGCCTGCGGCGCCGGTGACGGCGCCGCAGGCATGACAACAAACGGCTTGGGGCGGGATTCTGGATGTCAGGCAATCTGGCAGGCGCGCTGCTGATGCTGCTGGGAATGGCGGCATTCGCGCTGAATGACACGATCGGCAAATGGCTGGTGGCCGATTACGGAGTGGCCCAGGTGATCCTGCTGCGGTCGCTTGCGGCCGGGCTGATGATGGCGCCCTTCTTCCTGCGCGGAAAGGGCGTCGTGGCGCGGGTCAAGTCGGCACCACGTCCCGGCCTGCAGGCCCTTCGCGCGATCTGCGCCACGGCCGAGGTGTTCTGCTTCTACCTGGCCGTCTTCTATATGCCGCTGGTCGACGTGATGGCCTTCTGGATGGCCGCGCCCATCTATGTGGTGGCGGTGTCCCCCCTTCTGCTGGGCGAAAGGGTATCGGCCAAGACCTGGACCGCCGTCGCGGTGGGCTTTGCGGGCGTCCTGATCCTGCTGGCCCCATCGCTGCAGGTGTCCGGGCTGGGCGTCCTGTTCGCCCTGCTGGGCACGGCGGCCTTTGCGGCGATGGTCATCCTTGGCCGGTCCCTGCGCGAGACGCCCGACCGCGACCTGGTGCTGTTCCAGCTTGCCGCCGCGACCCTGGCCGGGCTGGTGCTGGCGCCGTTCGACTGGCAGCCTGTCCGGTCCCTGTCCGATCTGGGCTTGCTGTTCCTGCTGGGCGTGGTCGCGACGGCCGCCCATATGTTGGTCACGCGGTCGCTGAAGCTGGCCGATGCCTCGGTCGTGGCGCCGCTGCAATATTCGCTGCTGGTCTGGGGCGCCCTGCTGGGATTTGTCGTGTTCGGGGACGTCCCGGCCACCGGCATGATTGCCGGTGCGGCGCTGATCGTGGGTTCCGGCCTGATCGTGCTGCGCCGCAGCTCGCGCGATGACAAATCGGCAACGACCGAGGCGACCGCGCCGTCGCCGGGCAAGGGGCTTGCGGTCGAGGATCCGGCGGCCTGAAGGGAAGCCGGCCCCGCCATCCATTTCTTTGATCGCCCTTTTGGTGCAGCCGCGCCCCTGGCCACATCGTCCTTGCCTTCGGGCTGGACATGGCTGCCGGGGCGGGGCAATCACACGTCAAGGGCGTCGGCGGGTTCCTGCCGGCACGCACGCGGTGTCTTTCCCCATCGGGGCGCTTCGTGGGAAATGGCCCCCTAATGAAGAGCGGCCCGACATTTGAGTCGCCACCCGCCAGAGCAGGAGCAGAGGATCGACGTGTCAGAAGGATACGCCCGTGCCCGGCAAGCCATGCCGTCGGCCAGAACTGCCCCGTTCCAGGTTCGCGGCAGGTTCCTGACCGTTCTTGCCCTGCGGATCGACAGCGATGTTGCCGACGACGCCTTCCATGCCCAGCTTGGCGAACAACTGGGCCGCACGCCGCAATTCTTTTCCGGTGCTCCGATGGTGCTGGATCTGGCCCAGGCCCCGGGCCTGCAGGATCCCGACCGCATCCGCGATCTGGTGGAACGGCTTCGCAAGCGCGACCTGCGGGTCTTCGGCGTCCAGAACGCGCCGGGCCTGGACGGGGGGCTTCTGGCCGATCTGGGCCTGATCCCCGTCAGCACGGGGCGTGACGCGCCCATCGCCCGCGAACCGGCCCCGGCCCCCGTTGCCGCAGCCCCTGCCCCACAGCGCCCCGCCGAAAACAAGGTCATCCGCTCGCCCGTGCGGTCGGGACAGATGGTCGTGGCCGACCAGGGCGACCTGACGGTCATCGGATCGGTCGCATCCGGGGCCGAACTGATCGCGGCGGGAAATATCCACGTCTATGGCACGCTGCGCGGCCGGGCCATGGCAGGCTGCCACGGCAACGAGAACGCGCATATCTTCTGCCAAAGCCTGGACGCCGAACTGATAGCCATCGCGGGCCTTTACCAGACCAGCGAGACGCTGGACGGGGCCGTCCGCGACCGCTGCACGCATATTTACCTGGAGAACGAGAAACTTCGCATGGAGGTGATCGCATGACATCGGAAGCCAAGAAGGACGCGCCCCTGGGGCGGGTCATCGTCATCACCTCGGGCAAGGGGGGCGTCGGCAAGACGACCTCGTCCGCGGCAATCTCGGCGGGGCTGGCAAAGCAGGGCTTCAAGACGGTCGTGATCGACTTCGACGTGGGCCTGCGCAACCTCGACATGATCATGGGCTGCGAACGCCGCGTGGTCTTCGACTTCATCAACGTGATCCAGGGCGATGCCAAGCTGAAGCAGGCGCTGATCAAGGACAAGCGGCTGGAAACCCTGTTCATCCTGCCCACGTCGCAGACCCGCGACAAGGACGCGCTGACCAAGGAGGGCGTCGAGCAGATCCTGAACGAGCTGAAGGCCGAGTTCGATTATATCGTCTGCGACAGCCCCGCGGGGATCGAGCGTGGCGCGCAGATGGCCATGTATTACGCCGACGAGGCCGTGGTCGTGACCAACCCCGAAGTGTCCTCGGTGCGCGACAGCGACCGCGTGCTGGGCCTTCTGAGCAGCCAGACCAAGCGCGCCGAAACCGATGGCGCTGAGCCGATCAAGGCCCAGGTCCTTCTGACCCGCTATGACCAGGCCCGCGTGGACAGCGGCGAGATGATGACCGTCGAGGACGTGCTGGAAATCCTGGCCGTGCCGCTTCTTGGCGTGATCCCGGAAAGCAAGGCGATCCTCAAGGCCTCCAACGTCGGCACGCCGGTGGTGCTTGACGAACCCTCGGCCGCCTCGCGCGCCTATGAGGACGCGATCTCGCGCCTGACCGGAACCCAGGTGGAAATGCGCATCCAGGGCGAACGCCGCCCCGGCCTGTTCCAGCGTCTGTTCGGACGTGCGACATGAACCTGTTCAGCTTTGTCCGCAAGCCGCGCCCGGCCCAAAGCGCGCAGACCGCCAAGGATCGCCTGCAGATCCTTCTGGCCCATGAACGCAGCAGCGGCACGGCCGAGGCCGATTACCTGCCGATGCTGCAGCGCGACATCATCGCGGCGATCCGCAAGCATGTGCCCATCATCGGCGACAAGGATGTCGATGTGCGCATGGAACGCGGCGACCAGATGTCCAGCCTCGAGATCAATATCGACCTTCCGGCAAGCCTTCCCCCGAAGAAAGGCTGACGTCCCTTGCCTGGTGCCACTGGCACCGGGCCCGCGCCTTTACCACGGCCTCTGGCGCGCCAGATACCCGTTATGCGGCATCCGGCACAGGATCTTCCAGAGTAAGCCGCTGATTTTAAGTTATAAAAATAACACTATACAAAAAGTCAAGTTGTCCGGGAACAACTGCGGGGTATTGTTGGTTTTTGTGCATTCTGTTTGTAGGTATTGCTATGTGCCAAACCCACAGCGCCCCTGCGTTTCGCCCCGCTGTTTCCGTCGACGATTGGAAGATCATCATGGCGGCGATCCAGGCTTACTCTCACAATTCGGAATATCGCGATCTTCTGGGCCGGCTTGAACATCAGGCAGCCCTGAACGGCGTTCTTGAGCCGCGTCGACAACCTGGACGGCAACGGACCTATAGCTGACGCCGGGACGTTTGTCAGATCCACTTTTCCTGAGGATGCAGCCTGTTACAAATGCGGGGCCGTTTGGCATGGTTTCTCACCAGCAGACGGTTGCGGAACAGATGCAGCCCCCTGCCCTTGCGGAACAGGCTTTTCTGTCCGGAATGGCACGTCACGCGGCAATTCCTTGGTTCATCGCCCTGCCTGATCCGCCATTGCTCCTCGACCGACCAAGGTTGACAGCTGTCAACTTCACAAACCCGGCGCTTCCTGCCGCCGCAGCAAGGCCTTGATCATCGGGCCGATCCGGAACGTCTCGGCTTGCGCCAGACGACGCAGATAGGCGCCAGGGTTTCGAATGTCGCTGAAGCGCTGCAGGATACAGGACAGGGCCACCGCCGCCTGCCCTTCCCCCAGGCTTTGGCGGGCAAAGCTCCAGGTCTCGCGGGTGATGCCCAGCATGGGCCGCACGAAATCGGCCACCCTTGCCAGGTCATGCCAGTTTCGGACCGGCGCTTGGGCATAGGTTGCAATTTCTGGCGCGGCTTTCAGCACAAGCTCCAGCGGCGGCAGTTCGTTTGGCTCATCGGCTTTTACAGATTCAAGATCATCTGAGTCTGTATTCTGTTGGTGCCGCTCATTTTGGCTGTCATTGCCGCTCATTTCCGGTGCTTCGACCAAGGATCCCAAGTCGGCAAGCAAGCAAAGCAGGCGGGACTCGATCTGGCCAAGCGCGGCTAGGTCCAGCTTGCGCCGCATCATTCGCTGCAGTTCGGCCAGGCACGCCCCTGACTGCATTCCGGGCTCGGCAGGGGACAAGGCAAGATCACGCAGCAGCAGGGAGATCGACTGGCGTGTCTTGCGCACAAGTCGGCGCGCCTCGCGCGCATCCTCGGCCGCTTCGGCGATTTCGGCAGCACGATCCAGAAGAGGCCGCAGGTCGAAGCCGAAGACCCGGTCGATCCGGCCCTGGCCGTCGCGGGTTGCGTATCGCTTGCCATTGGGGCTGTCGCAGCGGTTGATCAAGCCTGCCTGGCACAACGCGGCCAGGTGACGGCGCAGGGTGCTTTCCGGCATCCCGTGCAGCCGGGCCGAAAGAGAGGCATTCGATGGAAACACCATCAATGCTCCCGCGCGCAACTCGCGGCCTGGATAGAAGGACAGCAGCGCCGACAGGACCGCCAGATTGCGGTCCGTCAGCCCCAAGGCCTCGCGCCCGTCCGTCAGATCCTGGATCAGGGACCACTTGTCGACGGATTGCTGCCAGGACGCGGACAAGGGCGTTTCGTCCGCCGAAAGACGATGCGCTTCCGGCCGCCGCCCTTGTGAGGTGGTGGAAATATGTCTCATTCGCGATGTCACAAGGCAAATGAAGGCCGACGCCGGAACCGACGGTGTTGACAGCTGTCAACTTATGCCGCTATCTTCGAGGTGCTAGATCGAGAGAACGGCCCTTTGGGATGTCATGTCCTGGGGGGCTTTTCTTTTGCCGTCCTGTGCCTCCTTGCTGGTTGGGGTTTGTTGTTGCTCACGGCCGGCGCTCCAGCCAGTCGCGGTGAATCTCGGCGATATTGTCGATCAGCCAGTCGGCGAAGTCGCGTCCCGGACCGTCAAGCTCGATCACGGCGCGCGCCGCGCCGCGCCGTGCCTGGCCCAGGGCCGCACCGTCGGCGGCTTGCAGGACCTGGGTGGCCGGACGGGCAGGGGGGGTGGCAAGCCCCGCCAGGACGGCGGCGAAGCGTGTGTCCGAATCGGGGCCGGCGGCCAGCGACACCAGTTCGTCAACCGACCGGCCCTCTGCCTTTTGGGCCAGGGCAAGCCAGCGGTCGCGTCCGGCCGAAGGTGCCGCGCCGATGGCCCGGATCAGCCGGTCGGGCAGGGCCTCGACAACCGTCAGCATCCGCGAGATGACCGTCTTGTCGATCGACAGCGCATCGCAGACCAGCTTCCGGTCATAGCCCGCAGCCACCATCTGCCGGGCAAAGTTGGCCTTCTCGATAAAGCTCAGGTCTTTCCGGGCCGAGTTCTCCTGCCCTTGGGCCACGATCAGCTCGCGGTCGTTCAGGCTGCGGACCATTGCCTTGACCGGCATTCCCAGACGGCGCAAGGCGGCAACCCGGCGGCGCCCGAAGACGATGTCGTACCGCCCCTCGAGGTTCAGCGACTGGCGCAGAAGCACCGGCACCTGCTGGCCATATTCCTTGATCGAGGCCATCAATCCCTCGATCCCGGCCGGATCGTCGTCCAGCCGGTCCTCGACCCCGGCATTGTCGATCATGTCGGCCGGCACCTCGATGATGGCGCGGTTCTTCAGCTCGTTGATGGATTTTGACACGGCACCGATGGCGCCGCGGTCGGACCGGGGCAGGGGGCTGCGTCCATCATCGGGCGCGGGTGCCGCCATCAGGTTCTTCAGCAGATCCTTGCGTGCCATCATCCCCCCTTGCGGCCCCAGGCCGCCTGGATAAGCCCCTCGATCTCGCCATTGACCGCGTTCAGGCTTTCGAGCGCGCGTTCATAGGTGGCGCGGGTGAACTGCGACTTCAGGACCGGGTGGTTCAGGACATGGTCCCCGAACATGGACCGCATGAAGCTGACCATCTGGTTTTGCGGGCCGTCGCCGGGTTCATAGCGGGTGACGACATAGCGCATCCAGTCATAGTCCATGTCCCCGCCGGCATCGGCCACCACCCCCAGCAGGTTCGAGGTCATCACCGTTGCCGCCGACAGCGCCGACATGGTCAGGAACCCCAGTGACTTCGGCCAGAACATCGCCAATCCGGGTAAAGAAATAGTTGCCGGACTGTTCGCGCAACGCCATGGGCGTTGCATGTTCGAACTCCATCAGGTCCAGGTTGCCGGGGATCAGGTCCAGGTTGGTGAAATAGGTCTTCTGGATCACCTCGCGCAGCGGCACCGGGTCGTCATAGCGGATCGAATCATAGATCGTGCCCCCGTCGGGCAGATCCAGTTCCGGCTGGACCCCGTGCAGGGCCGAAAGGCTCGCCTGCGGGTCAAGGTCGATCGCCAGGACCCGATAGCCGTCAAGCGCCAGCTTCTGCTGATCACCTGAAGGTGGTCGTCCCCCCGCCGCCCCGGCAGATAGGTTCCTGCGGATTTCGCCCCTTTTTCAAGGAGTTCTCGCAGATCCTGGATATCGGCCGGGGTATAATAGCGCCGTCCCCCCGCCCGCGTTTCAGGCGAGGGACCCTTGCCCTCGAGGTCCAGCTTGCGCAGATAGGCGTCCTTGACGCCCAGCAGATCCGCCACCTCGCCCGAGGTGAACTTGCGCAATTCACGCTTGGCGTCGGGCGGGAAAAGCTGTTCGCGATGCGCGTGCAGCCGCTCTGAAAGCGCGGCGGCATGGGTGCCGACCAGCTTGTCGATCCGCGTCTTTGGCTGCACACTGCCCATGCTGCCGTCCTTATCTTGGTGACAGCCGCTGGGTTACGCTTCATGCCGTCATATTCTGTTTGTTGCGTAATTTATCGTCGCCTTTTTCGATTCTGACAAGGGCTAAATCACCCGACCGCCCTGTCTGCGTGGCAGCCCGGAAAGATTGTTTCATCTTGTCCTTTGTGGTAATACTTGCGGTATTACCGATGGGATCATCATGCGCATCACCACCAAGGGCCAGGTCACCATTCCCCAGATGGTGCGGGATCATGCCGGGCTGCAGCCGGGGACCGAGGTCGATTTCATCATCGGCGACGATGGCGTGGTCCGGGTCGTTCCGGCCGGGCAGGGGGCCGGGCAGAAGGCGATGCGGCTGGACGCCGCCATCACCGGGCTGCGCGGCAGCGCGGACACCATCCTGTCCACGGATGAGATCATGGCCCTGACCCGCGAATGACGCCGGTCCTGGTCGATGCGAACATCCTGATCGATATCTCGACCGCCGATCCCGTCTGGTCCGAATGGTCTGCCGAGGCGCTGATGCGTCTGGGACGCGAGACACGGCTGGTCATCAACCCGCTGATCTATTCGGAACTGTCCATCGCCCATAGCCGGATCGAGACGCTCGAGGCGCTGCTGCCCGAGGATGTCTTCCATCGCGAGGCGCTGCCTTGGCCCGCCGCCTTTCTGGCGGGGAAGGCCTTTCTGGCCTATCGCAGGCGCGGCGGCCTTCGCAGATCCCCCTTGCCCGATTTCTACATCGGCGCCCACGCCGCCCTCCGCCGCTATCGCCTTCTGACCCGCGATCGCGGTCGGTACACGACCTATTTCCCGACGGTGGAGGTCATCGCGCCGGAATGAGAACAGCCGGGGCGCTTCCGTCGATTGGCACCTGATACAATATCGCAGGCTTTCTGAAAACGGTCGTTTGATGGCGCTTTATACGCACTGTAGTCGGCGTTAACCCGGTGCTTTCCTTGCGTCTTCTTCACCCAATGAGCCAAGGCCGCACTTGAAACCTCGTGAAAAAGCGGGCGGCCAAACCAATGCATCAGCTAGCGAAGTAATCCGCAGTTAGCTACAAAAATGCGGGCAGGAAAGCCGAACCTGCTGAAAAACTTCATTGGCCAATGCCCCTGCTGAAGCCTGGGGCACATTGCGTCAGCGCCGCACTCAATCCTCGGGCCGATCGGCGCGCCAGGCGTCGCGGTGCTTGGACTGGCGTTTCGCCAGGACGCCCGAGGATTTCAGCTGCGCCTTGAGATCGTCGACCGGCGGGGCATAGACAAAGCCGAAGGACACGCAATCGTCGCGCCCTTCGACCGCGTGATGCAGCCGGTGCGCTTGGTAAAGCCTGCGGAAATAGCCGCGCTTGGGGACGTAGCGAAAGGGCCACCGCTGGTGCACCAGACCGTCATGGACGACGAAGTAGATCACGCCATAGACGCTGGCACCGACCGCGACCCACCACAGCCACGGCCACCATGCGCTGCCGATCGCGAAAAGCAGGATCGAGATCACCGCAAAGACCACGGCGTAAAGGTCGTTCTTCTCGAACGGGCCGTGGGTTTCCTCGTGGTGGGACTTGTGCCAGCCCCAGCCCAGCGGCCCGTGCATGATCCAGCGGTGAACCGAATAGGCGAAGCCTTCCATGGCCACGACGGTCAGGACGACGATCATGACGGGGATCAGAACGCTCATCTTTCATCCTTTCCGCGCGTCGAGGGTAACTGCCACCAGGGCACGGACGGGTAAAGGTGGTGTTCATGGTGATAGCCGCCGAAGTGAAAGCAGGTCAGCAGCGACAGGGGCCGCCCGAACCGGGTCGATCGGGCGTTGTGGCGGTCGGGAAAGGCGTCGTGGTCCGGCCGGTGCGGCAGCCAGGTGCCGAAGACGAAAAGCTGCATCGAGGCCAGGATCGAGGGCACGGCCCAGAAGGTCACATAAGCCCAGCGTGGCCCCAGGATCAGCGCATAAAGGATCACCGAACCACCCAGCACCCAGAACTCGCGCCAGCCGAAATAGGTGCGCACGAAGTCGATATACCAGGACAGGGGCCCGCCGCGGCTGAAATCGGGGTCGTCATCCGTGCCGGCATGGCGGTGATGGGCCATGTGCTTGACGATCAGCTTGCGCCAGGAAAATCCCGCGAACAGCAGCAGCGCCAAGGAACCCAGGCCCTTGTTGATCCCCGGCCGGCCCGCAACGATGGCGCCATGCATCGCGTCATGCGCGACGATGAACAGCCCGACGGACAGCCAGGTCAGCCCGATCAGGCAAAGGAGTGCAAGGACAGGCGATGCCGGCGCGTCCAGATGCCACACCGCAAAGACGTGCAGGGCAAGCCAGGCGCAGATCACCGCGCCTGCAAGCGCAAGGCCGACAAGGCTGGACAAGGGGAAGCGTCGCCGCGGTTCGGACAAGCCCTGTCTCCATTCTCGCAATGCATCACCAGCCGCAATCTATGACCGCGCAGGAACAGTTTCCAGTCGAAGCTTCGTGATCCGATCCGTGCCGCGGAAAGGCTATCCGTCCACTCTGCCCTGCTGCATAGTCGTCCGCGCAGGATGAAGCGCAGGCCGTTGAACCTTTAGAAGCCCAAACATTCCTTCAGGTGCAGGTCGTCGTCCAGCAGCAGCATCTCGGCCCGGGTGCCGGGCCGGATAGCGCCGTAATCAGCCGACCGCCCGATCAGCGCGGCGGGGATGGCGGACGCCATGCGCAGCGCCCGTTCGATGGGGACGCCAAGCGTGCCGACCAGCCGGGCCACGGCGTCCGGCAGGGTCAGGTCGGCGCCCGCCAGAGTGCCGTCGGCCAACGTCAGCCTGCCGTCCTGGCGCAGGACCTGCCTGCCATGCAGCGTCATCTCGGTCAGGTCGGTGCCGGCAAAGGCCATGCAGTCGGTGACAAGGAAGATCCCTTCGGGCCGCGCCGCCAAAGCCAGCGACATCGCCGCCGGATGCACATGCACCCCGTCTGCGATCAGGCCGGCGGCGCAGGTTCCGGTCAGCACCGCGCCCACCAGGCCGGGGCTGCGGTGGCCAAGCTGGCTCATGGCGTTGAACAGATGGGTCGCGCAGCGCGCCCCGGCGCGAAAGGCCGCCATCGCGGTCTCGTAGCTGCAATCGCTGTGGCCCAGGCTGACGACCGCGCCCGCCTGCGACAGGGCATGGATCTGCTGGGCCGTGGCGGCTTCGGGGGCCAGGGTGACCATCAGCGCGGGCAAATCCCGCGCCGCCCGGCACAGCCGGTCCAGATCCGCCTCCTCCATCGGCCGGATCAGCGCGGGATCATGGGCGCCCTTGCGGCGCGGGTCCAGATGGGGGCCTTCCAGATGCAGGCCCAGGAACCCCGGCACCCCGGCCCGCGCGGCCTTCAGGCCCGCCGCGATCACGCCAGCCGTGGCCTCGGCCGTGTCGGTGATCAGCGTGGGCAGCACCCCGGCGCTGCCCAGGGCGCGATGCGCGGCGCAGAGCCGTTCCAGATCCGCGACATCCGTTGAACCGGACACCAGGACCCCGCCGCCGCCATTGACCTGAAGATCAAGGAAGGCAGGCACCAGCGTGCCTTCCAAAGCCCGGCTGACCGGCGGCGCCTGCTCCTGCGGCAGCAGGGCCGCGATCCGCCCGCCCCGGACCACGACGGCATGGCCGGTCAGGAAGCGGTCGCCGTCGAAGATCCGCGTGGCTGTCAGAACCTCCTGCATCGTTCTAGACCGTTTCCGTGACCTTGCGCAGATGGGGCGGCATGTCGGGATCGAAGCCCCGCGCCCGTGCCAGCCCCTCGACGCAGGCATAAAAGGACACCGCCAGCACCAGGGGCGCCACGACCGGATGCAGATCCGGGACCGAGGGCAGGGTCACCGCGCCCGCGGCCTCGGCCCCGGTCAGGAAGACATCGGCACCCTGACCCGCCAGGCGTTCCGCCGTGGCGACAAGCTGCGGCAGGGCGGCATCCGCGACGCCCAGGGCCAGCACCGGAAAGCCGGGCTGCACGATGGCCGCGGGCCCGTGCAGGACCTCGGCTGCGCTGAAGCCTTCGGCGTGAAGGCCGCAGGTTTCCTTCAGCTTCAGCGCCGCCTCGCCGGCAATGGCCACGGCCGCGCCGCGCCCCAGGACATAGGCCGATCCGGCCCCGGTCAGGCGCGCGGCAAGGGGCGACCAGTCGCAGTCAAGCGCCTTGGCAAAGGCATCAGGCAGATCCGCCACCGCCTGGCACAGCGCCGCGTCCTGCCGCCATTCGCCCAGCAGCGCCAGCCCGGCCAGGATGCTTGTCACAAAGGTCTTGGTCGCGGCCACGCTGCGTTCGACCCCCGCCAGCAGCGGCAGCGCATGGGCCGAGGCCTGGGCCAGCGGGCTGTCCGGCGCATTGCTGATGGCCACCGTCAGCGCCCCCCCGGCGCCTGCCGCGCGCAGCATCTCGACGATGTCGGGACTGCGGCCCGATTGCGAGATGCCGATGCAGGCCCCCTGCGCCAGATGCAGCGGCCGCCCATAGATCGAGGCGATGGACGGCCCCAGCGAGGCCACGGGCAGGCCCTGTTCCAGCTCGATCGCGTATTTCAGATAGGTCGCCGCATGGTCCGACGACCCGCGCGCGACGGTGGTGACCACCACGGGCGCGCAGTCGCGCAGCGCCGCCGCCGCCGCCAGCACGGCGTCGCGGCTGCCGTCCAGGAAACGACGCGCGGCTTCGGGGATTTCGGCGATCTCGCGCGCCATGTGGCTTTGGTTCATCCGGGCCTCCTGTCCGTGTCGGGTGCCGATTTCAGTTCCACGGCGAAATCATAGGCATCGCCTCGATAAAGCGATCTGGTGAATTCGATCACCTGCCCCGAGGGCAGGTAGGAAATGCGTTCGATCCGCAGCCCCGCCGCCCCCGGCGCGACCTGCAGGAAGCCCGCATCCGCAGCCCCCAAGTTGGTCGCCGAAATGCGCTGCACGGCCCTGACCGGGCGCAGCCCCCGCGCCTCGAGCACGCTGTAGAGCGAGCTTTCCACCTGGTCCGGCCGGGGCAGCACCTGCTGCGACAGCGAGGCCCGCTCGATCGCCAGGGGCAGGCCATCCGACAGGCGCACCCGTTCCAGCCGCGCCACCCGGTCGGCGGATCCCAGGCCCAGGGCCATCACCTCCTCGGGGCTGGGCGCGAAAAGCCCGCGCCCGATCCAGCGGCTTTCCACCGAACGGCCACGCCGGGCCATGTCCTCGGTGAAGGATGTCAGCAGCGACAGCGCCTGTTCCAGCCGCTCCACCTTGCGCGCGACAAAGGTTCCCGATCCGCGCCGCTGCACAAGCTGCCCCGAGGCCACCAGTTCCTGCACGCCCCGGCGCACCGTCACCCGCGACAGGCCCGTCATGCTGGCCATTTCCCGTTCCGGAGGCAGGCTGTCGCCCGGACCAAGCCGGCCCGAGGCGATGGCATCCGCAATGCGCCGCTGAAGCTGCAGGTAAAGCGGACCATGGCCTGTTTCCGAAAATCCCCTGGGGCTGAACGGATCGTCGGTCATGGCGCCCGCCCCCGGTCCGGTGCCAGGGCGCTGCCGCGCAAGGCCAGGCGGCACGCCGCGCCTTTCGCATCATTGACCAGATCAAGCGCCATCCGAATCTCCTGCCTGACCTAGTAATACCAAACAAATGCCAATCGGAAGAAGATTCGGTTGGGTGCGGGACAGAAAGGATTTTATGGCCTGTTCTGACAAAGGTCTTTACAGATGGTATTGCTTTGGCATCATCTTGCCAGCGGAGGAATCACATGGACCCTCGTCCCACCGAACAGCGCCACCCCTTGGCCCAAGGGCTGCACCTGCGCCCGGCGGCGCAGATCGGTGCGCTTTTCGTGCAGGCGCAGACCGATGCGATCGCCAGCCTGCCGGCAGCCCTTCCGGCAGTCGAGGCGGCGGCCCAGGCCGCTGCGGCGGCGCTGCGGCGGGGCGGAAGGCTGGGCTATGCCGGCGCGGGCAGTTCGGGCCTGATGGCGCTTGCCGATGCCCTGGAACTGGCCGGCACCTTCGGCATCCCGCCCGACCGCACGCCCGTCCTGTTTGCGGGCGGCGCATCGGCGCTGCTGCAGATGCGCGGCGATGTCGAGGATGACGCCGAGGCCGCGGCCGAGGATTTCAAGCGCAGCGGGCTGTCGCGGGGCGACGTGCTGGTGGTCGTGTCAGCCTCGGGCAGCACGCCCTATGCGCTGACGGTCGCGCAGGCTGCCAGGGCCGCGGGCGTGACGGTCGTGGGCACTGCCAATGTCGCGTCATCACCCCTTCTGGATTTGGCCGATATCGCGGTCCATCTGGCGACCCCGCCGGAACTGGTGGCGGGATCGACCCGGCTGGGCGCGGCGACCGCGCAAAAGGCCGCGCTGAACCTGATGTCGGTGCTGCTGGGCATAGACCTGGGCCATGTCCATGACGGCTTCATGGTCAATGTCCAGGCCGACAATGCCAAGCTGGTCGGCCGCGCCGCCCGGATCGTGGCAGGCGTGGCCGGCGTGGACGACGCGACGGCCAAGACCGCCCTGGCGCAGACCGGCGGCGCGGTGAAGCCGGCGATCCTGGTGGCGCAGGGACGCACACCGGACGACGCGGAACAGGCGCTGCGGCAAAGCGGCGGCCATCTGGCGCCCCTGCTGGCGGCGGAACAATAACCAACGGGCGCGAAACGGCGCCCTTCACAGGGAGACGACGATGAAAAAGACCCTCGGAACGGCCCTTCTGGCGGGCACGATGCTGGGCGGGACCGCCTGGGGCCAGGATGTCACGCTGACCATCGAAAGCTGGCGCAACGACGACATCACCATCTGGCAGGACACCCTGATCCCCGCCTTCGAGGCCGCCAATCCCGGCATCAAGGTGGTCTTCTCGCCCTCGGCCCCGGCCGATTACAACGCCGTGCTGAATTCCAAACTGGACGCGGGATCGGCGGGCGACCTGATCACCTGCCGCCCCTTCGACGCCTCGCTGGAGCTTTACAACAAGGGCCAGCTGGCCGACCTGACCTCGCTTGCCTCCATGGCGAACTTCTCGGACGTAGCGAAATCGGCCTGGCAGACGGACGACGGCGCGGCGACTTTCTGCGTGCCCATGGCCTCGGTGATCCACGGCTTCCTGTATAACGCCGACGCCTTCGAGGAACTGGGCCTGACCCCGCCCGCGACCGAGGAGGAATTCTTCGCCGTCCTGGACAAGATCAAGGAAGACGGCACCTATGTGCCGATGGCAATGGGCACCCAGGACCAGTGGGAAGCCGCGACCATGGGTTACCAGAACATCGGCCCGAACTACTGGAAGGGCGAGGAAGGCCGCAAGGCGCTGATCGATGGCACGCAGAAGCTGACCGACGAGCCCTGGGTCGCGCCCTTCGTCCAGCTTGCGAAATGGAAGGACTATCTGGGCGACGGGTTCGAGGCGCAGACCTATCCCGACAGCCAGAACCTGTTCACGCTGGGCCGCGCCGCGATCTATCCGACGGGGTCGTGGGAAATCGGCGTCTTCAACCCGCAGGTCTCCTTCACCATGGGGGCCTTTCCGCCGCCGGTGCCAAACGCGGGGGACACCTGCTATATCTCGGACCATACCGACATCGCGCTTGGCATGAACGCCAAGACCGCCCATCCCGAGGAAACGAAGACATTCCTTGAATGGGTCGGGTCGCCCGAATTTGCCACGCTTTACGCCAATGCGCTGCCGGGCTTCTTCTCGCTCAATTCGACCGCGGTCGAGATGGAGGATCCGCTGGCCAAGGAATTCGTGTCCTGGCGCGAGAAATGCGAGCCGACGATCCGGTCCACCTATCAGATCCTGTCGCGCGGCACGCCGAACCTGGAAAACGAGACCTGGAACGCATCCGCCAACGTGATCCGCGGATCCGAGACGCCGGAAGACGCGGCCAAGCGCCTGCAGGAAGGCCTTGCCTCGTGGTATGAACCGCAGCAGGCGCAGTAAGGCGCCCGACGGTTCGGCAGGCCGGGGCTGACCGTCCCGGCCTTCTTGCGCAGATAACAGGCAAGGGGACGCGATCATGGCGAAGGGACGGCCGATCCGCTGGCATATCGCGGTGTTTCTGGCACCGGCGGTGCTGGTCTACAGCGCGATCATGATCCTGCCCCTGTTCAGCACGCTGAACCTGTCGCTGTTCACCCGGACCGAAGGCGGCACCGCCTTCGTGGGCCTGGACAACTTCCGCACGCTGTTCGGCGATCCCCGCTGGTCGGCGGCCTTCTGGAACGCGCTTGGCAACAACCTGTGGTTCTTTGCCGTCCACATGCTGGTGCAGAACCCCATCGGCATCCTGCTGGCCGCGCTGCTGTCGTCGCCCCGGCTGCGGTTTTCGGCCTTCTACCGCACGGCGATCTTCATCCCGACCATCCTCAGCTTCGTGGTCGTGGGCTTCATCTGGAAGCTGATCCTGTCGCCCTTGTGGGGGATCGCGCCCAACATGCTGGACATGGTGGGCCTGAAAAGCCTGTTCGCCCCCTGGCTGGGGAAAGAGGAATATGCCCTGACGACGCTGGCGCTGATCTCGGTCTGGCAGTTCGTGGGCATCCCGATGATGCTGATCTATGCGGCCCTTCTGTCGATCCCCGACGACATCATCGAGGCGGCCGAGATGGACGGGATCACCGGCTGGTCGCAGTTCTGGCGCATCAAGCTGCCGCTGATCCTGCCCGCGATCGGCATCATCTCGATCCTGACCTTTGTGGGCAATTTCAACGCCTTCGACCTGATCTATGTCAGCCAGGGGGCGCTTGCGGGGCCGAATTTCGCCACCGACATCCTTGGGACATTCCTGTATCGCACCTTCTTCGGCTTCCAGTTGCAACTGGGCGACCCGCATATGGGCGCGGCCATCGCCACCGCGATGTTCGCCATCATCCTGGTCGGGGTCTGCATCTATCTGTTCCTGATCCAGACGCGGCTGCGCCGCTATCAGTTCTGAGGGCGGAACCATGAGCCAGCCCCGACAGTCCCCCGCCCGCAGCATTGCCGCCCACACGGTGCTGATCCTGTGGACGCTGATCGCGCTGTTTCCCGTCTTCGTGACGGTCGTGAACAGCTTCAAGTCGAAACGGGCGATCTTCACCCAGCCCCTGGCCCTGCCGGGGCCGGACAGCTTCGACCTTGTCGGCTATCAGACGGTGGCCAACCAGGGCGATTTCGTGGCCTATTTCCAGAACTCGCTGGTCGTGACCTGCCTCAGCCTGTTCTTCGTGCTGCTGTTCGGGGCGATGGCGGCATTCGCGCTGTCGGAATACCGCTTCCGGGGCAATACGCTGATGGGGCTTTACCTTGCCCTTGGCATCATGATCCCGATCCGGCTGGGCACGGTGGCGATCCTGCAGATGATGGTGGCGACGGGGCTGGTCAACACGCTGACCGCCCTGGTGCTGGTCTATACCGCGCAGGGCCTGCCGCTGGCGGTGTTCATCCTGTCGGAATTCATGCGCAACGTGTCGGACGACCTGAAGAACGCAGGCCGGATCGACGGGCTGTCGGAATACCGCATCTTCTTCCGGCTGGTGCTGCCGCTGGTCCGGCCCGCGATGGCGACGGTCGCGGTCTTTACCATGATCCCGATCTGGAACGACCTGTGGTTCCCGCTGATCCTCGCGCCCTCGGAATCCACCAAGACCATCACCCTGGGCAGCCAGGTCTTCCTGGGGCAGTTCGTGTCGAACTGGAACGCCGTCCTGGCCGCACTGTCGCTGGCGATCCTGCCGGTGCTGGTCCTTTACCTGATCTTTTCCCGGCAACTGATCCGGGGCATCACCGCAGGAGCCGTGAAATGATCCGTGTCCTTGTCGCAGGCCTTGGCAACATGGGCCAAAGCCACGCCCTGGCCTATCACAAGAACCCGGACTTCCAGATCGTGGGCCTCGTCAACCGCACCCCGCGCCCGCTGGCCCCCGGGTTGGAGGCCTATCCCTTCTTCGACGACTATGCCCAGGCCCTGGCCGAGACCAAGCCCGACCTGGTCTGCGTCGCCACCTATTCCGACAGCCACGCCGACTATGCCGTGGCGGCGATGGAGGCGGGCGCCGATGTCTTCGTCGAAAAGCCCCTTGCCACCACCGTGGCTGACGCGCAGCGCGTCGTCGATGCCGCCGCCCGCCTGGGCCGCAAGCTGGTCGTGGGCTATATCCTGCGCCACCATCCAAGCTGGCAGCGCCTGATCGCCGAGGCCCGCGCGCTTGGCGGGCCCTATGTCTTCCGCCTGAACCTGAACCAGCAAAGCTCCGGCCCGACATGGGAGGTGCACAAGGCGCTGATGGAAACGACGCCGCCCATCGTCGATTGCGGCGTCCATTACGTCGACGTGATGCTGCAGATCACCGACGCCGATCCGGTCGAGGTGCGCGGGATGGGCCTGCGCCTGGCCGATGACATCGCGCCGGACATGTACAACTACGGTCATTTCCAGGTGCTGTTCGCCGACGGATCCTTGGGCTGGTACGAGGCGGGATGGGGGCCGATGATGTCGGATACCGCCTTCTTCGTGAAGGATGTGGTCAGCCCCAGGGGCGCGGTCTCGATCAGGATGCCCGACAGCGCGCGGTCGGACGACATCGACACCCATACAAAAACCTCGACCCTGCGGGTGCATCGGGTCGGCCAAGGGCACGAGGATCTGTCGATGGCGGACGAGCCGGGGCACCAGGATTTGTGCGACCGGGAACAGGCCTTCATGGCTCGCGCCATCGCAAATGATCTGGATCTGACGCGCCACATGCAGGACGCCGTGCGGTCGCTGGCCATCTGCCTTGCGGCGGATGAAAGCGTGCGGACCGGCCAGATCGTGAAACTGTAAGGGACGGCGAATGGGCCAGCTAACACTTTCCGGCGTGACGAAGAACTTCGGACCGGTCGAGGTCATCAAGGGCGTGGACCTTAAGGTCGCGGACGGAGAGTTCTGCGTCTTTGTCGGACCGTCCGGCTGCGGGAAATCCACCCTTCTTCGCATGATCGCGGGGCTGGAGGATGTCAGCGGCGGAACCGTGACGCTGGACGGGCGCGAGATCACCAACCTTCCCCCCGCCCGGCGGGAAATCGCGATGGTGTTCCAGTCCTATGCGCTTTACCCGCATCTGACCGTGCGCGACAACATGGGCCTGGCGCTGAAGCAGGCGGGCCATCCCAAGGGGGATATCCGCGCCGCGACCGACCGCGCCGCCACCATGCTGTCGCTGGACGCGCTGCTGGACCGCCGCCCGGCCGAACTGTCGGGCGGTCAGCGCCAGCGGGTCGCCATCGGCCGCGCCATCGTGCGCCGTCCCAAGCTGTTCCTGTTCGACGAGCCGCTGTCGAACCTGGACGCCGCGCTGCGCGTCCAGACCCGGATCGAGATCGCGAAACTGCACCGCGACCTGGGCGCGACCATGGTCTATGTCACCCATGACCAGGTCGAGGCGATGACCCTGGCCGACAAGATCGTGGTGCTGCGGGCGGGCAAGGTCGAACAGGTCGGCGCGCCGATGGAATTGTACAACGATCCTGCCAATACCTTCGTGGCGGGCTTCATCGGCTCGCCGCAGATGAATTTCCTGAACTCGGTTGCCCTGGGCCTGTCGTCGCACAGCGCCGGCATCCGGCCCGAGCAGGTGCAACTGACCGACGGGCCCGGCCAGATCAAGGGCACGGTCAGCCATGTCGAACGGCTGGGTGGCGAGACGCTGGTCTATGTCCATGCCGAAGGCCACGGCCTTCTGACCGCGCGGTTGTTCGGCGAACATGACCGCGCGGTGGGCAGCGACCTGGGGATCACCTTCGACCCGGCGCGGCTGTTCCACTTCGACAAGGCCGGCCAGCGCCTGCGCTGACCGGCACGCCAGGACGCCTCAGGCCACGGCCTGCCGCGCGGCCTTGCGGCGGGCAACGCGAGCCCGGATCGCATCCACATCGGTGACGGGGGTCGCCGCGAACAATTGCCGGGTATAGGGATGGGTGGGGTTGGCAAAGATCGCCTCGCGCGGGCCTTGTTCGACCGCCTCGCCTTCGGAAATCACCATCACCTCGTCCGCGATATAGCGGACCACCGAAAGGTCGTGGCTGACGAAGACATAGGTCAGGCCCATCTCGTCCTGCAGGTCGGCCAGAAGGTTCAGGACCTGCGCCTGCACCGACAGATCCAGGGCCGAGACGGGTTCGTCCAGCACCAGCAGCGACGGGTTCAGCATCAGGGCCCGCGCGATCGCGATCCGCTGCCGCTGCCCGCCCGAGAACATGTGCGGATAGCGGTTGTAATGCTCGGGCATCAGCCCGACCTTCTGCAGCATCGCCCGCGCCCGGTCGCGGCGTTCGGCGGCGGGGACATCGGTGTTGATGACCAGGGGCTCGGTCAGCACGTCGCCGATCTTCTGGCGGGGGTTCAGGCTGCCATAGGGGTTCTGGAACACCATCTGCACCTTGGACCGCAGGGCAGGGCCGGGGCGGCTGGCGGCGATGTCGACGCGCTGCCCGTCGATCAGCAGCTCGCCCTCGGACGGGGCGTCGATCAGCGCGATGATCCGCGCCAGCGTGGACTTGCCGGACCCGGATTCGCCGACGATGGCCAGCGTCTTGCCCTTCTGCACGCTGAAGTCGATGCCCTTGACCGCGCGCACGGTCTTGGCGCGGCGCAACATGCTGCCCGGGACGTGGTAATCGCGGACAATGGCGCGTCCTTCGACGACGGGGGTCACAGGGGTCATCGCGCGGCCTCCTCGGTGAAAAAGTCGGACACGGTGGGCAGGCGGTCGCCGGTCGCATGTTCCGGCAGGGCCGACAGCAACGCGCGGGTATAGGGGCTTTGCGGGTTCTCGAACAGATCCAGCACCTCGGCCTCTTCCATCTTGCGGCCCTTGTACTGGACCACCACGCGGTCGGCTGTCTCGGCCACCACGCCCATGTCATGGGTGATCAGGATCAGGCCCATGCCGTAATCTTCCTGCAACGACATCAGCAGATCCAGGATCTGCTTCTGGATGGTCACGTCAAGCGCGGTCGTGGGTTCGTCCGCGATCAGCAGCCGCGGGTTCGAGGCGATGGCGATGGCGATCATCACCCGCTGGCACTGCCCGCCCGACATCTGGTGCGGATAGGACTTCAGCTTCTCCTCGGGGCTTGGAATGCCCACGGCGCGGAACAGTTCCAGCGCGCGGTCGCGGGCGGCCTTGCCCGACAGGCCCAGGTTGAAGCGCAGCACTTCCTCGATCTGGAAGCCCACCGTGAAGGACGGGTTCAGGGATGCCACGGGTTCCTGGAAGATCATCGTGATCTCGCGCCCGATCAGCTTGCGTTTCTGGGCGGGCGTCATGGCCAGGATGTCCTGGCCGTCATAGGTCATCTCGTCCGCGGTGACGGTGGCGGTGTCGGGCAGAAGGCCCATCACCGCCAGCATGGACACCGACTTGCCGGACCCGGATTCGCCGACGATGGCCAGAACCTCGCCCCGGTCCACGGACAGGTCCACCCCGTCCACGGCGGTGAAGCTGCCGGTGGCGGTGGCGAAGCGGACGGTCAGGTTGCGGATGGTCAGCAGGGACATCGGTCAGCTCCGCTTCAGTTTGGGGTCAAGCGCGTCGCGAAGCCCGTCGCCCATCATGTTGATCGCCAGGACCGAGACCAGGATGGCAAGGCCCGGCAAGGTGACGACCCACCAGGCGCGCAGGATGAATTCGCGCGCCTCGGCCAGCATGGTGCCCCATTCCGGCGCGGGCGGCTGCGCGCCCATGCCCAGAAAGCCAAGCGCCGCCGAATCCAGCACGGCCGAGGAGAATGACAGCGTGGCCTGCACGATCAGCGGCCCCAGGCAGTTGGGCAGGATGGTCTTGAACATCAGGCGCAGGTTGCCCGCGCCCGCCACGCGCGCGGCGGTGACATATTCGCGCCGCATCTCGCCCATCACGGCGGCGCGGGTCAGGCGGGCGAAATGGGGCTGATAGACGATGGCGATGGCGATCATCGCGTTTGTCAGCCCCGGCCCCAGCACGGCCACCAGCACCAAGGCCAGCAGCAGCGACGGGAAGGCCAGGATCACGTCCATCACCCGCATGATGACGGAATCGACCCAGCCTCCGAAAAAGCCCGCGATCAGGCCGATGATGACGCCGCCGACCAGGGCGATGGCCACCACGACAATGCCGATGAACAGCGAATACTGCGCGCCGAAGATCAGCCGCGACAGCATGTCCCGGCCCACGGCATCGGTGCCCAGCAGGAACTCGGCCCGGCCCCCTTCCTGCCAGACGGGCGGCAACAGGAAGGCGTCGCGATACTGCGTGGTCGGGTCATGGGGCGCCAGCACCGGCGCAAGGATCGCGGTCAGCACCAGCAGGACAAAGATGACCAGCCCGGCTACGGCGCCGCGGTTCTGGCGGAAATAGAACCAGAACTCGGCCAGCATCTGGCGGCGGATCGCGCTGCTGGACAGTTGGACGGTATCGCTCATGACGCGCGGATCCTCGGGTTGATAAGGCCATAGGTCAGGTCGACCAGCAGGTTCACCAGCATCACAAGGCCCGCGATCAGCAGCAGGCCCGACTGCACCACCGGATAATCCCGGCGAGAGATGGAATCGATCATCCATTTGCCGATGCCGGGCCAGCTGAAGATCGTCTCGGTCAGGATGGCGCCGGCGATCAGCACGCCGATCTGGAGCCCGATGGTGGTGACGACCGGGATCATCGCGTTGCGCAGCGCATGGACGCCGATCACCCGGCGCGACGGCATCCCCTTGGCGCGGGCGGTGCGGACATAATCCTCGCCCATCACCTCCAGCATGGCGGACCGGGTCTGGCGCGCGATCACCGCCAGCGGGATCGTGGCCAGCACGATCGACGGCAGGATCAGATGGCTGACTGCCGAGGCAAAGGCCCCGTCCTGCCCCGACATCAGGCTGTCGATCAGCATGAAGCCGGTTCCTTCGGGGAAGTAATACATCAGGCTGATCCGCCCCGACACCGGCGTCCATCCCAGGAAGCCGGAAAAGAAGATGATCAGCAGAAGGCCCCACCAGAAGATCGGCATGGAAAAGCCCACAAGGGCCGAGGTCATGGACACCTGGTCGAACCAGCTTCCGCGCTTGATCGCGGCCAGCACGCCCACCGGCACGCCGATCAGCGTGGCGATCAGGATCGCGCACAGGCCCAGTTCCAGCGTCGCCGGGAACAGGGCCAGGAATTCGTCAAGGACGGGCCTTTTGGTGACAAGCGAATTGCCAAGGTCGCCCTGCAGCAGGCGCCCGAGGAAATCGAAATACTGCATCACGATCGGCTTGTCGAAGCCCAGCTGCGCGCTGAGTTCGGCATGGCGTTCGGGCGACACGCCGCGTTCGCCCGCCATCAGCAGCACCGGGTCGCCCGGCAGGATGCGGACAAAGCTGAAGGCGACAATCGTGATCCCCAGGAAGGTCGGGACCAGATACAGCAGTTTGGAAAGAAGGAAGCGGACCATGTGCCTTGTCCCTTGGGGAACGCGCGGGCAGTCTGGCCCGCGCGTTCGTTTGTCAGACGATGTGAGGCAGGCTTATTCGGCCAGATCCACGGTTTCGAAGGTAAAGTCACCCAAGGGGCTCATGACGAAGCCCGTCACCTCGGACCGCATCGGCACATACTGGGTCGAATGCGCGATGGTCAGCCAGGGCGCCTGGTCCTTGAAGATCACCTGGGCCTGTTCATAGAGCTTCGTGCGTTCCGCCTGGTCCGAGGTCACCTTGGCCTGCTGCAGCAGGTCCGAGAATTCCTCGTTGCACCAGAAGGCGCGGTTCGCGCCGCCTTCCTTGGCGGAATCGCAGGACAGCAGCACCGACAGGAAGTTGTCGGGATCGCCATTGTCGCCGGTCCAGCCCAGGATCACCGCGCCGTCGCGCCCGGCCTCCATCGACTTCTGCAGGTATTCGCCCCATTCATAGGACACGATCTGCGCATTGACGCCGACCTTGGACAGGTCTTCCTGCATCAGTTCCGCCGTGCGGCGGGCATTGGGCATGTAGGGCCGCTGCACGGGCATGGCCCAGATGTTCATCGACAGGTCCGTGACGCCTTCGGCCTCCAGCATGGCCTTGGCGGCCTCGGGATCGTAGGGGTCGTCCTGGACCGCGTCGTTATAGGACCACATGGTCGGCGGGATCGGGTTCTTGGCAGGTTCCGCCGCGCCCTGGAACACCGCGTCGATGATGGCTTCCTTGTTGATGGCCATGTTCAGCGCCTTGCGGACCTTCGGATTGTCGAAGGGCGCAACCGTGGTGTTATAGGCCAGATAGCCCACGTTCAGGCCCGGCTGTTCGTCCAGCTTCAGGCTGTCGTCGGCCCGGATCGATTCCAGGTCGGCGGGCGAGGGATAGGGCATCAGGTGGCATTCGCCGGCCTTCAGCTTTTGCAGCCGGACCGAGGGATCGGGCGTGATCGCGAAGATCAGGTCGTCGATCTTGGGCGCCTCGCCCCAATAGTCGGCGTTCTTCTGATAGCGGATCACCGCGTCCTTCTGATAGGCCACGAAGCGGAACGGGCCCGTGCCGATCGGCAGGTTGTTCAGGTCGGCCTGCGCACCCGCCGCTTCCAGCGTGTCGGCATATTCCTTGGACACGATGGATGCGAAGGGCATCGCGATATTGGCCAGGAACGGCGCTTCCGGCCGGTTCAGCGTGATCTTGACGGTATAGTCGTCGACCTTCTCGATGGACTTCACCAGGTTCGGCATGTCCATCGAGGTATAGTATTCATAGGTGATGCCCGGGATATACTGGTGCCACGGGTGGTTCGGATCGCCCTGCCGCTGGAACGAGAAGATCACGTCATCGGCGTTGAAGTCGCGGGTGGGCGTGAAGCGGTCGTTCGAATGGAATTTGACGCCTTGGCGCAGCTTGAAGGTGTATTCCGTCCCGTCCTCGGACACTTCCCAGCTTTCGGCCAGGCCCGGCTCGACCTCGGTCGTGCCCTTCTTGAACTCGGTCAGGCGGTTGTAGATCGGATGACCCGACGCGTCGAAGGTGGTGCCCGCCGTATAAGGCGAGGGATCGAAGCCCTCGGGCGAGGCTTCCGAGCAATAGACGAAGGTCTTTGCTTCGGCAAAGGCGGTGGTCAGCGCCAACGCCGAGACGGCCAGAAGGCCGTGGGACAGAAGTTTCATGCGAATAGTTCCTTTCGCTCTCTGTTGAACTTGTGACCGCGTTTGTGTCCCGGGGGGATTCGCGGTGCGCATTATTTAGGCATACACCCGCTTGTGCAGGCTGCTCCACTAGCATCGGACCATGACCAAAGGGTCATGACCGAACTGAAGGCAGGAATCAAGGTCAGTGTGACTTACCCATGACAATCCCGGTCTTTCTCGCCTCGGTTGAGGAATGCCTGCGTATTTGTTCCTGGAATCGCACTTTGTTCCCGTTAATCTTTGCATGAGAAGAAGACCGCCGACAACGGCCCGTCCGCAGGCAGGATTCCGCCCTTCCCATATCACCATCACCGTAAGGCACTGATATAAAACATATTCGGTCGGTCCATTCCCGCGTCTTGAATCGTGGACAGGTTGTGGTCCGGGGACCATCATCAACCGTGATGACCGCCGCTTCCTGCAGGATGTGCAAGTCGCGGCGAAATCCAAAGGCTTTCGGGCCACGCAGAATTAACCACCAATAGTTGATGAACAGGGAGAGCCAGATCATGCCGACTTCGATCCAGAACGGTGAAGAATGGTGGGTCAACGACCAGACGCCGGACAATCCCTTCGGAAAAAGCGAGGATTACGAAGCCTTCCTGGATTATCTGGGCGCGCTGAACCGCAGCCTGACACCCGCCATCGCGGCCGAGCCGCTGCGCATCAACCTGCATGAACTGAATAACCATCCCGACTACAAGGCGGCAGCCATCGGCGCCCTGTCGACCTGGTCCTCGGTCACGCCCCTGCGGTTCGAGATCGTCGACGACGCGCCCTTTGATCGCAACACCGACTGGATGCAGGTGGTCAGCCCCGAACTGGGCGAGCCCAGCGACGGCAGCGCCTTTTCCAGCAACCGCTATGTCAGCATCGGCCAGCGGTTCCATGACACGGAACCGGACCTGACCGATATCGGCGGCTATGTGTTCGATTCCTTTGTCCATGAATTCGGGCACGAGTTCGGCCTGAACCACCCTGGCCTCTACAACTACAGCGGCCCCGGGGGCGTGCAGATCAACTATCTGAACAACGCCACCTGGATCTATGACCGCCAGCAATACAGCGTCATGTCCTATTTCGACGGGATCGACGTGGGCGAGGAAAGCCGCTGGTCGGCCTCGACGCCGCTGATGGCCGATATCGAGGCCATCATCCGGCGGTTCTTCTCGACCGTCGATGCGAACGGGCAGCGAACCTACCAGACCATCGACCTGAACACCGGCGACGATGTCTATGGCTTCAACGCCACCGTCTATGGATACGAGCTGACCTCGACCGGGATGCAGCGCGACATCGGCTTTGTCATCCACGACACCGGCGGCAATGACACGATCGACTTTTCGGGGTCCACGGCGGGGACGATCCTGGACCTGCGCGCGGGGCAGTTCTCCAGCGTGAACGGGCACAGCAACAACGTCTCGATCTTCGCCGGCCACAATGCGGACCAGACCGAATACTATGTCGAGAACGGCATCGGCAGCCGCCATGCCGACATCCTGATCGGCAATGACGGCGCCAACGTCCTTGACGGTCGCGGCGGCGGCGACCGGATGGCCGGGAACGGCGGGAACGACATCTATTTCGTCGATTCCGCCGATGACCTGGTGCGCGAGGAAGCCGATGGGGGCGACGACACGATCATCGTCCTGGCGGAAGGCCTTGACCTGGGCGAGGTCGCCAATGTCGAGAACATCATCTATTCCGGTGGCACGACCGAAGGCCCGGGCTATGACGCCGAGGGCGATCCCGCGGGCAGCGGCGGCACGCCCCTTGCCAGCGTCCTTCTGGGCGATGGGGCCGACAACTCGCTGGACGGTGGTGCCGGCGGCAACACGATCTTCGGCCTGGGCGGCGACGACCTGATCGTCGGCGGGCGGGATTCGCTGGCCAGCCGCGACATCAACAACACGATCGCCGTCGCCGATCTTGAGGACCAGACCGAAAGCGACGACGGCGACGACGCGCTTTACGGCGGGAACGGCGACGACACCATCTTCGGCGGCGCGGGCGACGACACGCTGGACGGCGGCAACGGCGACGACCTGATGATGGGCCAGGACGGGGTCGACGTCTTCCGGGGTGGCGCCGGCAGCGATACGGTCGATTTCAGCCGTGAAAGCCCCTTCCAGTTGCTGGTCAACCTGGAAACCAATGTCGCCAGCGGCGGCACGGCCTCGGGCGACACCTTCTACAGCATCGAGAACCTGATCGGATCGGATGACCGGATCGACCGCTTTGTCGGCACGGGCGCGGCGAACCATTTCCGCGGCCAGGGCGGCGGCGACTATTTCAACGGTCGCGACGGGAACGACCTGCTGGACGGCGGCAATGACGGCGACATCATCTATGGCGAAGGCGGCGACGACACGGTGATCGGCGGCGCGGGCCAGGATTACCTGAACGGCGGGGAAGGGATCGACACGGTCGTCTATGCGGGCAGTTCGGCGGCCGTCAGGATCGACCTGGCCGACGGATCGGCCCGCGGCGGCGATGCCGACGGCCCCGTCCAGATCGTCGGGCGCGGCACGGTCATCCGCCACGACATCCTGGCCGAGTTCGAGAACGCGGTCGGATCGCGTTTCGACGACCACATCAACGGCAATGACGCGGCCAACGAACTGTCCGGCGGGGCAGGCGACGACACCCTGTCGGGCGGCGAAGGCCGCGACACGCTGATGGGCGGGGCGGGACGCGACACGGCGGATTACGCCTATGCCACGACCGGCGTCCGCGTCGGGCTGGGCCTTGGCGGGTCCGAAGGCGACAGCTTCGTGTCGATCGAGAATGTCTCGGGCTCGGGCCTGGGCGACCGCCTGCAAGGCAATGCCGGCGCCAATGTGCTGACCGGCCAAGGGGGCGACGACGATCTTCGGGGCGGACGCGGCGATGACACCCTGCTGGGCGACTTCGCCGATCAAGGCGAGGCCGTGCCGCGCCCCGGCCTGGGCAGCGGCTATGCCACGCTGGGGGCGGATGCGACGAACAATTCCATCGAGACCGCCTTCGATATTTCGAACAACTTCTCGCTGGCAGCCGACCCGGACATCTTCGATTCGACCACGGTCCTGCATACAACCGTCAATGCCACCGGCACCGGCGAGGGCGGCTATTACCGCATCGACCTGGCGGCGGGAACGCTGATCACCATCGACATCGACGGTATTGCCGATCCCAATGTCCATGACAGCTGGGTCAGGCTGCTGGACGCCGAGGGCAACATCGTCGCCCAGAATGACGATGGCGGCGGCGATCCCGGCTCGAACAGCAACCGCGATTCCTCGACCGTCTTCACCGTCGAGGAGACCGGCAGCTACTACATCGTCGAGGGAAGCTGGTCACCCGACGCCCCGGGCGACGGCTGGTCGGATTCCGTTCCCGAAGGCTCGACCTACAAGCTGAACGTCTCGGTCGAGTTCCCGCCCGAGCCGGTCCAGCCTGGCGAGGCGGGCCAGGACACGCTGCGCGGCGGGGCCGGCAGCGATCTTCTGGACGGCGGGCTGGCCGCGGACGTGCTGATCGGCGGCGCGGGCGAGGACAGCTTCCGCTTCTCGACCGAGCTTGGCGACGGCAATATCGACCGGATCCGGGATTTCGACCTGGCCGACGACCTGATCCTGCTGGCCAGGGACGTGTTCGAAGGGATCGGCGAGTTGGGCGAACTGGCCTTCGGGGCGTTCCGCAGCAGTCCGGACGGTGCCGCGCGGGATGCCGACGACCGCATCCTTTACGACCGCAACGATGGCTTCCTGTCCTTTGACGCCGACGGTGCGGGCCAAAACGAGGCGATCCGCTTCGCAAGGCTGGATTCGGGCCTGAACCTGTCGGCCGAAGACTTCTATATCGTCGGATGACGCCTGGACCGGGGCGCAGAACCGCGCCCCGGTCCGCAAGCACAAGGAAGACAGGATGAAGCGGCTTGCAGATCGACGGGGGATATTGCTGGGCGCCGCAACTGCGGCGGTGGCATTCGGCGCCCTGGCCAACAGCCCGCGTTCCAGCGAGATCGCCATCACGATCGGCTTCGAGGGCGGCGAGGCCATCCCGAAGGGCCGGTTGGCCGTCTATCTTGAAGGGCCGGCCGACCCGCAACGCATGGCTGCCCGGGCCAGCGCCGAAAGCGATGGCGGTTCAAGCAAGATAAGACTTGCCCTTCCGCTGCCCCCCGGCACCAGAATGTCTTCGCGCCAGCAGGTCGTGGCAGAGCTGCAGCGCGCGGACGGCTGGCTGCTTGCCCGAGGCAGCGCCCAGGTCGAAGACGACCTGCCGGTCGAAATCACCCTCTACACCGTCATGTACTAGGCGACGGCTGGTGGGCCGGGCCGCGCAGGCGACCCGGACCTGTTCCTCATCAGGCCGAAAGTTCGCGCCGCACGATCTCGGCACCGGCGCTGAGGGCGGACAACTTGCCTTGCGCCACGCGGCGGGGCAGGGGTGCCATGCCGCAATTGGTGCAAGGGTAAAGCTTGTCCGCATCCACGAAGCGAAGGGCCTGGCGCAGGATGTCGGCCACTTCCTCGGGCGTCTCGATGACCTCCGTCGCCACGTCGATGGCCCCGACCATCACCTTCTTGCCCCGCAGAAGTTCGATCAGGTCCATCGGAACGCGGGAATGCTGGCATTCCAGCGAAACCATCCCGATCGAGGATTTCTGCAGCTTGGGGAACACTTCCTCATATTGCCGCCATTCCGCGCCCAAGGTCTTCTTCCAGTCCGTATTGGCCTTGATGCCGTATCCATAGCAGATGTGGACGGCGGTTTCGCATCGCAGCCCTTCGGCCGCCCTTTCCAGGGCCGCGATGCCCCAGTCGTTCACCTCGTCGAAGAAGACGTTGAAGGCCGGTTCGTCGAACTGGACGATGTCGACACCCGCGGCCTCCAGTTCCCTGGCCTCGTCGTTGAGGATCCTGGCAAATTCCCAGGCCAGCTTTTCGCGGCTCTTGTAATGGGCGTCGTAGAGCGTATCGATCATGGTCATCGGACCCGGCAGGGCCCATTTGATCGGCTGGTCCGTCAGCCCGCGCAGGAACCTTGCGTCCTCGACGAAAACGGGCTTCTGGCGGGACACGGCGCCCACGACGGTGGGAACGCTGGCATCGTAGCGGTCGCGGATCCTGACGGTTTCGCGCTTCTGGAAATCGACGCCGTCCAGATGCTCGATAAAGGTGGTGACGAAATGCTGGCGCGTCTGTTCGCCGTCGCTGACGATGTCGATGCCCGCCTGCTGCTGATCGGTCAGCACCACGCGAAGGGCATCCTGCTTGCCCTCGACCAACTCCTCGCCCTGCAGCTTCCAGGGCGACCAAAGGGTTTCGGGCTGGGCAAGCCAGGACGGTTTCGGCAAACTTCCGGCAGTGGCGGTGGGCAGCAATTTGTTCATGTCTGGATGGCCTTGCATGTTGGGGTGATCAGGCGGCGTGTCGGGCGGACCATTGCGCAAGCATGGCATGGTTCGGCTTGATGAAGTTCTCCTCGGCGTATTGTCCCTGTTCGATCGCCAGCCGGCTGCGTTCTTCCCGATCATAGACGATCCGGGTCACGGAATGATCCCGATGCGTCAGGTCGGGACGGTAGCATTGTCCGGCAGGGGAATTGGCATTGTAGATCTCGGGCCGGTAGATCTTCTGGAAGCTTTCCATCGTGCTGATCGTGCCGATCAATTCCAGGACCGAATAGTCGGCAGGCAGATCGCCGGTGAAATAGAATGCCAGCGGCGCGACGCTGCCGGGCGGCATGAAGCAGCGCGCCCGCAACCCCATCTTCGCGAAATAGCGGTCGGTCGCGGAAAGCTGGTCCTGCCGGTATTCAATGCCCAGGACGGGATGGCGGTTTTCCGTCCGGTGATAGGTCCTGCTGCTTGAAACGCTAAGGCAGATGACCGGCGGCTTTGAAAAAGCCGTCCTGTAGGCGGGGGAATCGAGGAAACACCTGAACAGCTTCCCATGCAGATCCCCAAAATCATCCGGTATGCTGAAGTCGGGCCGCCCCTTGTTGTGCCGCGGCAGCAGGATGCTGAAATCATAGTCGCGCACATAGGACGAGAAGTTGTTTCCCGGGATCCCGTCGATCCGCCGGTCGTTCTTCCGGTCCAGGATGGTGGGCTTCAGGATCTCGATCAACGGGAAGGCATCGGAGCCGTGACCCAGGCTTGCCTGGGCCGAGATGATCTCCAGCTCGACTGCGTAGCGATCGCCGTGGGGGTTGTCCCAAGGGGCCAGGGCGTTGAAGCGGTTGTTGATCATGTCAAAGGCGTTGCGCAGGTTTTCGCGCCGCCCCTCGCCCCTGGCAAGGTTGGCAAAGTTCGTGGTGGCGCGCGTGCCGTCTGATGGGCGGTAATCCTCGTCGAACGGAATGCTGTTGATGGTATAGGTGATGTCTTCTCTCATCCTGACATGCCTTCTGAGCGGCCCGGGGACAGGGGCCGTGAAACCAACTGGCCCCATGACGGATGCCATGCGGCGGCGATGTCACCTTGCGGATGTGCCGCTTCCGACGCGCCCACCGCGGCCGGAACAGGTGATGACCAAGGCAGGTTTCCTGGCTTGCGGGTCGTCGCCCTGTCCGGCCTTCCCGGCGCGACATCTGCGCCAGTGGTCATTCGGACAGGCTCTCCGCCTACAGTTGCGGGGGCAGCTCCGGATTGGCGTTGGCCTTGCCGGATTCCCTTTTACCCGGGGATCTCCCCCGGCACCTTGATCTGGGCGCAGGATTGGCCAGGGCGGCGCCCAAGTCAACGCAGGGGGAACGGAGAAATTTTCATGTTGATTATGAACATGATGCGTCAAAGATCCGCCGCATGACCGCTGGGGCGGCGACGCGACGGCTTCGCATCCCGCCCAAGGTCATGGCGCAGGGTTTGGGCATGATCGGGGAAGGGCGGACCTGGTTTCCCCGCACGCCGTTCCTATGCGCCTGTGACGCGCCAGATCACATCACCCACGTCATCCGCCATCAGCAGCGACTTTCGGTCCGGTCCGATCGCGACACCCACGGGACGCCCATAGGCGACCTTTTCATCGCCGGACAGGAAGCCTGTCAGGATGTCACGCGGAGGACCGCTGGGCGCGCCGTTGGCGAAGGGGACGAAGATCAGCTTGTAGCCGCTCAGCTTCGCGCGGTTCCAAGAGCCGTGCTGGCCGATGACCATGCCCTCGCCGAAGCCCGGCAGGGTTCCGGCCGGCATCCAGCACAAGCCAAGCGAGGCCGTGTGCCCGCCCAATGCATAATCGGGTGTGATCGCGCGGGCGACCAGGGCCTTGTCCTGCGGAACCCTGTCGTCCACGGTCGATCCCCAATAGGAATAGGGCCAGCCGTAGAAGCCCCCCTCCTGTACCGAGGTCAGGTAATCCGGGGGCGTCTCGTCCCCCAGGCCGTCCCGTTCGTTCACGACCGTCCAAAGCGTCCCCGTGGTGGGTTCCCAGGCCATGCCCACGGCATTGCGCAGGCCCGACGCAAAGATGCGGGCCTTTCCCGTGGCAACATCCAGTTCCCAGATCGCCGCGCGGCCTTCTTCCGCCTCCATGCCCTGGTCGCCGATATTGGACAGCGAACCGACGCCCGCATAGATCCTGGTGCCGTCCGGCGACACGATCAGGCTGCGCGTCCAGTGCCCGTGCGGCTTGAAGCTGACCAGCTTCTGCCCCGGACCGGCCAGGGACGTCGCACCCGCAGCGTAGTCGAAGGCAACGATCCCGTCGGTATTCCCAAGGTAGAACCTGTTCCCGATCAGCGCCATGCCGAAAGGCTGGTTCTGGTTCTCGACAAAGGCTTCGCGGATTTCGGCTACCCCGTCTCCATCCGCGTCGCGCAGCAAGGACACGCGATTGGCGCTGACCCCGATGGCCTTGGCCCGACGCATGGTCGCCTGCGCGGCATGGTCCATCAGGGTCTTGGGCGGCCCCGGCTGCTCCTTGGATTCCGCGACCAGAACATCGCCGTTCGGCAGGACCTCGATCCAGCGGGGGTGGTCCAGGCCGGATGCAAAGGCATTGACCCTGAGGCCGGCTGCACAGGTCGGAACATGCCCGTCCTTCCAGCCCCGGGCGACCGGCATCTTCAGGGTCATGATGCCCTGCGCCTTCGCATCGGGGATCTGCGGTCTTGGCCCCAGGGCCTGATGTGCGGGCGTTCCCATCCGACGCAGGCGCGCCACCGTGCCACCCACAAGCGCGGTCGCCTTTGCGATAAGTTCCATATGCAGTCTCCAAGCTTTTGGAGGCCATGTTAGCGGCAGCAGAGGGCTCGCAACAGCAGGTTTTAGGTTGGCGGACGGTGGCCACCGATGGGTGCGCCTTGGCCGGATCCTGCCTCCCTTTTCTCGACACTCTCGCCTTTGCGGCTTCTTGATGAGGCTCCCGCGGATGCTGACGGGCTTTTCTGAGGCGATCACCGTTGCCTGACGAATCTGGTTGCGGAGTGCGAGGCCTGCGACGCGATCGGCGGGCTGATCGAGGAGGGGGTG
>NZ_BNCL01000017.1 GCF_014656455.1 Paracoccus aerius
GCCTCGACGGTGGTGTTCAACGGCGGCACCGGCACCTTCGCCAATGGCGGCAGCACCGCCAGCTTCAACACGATCGAGGCCGTAACCACCGGCGCGGGCGCGGACAGCATCGATGCCAGCCTGAACACCGTGGCCGGCGCCGTGTTCACCACGGGCGCGGGCAGCGACACGATCACGGGCGGATCGGCAGCCGAGACGATCAATGCCGGGGCCGACGGCGACGTCATCGACGGCGGCGCGGGCGCGGATACCATCGATGCGGGTCTGGGTGACGATCGCATCGCCCTTGGCGCCAGCCACGGCAACGACACGATCACGGGCGGCGAGGGTGCCGACACGCTCAGCGGTGGCGGTCTGGCGGGCGCGCAGCCGGCAACCGTGACCTTCTCGAACGGGGCCGGGACCTTCGCCAGCAGCGGCGGGACCGCCAGCTTCAACACCATCGAGACGATCGAGACCGGGGCTGGTGCCGACAGCATCAACGCGGCCGCAAACACCGGCGGGGCCAGCTTCGTGACCGGAGCGGGCAATGACAGCTTTGTCGGCGGCCTTGGCGCGGAAACCGTCAGCGGCGGCGATGGCGACGACACCCTGCTGACGGGCGGGGGAAATGACAGCGTCGTGGCCGGGGACGGGAACGACAGCGTCGAAGCGGGCGACGGCGCGGATTATGTTGATGGCGGCTCTGGCGCCGACACGGTCGATGGCGGTGCGGGCAACGACACCCTTCTGGGCGGGGCCGACAACGACCTGCTGCGGGGCGGGGCCGGCGATGACAGTCTGCTGGGCGGCGCCGGCAACGACATCCTGCTGGGCGGCGATGGCGACGATTTCCTTGACGGCGGTCCGGGGGCGAACACGCTGACCGGCGGCGCCGGCAGCGACACCTTCATCGTGTCCTCGGGCGACATCATCACGGACTTCAGTTCCGGCAATGCCGGATCCGGGACCGATGGCGACCCGACCAACAACGACCGCCTTGACCTGAGCCGCTTCTACAACCAGGCCAATCTTGACATCATCAATGCGCAGCGGGGGGCGAACGGCCTGCAGCCCTACAGGTCGGTCCTGGGCTGGCTTAAGGCCGACCAGGAAGACGACGGCGTGTTGAACAGCCTTCGGACGGCCAACGGCCTGCCGGAAAACTTCACGCTGACGATCCAGAACGGCGGGACGGCGGTTTCCGCGGCCGCCCTGACGGACGAGACGACCGGCGTGGTCTGCTTCGGGGCAGATGCGATGATCGAGACGGCCGACGGACCCGTTCCGGCCGGTTCGTTGAAGGTGGGCGACCTGGTCCTGACCCGCGACGACGGCTATCAGCCGATCCGCTGGGTGGGGCACCGGACCTTGACCGCTTCGGACCTGGCGGCGAATCCGGCCTTCCGGCCAATCAGGATCCGCCAGGGCGCCCTGGGCGGCGGCCTGCCCGATGCCGACCTGATCGTCTCGCCGCAGCACCGCGTCCTGGCACGTTCCAAGATTGCCGAACGGATGTTCGGCACGCGCGAGGTTCTGGTCGCGGCAAAGCAACTGGTGGTGACCGAAGGCATAGACATCGCCGAGGACCTTGCGACGGTCACCTATGTCCACTTCCTGTTCGATGCACACCAGATCGTCATTTCGAACGGCGCGGAAACCGAGTCTCTCTACACCGGGGATGAGGCGCTGAAATCGATCCCGGCCGAGGCACGGGCCGAGATCCTGGGGCTTTTCCCGGAACTGGCGGAGGATGCCGTTCGTCCGGCGGCGCGCAAGATGCTGTCGGGCCGCATGGCGCGAAAGCTTGCGCAGCGCCATGCCCAGAACGGCAAGAAGCTGGTGGCGTGACGGTACCAGGACGCGGCGCCCTTGCGCCGCGTCCGTTCATTACCAAGCCTGCGCCTGTTGGCGGCCTGGCCGACGCGGCTATCTTTTCCTTTGCAGCAGTTTCAGCGTCGCGCTGCCCAGCAGCAGCATCGCCAGGGAAAGATCGGTTCTCGAGGAACTGTGCGCGGGTCTGCCCGACCTGCGCCCTGACCGGCTTCTTCCATTCCGGCTTTCGCCCGCCGAACCTGCATCTCCGGGCGGCGGGGTGTCGGCCTTGACCGCGCCGCGCGCACCCATCGGTTCGGGGGCTCCGGTGGTGGTGTCCTGCGCGGTCTGTTGTTCGGTTTCCGCGTTCAGTTCTGCACCTGCCAGGATGACAAAGGCCGAAAGCCACATCCAGGTCAGCAGCACGATGACCCCCCCAAGCGCCCCATAGGTTTCGGTATAGCTGCCGAAGTTCTGCACATAGATCGAGAAGCCGACGGTGCCGGCCAGCCACAGGGCCGTGGCCACGACCGCACCGACGCTGACCCAACGCCATTTCGGCTCGGATCGCGAAGGCCCGAAGCGATAGAGCGCGGCAAGCGCCAGCATCGCCAGGGCCGCCATCATGGGCCACCGCAACAGGCTGACGGCGGTCTCGAAGACCGGAGGCAGATGGGCCAGGGCCACCAGCGACGGCAGCAGGACCATCAGGGCAATGCCTGCCGCCGTGCCAAGGATGGCGCCCACCGTGATCGCGAAGGCGGTCAGGTAAAGCCTGACCATGCCGCGCGTCTCGGTTTCGTCATAGGCGATGTTCAGCCCCTCGATCAGGGTCATCACGCCCTTCATCGCGCCGTAAAGCGCCACCAGCACGCCGAACACCGCCACGATCCCGGTCCCGGCCTGGCTGCCGCTTGTGACCTTTGTCACCTGGTCCTGCAGGATCGAGGCTGCCTCGGGCGGCAGCATCCCGACGGCCGTCTGCAACTGTCCCGCGATGTCTGCGGGATCCACCACCAGCCCTGCGATGGACACAAGGGCCGCGATGGCGGGAAAGATCGACAGCAGCGCATAAAAGGCGATACCCGCCGCGACGACCGAGATATGGTCGCGCGAAATCTCGTCCTTTACCCGCCACAGGATCTGCTTCCATCCGCCTGCAGGGATGCGGCCTGGCGTTTCCGCGCTATCGTCCGGGTCGTTGCGGGAAACGCTGCGATCCTGGTTTGACATGGCGTGTTCCTTGTAAGGACGGTTCCTGATGGGCCGGTGCGGCGTTGGGCAGGGCGCAGATCTCCCCGCGCATTTCCCCGTGCGGCAAGGCGATTTCCCCGCTCGGGTTGAACGTCCGGGACGCGGCTATTGGTTCCGCGGGTATGTTGAACCGTTCGTCGAGGGAACAATCGAGAAACTGCGTTGTTGTCTCCTCATGACAAGGTTCGAACGCCGTATCCTCGGCGACGATGTCTCAGATATCGGGAGGATTCCCATGAATTCAGATCAACACGACACTTCGACGGGCAATGACCAGTCCACCCTGGGCGGCCTTAAGGAAAAAGCTGGCGAGAAGGTCAGCCAGGTCGCTGACAGCCTGAAGCAAGAGGCTTCCAAGCGGGAAGAAGGCTTCCGCGGCAGCCTTTCCGGCCAGGCCGACCAGCTTGCCTCGGCCCTGCGATCTGCCAAATCCGAAATCGACGCGGATTCCAGCATCGGCAAGATCTTCGACTATGCCGCCGACAGCGTCGGCAGCTTTGCCCAGAACCTCAAGTCCTCGGACACGACCGACCTTGTGGAGGGCGTGCGCGGCTTTGCGCGCCAGCGTCCGGGTGCGTTCCTTGGACTTTGTGCCCTTGGCGGCTTTGCGGCCGCACGCTTTCTTCTGGCCAGCGCTCCGGCGAGCAGCGGGCATGGCAGTGGCGGCGCCAGCTATTCCGGCAGGTCGCAGGGATCAGACTATCCCGGCAGCTATTCGCGCCAGGATAACATGACGGGCCGTTCGGGGGGGACTTCGGGCGTCCAGGCCCGGACCTTGACCGGCGCAGGCCAGTCGGGCCAATCGAACATGGGCCAGTCGGGCGCAGGGCTTGGAACATCGGGGTCCGGCACGTCCGGCAGTTCCCTGGGCCATGGTTCGTCCAGTTCCGGATCCGGCACCGGCGGGATCAGCGGGTCCGGACCGGCCAGCACCGGCATGACCGGCAGCGGGTCGGGGACCACGCCGTCCACGGCCAGCATCGGGTCGAACCCGTCCGCCAGCTCATCAGGGATCGGCGGCAGCGGCACCGGCAGCGAGGCCGGCGGCGATCTGTCGGGCACGTCCGGATCGCAGGGTGGCGCAAGCGGATCCTCGGGCAGCCAGAGCCACCGGAATCCGTCCGCCCCTGACAGGGATGGAGGTCGGAATGGCTGATTTCTCGAACGAAACGGGACGCAACGGCGATTCTGCCCGGCCGCAGGGCCCGGCATCCCTGGCCTCCGAGGCGCTTCGGCTTTCGGGCGATCTTGTCCGAAAGGAGATCGCCCTGGCCAAGGCCGAGGTTGGCCAGAACCTCCAGCGGGCTGGTGTCGGTGTAGGCTTCATCGCCGCCGCCGCCGTCATTGCGATCGTCACGATCAACGTGCTGGTCGCGGCCCTGGTGGCGGCCCTTGCCGAAACCGACCTCGGCCCGATCTGGAGCGCGGTCATCGTCGGCGTCGTGCTGGCGGTACTGGCCTATATCCTTCTGCGCAAGGGCATGAGCGACCTGAAGCCCGAGGCGCTGATGCCGTCGCGCACCGTTCAGAACGTGCAGCGTGACGCCCAGACCATCAAGGGGGCATACAATGACAAATGAGGCTGACAATCCTGAACGCATCGAGCGTGAGATCGAAGAAGACCGCGATGCCCTCCGCCGGACGCTGAACGACCTGCAGGACGAATTGTCGCTGGATGGCTTTGCCCGCCGTCTGACGGACAAGTTCCGCGAGAACGGTTCCGAATGGGCCAATTCCGCCAGCGACGCCGCCCGGTCCAATCCGGTCGCGCTTGCGCTGACGGGCGTGGGGCTTGCCTGGATGATCTTTGGCCGCGGCTACGATCCGACCCACAGCGCCAAGGATCATTACGACAAGCGTCGTGGCAGCACCTGGGACAGGCCGTCAAAGCCCTATTACGCCGGCACCTCGAGCGGCACCTCGACCGGCACTGCGGCCAGCACTGCCGACCGGTTCGAATCTGGGTCCGGCAGCGTTGCAACCAGTGGCTCGGCATCGGCCGGGCACGGGGGCTGGAAGACAAGCGGCGGCGGCACCTGGCACAACTCGGCTGGCAGTTCCAGCCACAACTCTAAGGAAGGGAGCGGCATGACCGATGGATTGCGTCAGAAGGCTCAGCAATGGCGGAGCCGGATCAGCGACGGGACCAGCAGCCTTCACGACCGGCTGAGCGAGGGCACCGAGGGGTTCAGCGAGGAGGCACGGCGCCGCGTGTATGACGCCCGCCGTCGCGCATTGGACGCCCGCGAAGACGCGAGCCGCCGCCTGCGCGAAAGCAGCCGCACCGTGTCCAAGGGCTATGACAAGGAACCCCTGTTCTTTGGCGTCGCCGCCGTGGCGATCGGCGCGGGCCTTGCCTGCCTGCTGCCGCGCACCCGGCAAGAGGACGAATTGCTGGGCCAATATAGCGACCAGCTTTTCCACGAAGCGGAAAGCATCTTCGAGGAAGAAAAGTCCAAGCTTCAGAATGCGGTCTCGGCCGGCCTGAACGAGGCGAAGTCAGCCGCAGGCCAGGTCACCGCTGCCGCCCGGAAGGAACTGGGGCATGGTGACGAAGACGGCGACGGGGGCAGCCAGAACAAGTCCAAGGACGGTTCCGGCACCGGCTCGTCCAGCGTGACGGGCACGGGCGGCCAGTCGGGCCGCTGACGGCCGGAAGGGCACAAGTCCAATCACCTGATGCGCCGTGCGAAGGATATTCGCGCGGCGCATTTTTTTCCGGGGTCGCCGCGCCGTGGCCCGGATGCGGTGCAGGTTATTCCAACAACGCCCCGTCGATGCTTTCGCCGGTCATCCTGCGGTAAAGATGCTCGTTCCAATAGGGCGTCCAGCAGACAAGCGCCTTTCCCGTCCCGCTATAGACGCGCAGCCTTTTCTGGCCGGAAATCAGGTTGCGCGGGAAGGGCGAGGAGTTGCGCGAATAGAACCGCAACCCGTCCGTCCGTCCCAGCACAAGCCTTCCCTGGACGCGTAACTCGCTGTCCGTGACCTCGACCGTCTCGACCGGGCCGGGCGCGTTGATGGCCACCCGCCCGGCATTGCAAAGCGTGGTCTTCCACACAAGCCCGCCATCCCCGGACCACAGGCTGGGCCAGAACCGTTCGCGCCGCATCCCCAGGCTGACGTCCCCTTCCGAGGCCCAGTAGACGCCGGGTTCCAGGATCCAGGTTTCATCGGGCTGCACGTCCAGGATATGATATCCCGACAAGGACGGCTGCAGCACGATCGACCCGCTGCCCTTGTAATAGGGCCGGATCCGCGCCTCGCTGGTGAACATTGACCGGAACACGTCCCCGAAGGACGGCAGCCTGGGGGTCAGCGAGATATCCCCGCGCATCGTCGACAGCGCCCCCCGGCGCGCGCGGATGGTTTCCTTGTCGATCTCGATGCGGACCTGCCGCATCCCCTCGACCTCGCGGATGGTGAAATCGGCCATGCGCGTCCTCCCTCAGGGTTCGTCCCAGATCATCACCCGGTCCCACAGGCGCTTCAGCGGATCGGGCTGGATCGCCGCCTCGCCCCGAAGGGGATCGTCAAGCGCCACGATCACGAACAGGATGACGCCCAGGAAAAAGGCGGTGATCGTGCCCAGAACGAACTGGCGCACCGGCCGCATCCGCAACAGCACGATCAGCAGGATGTTGATCGCCGCCCCCACAAGAACGGCATACCAAAGGACGTTGGGGATCTGGGTATAGACGCCGTTCAGGCGAAGCTGGCGCGCGCGGGTGAATTCCTGGAACGCGGCCAGCATCTGGGCGTGCAGCACCTCTTGTCCCGCCGTCGCGGGCTCGAAGGTTGCAAGCTTCTGGCGCATCGCGTTGACGCGGTTCGCGCCGCCGTCCAGGTAATTGCCCTGGGCATGGGCGGGCCAGTCCTTGTAAAGCGTGAACAGGACGTAATCGCGCATCATTGCCTTGGTCTCGGACCGGACGGGTTCGGGATAGGCATTCACGTCCGAATACAGGGCGGCAAGAACCGTGCTTTCCTGGAGGACGGCTTCCGATATGCGTTCGTTGTTCTGGTAGGCGGACACGGTCAGAAGACCCAGCAGCAAACCGTAGAACAGGTTGAAGCCCGCCGTGCCATAGCTGATCGCCTCGTTCAGGTCTGGCCCCGAACCGATCAGCAGCCGCAGGATCGGCTTGAGGACAAGCATCCCCACCACGATCGAGGCAACGGCTGCCAATGAGAAATACGTAGCAAGATCACGCAGGGGGATGTCATGGACAAAATCCGGCATCATCGGCTCGCAATGGTGACAGGCCCATAGTGAACGCAGGCCCGGATTTCCGCGAGAGAAATTTGCGGACTTGCCGCAAAATGGGCCCTATGCGCAAATGGGCGCAGTGATTGCGGGGGTGACGATGTTTCGCCTGATGCTTGCCTTGCTGATCGGCCCGGGCCTTGCTGCACAGGCCCAGGATCTGCGGCTTTACACGGTGGGATCGGGGGATGTCAGCGGCGGCTATTACGCAGCCGCAACCGCATTGTGCGCCGAGACCAACAGGATCGAACAGGATCTGCGCTGCAGCCCCGAAGCGACGCCCGGTTCGATTTACAACCTTGAAGCCCTGCGGAACCGGCAACTGGACTTCGCGCTGATCCAGTCGGATGTGCAGCGCATGGCCCTGACGGCGGAAGGCCCGTTCGCCGAAAGTCCACCCTTCGACAGCCTGCGCAGCGTCATGTCGTTCTATCCCGAAACGCTGACCGTTCTGGCACGACCCGGCGCCAATATCCTCAGCCTGGGCGGCCTGGTCGGGAAGCGGGTCGATATCGGCCTGCCCGCGTCGGGTAGGCGGGCCACGACGATGCGCCTGTTCGACGCACTGGGTCTGGACCGCAGCGACTTTCTGGCGCTTCTGGAACTGTCGGCCGGCACGGGCCTGGAAGAACTCTGCGCAGGCCGGATCGACGCAACCGTTCTGATCGTGGGCCATCCGAACGAATCCGTGCGGCGGGCCGTCCAGGATTGCGACGCGCGGCTTGTGACCATCGCCGGCCCCGAGGTCCGCGCCTTTATCGAGGCCGAGGGGGATTACGTCTATGCCTCGATCCCCGGCACGCTTTACGGGCGGAAGGGACGGACCCAGTCCCTTGGCGTCATCGCCACGCTTGTCACGCGGTCCGAGATGCCGGACGACATCGTGTCGGCCCTTGTCCGCAACACCATCGCGAACCTGCCTTCGGTCGGTGTCTCGGCCTCGGTCATGGAAAACCTGTCGCCCCAAGGGATGCGCAGCGCAGGGCTGTCCGCGCCGCTGCATCCGGCCGCCGAGGCCGCATTCGTCGAAGGATCGGACTAGGGTGCAGGACAGGCCCCGTCCGGGCCGCGGGACGCCCGGCGGAACCTTCGGATGGTCGCCACGTTGGCCCCGGAACCCGAAACCGGAGGATCCGAGATGCCGACACCCGATGAACTGAAAGCCCGCCTTTGGAAGTCCCTGCGGTCGGACATGACCGTGATGCTGGGACTGGTTGGCGGCGAACATGGCCATACCCGCCCCATGACCTCGCAAGTCGAGGAAGGAGATCACGGCCCGCTGTGGTTCTTCACCTCCAAGGACAACGCCCTGGTCGAGAAGCTGGGGGCAGGCTCGCAGGACGCGGCGGCGCATTTCGTGTCCAAGGGGCATGACCTCTGGGCGTCGATCGAGGGGTCCCTGACCGTGGATACCGATCCCGCCGTCGTCGAACGGCTTTGGAACAGCCATGTCGCCGCCTGGTATGAACATGGGAAGGACGACCCCAAGCTGGCCCTGCTTCGCTTCGATCTGCAGAAGGCCGAGATCTGGCTGGACGCGTCCAGCATCGTCGCCGGGGCCATGGTGGCGCTTGGGATCAGCGATCCCAAGGAAAGCTACAAGGACAATGTGGCCACCGTCCGACTGTAAGAAGTCATCCGGATGCCGGGCTTGGCCCCGGCATCCGCAGGCTTGCCGCAAGCAGGAATGGCCCTTTGCCATCCGTCAGCCTGGCTGCACGATCACGCCAGTGGAAACGGCCCGCCTTGCGACGGGCCGTTCAACTGTCCGGTGCTAGTTGCCGCCCTTGGTCACGGGGTTATGCGTGTGGTGGCTGTCGCGCACCCCGCCGCCGCTCGACACATCCGAGTCCGGGCCGTTGGTCGGCTCGCCGGGCTTCGGTCCCCGGCCCTTGGTCGGATCGGGCAGGTCTTCGCGCTGATGGCTGCTGCCGGGACCGCCGTGATGGCGGTTGGCGGCTTCGGTTTTCTTCGATGTGGACATTGGTCTACCTGTCCTGCTGAAGGCCCTGATTGGTGGTGTTCTGCTTGATGTTGCCCTGCCGCCCCTGCTCGTCCAGGTTCCGCTGATGCGGATCGGGGATGTTGGCATCCTGGCTGGCCTTGGTTCCTGCGGTGTCCCCGGGGCCCTTGTTGCTGCGGTTCGCCGGGGGGACGGGGGGAAGTCGCTGTGACATGATGCTTCTCCTGTTCTCAGGAAGGAACAGTCTGGAGAGGGTTTTGTTTCATCCCGCCCGCCTTTCCGCACCTGCCCGGGCCGGCGCAGGAAGGCGCCTTGCGCCGGTCAGGGCGCGCGTCCCAAGGCCTGGACGATCCTGCCGATGTCGAAGGGCTTCTTCAGGCGCAGGATCGACCCGAAGCGGTCAGGGATCATCGAATCGTCATAGCCGGTCGTGAACAGGAAGGGGATGCCATGCCCCATCAGCATGTCGGCGGCGGGATAGGCCATGGCCCGGCCCAGGTTGATGTCGACGACGGCCCCGTCGAAGGGGGCCTCGGACCTGATCAGCGCAAGCGCCTCGTCTAGGCTGCCGACGGGTCCCAGCACCTCGCAGCCCAGATCCTGAAGCCTTCCTTCAAGGGCATTCGCCAGAAGGTATTCGTCCTCGATCACCAGGATGCGCAGGCCGCGCAGTGACGGATCAGCCATGCTGCTGGTCCTTTCCGGGACTGGCGGACACGGGCAGGGCGATGGTGCAATGCACCCCGTCGTCCGTCAGCGAATAAGTCGTCCTGGCCTTCAGCTGATAGGGCAGGGCGCGTTCGATCAACTCGCGCCCCTGGCCCTTGACGCAGGACGACGCGCCCTCCGCCGGCAGCGTAATGCCTGTCTCGCGCCAGTCGATATGCAGCCACGGCGTGTCCGCATGATCATCGGCGTCAAGCGACCAAGTGACCGCCAGCCGGCCGCCGGTCTGCCCAAGCGCGCCGTACTTGACCGCATTGGTTGCCAGTTCGTGCAGCGCCATCGCCAAGGTCTGCACGGTCGAGGAGCGCAGGCGGATGCCGGACGGCCCATCCAGGGTGATGCGATCCGGGTCGCCGCCCATCGCCTCCAGCTCGTTCTGGATCAGCTCGTCAAAGGTCACCCGGTCCAGATCGCTCAGCCGGGACAACAGCCCCTGGACACGGGCAAGGGCTTCCAGCCGGCTTTGGAACCGCACCCGGAAATGGTCCAGGTCCGTGCTGCTGCGCGCTGTCATGTCCGACAAGGCCAGAACCACCGTCATCAGGTTGCGCGTCCGGTGATGCAACTCGCCGATCAGGACCTTTTGACGTTCTTCCGACTCGCGCCGCTCGGTGATGTCGGTGAACAGGACGGCGACGCGGTTTCGCGGCCTGTCCAGGCTGAAGACGTTGAGGTTGAAGGTGCGCCCCAGCCTGGGCTCCGTTTCCTCGACCCAGATGGGCTGGCCGCTGTCCAGGACCTGCCCGTAAAGCTGCGCCCAGCGGGGATTGGGGGTTTCCAGCAGTTCGGTGATCGTCTTTCCCACCGGCCAGGGCATCGACGTGTGCTTGAGGAAGGCCGCGTTTACCTCGATATAGCGAAAGTCGGACCATGCGCCGTGCTGGTCCTTCAGCGGCTCGACCACGGCATAGGCTTCGTCCATCAACTCGAACAGGTTGCGATAGCGTTGCTCGCTGTCGCGCAGCGCGCGTTCTGCTTCGCGCCGGGCCGTCAGGTCGGCGGTCACCGCCAGCAGGCTGCTGGGGCGTCCGTCGCGGTCGCGCAAAACCGTCAAGGTGCTGCTGGCCCAGATTTCCTCGCCATTTGCCCTGTGGTACCGCTTGTCAATCGAGACGGGCTGGTCGTTGGCGATCGCCTGGGCAAGGGCTTCCTGGCTTGCTCGGACATCATCCGGATGCGTCACCTGCCGAACCGTCGTGGCAAGCAATTCGTCCCGCGAGCGGCCCAGGATCCGGCACAATTCGCTGTTGGCGCGCAGGAAGCGCCCGCCCAGGTCAAGTTCCGAAAGGCCGACCGGGGCGCTTGCGAAAATCGCCTCAAGCCGTTCCTCGCTTTCCTCCAGCAGAATGTTCGCTTCCCGCTTTTGCGTCACATCCTGGCCGATCTTCAGATAGCCCGTCACCAGGCCCCTTCCATCCCGCAGGGGCCGCACCGAGCCGTCGATGAACACGCCAGAGCCATCCTTGCGCAGATGCCACCTGACATCGGGCGCGAAGCCGGTTTCGCGGGCCTGAACGACCTCTTGGACATCGACGCCTGCCTTGCGGTCCTCGGGCGTGAACAGAATGGCACCGGGTTGGCCGACCGCCTCTTCCTCGGTCCAGCCGAAAACCCGTGCCGCGCCCGGAAGCCAGTCGGTGATGCGGTCGTCGTTGTCGGTGATGAAGATCGCGTAGTCCAATGCCTGCGCCACCGTGAAACGGAACCGCTCCTCGCTTGCGCGCAGCGCGGACAGCTTGAGGAGGCGGTCCACAACCGATCCCAGGATGCTGGCATAGGTGCGCAGGAACTGGATATCGTCCTGTGCGAAGTCCCTCGGCTCGGACGCATCCACCTGCAGCAGCCCGAAGGCCCTGCCGCCTGGCAGGAAGATCGGGACATTCGCCAAGGCCCTGACGCCCGCTTCGCGCATGAAGCCGGGCACCTCGAAGCGGTCTTCCCGGCTGATGTCGGTGCTGATGACCGGCTTTCGCTGGTTGATGGAAAAGCTTTCGGACGAATGCTTGTTCATCGAGATCCGCGTCCTGCCGACGATATCCTGCGCCCAGCCGACGCCGGCGCGGACCAGCAGCTTCCTGCCATCCTCCTCGATCTCAAGAACCTTCGCCCGGCCGGTGCCCATCGCTTCGCTCACCAGCCTGCAGGCTTCGGTCAGGATGTCGTCCAGATCGTCGGACTGAAGCGCAAAGTCGCCGAAATCCGCCAGGATCTTCTGCTGCCGCAGCAGCATGTCTTCCCGCTCTTGCGTCAATGCTGGTCTCCCTTCCCGGGATGAAGGGCGCAAAGCCCAAGAACACAACACTACAGCGTCTGCTGCGGTTCGTCAGCCCGAGGATGGGAAGACAGGGGGGATGACCCGAGCTCTTGTGGCCCGGCCCGAGGTCCGCCACCAAAACAGCACTTCCAACACGCACGCCTCCAACCTTTCGAGGCGTTTCTGCCACGCCCGCAGGCGACCAGGCCGCGAAGCAAGGTTGTTGCGCGAATCGGGCGGCGAAACAGGAACGGGCGGCTGGACCCTTTGTCCTGCCACCCGCTTGGATTACTGAACGCGGGCAACCAGGCCCGGTGGCCTACGGCGTCGCGGCCCGCCGGTCGATCCGCCTCAGGTGTGGCGGATTTCGGTTCCCAGGACCTTCAGGCATTCCCGCATGAAGGCAGCCAGGCCGGTCCAGCCCTTGGCCGAAACCATCGTGCCATCCACATAGGCCTCGTGCGGCTTGACGTCGATGTAAGTGCCGCCGGCCAGGATCACCTCGGGCTCGCAGGCGCCAAGTGCCGCGACCTTCTTGCCGCGGATCACGCCATCAACGGCGACCAGGATCTGCACGCCGTGGCAGATGGTGAAGATCGGCTTTCCGGCCTCGTGGAAATGGCGCACCATGGCCTGGATGCGCTTGTCGGTGCGGATGTATTCCGGACCGCGGCCGCCGGCGCAGTAAACCGCGTCATAATCTTCCAGCACGACTTCCGAGAAGGTCTGGTTGATCTCGGCCAGGTGCCCGAAGCGCTCGATATAGGTCTGGTGTCCCTCGAAGTCGTGCAGGCTGGTCTGGATCATCTCGCCCTTCTTCTTGTCGGGGCAGACGACATGGACAGTGTGCCCGACGGCCTCCATGCCTTGCTGGAAAACGAAGATTTCATATTCCTCGGTGAACTCACCGCAGAGCATGAGGATTTTCTTGCCACTCATCCGTGGTCTCCTTGTGTCAAATCGAAGCCGGAGGCCGCTGGGCCTCCGGCACAGTCATCAGAACGGGCTGTCAGGGAAATAGAACTGGTCGGCGTTTTCCGGCGTGATCAGCGGCGCATCCAGCTTGAAGTTGCCGCGCATCGGCGCCTGGCCGGAAAACTGCGCGGCCGTCATGTAGATGGCCGACTTGATCATCGACGGAGGGTAGGGCGTCGAGATGGGGGTGACGGGATCGCCCGCCTTCACCATCTCGATCACGTCCTTCATGCCGTTGCCGCCCAGGGCATACTTGATCTCGGTCCGGCCCGATTGCTTGACCGCTTCCAGCACGCCCAGAAGCATGTCGTCGTCATTGGCCCAGACCGCGTCGATATGGGGATACTTGGCCAGATAGTCCTGCATCAGGCTGAAGGCCTCGTCCTGGTTCCAGTTGGCATACTGGATGTCCAGGATTTCGATGTTGGTGTCCTTCATCACGTCGGTGAAGCCCTGGATGCGTTCGTCGTCGATGACGGTCGGGATGCCACGCAGCACGACGATCTTGCCTTCGCCGCCCAGCTTCTCGGCCATCCATTTCGCGGTGTTCGCGCCCACGGCGATGTTGTCGCCCGCCACATACAGATCCTGGATGGTCGGGTCGGTCAGGCCCCGGTCCACGACGGCAATATAGGTGCCGTTCGACTTGACCTGCTCGACCGGGCCGGTCAGTTCCTCGGAGGTGAAGGGCAGGATCACCAGGGCGTCCAGCGTCTGCCCGGCCGACAGATCCTCCAAGGCCGACACCTGGGCCGTTGCGGAAGGCGAGGTCTTGACGATCACGTCGATGTTCGGAAAGGCCGCCTCGATCTCTTTCTCGGCCTGTTCGGCGTGATAGACCACGCCCCCGGTCCAGCCGTGCGTCGCGGCCGGGATCGACACGGCGATGGTCCGCTTGTCCTGGGCAATCGCCCCGCCTGCGGTCAGGGCCACCAGGCTTGCGGCAGAAAGCAGCCCCAGGGCGCGTCTTGCGGTTCTAGTCATAGTTCACTCCTCCCTTGTGAAAAACTCGTGCCTCTTGACGGGCATTCATTTGATGAAACGGTGGGCCAGCATCGCCAGGATGATGATCACCCCCTGGACGGCCGCGACCAGGTATTCGGACACCATGTTGGACAGCACCATGAGGTTTGCGATCACCTCGAGGATCAGGGCGCCGGCCACCGTGCCCCAGATGCGGCCCTTGCCGCCGCGCAGCAGCGTGCCGCCGATCACCACTGCAGTGATCACCTGCAATTCCCAAAGCTGTCCGGTCGTGGGTGTCGCCGCGCCAAGCCGGGGGATATAGCAGATCGCGGCGATCGCGACGCAAAGCCCCTGGATCACGAAGGCCGTGGTGCGTACCCGCGCCACCGACACGCCCGAGAACCGCGCGACATCGGCATTGGACCCCGCCGCCATGCAGCGACGGCCGTACTTGGTGCGATACAGGATGAAGGCACCGACCAGAACCACCGCCAGCGTGACGACCACGGGCAGGGGGATCCCCAGCACGTTGCCGAAGTAGACGGGGCGATAGGGGTCGCGCAGCGCCCGCTCGATCGGGATCGATCCGCCGTCCGACATCCAGGTGATCAGCGCCCGGAAGATGCCCATCGTGCCAAGCGTGGCGATGAAGGGCTCGATCTTGCCCACGGTCACGATCAGCCCGTTCAGCAAGCCGCATAGGGCGCCGACGATCAGCCCGAAGCCCGCGCCGACAAGGATGGCATTGGCCCCCATCGTGGGTTCCAGCCGGTTCATGGTCAGGATCATGACGCCCGTCACGAAGGCCATCATCGATCCGACCGACAGGTCCAGGCAGCCCGACGAGATGACGAAGGTGGCGCCCACGGCGATGATGGCGATGAAGGCCGACCGGGTGACGACATTGGCGATATTGGTGCCGGTCGCGAAATTGGTGTTGATCAGCGTGCCGATCAGCACGACCAGGGCCAATGCGATGAAGGGGCCCATATCGGCCCAGCGGATGCGACGCGGCGCGTCGGCAATCTCCGTGGTGACGGTTGTCATCCGGGTCTCCTCCCCCTGACGTTTCGGTTCAGGCGTATGTCTGTGCCGCACGGCCCTGCGGCTCGGCTTCATGTCCCTCGCCGCTGGTCGCGGCGTAGACGACGTTCTGTTCGGTGATCGCGTCCCCCGTCAGTTCCGCGACGATGCGCCCCCCGCGCATCACCAGGACCCGGTCCGACAGGCCGACCAGTTCGGGCAGTTCGGACGAGATGACGATCACCGCCTTGCCCGCCCGCACCAGCCGGTCGATGAAATCATAGATCTGGCTCTTGTTGCCGATGTCGATGCCGCGCGTCGGTTCGTCGATGATGACAACGGCCGGGTCGGTCAGCATCACCTTGGCCAGAAGCAGCTTCTGCTGGTTGCCGCCCGAAAGCTGGCCCGCCGAAAGGTGGCGGTTGCGCACGCGGATGTCATAGGTCTCGACCGCCCGGTCCAGGGCGCGATCTTCCCCTGCATGGTCAAGCCGCGTGCCGGGATGCACGCTGTCCAGGGCCTGCAGGGTCAGGTTCGTGGCAAGCGGTTCGTCCAGAAGCAGCCCTTTGCCCTTGCGATCTTCGGTCAGGTAGACCAGCCCGGCCGCCTGCCAATCGCGCACGCTGCGATGCGTCACCTCGTGCCCGCCCAGCGTGATCCGCGCAGCCTGCGAGGGGCGAAGACCCATCAGCCCCTCGAACAGCTCGGTCCGGCCGGAACCGATCATGCCCCCGATGCCCAACACCTCGCCGGGGCGCAGGGCCAGGCTGGCCTGGACCGCGCCGTGATCGACGGACAGGGCGTCGATCACAAGCTGGGGTTCCACTGCGGGCAGGGTCCGCTTGGGCGGGTAAAGCGTGCCCAGTTCCCGGCCCACCATCAGGTCGGCCATGGCGCGCTGCGTCAGCCCGGCGGCGGGCCAGGTGCCGATCATGCGGCCGTCGCGCAGGACGGTCACGCGGTCGGCCAAAGCCTCCACCTCGTCCAGGCGGTGCGAGATGTAAAGAACCGCAGCGCCCCGCGCCCGAAGGCCGCGCACCACGTCCAGCAGGGCCGCAACCTCGTCATTGGCCAGAACGGCAGTGGGTTCGTCGAAGATCACGACGGTGCGAGGCTCCAGCAGCGCCCGCGCGATCTGCACCAGCTGTCGCTGGGCCAGGGGCAGGGAGCCCACGCGGTCGCGCGGATGGCAATGCGCCCCGATCGAGGCCAGGACCTCGGCCGTGCGGCGGTTCATGGCGCGGTCGTCCACCATCGGCCCGCGTGTCAGTTCGCGGCCCAGGAACAGGTTTTCCGCGACGGTCAGGTCGGGGGCCAGCAGGATTTCCTGATGCACCAGCACCACGCCCGCCGCCTCGGCCGCGGCGGCGTCGGGAAACTCTGCCGCGGATCCCCCCATCAGCAGGCGCCCGACAGACGGCGCGACATGGCCCGACAGCAGCTTCATCAGGGTGGACTTGCCCGCGCCGTTCTCTCCGATGATGGCGTGAACCTCGCCCGGCAGGATGTCCAGCGTGACATCGGACAGGACCGTGACTGCCCCATAGGTCTTTCCCAGCCCCTCGGCCCGAAGCGCGGGCTGGGTGGGATCGACGTTTGCCCTGGTCATCGTCGCGCTCATTCGAAGGCCAGCATCAACCGGTCGCGCGACCGCGAGATATGTTCGTGCATCGCCGCCTGCGCCCGCGCAGCGTCGCCCGCCCGGAAGGCCGACAGAAGGTTTTCATGTTCCTGAAGCGCTTCCTGCGTGACGCGGCTGTGGAACATCAGGCGGAACAGGTGCAGATGCACGTGCTGGTCGGCAAGGGCCTGGCGGATCACCTCGTTCCCGGCGACCTTCAGGATCGCGTCGTGGAAATGGGCATCGGCGCGGGCAAAGCGGGAATAGCGGCTGGTCCGGTCCACCGGAGCCTCTCCATGACCCATGTCGGCTGCGGCTTCCTCAAGCTCGCGCAGGCTGGCGGGGGTCAGGTTCTGCGTGGCGATCCGGGCGCATTCCGGTTCAAGCAGCAGGCGGAAGGCGAACAGATCCTCGAAAGCCTTGCGCGACAATTGCGGCGCGGCGCTGTAGCCGATCAGATGGGCCTTGCGAACCAGCCCTTCGCGTTCAAGCCGCGACAGGGCCTCGCGGACGGGGGTCTGGGAGACGCCCAGGTCGCGGGCGACGACATCAACGGGAATGCGGGCGCCAGGCGCAATGTCCAGCGACATGATGCGTTCGTAGATGCTGTCATAGACGCCATCCACGATGCTGGCCGGCCTGACCATCTGAATGCCCTGGCTTTCCGCTGCGCTTCCCAATCCCGCACCCCGCATCTGCGCTGTTTGCAAGACGATGGTTTACAAAGATCGGATCGGATGTCAAATACAATATCATATACGATATGATCCTGGCGGTCCGGGCAAGGCGTCGATGTTACGGTGCCCGCCTGTCCGAACCCCCGATCGAAGCGGCACATAAAAGCGGGAGAGGAACAGAATGGCGCATTTCGGCACGATCAGACCGCCGCGAGAGATCATCTTTGGCCCGGGGCAGCGGCAGGTTCTCGGGCAGGTCGCGGCGGGGCTGGGCCAGCGTGCCCTGGTCGTCACCGATGCCCGTCTGGCTGACGAATCCCAGTTCCAAGCAATGCTCGCCGATCTGCGGGATCACGGGCTGGCGGTGCAGGTCGAAAGCGGAACACTGCCTGACGTGCCGGTGGACAGCGCCCTGGCCGCCAGCCAGGCCGCGCGCGGCTTTGCGCCCGATCTGGTCATCGGGATCGGCGGCGGATCCTGTCTCGACATGGCGAAATGCGTGGCTCTGCTGCTGACGCATGGGGGGCAGCCGCAGGATTACTATGGAGAGCTGAAGGTGCCGGGGCCGATCCTTCCGCTGATCGCGATACCCACCACCGCGGGCACCGGATCCGAGGTGACGCCGGTCGCCGTCCTGTCCGATTCGGCGCGCAGCCTGAAGGTCGGGATCTCCAGCCCGCATCTGGTGCCGACGGTGGCGATCTGCGATCCGGACCTGACGCTGACCTGCCCGCCCGGCCTGACGGCCATTGCCGGGGCCGATGCCCTGACCCATGCGATCGAGGCGTTTACCGCCATCCGCCGCCCCGTCACGCCCATGTTGACCCAGGAACGGGTCTTCGTGGGCAAGAACGCGCTGTCCGACCAGTTCGCCCTGACGGCGATCCGCCTGTTGTGGCAGGGGCTGGAACGCGCCTGCCGGACGGGCGCGGATGCCGATGCCCGCGCCCAGGTGATGCAGGGCGCGCTGTTTGCGGGCCTGGCCTTCGGTGTCGCGGGCACGGCGGCCGCCCATGCGATCCAGTATCCGGTGGGCGCGCTGACCCACACCGCGCATGGGGCAGGGGTGGCCTGCCTGATGCCCTGGGTCATGGAATGGAACCGCCCGGCCATCTCTACCGAACTGGCGCAGATCGCCGACGCCATGGGCCTTGCCTCGGCGGACGAGGTGATCCCCGCGGTCCGGACGCTGTTTTCCCGCATCGGGATACCGGAAACCCTGTCCGGCCTGGGCCTGCCCGAGGATCAAATCGGCTGGGTGGCCGATCAGTCCTGCGGGATCGAGCGGCTGATCCAGAACAATCCCCGGCCCATCAGCCGCGCCGACATGACCCGACTGCTGCACGCCGCCTTTTCCGGCGACGCCCGCATCATCCAGTAAGCCCCGAAAGGATCCGACATGAGCCTTGATACCCTGCACCCTGCGGATTTCGCCGATCCGGGCCTTCACGCGGCCGGACTTTTTATCGGCGGCGAATGGCTGCCCGGCGGCGGCATTCCGGTGGTCAATCCCTCGACAGCCGAAACCTTGGCCGAGGTGCCGGACGCGACGGTCGCCGATGCCCTGCGCGCCGTGGATGCGGCCGAGGCTGCCGCCGCAGGCTGGCGGGCGACCCCCGCCCGCCAGCGGTCCGAGATCCTGCGCCGCTGGTTCCACCTGATGACGGATCATGCCGAGGAACTGGCCCAGCTGATCTCGCTGGAAAACGGCAAGGCGCTGCCCGACGCGCGGGGCGAGGTCGCCTATGCGGCCGAGTTCTTCCGCTGGTATGCAGAAGAAGCCGTCCGCATCGCGGGCGAGTTTCGCCATGCGCCGTCGGGGGCGAATCACATCCTTGTCGATCACGACCCCATCGGCATTGCCGTGCTTATCACGCCCTGGAACTTTCCCGCTGCCATGGCCACGCGCAAGATCGGTCCCGCGCTTGCCGCCGGCTGCACGGTGATCCTGAAGCCAGCCAGCGAGACGCCATTGACGGCCTATGCCATGGCCCGCCTGGGGGCCGAGGCGGGCGTGCCGCCAGGCGTGGTCAACGTCCTGACGACCAGCCAGCCCGCGCCTGTCACCAATGCGATGCTGGCCGATCCGCGCGTGCGCAAGCTATCCTTCACCGGCTCGACCGGCGTTGGCCGCGTGCTGCTGGCCGAGGCGGCGAAAAGCGTCGTGTCCTGTTCGATGGAACTGGGCGGCAATGCGCCTTTCGTGGTCTTCGACGACGCCGACCTGGACGCGGCCCTGAACGGCGCCATGATCGCCAAGATGCGAAACGCGGGCGAGGCCTGCACCGCCGCTAACCGCTTCTACGTCCAGTCGGGCATCCATGACGCCTTTGTCGCGGGGCTGACGGAACGCATGGCCGCGCTGAAGGTCGGGCCCGGCACCGATCCCGCCACCCAGGTCGGGCCGATGATCACGACAAGGGCCGTCCAGAAGATCGGACGTCTGGTCCAGGAGGCGGTGTCGCTTGGCGCCCGCGTCACCACCGGGGGCGCCGCGCTGCCGGGTTCAGGTTACTATTACCCGCCGACGGTGCTGGACAATGTCAGCCCCGATGCCGCCATCGCGCATGAGGAGATTTTCGGCCCCGTCGCGCCCGTCTACCGCTTCGAGACCGAGGAACAGGCGATCCGGCTGGCCAATGCAACGGAATACGGGCTGGCGGCCTATGTCTATTCGGGCGACCTGTCACGCGCGCTGCGGGTCGGCAAGGGCATCGAGGCGGGGATGATCGCGATAAACCGCGGCCTGATGTCCGACCCGGCCGCACCCTTCGGCGGCGCCAAGCAAAGCGGGCTGGGGCGCGAGGGGGGCGTGACCGGGATACTCGAGTTCATGGAGCCGAAGTATTTCGCGGTCGCTTTCTGAACGGTGGCGTGATGCAGGATCTGTATCGCAACCGCGATTTCATCCCGGACTTCGACGCGATCATCGAGGAAACCGCGGCCCGTTCACGGGCCTTGGCCGCCCGGACCCGGATGCAGCCCGACATCGCCTATGGGGCAGGACCGCGCGAGCGGATGGACATCCTCCTGCCCCAGGATCCGCAACCCGGCGCGCCGCTGCACCTGTTCATCCACGGGGGCTATTGGCGGTCGGGCAGCAAGGAGGTCCATCACCTTGTCGCAGGCCCGGTCCTTGCGGCAGGGGGCATTGCCGCGATCGTGACCTATGACCTGATGCCCGGCATGCGGCTGGATGCCATTGTCGGGCAGGTCCGCGCGGCGGCCCGGCATCTTGTCGGAATGGCGCCCGCCCTGGGCGCCGATCCCGCGCGGCTGACGGTCAGCGGCCATTCCGCCGGCGCACATCTGGCCTGCTATCTGGCCGGATGCGGCACGGGCGAAGAAGATTGTCCGCCCCTTCCGCCGCTGCGCGGCTTGCTGCTGGTCAGCGGAATCTATGACCTGTCGGGCATCCCGGACAGCTTCCTGAAGGACGAGGCGAAGATGACGCCCCAGGAAGCCCTGGCCTGGTCTCCGCTTACCTCCCGCCACGACCCTGGTCCGCGCCGGATCGTCACCTGCGGCGAGAAGGAGACCCGGCCCTTTCACCAGCAGGCCTCGGCCATGGCCGCCTTGCTTCAAGCCAAGGGCGCGGCGGTGGACTTGCGCACCGAGCGCGGGTTGAACCACCTCGACATCGTGCTGTCGCTGGGCGACCCCGCATCGCCGCTGGGACGACTGCTGTCAGGGATGGTCGCCACTTCCTGAGGCGGCGGGGGACGATCCCGCCTAGGCAGCTTTGTGGAACGATAGCTGGTTCTAACCTTGCGGCCTTAGCGGCTTTGGCCGGCGGAGTGCGGGGGGATCGCGCGGGCGATCTGCGCGGCGTCATAGGGCTTTTGCAGGACGGGGACCGCCGAATAGGCCTCGGTCAGGCCGGCCCGGCCATAGCCGCTGGCAAAGATGAAGGGGATGCCGCGTCGCATCAGGCGGTCTGCGACCGGAAAGGACTGCTGCCCGGCCAGGTTGATGTCGAGGATGGCAAAGTCGATTTCCTCGCGCTCGGCCGCGTCCAGGGCGGTCTGCAGGCGCATCATCGGGCCGACCGGATCGTGGCCAAGATCGGTCACGATATCCTCGAGCAGCATGGCGATCAGGATCTCGTCCTCGACGATCAGGATACGCGCCATGCCGGTCTCCGCTCAGGCTGCGTGGTCGCTGATCGCCTCGACCGCCGCAGTCAGTTTGAACACGATGCCCGTGGGCCGGAAGTCCAGTTCCGCCTTGCCCTGCAACTGGTCTGGCAGGACTTGCAGGATCAGGCGCGAGCCGAAACCACGGTGGTCGCCCTTGGTAACGACCGGTCCGCCCGTTTCGATCCATTCCAGGGTGAAAACGGATTGCCCGCTGACGTTCCAACGCACCAGGACGGTTCCGCCCGGCACCGACAGGGCGCCGTATTTGACGGCGTTGGTGCCAAGTTCGTGCAGGGCAAGCGCGATGGAAATGGCCGCATAGGGGCCGACCCGCATGTCCGGCCCTTCAAGTTCGATGGTGTTGCGGTCCGGCGCCTGGAACGGGCGGATCGCTGCCTGGGCCAGGGTGCGCAGGTCGGCGCTGTCCCAGCTTTCTTGCGTCAGCACGTTATGGGCAGCCGACAGCGCCATGATGCGGGCCGTGATCGCCTGCGCGGCCTGGCCGGGATCTGTGGCGTGGCGCAGGGTCTGGGTCACGATGGACTGCACGGCCGCAAGGCTGTTCTTGACGCGGTGGTTCAACTCGTTGATCAGCAGCCGCTGGTGGTTTTCCGCCCGCACCCGCTCGGTCACGTCCGAGCCCTGGACGAAGATATGGGCGACCGTGCCGTCCTGGTCCCGGATGGGCTGATACACGAAATCCACGAAGCGTTCTTCCAGCGGACCCTGGTCCCGCCATCGCAGCAGGACGCGCAGCGAGGTCCGGGTTATCGCCTCGCCCGTGGTAAAGACATGGTCCAGCAGGTCGAAGAAGCCTTGCTCGGTCACTTCGGGCAAAGCCTCGCGGACCGGCATCCCGATCACGTCGCGGTTGCCGATCAGCTTGTTGTATTCCGGGTTGACCAGGGTGAAGCGATGGTCGGGCCCGCTGACCATTGCCATGAAGGTGGGTGCCTGGGCGAACAGGCTTTGCAGCCGCTGGAACTCCTGGCGGTTGCGGCGTTCGGCCAGGACGCGCTCGGTCGTCTCGATCACGACCGCAATGACGCCGGCGGGCCTGCCGGTTTCATCCAGCACGGGGGAATAATCCAGGTTCATCCAGACCTGTTCGGGATAGCCTTTCCGATGCAGCGTCAGTTCCTGGTCCTGATAGGCCAGCGTCTGCCCGGCCAGGCCCACCTTCATGACATTGTCGTTGAAGTCCGCGACCTCGGGCCAGCCTTCGCGCACGTTCGACCCCAGCAGCGCGGGGTGGCGATGGCCGGCGAAGACCGAATAGGCATCGTTGTAGATCATCACGCCCTGTTCGCCCCACAGCATCACCATGGGCACGGGCGAGTGGATCAACAGCGCGGTCGCCGTCTTGAGCGACTGCGGCCAGGTCTCGACCCGGCCCAGGCAGGTCGTGCCCCAGGGGAAGTCCTTCACCAGCCTTGCCACCGGACCGTCATGGCCCAGGAAATAGAAGGGATCGGCACCGGGCGCGTTCAGGGGGGTCATGCTGGTCCTCGGCTTCCTCGATGCAGGTCACTTGCGGCGAAAGTCGGACGGGCGTCAATCCGTCATGGCCTGACGGGCGGGCTGCAGGGCCGATATGATGCGCCAAAGGGCAGACGTTCCATGGCCGCATTGCTTTTCTGACGAAACCTGGGGGCGGTTTTGGGTATTGTCGTTCTGGGCTTGTGCCGGACAGCGTCGCTTGCACGCTGCGGCACGCTGTCGCCTGATGGGAAAGAGAGGGATCCATGAGCCAACCCTATTGCGGGCCGGGCGCTGCGCCTGACGAGATATGGGCGGCGTGGAATCCTGATCCCGTGGTGCTTGCCGCTCTGGCGCTGCTGGCGGCGGCCTTGTGGCGGCGCGGGTCCGGCAAGGCCGGGCTGATCGCCGTTCTGGCGCTTGCGGTGGCCTTCGTCTCGCCACTTTGCGCGCTGACGGTGTCGCTGTTCTCGGCCAGGGCGCTGCACCACATCCTTCTGGCGGGGGTCGCGGCGCCCGCCCTGGCCCTGGCCTGGCCCCTTGCCCGCCGGGTGACGGCCCAGGCTGGCGGGGCGGGCATGGCCCTGGCGATGGTCGCCTGGCATCTGCCGCCGGTTTACGACGCGATCTGGCGGTCAGATGCCGTCTACTGGCTGATGCAGGGGGCGTTGCTCCTGCCTGCCTGGGCCTTCTGGTCGGCGGTGCTGACCGGACCGCGCCGGGCGGCGGTGGGCGACAGCTTCCTGACAATCGGCCTTGCGGGTCTGATGGGGATGCTGGGCGCGGTGCTGACCTTTGCGCCTGGGGTGCTTTACATCCAGCACGTGGACGGCGCCGCTGCCTGGGGCCTTGGCGCGCTTGACGACCAGCGGCTGGCCGGGCTGATCCTCTGGGTGCCCGGTTTCCTGCCGATGGCGGCATTCGCGGGCTGGATGCTGCGGCGCGGCTGGCAGCGGGATTTCGCGGCATGATCGCGGCGCTGAAGGCCATCCACATCGCCGCCATGCTGTGCTGGTGCGCCGGGCTTGTGGCGCTGCCGCTGTTGCTGATCAGCTATGGCCATGCGCAGCGGCAGGTCCGCTATTCCGAGTTCCGGCTGTTGACGCATTACGGCTATGTCGCCTTTGCCACGCCGGCCGCCGTCATTGCCGTGGTTGCGGGCACGGCCCTGATCTTCGCGGCCGAAGTGTTCGACCTGTGGCTGATCGCCAAGCTGGCCTTTGTCAGCGTGATGGCGATGGCCCATGCCTGGATCGGCCACCTGATCGAGCAGTCGGGCCAGCAGCGCCGGGGGCAGGGCGTCGATCCGGCGCGCGGATACCGGATGCCCTATCCGGGCATCGCGCTGGCCGCGATCCTTCCCGCGATCGGGGCGATCCTGTGGCTGGTGCTGGCCAAGCCGGACCTGACCTGGGTGGTCGAGCTGATGCCCCAGATCGTCCAGGAGCCGCGGGGTCAGTTGCCGTGATCCTGCTGCGTTCCGATCTGATAGTCGAAGACCAGCTTGCCGCCGTGCCAGCCCGTGATCGTGGTCATCAAGAGCCCCAGGGCCGAGATCAAGATGCCCACCGGCAGCACGGCTTCTTGCGGGTCGGGCAGCCGATAACCCCAGTTCACGCCCAGAACCGACAGCAGCGTGCAGGCCAGGATGAAATGCGTCCAGCTTGGCGCGCGGATGCGGATGCCGGGCACGATCAGCAGTTCCACCGTGCCGCTGATGCCCGCGACGACGCCCATGATGAAGCCGATGCCGGCCGTCCAGACGGCGGCGCGCGGCCAGAAGGCGTCGCCCGTCCACCAGAACATCGCGTCAGCGCCAAAGGTCAGGAAGGCCAGGGCGATGGGATAGGTGATCAGCATCGCGTGCAGCGGATGGCCCGCGATGGCAAACTTGGATTCGGTGTCGTCAAAGGCCGCATGTTCCTCGATCGGGTCGGAAAGCCTGCGGCGTTGCTGCCAGGTTCGCTTGGGTCTCATCGGCACCATCCTTTCGGTTCGCGCAAGGGGAAGGCATGCGCCGGGCTTGCGGTTCCCCTTCTGGCCGGTTGCGACGGCGCCGTCAGCACGCTGGCCCCGGCCGGGCCCGCCGCCGCGCAGATCGCCGCGCTGTGGTGGGCGATGCTGATCGGGTCGGGGCTGATCACGGTCCTGGTCCTGACCCTGGCAGGGCTTGCCATCTGGCGCGGGCCGCGTCCCTCGGACGAGAGGCGTTGGACGATCTGGTGGGGCCTGGGCTTCAGCATGTCCGTCTTGGCCGTGCTTCTGGCCTTTGCCCTGCGCGCGGGGGAACGGATCATCGCGCGCGACGACGGCACCCTTCAGGTCGAGGCCGAGGCGCAGCAATGGCGTTGGCGCTTCGTCCAGCCGGGACCGGACGGCCCAGTCCAGACCGAGGGCGTGTTGTATGTCCCCGCAGGCCAGCCCTTCGACATCGTCCTGACCAGCCGCGACGTGATCCATTCCTTCTGGGTGCCGCAGCTTGGCGGCAAGATGGACGCGATCCCCGGCCATCGCAACGTCCACCGCCTGATGGCCGACGCGCCCGGCACGCATGAAGGGCTGTGCGCCGAGTTCTGCGGCATCGGCCACGCCGCCATGCGATTCGAGGTGGTGGTCTACGACCCCGCCGACCCGCCCCCCTTCGTTTCCGCCGAAAGCCTTCCATGACCGAAGATCCCCACGCCATCGCGCCGAACCCGCCCCAGAGGGCCCTGCCGCTGCACCGGCAGATGGATCGGATCTGGTCGGACCTGCCGGGCTGGCGGGGCTCTGTCGCCTCGGTCAATCACGGCACGATCGGGCTGCGCTTCATGGCGACGTCCTTCCTGTTCTTCTCGATCGGCGGCGTGCTGGCGATGCTGATCCGCGCGCAGCTTGCGACCCGCGACGGGGCCTTCCTGGACACGCAGCTGTATAACCAGATCTTCACGATGCACGGCAGCATCATGATGTTCCTGTTCGCCATTCCGATGCTGGAGGGACTGGCGATGTGGCTTTTGCCCAAGATCCTGGGCGCGCGGGACATGGCCTTTCCCCGGCTGGGGGCGCTTGGCTATTGGTGCTATCTGTTCGGGGGGATCATCATCCTGTCCTCGCTGCTATTCGGCGTGGCCCCGGACGGCGGCTGGTTCATGTATGTGCCCTTGTCGGGCAAGACCTATACCCCCGGCATCAGCGCCGATGTCTGGCTGCTGGGCGTGACCTTCGTCGAGATCTCGGCCATGGCTGCGGCGGTCGAGATCATCGTGACGATCCTGCGCCTGCGCGCGGCGGGCATGGCGCTGACCCGGATGCCGCTGATGGGCTGGTACATGCTGGGGACGGCCGCGATGATGCTGGTGGGCTTTCCGCCGCTGATCCTGGGGTCGATCCTGCTGGAACTGGAACGCGCCTTCGACTGGCCCTTCTTCGACGTGTTGCGCGGCGGCGACCCGATGCTGTGGCAGCACCTGTTCTGGCTGTTCGGCCACCCCGAGGTCTACATCATCTTCCTGCCCGCCGCGGGCGTCCTGTCCACGATCATCCCGGTCTTTGCCCGCACACGGATCCTGGGCTATGGCGCGATCGTTGCCGCTATCGTGGGGCTGGTGTTCCTGTCCTTCGGGCTTTGGGTGCATCACATGTTCACGGTGGGCATCCCGCACATGGCGCTTGCCTTCTTCTCGGCCGCGTCGGCCTTGGTGGCGGTGCCGACCTCGGTCCAGATCTTTGCCTGGATCGGGACGATGTGGGCGGGCAGGGTGGACCTGCGCCTGCCGATGCTGCATGTCATCGGCTTCTTCGCGACCTTCGTGATGGGCGGCCTGACCGGCGTGATGCTGGCGATGGTGCCCTTCAACTGGCAGGCCCATGACACGCATTTCGTGGTGGCGCACCTGCATTACGTGCTGGTCGGCGGCTTTGTCTTTCCGATGCTGGCCGGGATCACCTACTGGATGCCGATGATCAGCGGACGCTTTCGCGTGCGGGCCCTGGGCGAGGCCGCCTTCTGGCTGATCTTCCTGGGCTTTCACGGTACCTTCTTCATCATGCACCTGACGGGCCTTCTGGGGATGCCGCGCAGGGTCGACCGCTATCCCGACAATCCCGAATGGGAATGGCTGAACCTTGTCTCGTCCATCGGGGGGATGGTCATGTCGGTGGGCTTTGCGCTGTTCGTGCTGGACATCGCGATGCAGTGGCTGTTCGGGCGGCGCAGCCACCGCAACCCGTGGAAGGCGCAGACGATGGACTGGGCGATGGCGCTGCCCGCGCCGTCCTACAACTTCGCCTCGCTGGCCGGGGCGGGCCGCCACGATGCAAGCGTGACGCTGCCCCTGGCGCGGGGCGAGGGGCTGCTGCCCGGCGCCCCCCGCGACCGCCGCGAGGTCTTGGTGACCGAACCCGGCACCGGCCGCCCGGACCATGTGGCCGTGCTGCCGGGCAACACCCGCCTGCCGATCTGGACGGCCGCGGCGATCGGCAGCTTCTTCCTGCTGATGCTGGCGGGGCTTTACTGGGCAACGCCGCTGGCGATCCTGCTGATCCTGTGGGCCGCCTGGCAATGGGGTGGCTTCATGGGCAGCAGGCGGGACGCTGAACCCCTGGCCGTGGCGCCGGGCCTTGCGCTGCACGAACACTGGCAGATGCGCAACACCCTGGCCTATAGCGGTACGGTGACGCTGCTGGTTGCGGATGCCACGCTTTACGCCTCGCTGCTGTTCGGGGTGGCCTTCCTGACGGTGATCGCGCCGAACTGGCCCCCGCCCGACAGCGGGCTGGGCTGGCCCGTGCTGCTGACCGGGGCCGCCGCCCTGCTGATGATGGGCCTGGGCCTCGTTGCCAGCCTGCTGGCCGAGGCGCAGCGCGCCGCCCCGCCGGGCCGCCTGGCGGCCCTGGCCGGCGTTGCGGCGGCGGGGCTGGCATTGCTGCTGCTGGCGGGGGTGGCCTGGCAATTCGACGATCCGACCCGCCATGCACGCGATGCGCTGCGCGCGGCCCTGCTGGGGTACGCGGGCTTCCACGGCGTCGTCACCCTGATGCTGGCGTTGCGCAGCCTGGCGGATGTGCGGCAGGGCCGGACCTCGGCGATGCGGCGGGGGGCGGCGCCGGTCTGGCAGTTGTTCCAGGCCTTCTGGCTGGGAACCTCGGCCCTGTCGCTTGGCGTCGTCGCCCTGCAGGAGATCGGCTGATGATCTGGATGGCGCGGGTGCTGGCTGGGCCGATCCTGTGGGGGGCGCTGTTTTCCGGGATCTATGGCCTGCACGGGCTGGGCTGCGGCCTGGACTGGCCGAATCGTGAAACGCCTCTGGGCGCGCTGCATCCGCTGGCGATGATCGGGGCCTGGCTTCTGGGGCTGGCGCTGCACGCGGCCCTGATCCGCTGGAACCGGGCGTTGGGCGACGCGCGGCAGGCGATGCTGGTCAGGGCCGGGAACTGGATCGGCGCCGTGGCAAGTGCCGCCACGCTGTTTCCGGTGATCGCGACCTCGACCTGCGGGTGATCAGGGCTGCACCATCTGCGCCGCCGCCAGCCAAAGGGGCAGGCTGGCCGCCGCCAGAACCGTCTGCCAGGTGAAGATGTCGGCGAAGAACTCGGCATCGCCGCCCATCTGCCGCGCCAGGATGTATCCGGCCGAGGCACCGGGCGCCGCCGTGGCCAGCAGCCCGGATGCGATTTGGCTGCCGGGCAGCGACAGCATCAGCCCGCAGACCAGGAAGATCGCCGGACACAGCGCCAGGCGCAGCGCGACGCCCGCCCACATCGCGGCGTCCGTCTGCCACAGGCGGCGCAACTCGATCCCCGCGCCGACGCTGAGTAGGCCCAGGGCAAGCGCACCTTGCCCCAGCCAGTCCAGCGGCGACATCGCCCAGTTCGGCAGGGCCACGCCTGACAGGTTCAGCAAAAGCCCCGCCGCACATCCCAGGACCAGGGGATTTCGCGCGATCTCGGACCCGATCCGGCGCATAGAGCCTGGCCCGGGACGGATTGCGTCTGCCCCCGGCAGCAGGGTCAGCGCCACAATGGCCGCGATGTTGAAGGCGGGGATCAGGAAGGCAAGCGCCACCGCCAGATCGCCAAGCGCCGCCGGTCCCAGCCCCTGCGCCGCCACCGCCAGGATCAGAAGCGAATTGAACCGCAGCGCCCCCTGGAACAGCGATGTCGCACGCCGATTGTCCAGCCCCAGCGGGCGGCGCAGCAGCAACGCCACCGCCCCCGTCAGCGCGAAGGCCACCGCCATCGCCCCAAGATAGCGACCAAGCACCCCGACCGACAGTTCCGCGCGATAGATCGAGACCAGCAGGATTGCCGGGAACAGGACGCGAAAGCCCAACTGCTCGATCCCAGGCCAGCTTCCGGGGGCGATGATGCGCCAGCGGCGCAGCAGGTGCCCAAGCGCCACAAGCGCGATGACGGGCAGGATGGACAGGATCGGCTGCATCGGACCTTTGCGCAGTTCTTGCAGGGGCGCGTCCGGGGTTGTAGACCCGCGCCCAACGAAAGGAAACGCCATGTCGATCACCGAGGATCAGGCCCGCAAGGTCGCGCATCTGGCGCGCATCGCGGTCGATGACGCCGCCCTGCCGGCGCTTGCGCGCGAATTGAACGGCATCCTGCATTTCATGGAACAGCTGAACGAAGTGGACGTGACCGGGGTCGAGCCGATGACCGGCGTCACCCCCATGCGCCTGAAGCGGCGCGAAGATGTCGTGACCACCGGAGAGATGGCCGACAGGATCCTGTCCAACGCCCCCGACGCGCGCGAGGGATTCTTTGCCGTGCCGAAGGTGGTGGAATGACTGATCTGAACAGCCTGACCGTCGCCGACGCCCGTGACGCGCTGCGCAAGGGCGAAACCACGGCCGTCGAACTGACCGAGGCTTGCCTTTCGGCCATCGACGCCGCAGGTGCGCTGAACGCCTTTGTCCACCACACGCCCGACATGGCCCGCGACATGGCGCAGGCGGCGGACGCCCGGATCAAGTCGGGCGATGCGACGGCGTTGACGGGCATCCCCCTGGGCATCAAGGACGTCTTCTGCGTCAAGGGCGTGCCGTCGCAGGCCGCAAGTCGGATCCTGCAAGGCTTCCGGCCTGAATATGAATCCACCGTGACGCAGAACCTGTGGAACGCGGGCGCGGTGATGCTGGGCAAGCTGAACCAGGACGAATTCGCGATGGGCTCGGCCAACGAATCCAGCTGCTACGGCCCCGCCGTGAACCCCTGGAAGGTCGATGACCGGCAGTTGACGCCGGGCGGATCCTCGGGCGGGTCGGCGGCGGCGGTGGCGGCTGATCTGTGCCTTGCGGCGACCGGGACGGACACCGGCGGCTCGATCCGCCAGCCTGCGGCCTTCACCGGCATCGTCGGGCTGAAGCCCACCTATGGCAGGGTCAGCCGCTGGGGCGTGATCGCCTATGCATCGTCCTTGGACCAGGCCGGGCCGATGACAAAGACGGTGCGCGACGCGGCGATCATGCTGGGCGCGATGGCATCCGTCGATCCGCAGGATTCGACCAGTGCCGACGTGGCCGTTCCCGACTACGAATCCCTGCTGACCGGCGACATCCGCGGCAAGCGCATCGGCATCCCGCGCGAATACCGCGTGGAAGGGATGCCCCCGGAAATCGACGCGCTGTGGCACAAGGGCGCCGAGATGCTGCGCGACGCCGGCGCCGAGATCGTCGATATCAGCCTGCCGCACACGAAATACGCGCTGCCCGCCTATTACGTGATCGCGCCTGCCGAGGCGTCCTCGAACCTCGCCCGTTACGACGGGGTGCGCTATGGCCACCGCGCGAAGCTGGGTCAGGGCGACGGCATCACCGAGATGTATGAAAAGACCCGCGCCGAGGGCTTCGGGCTTGAGGTTCAGCGCCGCGTGATGATCGGCACCTATGTGCTGTCGGCGGGCTTCTATGACGCTTATTACAACCGCGCCCGCAAGGTTCGCGCCTTGATCAAGCGCGACTTCGAGAACGCCTTTGCCCAGGGGATCGACGCGATCCTAGCGCCGACCACGCCCACCGCGGCCTTTGGCATCGGCGCGATGGACAGCAGCGATCCGGTGCAGATGTATCTGAACGACGTCTTCACCGTCACGCTGAACCTGGCTGGGCTGCCGGGGATCGCGGTGCCCGTGGGTCTGGACAAGCAGGGCCTGCCGCTGGGCCTGCAGATGTTCGGCAAGCCCTTCGAGGAAGGCGAGTTGCTGAACCACGCGCTTGTCCTGGAACGCGCCGCCGGATTTGTGGCAAAGCCCGATCGCTGGTGGTAGGGTCGCCCCAGTGGCATATCCAGGAGGCGTGATGCGCGGCTGTCTGATCCTTTCGGTGCTGGCGCTTGCCGGCTGTGGCGAACACCTGGGCTGGAACCCGAACTACAATTTCGGCCCGACCCGCTACGGCGAATACCGCGCCGCGCGCGAGGCTGCCTTGGTGACGGCCGCCGAACCGCCACAGACCATCCCCGTCGCGCGCCCCTTCTACGCCCCGACCGCCGCCGAAATCGCGGGCCAGAGCCCCGTGCCGATCCCGCCCACGATGGGGGTGAACCGCGTCCGCGTGGTCAAGAAGGTCCCGACTGCGCCTGCGCCGCGCGCGAACGCCCCGGTGGTGATCGTTCCCCAGTCCATGCGGGCGGGCGACCAGCCCCCGCTGTGAGCGTGGGCTTTCCCAGCCCCAACCACGGCGACCGCCGGGGTCAACGCCCCGAACTGGTCGTGCTGCACTATACCGGCATGGCCGACACGGCCGAGGCGCGCGCGCGGCTGTGCGACCCCCTGGCCGAGGTCAGCGCACATTGGCTGGTCCATGAGGATGGCCGTGCCGAGGCCCTGGTCCCCGAGGATCGCCGGGCCTGGCACGCGGGTGCGGGGTCCTGGCAAGGGCGCGATGACGTCAATTCCCGCTCCATCGGGATCGAGATCGCCAATCCCGGCGACCGCCCCTTTCCCCTGCGCCAGATGGACGGGCTGGCCTGCCTGCTGCGTCAGGTCATGGCCCGCTGGCAGATCGGCCCTGGCGGCGTGATCGGCCATTCCGACATGGCCCCCGGCCGCAAGATCGACCCCGGCCCCCGCTTCGACTGGACCCGCCTTGCGCACGAAGGCCTGGCGCTGCCGGCGGGGCAGGGGTTCGACCTGCCGCTGCCACCTAGCCTGGACCGCATCGGCTATCCGCAGGTGGACCAGGACATCCGCCTGGTCGCCTTTCGCCTGCGTTTCCGCCCCTGGGCGCAGGGCCCGGAGGACGAGGCCGACCGCCGTTGCGCGGCCTTCGTGGCAGCTTCGGCGCCTGCGCCTCATCCCGTTGTTCGCGCCTGACAACCTGTCCGAAACCGGCCTGTTCTGCCCCGCGAAGTTTTTTGTCCGGCAGCCGAAATTTCCGCTTGCACCCCCCCGCAGCTTTGCCTAAACACCGCCCCACGCCACCCGGGAAAGACGGGCAGCGCGAAAAAGTGGCCCGTTCGTCTATCGGTTAGGACGTCAGGTTTTCAACCTGAAAAGAGGGGTTCGACTCCCCTACGGGCTGCCACTTCCTCCTTTTTCCTGACATGACAAAGCACCGCCCGCGCGGTTGCTTTTGCCTTGGTGCCCTTTGCGATGATGCGTTGGGGCAGGGTTATTCCTGCTGAAACGGCGTCCCGTCACGCCTGCCCTTGAACAAAGCGAAAACCCCCTGCGCGCCGGGACGCACAGGGGGCGGATCGCTATCGAGGGGGTGGTCGCGTCAGCTGCAGCCGCTGGTCCCACCGCAGGTGTTGCACTTCATGCAGGTTCCGTTGCGGACCAAGGTATAGTTTCCACATTCGCCGCAGGGATCGCCTTCATAGCCCTGCATCCGGGCCTTGGTGCGCAGGTCGATTGCTGCGCCGCTGTCGCCCGCAACGATCGCGGTGGTCGAGACGCCCGATTGCAGGACCATCAGATCCTGGGGCAGGCGCTTGCGCAGGTATCCCGCGCTGCTGATCTGCTTCAGCATGGTCAGGGACTTCAACTCGGCCTGTTCGCTGACGGGGGCGACGTTCAGGCCCTCGCGTTCTCCTCCGCCCATGTCGTCGAAGCGGGCGCCTTCGGGTTTGACATGCGCAAGGTCGGTGCGGTCCAGATAGGACACAGCCAGTTCCCGGAAGACGTAGTCCAGGATCGAGGTCGCGTTCTTGATGCTGTCATTGCCCTGCACCATGCCCGCCGGCTCGAAACGGGTGAAGGTGAAGGCGTCCACGAACTCCTCCAGCGGGACGCCGTATTGCAGGCCCACGGATACGGCGATGGCGAAGTTGTTCATCATCGCCCGGAAGCCCGCGCCTTCCTTGTGCATGTCGATGAAGATCTCGCCCAGCTTGCCGTCGTCATATTCGCCGGTGCGCAGGTAAACCTTGTGCCCGCCCACGACCGCCTTCTGGGTATATCCCTTGCGGCGCTGCGGCAGCTTTTCGCGGTGGCTGCGGACGGCCTCCTTGACGATGATCCGCTCGACGATCTTCTCGGCGATGACGGTGGCCTTTTCCTGGGCGCTGCCGGTGGCGAGGATCTCCTCTGCCTCCTCGTCATCCTCGACCAGGGCCGCCGCCAAAGGCTGGGACAGCTTGGAGCCGTCGCGGTAAAGCGCGTTGGCCTTGATACCCAGCGACCAGGACAGTTCATAGGCCGCAAGCGCATCGGCGATGGTCGCGCTGTTGGGCATGTTGATCGTCTTGCTGATCGCGCCCGAGATGAAGGACTGCGCCGCCGCCATCATGCGGATATGGCTTTCGACCGACAGGTAGCGCTTGCCGGTCTTGCCGCAGGCGTTGGCGCAGTCGAAGACGGGCAGGTGTTCGGCGCGCAAATGAGGCGCGCCTTCCAGTGTCATGGTGCCGCAGACATGGTCGTTGGCCGCGTCGATCTGGGCGCGGGTGAAGCCCAGGTGGCGCAAAAGGTCGAAGGTGGGATCGGCCAGCTTGTCGGCGGGGATGCCCAGCGTGCCCTTGCAGAAATCCTCGCCCAGGGTCCACTGGTTGAAGACGAAGCGGATGTCGAAGGCGGTGGCAAGCGCCGCCTCGATCTTCTCGATCTCGGCCAGGCCGAAGCCGTGGCCGGCAAGCGCGGTGTGGTTGATGCCGGGGCAGTTGCCAAGCGTGGCGTGGCCGACGGCATGGGCCACGATCTCCTCGACCTGCGCGGGGGCATAGCCGAGGGTCGCCAAGGCAGCGGGAACCGACTGGTTGATGATCTTGAAATAGCCGCCGCCCGCCAGCTTCTTGAACTTGACCAGGGCGAAGTCGGGTTCGATCCCCGTGGTGTCGCAGTCCATGACCAGGCCGATGGTGCCGGTCGGCGCGATCACCGTGACCTGGGCGTTGCGGTAGCCGTGATCCTCGCCCAGGGCCAGGGCCTCGTCCCAGGCCTGGCGCGCGATGGCGGCAAGGCGGGCATCGGGGCAGTTGTCGCCGTCCAGTTCCACCGGGGCCACGTTGACGCCCTCATAGGCGCCGGTGCCAAGGGCGGCCGCGCGGTGGTTGCGGATCACCCGCAGCATATGACCGGCGTTCCGCGCGTATCCGGGGAAGGCACCCAATTCCGCCGCCATCTCGGCGCTTGTCGCATAAGCCACGCCGGTCATGATCGCCGTCAGCGCGCCACACAGCGCGCGGCCCTGGTCGCTGTCGTAACCCAGGCCCATGTTCATCAAGAGACCGCCGATATTGGCATAGCCCAGACCCAGCGTGCGGAAGTCATAGGAACGCTGCGCGATCTCCTTCGACGGGAACTGCGCCATCAGCACACTGATCTCCAGCGTGACGGTCCATAGCCGGGTGGCGTGGACATAGGCATCGGCGTCGAAGCGCGCTTCGTCGAAGAAGGTCAGCAGGTTCATCGAAGCCAGGTTGCAGGCCGTGTCGTCCAGGAACATGTATTCGCTGCACGGGTTGCTGCCCCGGATCGGCCCGTCCTCGGGGCAGGTGTGCCAGGCGTTCACCGTGTCGTGGAACTGGATGCCGGGATCGGCGCAGGCCCATGCGGCATGGCCGATCTGGTCCCACAGCTCGCGCGCGCTGACCGTCTTGGCGACCGTGCCGTCGGTGCGGCGGATCAGCTCCCAAGGCGCGTCGTCGCGCACGGCCTGCAGAAAGGCATCCGTCACCCGGACCGAGTTGTTCGAGTTCTGGCCCGAGACGCTGACATAGGCTTCCGAATCCCAGTCCGTGTCATAGGTCGGGAATTCGATGCTGTCGAAGCCCTGGCGCGCGTATTGCAGCACGCGGTTGACATAGGTTTCGGGGATCATCGCGCGCTTGGCGGCGCGGATGGCGGATTTCAGGCCGTCGTTCTTCGACGGGTCCGTCTCGCGGTCGCCCGAACGGATGGCGGCGAAGATGTCGTTCAGCCGCGCCTCATGCGCCTTGGACCCGGCGACAAGGGATGCGACCTTCTGTTCCTCGATGACCTTCCAGTTGATGAAGGCCCCGATATCGGGGTGATCCATGTCGCAGATCACCATCTTGGCCGCGCGGCGCGTGGTGCCGCCCGACTTGATGGCGCCCGCCGCGCGGTCGCCGATCTTGAGGAACCCCATCAGGCCACTGGACTTGCCGCCGCCCGACAGCCGTTCCCCTTCGCCACGAAGCGAGGAGAAGTTGGTGCCGGTGCCCGAGCCATACTTGAACAGCCGCGCCTCGCGGACCCACAGGTCCATGATGCCGCCTTCGTTCACCAGGTCGTCGCTGACCGACTGGATGAAGCAGGCATGCGGCTGGGGATGTTCATAGGCGCTGTCGGATTTCACCAGCTTGCCGGTCTTGTAATCGACGTAGAAATGCCCCTGCGACGGGCCGTCGATGCCGTAAGCCCAGTGCAGCCCGGTGTTGAACCATTGCGGGCTGTTCGGCGCTGCCATCTGGCGCGCCAGCATGAAGCGCATCTCGTCGTGATAGGCGCGGGCGTCTTCTTCGTTGGAAAAATACCCGCCTTTCCAACCCCAATAGGTCCAGGCGCCAGCCAGCCGGTCAAAGACCTGCCGGGCGCTCGTCTCTCCGCCGTAGCGCTGGTCGGCAGGCAGGGCGGCCAGGGCATCCTCGTCCGGGATGCTGCGCCACAGGAACTCGGGAACGCCCTTGTCCTTGACGCGCTTCAGGCAGGCCGGAACGCCCGCCCTGCGGAAATACTTCTGGGCGATCACGTCGCTGGCGACCTGGCTCCACCCTGCGGGGATCTCGACCTGGTCGTTGCGGAAAACGATCTTGCCGTCGGGATTGCGGATTTCGCTGGTCGTGGTCGTGAAGCCGATGTCGCCATAGGCGCCCCCTTGGGGGGTGGTGAAACGCCGTTCGATCTTCATGCGCGTGGCCCTTTCATGTCCTCGTCCCTCGATCCGCGACCTGCGCCCGGCAGCAGTGTGCCAACCCCATCCCGCAATGCGAAAAGGGTGCAGGCAGATGCCCGCCAGCGCCGGTTGCAGAGGCGTCGGCCCTTTGGGGGTGGTCGTTCCAGGTGCCACCACATCTAGTATGACCAACGCTACAGACCACTAGATTGATCCCGCAGAAGGGTTGTTTCAACCCAATTATTTGGTTAACAGACCCCGGAATCCCGTTGACACAAGGTCACCGGAAGGCGCCGCAGATTCGCACACAGGCCCATGCGCCGCGGCGTCATCAACAGCCCGATGATCCGGAATCCGCCATGTTGCGCAGGGGCTTGCGAACCAGTCTCCCAAGCTTATCCACAGCCTTGTCCCAAGGTCATCCCAGGCTTTTGCACAACTGTTGCAAAAGCGCGACAAGCCTGCGGATTTATCGGCAGGGGACCATGCAGCCGCGGTCGGTGACGATCAGGTCCAGGGGCTGATCGAAGGGCTCGGCGGGGATGGCGGGAAGCTGTTGCACCGCGAAGGCCAGGCCAATCGCGGCCACGGGACCGGATTCGCGCAGCAATTGCAGCGTGCGGTCGTAATACCCGCCGCCATAGCCGATGCGGTTTCCCTGCCGGTCGAAGCCTACCAGCGGCACGATCAGAACCTGGGGCGTCAGGACGGGCTGCGATTCGGCGGGATGAAAGGTGCCGAAGGGGCCGGGTACCAGCGGCTCTCCCTGCCATTGGCGAAACACCAGCGGCACGGCCTTGCCCGGCACCACCGGCAGGCAGAGGGGCCCGTCATGCGCCTCCATCGCAGGGCGCGGGTCGGGTTCCCCCCGCATCGGCCAGTATCCCGACAGCACCCGTCCCCGATGCGGCGCCAAGGCGGCGATCAGCGCCTGGGTCAGCGCGTCCTGATCCCCGCCCTTGTCACGCGCCGCCAGGGCCTGGGCGCGCAGGGCGGCCTTGTCGGTGGCGGTCATAGCAGGATCACCGTGGCCAGGCCCAGGAAGGCGAAGAAGCCCACGACATCGGTGACGGTCGTCACGAAGGTGGGCGAGGCAAGCGCCGGGTCCGCCCCCATCTTTTCCAGCGTCAGCGGCACGAGGATCCCGGCCAAGGCCGCAATGGTCAGGTTTATGATCATCGCCAGCCCGATCACCGCCCCCAGGCCGAAGTTGCCGAACCACAGATAGGTGACGGTCCCGATGGCCAGCCCGAAGATCGCGCCGTTCAGGATTCCCACCAAGACCTCGCGCCGGATCACGCGGACCGAGTTATCCTTGGTCAGCCCCTTGGTCGCCAGTCCGCGCACGGCGACGGTCAGCGTCTGCGTGCCCGCATTGCCGCCCATGGAGGCCACGATCGGCATCAGGACCGCAAGGGCCACAAGCTGCGCGATCGAGCTTTCGAACAGCCCGATCACGGATGCCGCCGCGACCGCGGTCAGGATGTTCGTGGCAAGCCAGGGCACCCGCTGGCGCGCGGTCTGCATCACGCTGTCGTTCAGGCTGGATTCGTCGCCCACCCCGGCAAGGCGCAGGATGTCCTCCTCGTGTTCCTCGTCCAGCACCGACATGGCGTCGTCGATGGTGATAACCCCCACCAGCCGGTCGTCGCGGTCCACCACGGGGGCCGAGATCAGGTGATACTGGTTGAAGACATAGGCCACGTCGCCCTCATCGGCAAAGGCGCTGATGGTGCGGAAGCTGTCCTCGGTGATGTCGCGCAGCGTCGTGGAATGGGCCGAGGCCAGCAGCCGGCCCAGCGTGACATAGCCGATGGGATGGCGGCGCGGGTCGACCAGGACGATGTGGTAGAACTGCTCGGGCAGCCAGTCCTCGGACTGCAGGAAGGCGATGGCCTCGCCCACGGTCCAGTGCTCGGGGGCGGTGACCACCTCGGACTGCATCAGCCGGCCGGCGGAATATTCGGGATAGGCCAGCGACTGCTGGACGGCGGCGCGGTCGGTGGCGTCAAGCGCGGCCAGGATCTCCTGCCGCTCTGGCTCGTCCATGTCCTCGACCAGGTCGACGACATCGTCGCTGTCCATCTCGCGGACGGCCTCGGCCACGACCTCGGGGGGAAGCTGCTCGATCACCTCGTCCCGGATCGAGTCGTCGATCTCGGACAGGATCTCTCCGTCGATCTCGCCGGAATAGAGCGTCAGGAAGGCACGGCGTTCGGCCGGGGCCAGGCGCTCGATGATGTCGGCGATGTCGGCGCCGTGCATCGGCTCCAGCAGGCTGTTCAGCAGGGCGGTGTCGCCAGCCTCGATGGCGGCGTCGATCCGGTCCAGAAGCTCTCGCCGGGGCAGGAACTCGTCGCCATCGTCCGTCTGGTCGTCGAGGATCGGTGTCTGGTCGTTCATGCCGCCCCCTGGCCGTTCAGCAGCCCAAGGGCCGCGCGGTGCAGGGCAGGGGTGGCCGCGGCGATGACCTGGCCGCCGCCTTGGGCGGGCCCGCCCTGCCAGTCAGTGACGATGCCGCCCGCCGCCCGCACCACGGCCAGCGGCCCCGCAATGTCGTAGCTTTGCAAGCCGGCCTCGATCACCAGGTCCACCTGGCCCAAGGCCAGCAGCGCATAGCCATAGCAGTCCAGCCCGTATCGCGTCAGCCGGACCTGCGCGGCGACCCGGCGGAATGCCGCGGCCTCGTCCGGGGTGCCCACTTCGGGATAGGTGGTCAGCAGCGTCGCGCCCGCCAGATTTGCCGCCTGCCGCACGGCCAGAGAACGCGCGCCGGCATCGGTCAGAAGACTGGCCTGGCCCAGGCCGCCCTCGAACCGCTCGCGTGTATAGGGCTGGTCGATCAGGCCATAGATGATGTCCTGGCCGTCCGACAGGCCGATCAGCACGCCCCAGCTTGCCGCGCCGCACAGGAAGGCGCGGGTGCCGTCGATCGGGTCGAGGATCCAGGTCAGGCCGCTTGTGCCGGGGCTTGCGCCATATTCCTCGCCCAGGATGGCGTCGTCGGGGCGCAGGCGGGCCAGGACATCGCGCATGGCACGTTCGGCGGCGCGGTCGGCCTCGGTCACGGGGTCAAAGCCGGTCTGCCACTTGTTGTCGGCCGAAATGTCGGTGCGGAAGTAAGGCAGGATGGCCGTGCGTGCGGCGTCGGCCATCCGGTGCGCCGTGTCGATGATGTCCTGCGCGTCCCGCATGGCTGCCCCCTGATCCGATCCACCACGGGTCAGGACTAACCCGAACGGGATTGCCCTGCCAGTGGCGGCGAAGCGGATTTGGCGGCGAAAGCCGTGACAGAACCGTGACGGCGCATGGGCCCGCGCCGTCGCCTTTGTCAGGCCGCGTCGGACAGGACGCGGGCCAGTTCGAAGATCTGGCGGCGCTGCGCGACCGGCATCGTGTAATAGGCGCGGACCAGTTGCAGCGCCTCCTTGTCGGCCAGGATGTCGCCCGCCACGCCTTCGGGAATGTCGCCCTCGTGCAGGCCTTCGAAGAAGAAGCTGACGGGCACGTCCACCGCGCGGGCGATATCCCACAGACGCGACGCGGAAACCCGGTTCATGCCAGTTTCGTATTTCTGGATTTGCTGGAACTTGATACCAACCTTGTCGGCCAGCTGCTGTTGGGTCATCCCGATCATCCAGCGACGATGGCGAATGCGCTTTCCAACATGAACATCAACACCGTGTTTCATCGTTACCACCTTGAACCTCGTGCAATCTAAGGAAGCAGTATCTTAACTTTCCTCAATTTTCGAGTGTTAACCTGGTTAACGGCCCCGGTTCTGACCAAAAAGACAGGTCCGACGCGGGCGGCGGTGGTCTTCTGGTAAGGGGATAAAAGACTTGGCGAAAACTTCCACGTCCGAAGGTTCGGCCCGGATCCGAATCGCAACGGTTGAACAACTGGGGGGAGATCCGGTGCTTTCGTCCGGTCCCGCGCCCAAGCCCGGACCCGACGAGGTCCTGGTGCGCGTCCGTGCCGCCGCGCTGAACTTCGCGGACCTGCTGAAGGCGCGGGGCGAATACCAGGAACGCCAGGACCCCCCTTATGTGCCGGGCCTGGAAGGCGCGGGCGAGGTTATCAGGGCGCCAAGCGGCAGCGGCCTTGCCCAAGGGGACCGGGTTGCGGTTCTTTCGCCGGGCACCCTTGCCGAGGTCGTGGCCGTCCCTGCCGCAGCCTGCCTTCCGATCCCCGCGACGATGTCATTCGAACAGGCGGCCGGGTTCCAGATCGCCTACGGGACCAGCCACCTGGCGCTGACGCATCGCGCGAACCTGCAGCCGGGCGAGACGCTGGCTGTCCTGGGCGCGGCGGGCGGCGTGGGCCTGACCGCGGTCGAGATCGGCCGCGCCCTGGGCGCGCGCGTCATCGGCGTGGCGCGCGGCGCGGACCGGCTGGAGGTGGTGCGCGCGGCGGGGGCCGAGGCGGTCATCGACAGCGCCGATTGCCCCGACCTCAAGTCCGCGCTGCGCGACCTTGGTGGCGTGGATGTGGTCTATGATGCCGTGGGCGACAGCGCGGGCGAGGCCGCGTTTCGCGCCATGCGCCCGGGCGGACGCTTCCTGGCGATCGGATTTGCCGGCGGCAAGCCCCCGGTGCTGCCGCTGAACCATGCCCTGGTCAAGAACATCGCCATCCATGGCCTGTACTGGGGCGGCTATTCCGTGCTGGATCCCCAGGCCATGTCATCCAGCATGAAGGCCCTGTTCACCATGTTCCAGGAAGGCCGCCTGAACCCCGTGGTGGGGGAGGCCATGCCCCTGGAACGGGTGGCGCAGGCCTTTGATCTGCTGCGCAGTCGCAGGTCGGTGGGCAAGATTATCCTGACAATGTAACATCTACGTAAGTCGGCGCTGCTTTGGCGCCATACCGGCATTGAATCACGCCGATATCATGCCAATATGGAGGCCATAAACCGGCCATGTCCGGCAGATCTTATGGGAGAGGTTGATGGCAGATTACAACACTTACCGCACCACGCAGAGTGTCGGCGCCCGCCAGGGTGTGATCGACGAAGGGCTGCGGGCCTACATGAACAAGGTTTATGGGCTGATGGCGGTCGGCATGGGTGTAACCGCCGTCGCCGCCTATGGCATCAGCACCGCCGCTGTTGACGCGTCGGGGCAGCTGACCCAGCTGGGAACGGCGCTTTATGCCTCGCCCCTGAAATGGGTGGTGATGTTCGCGCCGCTGCTGGTCGTCTTTGCCTTCGGGGCGGCGCTGAACCGCTTGTCGGTGCAGGCGGCGACGATGCTGTTCTATGGCTTCGCGGCGCTGATGGGCGTCTCGATCAGCTCGATCTTCCTGGTCTTCACCGGAACCTCGATCGTGCAGACCTTCCTGGTGACGGCGATCGCCTTTGCGGGCCTGTCGCTGTGGGGCTATACCACGAAGAAGGACATCTCGGGCTGGGGCAGCTTCCTGATCATGGGCGTGATCGGCCTGATCGTCGCCTCGATCGTGAACATCTTCCTGCAGTCGTCGGGGATGCAGTTCGCGATCTCGGTCCTGGGCGTGCTGATCTTCGCCGGCCTGACTGCCTATGACACGCAGAACATCAAGAACACCTATCTGCAACTGGCGGGTTCCGACCGTGACTTCCTGGGCAAGACCGCCATCATGGGCGCCTTGCAGCTGTACCTGGACTTCCTGAACCTGTTCATGTTCCTGCTGCAGTTCATGGGCAACCGCGAATAATCCCCTCGCACAGCCTGACCGCTTCGACCCCCGCCCCAAAGGCGGGGGTTTTTCCTTGTGCGGCCGTCATTGCAGGCAAGACCTTCGGCAATTGGTCTGCGCGCCCGGATCGGCTAATCCTGCCGCCAGAATCACGACAAGAGAAGACGATGGGCTATTTTCCAAACTGGCGGCCGGCCACTGGCGCGACGGTCCTTCCCGATGAACGGCTTCCCTGGGCCGCCGCCGTCCCGATGAGCCTGCAGCACCTGCTGGCCATGTCGGGATCGACGATCCTGGCGCCGCTGATCATGGGCTTCGATCCCAATGTGGCGGTGTTCTTTTCCGGCATCGGCACGCTGCTGTTCTTTGCGATCACCGGCGGGCGGGTGCCCAGCTACCTCGGGTCGTCCTTCGCCTTCATCGCCGTGGTGATGGCCGCGACAGGCTTTACGGGCGGCGGGGCCAACCCTAACATCGGCGTGGCCTTGGGCGGGATCATCGCGGCGGGGCTGGTCTATGCGCTGATCGGGCTTCTGGTCATGGCGATCGGGTCGAGCTGGGTGGAACGGCTGATGCCGCCCGCCGTGACGGGCGCGATCGGCGTGTCCATCGGCCTGAACCTTGCGCCCGTGGCAGTGGGGCAATTGAAGGGCAGCATGGCGCATCTGTTCATCGCCCTTGCCACGGTCCTGTGCATGGCGATGGTGTCGGCCTATGGCGGCCGGACGACGCGCCGGATCGCGGTCCTGATCGCGCTTGGCTTCGGCTACCTGCTGGTGCTGGTCTTCGGCAATGGCGCGGGGGTGGTGCCCGGCATCGACTTCGGCCGGGTCGGTGCTGCTGCCTGGTTCGGGATGCCGAACTTCACGACGCCGCAATTCGACTGGACCGCGATCAGCATGATCGCCCCCGTCGCCGTTGTCCTGGTGGCCGAGAACCTGGGCCATATCAAGGCGCTTGGATCCATTACCGGGCAAAACATGGACCGCTATATCGGCCGGGGTTTCCTGGGCGACGGGCTGGCCACGATGATCGCCGGGGCAGGGGGCGGGACCGGCGTCACGACCTATGCCGAAAACATCGGCGTCATGGCGATGACCAAGGTCTATTCCACGCTGATCTTCCCGGTGGCCGCCGCCATCGCGATCCTGCTGGGCCTGTCGCCCAAGTTCGGCGCGATCCTGCAGACGATCCCCGCGCCGGTGCTGGCGGGGCTGGCCGTGTCGGTCTTCGGGCTGATCGCATCCGCGATGGCGCGGATCTGGGTGGACAACCGGGTCGACTTTTCGGACCCGCGGAACCTGTTCACCGTGGGGGTCGCGCTGATCCTGGGCGCGGGCGATTTCACCGTGAACATCGGCGGCTTCGCCCTGGGCGGCATCGGCACGTCGACGCTGGCGGCCCTGGTGATCTATCAGCTGCTGGGCATCGGCCGCGACCGGCGCGCGGCCTGACCGCCATCAGGCTTCGGCAAGCTGCGACACCAGCAGCTTGTCGATCCGGCGCCCGTCAAGGTCCACGACCTCGATCCGCCAGTTGGCCAGCGTGACATGCGCGCCCACGTCGGGCAGGACGCCCGCCCGGTCCAGCACAAGGCCCGCGACCGATTCATAGCCCCGATCCTCTGGCAGCGAGATGCCGATCATCTCGGCGAACTCATCGGCGGGCATCCAGCCCGCGACCAGCCAGCTCCCGTCCTCGCGCTGCACGGCCTTGGGTTCGTCGTCGCCGGGTTCGGGGAAATCGCCTGCGATTGCCTCGAGCAGGTCCATCGCCGTCACGACCCCTTCGAAGTGGCCGTATTCGTCATAAACCAGCAGCATATGCGCGGGACTGGCCTTCAATTCCTCGATCACGCTCAGCGCGGGCAGCCCTTCGCGGATGACTGGCACTTCCTGCACCAGCGGGCGCAAGTCGGTCGTATCCTCGGTCAGAAGTTCGCGGAGGGTGATGACGCCGATGATGTCGTCGTCCGTCCCGTCGCGCACCAGAAGGCGCGACCGGCGGCTGTCGCGGAAACGCTGCAGGACCTCGGGGGCGGGGTCGGCCACGTCCACCGTCTCGACCTCGTGGCGGGGGGTCATCAGGCCGCGGGCGGATCGGTCGGCGATCCGCATCACGCCGGCGATCATCTCGGTTTCGGCGGGTTCGATGACGCCGGCGCTGCGGGCCTCGGACAGCATGACGCGGATTTCCTCGTCCGAGATGCCGCGGTCGGATTCGCCGGACTGTCCCAGCAGGCGCAGCACCAGCCGGCCCGAGATGTCCAGGATCCAGACGATCGGCGCCGCGATCCGCGAGATGAACAGGATCAGCGGAGAGATGCGGCTGGCCACACCCTCGGGCGAACGAAGGGCGATCTGCTTGGGCACCAGTTCGCCGATGATCAGCGACAGATAGGTGATCAGCACGACCACGCCGCCGACGCCCAGGGCTTGGGACAAGGCGGGCGAAAGGCCGTTCGCCATCAGTGCCGCGGACAGCCGCGCGCCCAACGTGGCACCTGAGAACGCACCCGACAACACACCCACCAGGGTGATGCCGATCTGGACGCTGGACAGGAAGCGGCCGGGTTCGGCCCCAAGTTCCAGTGCCGTCTGCGCCCCGGTGCTGCCTTCGGCCGCCATCACCTTCAGGCGCGCCGGCCGGGCCGAGACGATGGCCAGTTCGGACATGGCCAGAACGCCATTGAACATCGTCAAAAGCAGGACGATGAGAATTTCCAGAAGCATCGGTTCACTTTGTCCAACTAATCGGGCTTTACGCAATCTGCACGAAGCGCGCGCCAGTGCAAAGGCATGAAGGCCGCTTGCTGGACGGAATCGGCAGACAAGGCGCCGGTCGGGCGCCTTGCCGGTGTGTTTCGGTTACTTCGCCGACGGTCCCGACGGCAGCGGTTCCGGCTTGGTCCCGTTGGTCTTCCACAACGAGAAGACGATGCCCGCGCCCAGGATCGCGAAGGTGATGCCCAGCGACCAGGTCGGCGGAAACTTTTCCCAGCCCATCAGGTCGGCGATGAAGATCTTGGACCCGATGAAGACCAGCAGCAGCGACAGCGCATACTTGAGGTAGGCAAAGCGGTGCAGGATCGCGGCAAGGGCGAAATACAGTGCCCGAAGGCCCAGGATCGCGAAGATGTTCGAGGTGTAGACGATATAGGGATCGGTGGTGATCGTGAACACGGCCGGCACCGAGTCGACGGCAAAGACCAGGTCCGCGATCTCGATCATGATCAGGGCCAGCAGCAGGGGCGTCGCATGGCGCACGATCTTGCCGGTCTTGGGATCGGGCAGCTTCACGATGAAGTTGTGGCCGTGGAACTCGTCCGTGACATGGAAGCGGCGGCGCATGAACTGCACCAGCTTGTTGTCATGCAGGTCGTGCGAGCCTTCCTTGGTGAACAGCATCTTGATGCCGGTAAACACAAGGAACAGCGCGAACAGGTAAAGCACCCAGTGATAGTTCTCGACGATCGTCGCGCCCAGGCCGATCATGATGCCGCGCAGGATGATCACGCCCAGGATGCCCCAGAACAGCACGCGGTGCTGGTATTCCCGGGGGATGGCGAAAAAGCCGAAGATCAGCGCGATGACGAAGATGTTGTCCATCGCCAGCGTCTTTTCGACCACGAAAGCGGTCAGGTATTGGGCCGTCGCCTCGGTCCCCATCTGCCAGTAGATGAAGCCCGAAAAGCCAAGGCCCAGCACGATATACATCGCCGACATGCGGAGGCTTTCCGCAACGCCGATCTCGTGGTCGTCCTTGTGGAGAACCCCCAGGTCAAAGGCCAGCAGCGCGACCACAAGTGTGATGAACAGCAGCCACATCCACAGCGGCTTGCCGAGCACCAGCAGAAACAGAAATTCCATATTGCCCTCATCGTTGCTTTAGTGCTTCGATGCCAAGGGCTTCGTCGGTCAGGGCCACTTGCATCGAGGCACGCTCGATGCGGTCCGACATCACGACACAGTGTCGCCAGAGGGGCCCGGTCCCGCTGGGACGCAATCTGGACCAGGCTGCGACAAATTGCAAGGGGTGGATCACAAAATTGTTTGCAAGCGGTCAGCGCTGCCTGCAAGTTCGGCCCCTGAACAGCAGGGGGGCAGGATCATGGACAGGACGACCTTGGGCGGCGAAGGCGGATTTTGGCTGGACGATGCCGCCCACCGTGCTTTTCTGGTGCAGGATGCCCTTCGCGCGCTTGATGCCTTTGATGCCTGCATGGGACCGGGCGGGGGCTTCCTGCCGCTGGACGATGCGGGACGCCCGGTGGAAGGCGGCCTTCAGGAACTGCATGTGACGACGCGGCTGGTCCATTCCTTTGGGCTGGGGCATCTGGCCGGCCGGCCGGACCGGGCCGGGATCATCGACAGGGGTATGGATCAACTGTGGCGTGCCCATCGCGACGACCGGCACGGCGGCTATGTCTGGTCGCTGCGGGACGGGCAGGTGGCTGACGACACCAAGCTGGCCTATGGCCATGTCTTCGTGCTGCTGGCGGCCTCGACCGCGAAGCTGGTGGGCCATCCCGACGCGGACCGGCTGCTGGCCGATATCGCGCAAGTGCTCGATGATCGTTTCTGGGACGCGGAGGCGGGCCTGTTCCGCGACGAATTCACGCGCGACTGGCAGCCCTTTTCCCCCTATCGCGGCATGAACGCCAACATGCACGGGGTCGAGGCGCTGCTGGCCGCCTTCGAGGCGACGGGCGAAGGGGAATACCTGCGACGGGCTCAAGGGATCCTGGACTTCTTCATCGCCGGGCAGGCGGCGCGCAACGGTTGGCGCATCCCGGAACATTACGACGCGGATTGGCGGCCCGATCCGGGCTATGAAGGCAACCCGATGTTTCGCCCCGCCGGCACCACGCCGGGCCATTCGCTGGAAATGGCGCGGCTGCTGCTGCATTGCTGGGATCTGGCGGGCCGTCCGCAGGGCGACGCGCCCGCCCAGGCCCGGCTGCTGGTGGAAACGGCGCTTCGTGACGCGTGGCTGGACGGCGGAGGGCTGGCCTATACGCTGGACCACGACGGCCGGGTCGCGCGGCCCGACCGCTACTGGTGGCCCGTGACCGAGGGGATCGGCGCGCTTGCAGCCCTTATCAAGCTGGACCCGCGCCCCGAGGACGAGGCATGGTATCGCCGCCTGTGGCGTTTTGCCGATGACCGGTTGATCGACCATGACCGGGGCGGCTGGTTCCCCGAGCCGGGTGGGCCGGCCCCCGGCGCCCAGTTCCAGGGCAAGCCCGACATCTACCACGCCCTGCAGGCCGACCTGTTCCCGCTGGTGCCCGACCTGTCGCGGCTTGGCGACGCCCTGGCCCGCGACAAACCGCTGGGATCCGGGCTGGGGGGTGACATCTTCGTCCGGCCGCCTATCTAGAAACTTCAAGGGGCAGACAGGACAAGACGCAACATATGGTTCAAGACAAGGGTTTCGCGGGTCCGATCCTGCATTTTCGGGGCTGCGATGCCAATGGCCTGCACCTTGCGGCCGTCACGGTCACGCCGCAAGGCGCTGTGTCGCCCGGTTCGCTTCGGACTGCCGGGGGTGACTGCCAGCCGGTCCTGCTTGCCCAAGTCGCCGGGCTGGCAGTCTGGCGGCACGACTTTACCTTGACCACGGCCGAGGGCGGCTATCACCTGAACGGGCGCGACCACGCCGTCGTCACCCGGCTGGACGGCGACATCCGCATCGCCTTCGTGTCCTGCAACGGCGAGGAGAACGGCGACCTGGACCGCGAATCGGCCGAGCGGAACCTGATGTGGGCGCGGCTGGAAGCGGATCACCGCCGCGCGCCCTTCGCGCTGCTGTTGCAGGGCGGCGACCAGATCTATGCGGACGAGGCGACCCACGGCCATCCCCTAACCCAGGACTGGCCGGACCATGTTCCCGAAGACCCGTCGCCCGACGATCTCGACGACCTGACCCTTTACCTGCAGCGCAAGTTCGCGGAACGCTACATGATGGTGCTGGCTGCCGAAGGCTGTGCGAACCTGCTTGCCAGCGTGCCGTCGCTGTCGGTCTGGGACGACCACGACATCTGCGACGGCTGGGGATCCTTGCCGGAAAGCCGCACGGCTTCGGCGGTGGGGCAGGCCCTGTTCCGCGTGGCGCGGCAGATGTATCTGCTGTTCCAGCACGGCGCGACCGAGGCTGACGTGCCGGCGCTGTTCACTGACCCGACGGGCAGCGCCCTGGGCTGGCGGCGCGACCTGCCGGGCGCAACGCTGTTCGCGCCGGACCTGCGGTCGGAACGCCATCGCCACCGGATCATGGGCGAGGCGGGATGGAAGGCGATGGATGCGCTGCAGCCCATGGGCGATCACGTCTTCATGGTGTCCAGCGTGCCGCTGCTGGGGCCGCGACTGTCGCTGCTGGAATCGGCCATGATGATGATCCCCCGGATGCAGCATTACGAGGACGACCTTCGCGACCAGTGGCAAAGCCACGCGCATCGCGACGAATGGCGGCGGATGCTGGGCGCTGTCCTGCGGATGCGCAAGACGGCCCCCGTTACCGTGCTGTCGGGCGAGATCCACCTGGCCACGCGGGCCGAGATGGGGCCGGATGACAGCCTGGTCCACCAGCTCGTCGCCTCGGGCATCTCGCACCGCGCTCCGCCCAAGGCCTATGCGAGGGTGCTGGGGCTGTTCGCAGGCTTGGGCGATGCGCCGCTCAAGGGCCATCCGATCCGCATCAAGCCGCTGCCAGGGCAGAAGCACCGCTATGTCGCTGAACGGAACTACCTGACGCTGGACCGCCGCGCGGGACGGTGGCAGGCGGTCTGGCATCTTGAAGAAAGCGGCGATACCCCGCCCCTGCCGCTGGACTAGACCACGATGCCGTGCCGGCCGGCCAGGTCCGTGAAGAACTGCCAGGCCACCCGGCCCGACCGCGCGCCGCGCGTGGCCTGCCATTCGATCGCCTCGGCCCGCAGGGCGTCGGTCGTGATCCCCAGGCCATAGGCGTCGCAATAGGCGCGCACCATCGCCAGGTATTCGTCCTGCGAACAAGGGTGGAAGCCCAGCCACAGCCCGAAGCGGTCCGACAGGGATACCTTTTCCTCGACCGCCTCGCCGGGATGGATGGCGGTGGCGCGTTCGTTGTCGATCATGTCGCGCGGCATCAGGTGGCGGCGGTTCGAGGTGGCGTAGAGGATCACGTTCGCGGGACGCCCGCTGATCCCGCCGTCCAGCACCGCCTTCAGCGACTTGTACTGTGTATCGTCGTGGCTGAAGGACAGGTCGTCAGAAAACAGCAGGAACCGCTTGTCCGTCGCACGTCCCAGGATCGCCAGCAGGCGACCGACCGAACCCAGGTCGTCACGGGCGATTTCCACCAGGACCAGCGGCAGGCCCTGGGCCACGGCCTCGGCATGGACGGCCTTGACCAGCGACGACTTGCCCATCCCCCGCGCGCCCCACAACAGGGCGTTGTTCGCCCCGAAGCCGCGCGCGAATTGCAGGGTGTTGTCCAGCAGGGTCCGCTTGGCCCGGTCGATGCCGATCAACTGCACCAGATCGACGCGGCTGACCGTCTGCACGGCTTCCAGCCTGTCGGGATCGGGATGCCAGACATAGGCCACGGCTTCCGAAAAGCTGGGCGCGGGAACGGGGGGCGGGGCCAGCCGCTCCAGCGCCGCTGCGATGCGGGTCAGGGCATCGGTTTCGGGCACGTCCCGCATCACTCGTCCTCGACCCACAACCCTTGGGCGCGCAGTTCCTTTTCGCGCTTCTTCTCGATCTGGCGGACGATCTGGATCGAGATCTCGTAAAGCCCGTAGATGACCGAGAACAGCACAAGCTGGCTGCCCACGTCCGGCGGCGTCAGGCAGGCGGCCAGCGTCAGGATGATGACGATGGCATAGCGCCGCGTGCTGGCCAGCGTCTGCGCGGAAACAAGCCCTGCCCGTCCCATCAGCGCAAGCGCCACCGGCAACTGGAAGGACAGCCCGAACGCCAGGATGAAGCGGGTAGTCAGGTTCAGGTATTCACTGACCGAACCCTGGAAGACGATGCCTGCCAGGTTGGTGCTGTTCGCGGGGGCCGCGGCATCGTCGGGCAGCGACAGCGGCCCTTGCTGGAAGCCCAGGAAGAAGGAAAACACCATCGGCAGGATGACGTAATAGGCGAAGGCGGCCCCGATCGCGAACATCACGGGCGAGGCCACGAGGAAGGGCAGGAAGGCCCGCTTCTCGCTGCGGTAAAGCCCCGGCGCGACGAAGCGCCACAATTGATAGGCGATGATCGGGAAGGCCAGGATGAAGCCCCCGAAGAACGAGATGCGCAGCGCCACGGTGAAGCCTTCCTGCAGCTTCAACAGGATCAGGCCGCATTCCTGCCCCCGGTCTTCAAGCGCGGCGCAGATCGGGACAGTCAGGAAATTGTAGATCGGGTTCCAGACCAGATAGCACAGGATCATCGCCACCACGAAGGCCAGGGCCGACCAGACCAGCCGGGTCCGCAGTTCCTTGAGATGCTCGATCAGCGGGGCCGAGCTGTCGTCCAGCTCATCGACGTCTTGCGATGCCACTTAATGGTCCTTCATGTCCGAACGCCGGACGCCTGCAATGCGGCGGGGACTGTCCGTTGCGGCCAGGGCCGGTGCCGGCGTGGGTTCGTTCGCGGCCTGCAAGGCGGCGGGAACCGGCGGCGCGTCCATCGGCCGGGTATCGGCAGGCGCGGGTGCGGCAGGATCGGGCGTGGCGCGGGTCGTCTTGTCCAGGCTGGCCTTGGGATCCCACTGCTCGAACTTGGTGGCCGCGCGGTCCAGCGCGTCCAGCCCCAGCGACTTTTTCGAAGTGAGGGTCTTCAGGTCCTTGGTCACGTCGTTGATGCCGCTGCCCTTGGCCGCATCCTCCATCGCACTTGTGAATTCGCGCGCCATGGACCGTGCCCGGGCCGTGATGCGGCCCAGGGTGTGAAACAGCTTCGGCAAATCCTCGGGACCGATGACGATCAGCGCGATGACGCCAATCAGCAGCAGTTCGCTCCACCCGACATCAAGCATTCTGGAACCCCTGTCCCGGTTTCGGGATCAGACGCGCGTGTCGTTCTGCGGGGTCACGTCGCGGGCCTCGGTGCCCGGGACGGGCTGGGCCTGATGAACCGGCTGCACGGGCTGGGCGTGCTGGACAGGCTGGACGGGCGGAACCGGCTGGTCGAGTGCGGCATTGCGCTCGGCCTGGGTTTCCGCGTTGCCATCGTTGATGCCCTTCTTGAAGGCGGTGATTCCCTTGCCGACTTCGCCCATCAGCGAGGAAACCTTGCCACGGCCGAACAGGACCAGGACCACGACGGCAATGACGAGCAGAGCCATGGGGGACGGCATGTGCATTTCAGTTCTCCAGTTCCAGGATCAGGCCAATGACCTGGGTTCAACCAATCTGCCGGAATATAGAGCCTCGCACCCCGCAGCGAAACCCCACTTGCGGCAATTCAGGGCGCCGATGCTTGTTCTGAAACAAACTGACGTGATTTTGACATGGCGCCCGACCCGTATCCGGGTTGGCAGGACACGAGGGGCGGGCGATAAGCACCCATGGATCTGTCGCTTTATGTCACCGCCTTCGTCACGCTGTTCGTGGTGATCGACCCCGTGGGTCTGGCGCCGGTCTTCATCGCCCTGACCCCGGGGATGAGCGCGGCGCAGCGTCGGCGCATCGGCTTCCGGTCGCTGGTCATCGCGGGCCTTCTGATGATGATCTTCGGCTTTGCGGGCGAATCGATCCTGACCACCATCGGTATCTCGATTTCCGCCTTCCGCATCGCCGGAGGCTTGCTTCTGTTCCTGACCGCACTTGACATGCTGTTCGAGCGCCGGACCGAGCGGCGCGAGAACCAGGGCGACGGCGACCCGTTTCATCACGACCCTTCGGTCTTTCCGCTGGCCATGCCGCTGCTGGCGGGGCCGGGGGCGCTTGCCACGATGATCCTGCTGATGGGCGAGGCGCCGGGCATCGGCCACATGGTCATGGTGAATCTGGTGATGCTGGCCGTCTTGGCCATCGCCATGGCGTTGTTCGTCATCGCCACGCCGCTGGCCCATGCGCTTGGCCGGACCGGCGTGATGGTCGTCACCCGCCTGCTGGGGATGCTGCTGGCCGCGCTGTCGGTGCAGTTCGTGATCGACGGGCTGAAGGGATCGGGGCTGGTGCCATGACCAACGACGACACGATGCAGCTTGTCTATTACGGCGTCCTGCTGCTGGTGATCGGCGGCGCCATGATCTTCGAGCTGGCGGGCCGTGGCGGGCAGGTTCTGCGCCAGTTGATGCTGTGGGCCGTGATCTTCGCGGGCGCGGCCCTGGCGGCCGACTGGTGGATCGCCGGCAACGCACCGCGCCAGCAGATGCTGGATGGCGGCCGGATCGAGATTCCGGTGGCCCGCGACGGCCATTTCCACCTGACCGCGCAGGTGAACGGGCAGGAGGTGCGCTTCATGGTCGATACCGGCGCGTCCTCGATCGCGCTTGGTCCGGCGGATGCGCGCCGCGTGGGGCTGGACCCGGACGATTTGGCCTATATCGGCACGGCCATGACCGCGAACGGGCAGGTGCAGACCGCGCCCGTCACCATAGACGAGATCGCCATCGGCGACATCGTGGACCGCAACGTCCGCGCCTGGGTGATCGGCGGCGACCTGGACGGGTCGCTGCTGGGCATGTCCTATCTGCGCACCTTCGCCCGTGTCAGCTTCGAGGGCGACCTGCTGATCCTGGAGCGCTAGGCCTCAGCCCTCGTGCCGCGACAGCGCGGCTTCTCGCATCTGGGTCAGGGTCTGGCGCGGGGTCAGCGCCTCGGGCGAGATGTCCAGATCCAGAAGCGCGCCGGTCCTGGACTGCATGGCGCGGCCGAAGGCCGCCGCGAAATCGCCGGTCGCGCCCACGCGTTCGGCATGGAAGCCATAGGCGCGGGCCAGCATCACGAAATCCGGGTTCTGCATGGTCGTGCCGGACACGCGGGCGGGATAGTTGCGTTCCTGATGCGCGCGGATGGTGCCGTAGATGCCGTTGTTCAGGACCAGCACGATGGGCTGAGCCCCGGCCTGCGCGGCGGTCGCCAGCTCGGCGCAGGTCATCTGGAAATCGCCGTCGCCCGCGAAGCAGACCACGGTGCGGCGGGGATGGGCGACCTTTGCCGCGATCGCCGCGGGCAGGCCGTATCCCATCGCGCCCGACTGCGGGGCCAGCAGCCGCGCCTTGGGGCCGAAGGCGAAGAACTTGTTGGGCCAGACCGCGAAGTTGCCCGCGCCGTTCGTCAGGATCGCGTCCTCGGGCAGGGTGGCGCGCAGGTGGTCCATCACCGCGACCATGTCCACGGGCGAGGGTTGCGCCGGCGCCTGCATCGAGGCCAGGAACCCCGCCCGCGCCGCCCTGCGCCAGTCGGCCCAAGGGCCGGTGACCGGGCGCAATGCATCGGCAAAGGCGTTCGGACCCGCCTGGATGCCAAGCTGCGGCTGATAGATCTTGCCGATCTCGGCATCCGAGGCATGGACATGGATCAGCACCTGTTCCGGCTGCGGCACCCGCAGCAGCGTATAGGCGTCCGTGGTCATCTCGCCGAAGCGCACGTTCACGGCCAGCAGCAGGTCGCATTCCGCGATCAGGCGGCGCACATGGGTCGGCATCCCCACGCCCGCCTCGCCCGCATAGACCGGCGAGGTGTTGTCGACGCAATCCTGGAAGCGGAAGGCCGCTAGGACGGGGATGTCGGACGCCTCGGCAAAGCGTTGCAGCGCGGCCTTGCCCTGCGCGGTCCAGGTGCAGCCGCCGGTCAGGATCAGCGGGCGCCTGGCCCCGGCCAGCATGGTCAGCGCCTTGTCCAGGGCGGCAGGCAGGGGCGCGGGCTCGGCGATCTCGGCCGGGCCGGTCAGTGGCGGGGTGTCGGTCTGGCTGGTCAGCATGTCCTCGGGCAGGGCGATAACGACGGGGCCGGGGCGGCCGGTCACGGCGGTCTTCCAGGCGCGGGCCAGGATTTCCGGGATGCGGTCGGCGCGGTCGATCTGGACGGCCCATTTCGCCATGCTGCCGAAGACGGCGGGATAGTCGATTTCCTGGAAGGCCTCGCGCCCGATCATGTCGGTGCCGACCTGGCCCACCAGCACCAGCATCGGCGCGCTGTCCTGCATGGCGGTGTGGATGCCGATGGCCGCGTTGGTGACCCCTGGGCCACGGGTGACAAGGCAGATGCCGGGCTTGCCTGTCAGCTTGCCCCAGGCCGAGGCCATGAAGGCCGCGCCGCCCTCGTGCCGGCACAGCACGAAATCCAGCCGCCCCTGCGTGTCGTGCAGCGCGTCCAGCACCGCCAGATAGCTTTCGCCCGGAATGCCGAATGCCTTGGTCGCCCCAAGCGCCATCAGGCAATCCACCACCAAAGCCCCGCCCGTCCGTGTCATGTCCTGCCCCCTTGTTGTTGGGGCAGCTTATCGGCGGGTTGCTGCTGCTGCCAGTGTCAGTTCGACGCAAAGGCCGGGGCGGGTGTTGGTCAGGGTCAGGTCGCCCCCCGCCGCCTCGGCGATGTCGCTGACGATGGCAAGGCCGATGCCCTGCCCGTCGCCGCTTTCGTCAAGGCGCATTCCCCGCTGCGGCAGGCTTGCCAGGGCCGTGTCGGGCACGCCGGGGCCGTCGTCGCAGATGGCGATCCTTACGCGGCTGCCCTGCCGGGTCACGACCGCCTCGACCACGGCGTCGGCGTGATGCATCGCGTTTTCCAGAAGCGCGCCAAGCGCCTCGGTCAGGTCGTCGGGGTCGATGCGCGCGCGCGGGGCGGGATCGTCGACGCGGGTCTGCCAGTCAATCGTCCCGCCCTTCGGCGTGCGCTTCAGCACCTTGACGAGCCGGGCCAGCACGGCGGCGGGATCGGCCTCGGCCGCGTGGCGGTCGGACTGGATGCGCGCGCGGGTGAGTTCGCGTTCCACCAGCCGCCGCATCGAGGTCACGACCGTCTCGATGCTGCCGGCGATTTCCGGCTCTCCCCGGCCGCGCAGGGTGCCGGCGTCGCCCAGAAGCGCCTGAAGCGGCGTCTTGAAGCCATGCGCCAGATCCCCCGCCCGGTGCCGCGCGCGCAGCAGTTCGGCATCGCGGGCGTCCAGAAGCGCGTCCAGTTGCCGCGACAGGGGCAGCATCTCGTCGGGCAAGTCGGTGCCGATCCGCGACCGCTGCCCCTGGGTCAGCGCCTTCACGCGGTCCGCGACCTCGGCCAGGGGCGACAGGCCGATGCGGATCTGCAGCCAGGACGCGATGCCCAGCAGCAGGCCCAGGAAGGCCAGGTATGGCATGAGGTCGGCCAGGAAATCCTGCCGCGCCGCCGTCAGCACCGCCCGGTCCGAGGCAACGATGATCCGCAGGGAAAGGGCTTGTGGGCCGCGTCCCACCAGCAGGCTTTGCTCCACGGCCAGCAGGCGTTCCCCCTGCGGTCCGGGCAGGTCCAGCACCTCGGTCCGGCCCGGCGGAGGGGCCGCGCGATCCATGGGCAGGCTGTAATCCCACAGCGACCGCGACCGCTGCACATCGGATCCCAAGGCCACCTGCCAGTAATGGCCCGAGAATGGCTGCTGATACAGCCGGTCCGGCGGCGGCGCGGCCAGCCGCGGCACGCCTTCGGCGTCATGTTCGACGATCCCGGCCAGGGTCTGGGCGCGGGCTTCCAGATCGCCCACGGCCACCCGTTCGACATGGCGTTCGAACAGCAGGGCCAGGCCAAGCGCGGCCCCCCACAGCGTCACCACGATGGCAAAGGCGCCGACGACCAGCAGCCGCAGCCGCAGGGACCGCCGCATCAGCCGGGCGCCCCCAGGTCATAGCCGAAGCCGCGCCGGGTGTGGATCAGCCCCGGCCCGATCTTGCGGCGCAGCCGGGCGATCACCGCCTCGAGCGCATTGGCGTCGCGCGCGTCGTCGTCGCCGTAGAGATGCTCCAGCAGTTCCGAGGGTGGCACGGTCCGGTCCCGGTGCAGCGTCAGATAGGACAGCAGCCGGTATTCCAGCGGCGTCACGGCCAGCGGCACGCCCGCCAGCGACACCGACATGCGGTTGAGGTCCACCGAAAGCGCCCCCACCTGCTGGACGGATGTCGCGCGCCCCCCCGAACGGCGCACCAGGGCGCGGGCGCGGGCGATCAGCTCCTCCATCCGGAAGGGCTTGGGCAGGTAATCGTCGGCGCCCGCGTCGATCCCCTCGACCCGTTCCGTCCAGGCGCCGCGGGCGGTCAGGATCAGGACCGGGCTGTCGCAACCCTCGGCCCGCCAGCGTTTCAGCACCGAAAGCCCGTCCAGGCGCGGCAGGCCCAGGTCCAGCACGATCAGGTCATAGCTTTCGGTTCCGCCGCGGAACCAGGCGGCTTCGCCATCCTCGACATGCTCGACCCGGAAGCCCGCGGATTCAAGCGCGCGGGTCAGGTCGGCGGCGATGCGGCGGTCGTCCTCGACCACAAGGGCGCGCATCAGTCGTCGTCTTCCTCCTCGACCTTCAGGACCTGGCCGGTGGCGGCGTCCATGTCGACCTCGATCAGCCGGCCGTCCGGCGTGATCAGCTCGACCTCATAGACGCGGGTTCCGTCGGAATATTCAAGCTCGACCTCGACCACGGTGCCGGGGTGTTCGCCCTCCAGCAGGCGAAGGATCTGGGCAAGCGGCAGGATCTCGCCCCGCTCGACGGCCCCCTGGGCCAGTTCGAAGTCGGGAAGGGGTTCCTGCTGGCCGCCGACGGCCGAGGGCAGGAGCATCGCAAGGATGATGGCGGGAAGATGTTTCATGACCCTGTCATAGCGCGACCGTCCTGACAAATGCCTGACAGGCGGCGTCAGGATGCTGTCAGGGCGCATGGGTTAGACCGATTCGCGTAACAGGGCCCTGCCGTAGGGGCGGCCCATCAGCGAAAAAGGAAAAGCACATGGCACGGAAGACCGGCACGGACAAAGCAGACAGCATCTTCGGCACCTCGCTGTCCGACTGGCTTGCGGGACTGCGCGGCGACGACCTGATCCGGGGCTATGCCGGCAATGACGACATCTATGGCGGCGACGGCAACGACACGGTCTACGGTGGCCTTGGCCGCGACGACATCGAGGGCGGGCGCGGCAACGACCGCCTGTTCGGCGGCGACGGCAATGACGACCTGGAAGGCAACGACGGCCACGACCGCCTGTCGGGCGAGGCCGGCAATGACGAGCTGGAAGGCGGGCGAGGCTTTGACTGGCTGTCGGGCGGCAGCGGCAACGACGATCTGGAAGGAGAGCGCGGCAACGACACGCTGCTGGGCGGCGCGGGCCGCGACACGCTGGAAGGCGGCGCGGGCAACGACATCCTGACCGGCGGCGCGGGCGTGGACTTCTTCGAGTTCGAGCGCGGCGACGGGCGCGACCGCATCACCGACTTCCAGAACGGCGTGGACCGGATCGAACTGGACGACTTCAGCCGCGCCCAGGTCAGCCAGATCATCAACGGCGCCCGCCAGCAGGGATCGGACGTGGTGATCGTGCTGGACGCGAACACCTCGATCACCCTCGAGGACATGCAGCGCGGCCAGCTGGACCTGAGCGACTTCACCTTCTAAGGCCTTCAACGGGCGGGCCGGCAAGCCCGCCCGATTGATTTTCATTCAATGCTAACCATGCCGCATGGTCGCAGCTTGCGGCCCATGCGATCCATCCCTAATTTCCGGCGCTAAACCCGGATCTTTTGGTGGATGATGACGACAGACCTGCCCCTTTCCCCCTGGCCAGTCGGCGGCGGCGTCTGCGGAGAGCTTGTTCGGAACCTCGACTGGTCACGCAGCTCGGTGGGGCCGATCGACAGCTGGCCCATGCATCTGCGGATCAAGGTCAGTTCGCTGCTGAACTCTCCCATCCCGCAGGTGCTGATGTGGGGTCCGGATCATGTCATGATCTACAACGACAGCTATGCCGAGATCGCGGGAAACTATCACCCGCGCGCGCTTGGAGGCACCGTTCCCGAGATCTGGCCCGAGATCTGGGACTGGAACCGCCAGATCCTTGAACGGGGCTTGCGCGGCGAGGTACAGGCCCATCGCGAACATTCGATGGTGCTGCACCGCAAGGGCGTCCCCGAGACCGTGGTCTTCGACCTGTTCTACACGCCCATCTACAACGAGAACGGCAGCCGGGTGGACGGCGTGCTGTGCACCGTTCTTGACATCACCCAGTCCGTCCAGGCGCGCGAGGCCCTGGCCGAAAGCCGCGCCGAACTGTACCACCTGTCCGACGCCCTGCCGATCCTGGTGGCGTTTCTGGACAAGACGCTGACCTTCCGTTTCGCCAACCAGTGCTATCTTGAGGTCTTCGGGCTGGAGATCGAACAGGTCATCGGCAAGCAGATTTCCGATATCCTTGGCGCAACCCAGGCCGAACTGACCCAGGAAATGCTGGGCAATGCGCTTGCGGGCGAGACGGTGAACGTGGACGCGATCGTGCGCCTGCCGGGCGATCGCCCCCGCGCCTTCGAAATGCGCTGCCTGCCGCGCAAGACCCGCGACGACCGGATCGACGGCGTCTACATGATCCTGATCGACATCGAGGATCGCAAGCAGACCGAAACCCGGCTGCGCGACAGCAACGACCGCTTCCACGCGGCGGTCGAGGCGATCCACAGCATCCTGTGGACCAACACGGCCGACGGCCGGATGAGCGGCGAGCAGCGGGGCTGGGCATCCCTGACCGGGCAGGCCTTCGAGGAATACCAGGATTACGGCTGGTCGAATGCCGTTCATCCCGACGACCGCGCCAGCAGCATCGAGGCATGGCAGCGCGCGCTGGAAACGACAACGACCTTTGAATGGGAACATCGGGTTCGCTGCATCGATGGCGAATACCGCATCTTCGCGATCCGCGCCGTTCCCACCCTGAACGGCCAGGGCAGGATCAAGGAATGGGTCGGCGTCCATACCGACATCACCGAGCAACGGCTGGGCGAGGCCCAGCTTCAGGCCCAGGCCGAGGATTTGCAGCGCCAGGTCAGCCATCGCGAACGCGCCGAGGAACAGCTTCGCCGTCTCAACGAGACGCTAGAGGCGCGCGTGGCCGAGGAGATCGAGCAGCACCGCAAGACCGAACAGGCCCTGCACCGCGCGCAGAAGATGGAATCCATGGGCCAACTGACCGGCGGCGTGGCGCATGATTTCAACAATCTTCTGCAGGTGATAAACGGCAATCTTCAGATGCTGGCCAAGGATGTCGAGGGCGACCCCCGCGCCAGCCAGCGAGTCGAGAATGCGCTGTCCGCCGTATCCCGCGGGGCAAAGCTGGCCAGCCAGCTTCTGTCCTTCGGCCGTCGCCAGCCGCTTGAACCCCGGGTGATCCAGCCCTGCCGCCTTGTCAGCGAGATGGACGAGTTGCTGCGCCGTTCCCTGGGCGAGGCGATCGAGGTGCAGGTGGTGGTGCCCGACGGCCTGTGGAACATCTGCGTGGACCGCGCCCAGCTTGAAAGCGCGCTGCTGAACCTGGCCATCAACGCCCGCGACGCGATGGACGGCCCAGGCCTTTTGACCATCGAGATGTCGAACACCCGCCTGGACGAGGTTTATGCAGCGGTTGCGGGCGACGTCTCGGCGGGGGACTATGTGATGCTGGCCGTCACCGACACCGGCTGCGGCATGACCCCCGAGGTGCTTGAACGGATCTTCGATCCCTTCTATTCCACCAAGCCCGAAGGCCGCGGCACCGGCCTTGGGATGTCGATGGTCTATGGCTTCGTGAAGCAGTCAGGAGGGCATGTGTCCGTCTATAGCGAACCCGGCGAAGGGACGACCGTGCGGATCTATCTGCCGCGCTCCGAGAACGAGGAAGACACCGATGTCCCGCTGTTCGACGGGCCCGTCGTCGGCGGGTCCGAAACGATCCTGGTGGTCGAGGATGACGAGGCCGTGCGGGGCACCGTCGTGGACCTGCTGACCTCGCTTGGCTACAATGTGTTGACGGCGCGGGACGCCCAGGCGGGGCTGGCGGTCGTGGAAAGCGGGCTGCATATCGACGTGCTGTTCACCGATGTGGTGATGCCCGGCGGCCTGTCCAGCCGCGACATGGCGCGGCGGGCGCAGGACATCCTGCCCGGCCTGGGGGTGCTGTTCACCTCGGGCTATACGGAAAACTCCATCGTGCATGGCGGCAGGCTGGATCCGGGGGTCGAGTTGCTGTCCAAGCCCTATCCGCGCGAGGCACTGGCCCGCCGCCTGCGCCACGTCATCGCCAATGCCCAGCAGGTCCGCAGCGCCATCGCCGAGGATCGGGCGGCCCAGCCCGGGGAACGGCCCGAGCCGGCGGCGGGGCGCCCGGTGTCGATCCTGCTGGTCGAGGACAATGCCCTGATCCGCGCCGACACCGCCTTCATGCTGGAGGACATGGGTCATGCGGTCGCGCAGGCCGGCAAGGCCGCCCCGGCGCTGGGCAAGCTGCAAGAGCAGAGCTTCGACCTGCTACTGACCGATCTTGGTTTGCCGGACATGAACGGCAATGACCTGGCGCAAAAGGCGGTCGAGATGCAGCCGGGCCTGGCGGTCGTCTATGCCACGGGCGACAGTGACCTGCCTGCCGGCTGCCCCCGCCAGACGGTGCTTCTGTGCAAGCCCTATGGCGAGGATCAGTTGCGCGGCGCGGTGCAGGAGGCCTTGGCGCGGCTTGGCTGAGGCCTCTTGGCGGGCCCTGTCTTGCGTGCTATGCAAATCCCGTTCTCAGGGCGGGGTGAAATTCCCCACCGGCGGTCACAGCCCGCGAGCGCCCTTCGGCAACGAAGGGGTCAGCAGATCCGGTGAAACTCCGGGGCCGACAGTCATAGTCTGGATGAAAGAGAACCGTGGCCGCGTCCTTTCCCGGGGGCGGTCATGGCTCGTGTCCTGGGACCATACGCAAGTCAACGTAAGGTTCCTGAAAGATGACCCACAAGACCCCTCGCATCGCATTCATCAAGGCCCGCTGGCATTCCGATGTCGTGGACCGCGCCCATGACGGTTTCCTGGCCGAACAGCAGCGCCTGATCCCCGGCGCCACCGTCGTGGCCTTTGACGTGCCCGGCGCATTCGAGATGCCGCTGCTGGCCAAGAAGCTGGCACAGACCGGCAAATACGACGCCGTGGTCGCCGCCGCCCTTGTCGTCGATGGCGGCATCTACCGCCACGATTTCGTCGCGACTGCCGTTGTCACCGGCCTGATGAATGTCGGGCTGAAAACCGGTGTGCCCTGCTTCTCGGTTTCGCTGACGCCGCACAATTACCAGGAAACCGAACTGCTGACGGGCTTTTACCGCGACCACTTCGTCAAGAAGGGCGCCGAGGCCGCGCAGGCCGTCCACCAGATGCTGGAACTGGACGCCCGGATCGCCGCCGAAACCCGCGCCGACGCCGCATAAGGAAAAGGCGCGCGGGTTTGGCCCCGCGCGCCTTTTCTTCATTCCACCGTGACCGATTTCGCCAGGTTGCGGGGCTGGTCCACATCCGTGCCCTTGGCCACCGCGGTGTGATAGGCCAGATACTGCATCGGGATCGCATACAGGATTGGCTGGAACACTCCTCCGCCCGACGGCATCCGCAGGGTCGCCTGCACCCCGTGGCTGGCCGAGGACAGGCCTGCTTCGTCCGACAGAAGCAGGATCGGGCCGTGGCGGGCCATCACCTCCTGCATGTTCGAGACGGTCTTGTCGAACAGCGCGTCATGCGGGGCCAGCACGATCACCGGCACGTCGCGGTCGATCAAGGCGATGGGTCCGTGCTTCAGCTCGCCCGAGGCATAGCCTTCGGCGTGGATATAGCTCAGCTCCTTCAGCTTCAGCGCGCCTTCAAGGGCCACCGGATACAGCGCGCCCCGGCCCAGGAACAGCACGTCGCGCGCCTGGGACAGCCATTCGGACTGGGCGCGGCAATCGTCCGACAGGTTCAACGCCTGCTGCATCAGGCCAGGGATCGACCGCAGGTCGGCCAGATGCGCGGCAAGGGCGGCATCGTCGATGCGTCCCCGGTCATGGGCGGCCTTCAGCGCCAGGATCGCCAGAACCGTCAACTGGCAGGTAAAGGCCTTCGACGACGCCACGCTGACCTCGATCCCTGCCCGCGTGGGCAGGGCGATGTCGGAATCGCGCGCAATGGCCGAGGTGCCGACGTTCACCAGGCCCACGGTGCGGGCGACATGGTTGCGGGCGTAATGCAGCGCAGCCAGCGTGTCCGCGGTCTCGCCCGACTGGCTGACGGCGATGAACCAGCTTGTGGGCGACAGCGGCGGCTCGCGATAGCGGAACTCAGACGCCACGTCGATGTCGCAGGGCAGGCCGGCCAGTTGCTCGAACCAGTATTTCGCCACATGGCCCGCCAGATGGGCGGTGCCGCAGCCCACAAGGCTGATCCGGTCGACACCGTTGAAATCCATCCCGTCGGGCAGCACGATCCGGTCGCCCTTCACGTAATGGTTCAGCACGTCGCCCATGACCACCGGTTGTTCGGCGATCTCCTTGGCCATGAAGTGGCGATAGCCGCCCTTGTCGATGGTTGCGGCACCCGCGTCGATGCGGGCCTCGGCCCGGTGGGTCTGGTTGCCATCGGCATCGAAGACCTGGACGCCCGAGCGCGTCAGGATCGCATGGTCGCCATCGTCCAGATAGGTGATCCGGTCGGTGAAGGGCGCAAGCGCCACGGCGTCCGAACCCAGGAACATCTCGCCGTCGCCATGGCCGATCGCCAGGGGGCTGCCCTTGCGGGCGGCGATCATCAGGTCGGGCTGGCCGTCGAAGATGAAGGCAAGGGCGAAGGCGCCCTTCAGCCGCGCCAGCGTCCGGCGCGCGGCGTCCACGGGCGAGGCGCCCCCGGCCATGTAATGCGCGGCCCACAGCGCGACGGTTTCGGTATCGGTCTGGGACTGCGCGTGAATCCCCAGGGTCACCAGTTCGTCGCGCAACTCGCGGAAGTTCTCGATGATGCCGTTGTGGACCACGGCCACGGGGCCGGACTGGTGGGGATGGGCGTTCACCTCGGTCGCGGCGCCGTGGGTGGCCCAGCGGGTATGGCCGATGCCGATATGGCCGGGCAGGGGCTCGTGGACCAGGCGGTCCGACAGGTTCACCAGCTTGCCCACGGCCCGGCGACGGTCCAGCCGCCCGCTGGAATCCACCGTCGCCACGCCGGCGCTGTCATAGCCGCGATATTCCAGCCGGCGCAGCGCGTCGACCAGTTGCGGGGAAACCTCGTGCGATCCCAGGATGCCAATGATGCCGCACATCAGCGGGCCTCCTTCTTGGCGCGCAGGGCTGCCATCAAGCGGGTTGCAAGGCCCGGCTTCGTGACCTGACGCGCACGGCCCAGGGCCAGGGCACCGTCGGGCACGTCCTCGGTAATGACGGAACCCGATCCGGTCATGGCGTCGTCGCCCACGCGGACGGGGGCGACCAGCATCGTGTCGCTGCCGATGAAGGCGCGGGCGCCGATTTCCGTGCGGTGCTTCATCACGCCGTCATAGTTGCAGGTGATCGTGCCCGCGCCGATATTCGTGCGCTCGCCCACATGGGCGTCGCCCAGATAGGTGAGGTGGCCGACCTTGGCGCCTTCGTCCAGCACCGCGTTCTTGATTTCCACGAAGTTGCCCACGTGCACATCGCCGCCCAGTTCCGCGCCGGGGCGCAGGCGGGCGAAGGGACCGACGGTCGCGCCCGAGGAGACATGGCAGCCCTCCAGATGGCAGAAGGGCAGGATCTCGGCCCCCGATTCGATCGTGACGCCGGGGCCGAAGACGACGTTCTGGCCGATCACCGCATCGCGCCCGATCACCGTGTCCAGCGCGAACCAGACCGAGGCCGGGTCGCATAGCGTCACCCCGTCTTCAAGCGCGCGACTGCGGGCGCGGTCCTGGAACGAGGCCTCGGCCGCAGCCAGTTCGATGCGGGTGTTGATGCCCAGGGTTTCGGCTTCGTCGCAGGTCACCACATCGGCGCTGCGGCCTTCCGCGCGGGCCAGGGCCACGAGGTCGGTCAGGTAGTATTCGCCCGAGGCGTTCTGGTTCGTCAGCCGCACGATCAACTGGCGCAGCAGCGACGCGTCAAGCGCCATGACCCCGGAATTGCACAGCGCGATCTCGCGCGTGGCGGCGTCGGCGTCCTTGAACTCGACGATCCGTTCCAGTCCGCGGCTGGTCACGATCAGGCGGCCATAGCGGCCGGGATCCTCGGCCTCGAAACCCAGCACCACCAGGTCGGACGGATGCGCGGCAAGGGCCGCCAGCGTCTCCTCGCCGATGAAGGGCGTGTCGCCGTAAAGGACGATCACCTTGCCCTCGAATCCTTCAAGCTCGGGCAAGGCCTGGCGGACGGCGTGGCCGGTGCCAAGCTGTTCGGACTGCAGAACGATCCGCGCATCAGGATCGATCTTGCCCACGGCCTTAGTCACCTGGTCGGCACCGTGGCCTGCGACGACGATCACCTGCTCGGGGTCAACCGTTCGGGCGACCGACAGGGCGTGTCCGACCAGCGGCACGCCCGCCAGCCTGTGCAGCACCTTGGGCAGGTCGGACTGCATCCGGCTGCCTTGTCCGGCTGCCAGAATCACGATCGCTACTGATTTGTCTGCCATGCCTGTCCCAATGCCTGTTCAAATTCTTTGCCGCGCGTTCTAATCGGGCTGCGCCGCCTGGGGAAGCCCCGGGCGTTCACCTTTGGTGACCAATCATTGCGGGGAAGACAGGGAATGGCAGGAACGGTGGTTTTTGATCTGGATGGCACGCTGGCCGATACCTCGGCCGACCTGATCGCCGCGGCCAATGCCTGCTTTGCCGCGCGGGGCATCGATGTCGCCCTGGACCCCGTCGCCGATGCGCTGACCGCCTTTCACGGCGGGCGGGCCATGCTGCGCGCGGGCTATGGCCGCATGGGGTCAGGGATGCTTTTGCCGCCCGGCGCCGAGGATGAGGATTTTCCCCGTCTTCTCAGCCATTACGGCGAAAACATCGCGGTCCACACGAAGCTTTATCCTGGGGTCGAGGAAACGCTGGATCGCCTGCAGGCAGACGGTCACATCCTTGCCGTCTGCACCAACAAGCCCGGGGCCCTGGCGGAAGCGCTGCTGGATGCACTGGGCGTCCGGGGCCGCTTTGCCTCGATGATTGCCGCCGACACGTTGCCGGTCAGGAAGCCCGACCCGCGTCCTTACCATGCCGCGGTCGAGCGGGCAGGGGGCAGGGTCGCCTCCTCGTTCCTGGTGGGCGACACGGAAACCGACCGGAAGACGGCGACGGCTGCGGGCGTCAAGGTGGCGCTTGTGTCCTTCGGACCTGAGGGCGAGGGGATCAGCCGCCTGGCCCCCGATGCCCTGATCGCCCATTTCGAGGAACTGCCTGAACTTGCCCGCCTTTGGCTGGGCTGAAGAAAATCGCGCGGTCCGCCATAACTGACCATTTGGACATATTCCCAATCTCGCACCGACCGAATATGAACGACTTGTTTACAAGTGTTCGATGTTTGTCAGTGTCATTTACGGGTCCGCGAACTGCGGTCTGCATCCTGGCCTGCCGACATGCAAGACCAGGGTTTTTCAATGCAGCCGGTTTGCGCGGCCGATGACCAATGCCTTTATTTCTTCCCGAACATGGGTTTTCGCCCCGCTGTTCATGTTGTGCAGCGCGACCAGTACGGGGATCACCTGACGCTGGTGGTGGGCGACGACAGTCCCCTGGAAGGCAAGGTGCCGCCTGGATACAACAACTTCCTGCCCGCCCTTGATGTTTATGCGCCGGTCGGCGGCACGCCCGCGGCTGTTCTGGCGGCATCGACGCCCGGCACCCCTGGCGGGGGCTGGGCCATGCCCTTCGTGCCGATCTTCGGAGGCGGCGGCGGATCCGGAGGCGGCAGGCCGCCGATCGAGGATACATCGTCGGTTCCGCCAGAAGGCGGCACGCCCGTCACGCCTGGCAAGCCGCCAGTGACCCCGCCGACCACCACCGAGCCCGGCAAGCCCCAGCCGCCCAAGGAACCCTGGCCCCCGACCACCGAACAACCAGTCGATCCGCATCTGCCCCCGCTGCAGCCTGTTCCGCTGCCGGATGCAGCGCCCCTGCTGATCGCGTCGCTGCTGGCCTTTGCGGTGTTGCGCCGGATCGCCCGCTAGGGCTGCCGCCCCGTTTCCGGGACGGCGCCGGATTATTCGGCCTCGTCCGCCGGCTTGGCGTTCAACTGGCCATAGTTCTGGGCGCCGATCGTGTCGAACAGTTGCAACTGTGTTTCGAGGAAGTCGATATGGCCTTCCTCGTCCTCGATCAGGTCGTCGAACAGCGACTTGGAAACCTGGTCGTTGATGCTGGAGCAGTATTCGCGGGCTTCCAGATACAGCGTGCGGGCATCATGTTCCGCCGCCAGGTCCGATTCCAGCGTTTCGCGCAGGTTCTGTCCGATCCGTAGCGGGTCCAGCTTCTGCAGGTTCGGGTGGCCTTCCAGGAAGATGATTCGCTGGATCAGGCGATCGGCGTGATTCATCTCCTCGATGGATTCGGCGCGCGACTTGTCGGCGATGCGGCCGAAGCCCCAGTCCTCCTGCAGGCGGTAATGCAGCCAGTACTGGCTGACCGCGGTCAGTTCAGACCGCAGCGCCGCGTTGAGATACTCGATGACCTTTGCGTCGCCCTTCATGATGGCTTTCCTTTGCGATCTCTGATTTTGCCCGCAAAATCGGCGGGGCTACGCCCAGATTATCGCAGTGACGCATGGTGTCCAGAAAGAGCGGCATGCACCCGCCGCAGTCGGCCCGCTTGCCCAGGGCGTGATAGATCTTGCCGGGCGTGATGATGGTCTGGGGGTCGGCGCTCCGCATCCAGTCGATGGCTGCCTTGATCTCATGATCCGAGATTTGCGTGCAGTGGCAGACGATCATCGCATGGCTCCTGTTTGGCCGAAACTTAGCGTTTCAGTCGGAAAAGTAAAGGTGACAAGTTTGCTAGGTCAGCCTTCGTCTTGACGGTCGGGCCACGGCGGGCGCAAAAGCGCGGCCATGAAACTGTCAGATTTCGACTTCGACCTGCCCCCGTCGCTGATCGCCACGCGCCCGGCCCGCCCGCGCAGTTCGGCCCGGCTGCTGCTGGCCCAAGGCGGTGCGATCCAGGACCGGCGGGTCAGTGATCTGCCGGACATCCTGCGCGCGGGCGACGTGCTGGTGCTGAACGACACCAAGGTGATCCCCGCCCGGCTGAACGGCACCCGCAGCCGCGCCACCCCTCAGGGCGAGGCCGTGGCGCGGATCGAGGTGACGCTGCTGGAACCCGCCTCGGACGGCTGGCGCGCGCTTGCAAAACCCCTTCGCAAGCTGCGCGAGGGCGAGGTGATCCGTTTCGGCAAGGCGCTGTCGGCCGAGGTGGCCGATATCACCGGGGGCGAATTGCGCCTGCGCTTTGACGCGGAAGGCGACGCCTTCGATGCGGCGTTGCAGCAGGTGGGTGCGATGCCGCTGCCGCCCTATATCGCCGCCCTGCGCGCCCCGGACGACCAGGACCGGCAGGATTACCAGACGGTCTGGGCGGCCCGGCAGGGCGCGGTCGCGGCACCGACCGCCAGCCTGCATTTCGACGATGCCCTGCTGGACAGCCTGTCCGCGAAGGGCGTGGAGTTCGTCCATGTCACCCTGCATGTCGGCGCGGGCACCTTCCTGCCCGTCAAGGTCGAGGATGTGACCACCCACCGGATGCACGCCGAATGGGGCGCGGTCAGCGCCGAGGCCGCAGCCGCAATCAACCGCGCCAAGGCCGAGGGCCGCCGTGTCATTCCGGTCGGCACCACCGCGCTGCGCCTGATCGAATCGGCGGCCACCGATGACGGACGCGTCGCTCCCTTCGAGGGAACGACCGACATCTTCATCTATCCCGGCTATCACTTCCGGGTGACCGATGGGCTGATGACCAACTTCCACCTGCCGAAATCGACGCTGCTGATGCTGGTCTCGGCGCTGATGGGGCCGGAAAAGATCAGGGAAATCTATGCCCATGCGGTCGGGACGGGCTACCGTTTCTTCAGCTATGGCGATTCGTCGCTGCTGATCCCATAGGGTCGCTTTCCGGGTGGCCCCCCTGCGCGGGATGGGCGAGACAGGGGGCCGACCCCCGCAATCCGAATTGAGACGACCGATGCTTTCTGTGCTGCGAACCACTTGGCCGCTGTTCCTGGGGATCCTGCTGCTGATGGTCGGCAACGGGATGCAGGGTACGCTGCTGGGCATCCGCGGCGGCATCGAGGGGATCCCCACCTTCCAGATGTCGGTCGCGATGTCGGGTTACTATGCGGGCTTCCTGCTGGGCAGCCTGTCGGTGCCGGCGCTGATCAAGAACGTGGGTCATGTGCGGGTCTTCGCGGCGCTCGGGTCGATGATCTCGTCCGTGCTGGTGCTTTATTCGGTCGAGCCCAACTGGATCTGGTGGACCATCCTGCGCCTGATCATCGGCTATTGCTTCTGCGGGGTCTACATTACCGCCGAAAGCTGGCTGAACGCGGGGTCCACCAACGAGAACCGCGGCCAGACCCTGTCGGCCTACATGATCGTGCAACTGCTGGGGATCGTGGCGGCGCAGGCGCTGCTGAATGTCAGCGATCCGGGCGGATACACGCTGTTCATCGTCGCGTCCGTCCTGGTGTCCTTCGCCTTCATGCCGATCCTTCTGTCGGCGCGTCCTGCGCCGCAGTTCCAGACCATCAAGCGCATGACGTTCAGGCAGCTTTACCGCGCCTCGCCGCTGGGATGCGTGGGCATCTTCCTGATCGGCGGGGTCTTTGCGGTTCTGTCCGGCATGTCGTCGGTCTGGGGCGCGGCCATCGGCCTGTCGGTCGCCCAGATCTCGATCTTCGTGGCGGCAAGCTATGCGGGCGGTCTGGTGATGCAGTATCCGATCGGCTGGATTTCGGACCGCTATGACCGTCGCAAGCTGGTGCTGATGCTGTCCGCAGTCGGGGCTGCGACAGGGGTCGCGGTCCTTGCCGCGCAGCCCGGCACGCTGGGGCTGGTGGTTGCGGGCGCGCTGATGGGCGGGCTGGTCAACCCGATCTATGCGCTGCTGCTGGCCTATACCAACGACTACCTGGACCAGACGGACATGGCGGCGGCCTCGGCCGGGCTGCTGTTCATCTATGGCATCGGATCGATGGGCGGTCCGGTCATCACCGGCTGGCTGATGGAGGTCATCGGTCCCGACGGGTTCTGGGTCTACATGGGTCTGCTGCTGGCGCTGCTGACGGTTTATGCCGGCTGGCGCACCACCCGCCGCCGCGCCCTGACGCCCGAGGAGCAGGGCAACTTCGCCGTCATCACGCCCAACGCCACGACCATCGCCATCGAGGCTGCGTTGGACGAGAAGCAATCCGACCCAGGCGACCGCAAGGCTGCTGACGCCGCGTAACCGGCCTGCTTGTTCCCCCTGCCGGATTGGTTTAACGCTGAACTATCGTGACCAGACGAGGGAAACCTATGGCCCAGAATTTCGACATGGTGGTGATTGGCGCGGGGCCCGGCGGCTATGTCGCCGCGATCCGCGGCGCGCAACTGGGCCTGAAGGTGGCCTGCATCGAACGCGAGCACCTGGGCGGCATCTGCCTGAACTGGGGCTGCATTCCTACCAAGGCGCTGCTGCGGTCGGCCGAGGTGTTCCACCTGATGCACCGCGCCAAGGACTTCGGGCTGTCGGCCGAGGGCATCGGCTTTGACCTGGAAAAGGTCGTGGCCCGGTCCCGCGGCGTCGCCAAGCAGCTGACCGGAGGCATCGGCCACCTGTTCAAGAAGAACAAGGTCACCACCATCATGGGAGAGGCGCGGCTGGTTGCTCCCGGCAAGGTCAGCGTCAAGACCGACAAGGGCACCGAGGAGGTCACGGCCAAGTCCATCGTCCTTGCCACCGGCGCGCGGGCCCGCGAACTGCCGGGGCTGGAGCCTGACGGAAAGCTGGTCTGGAACTACAAGCACGCGCTTGTGCCGCCGCATATGCCGAAAAAGCTGCTGGTCATCGGTTCGGGCGCCATCGGCATCGAGTTTGCCAGCTTCTTCAATACGCTGGGCGCCGATACCACGGTGGTCGAGGTGATGGACCGCGTCCTGCCAGTCGAGGATGCGGAAATCAGCGCCTTTGCCAAGAAGCAGTTCGTCAAGCAGGGCATGAAGATCCTGGAGAAGGCTACGGTCAAGAAGCTGGACCGCAAGGGCGGCACGGTGACGGCGCATATCGAAAGCAATGGCAAGACCGAGACGCAGAACTTCGACACGGTGATTTCCGCCGTGGGCATCGTCGGCAACGTGGAAAACCTCGGCCTGGAAGACCTGGGCGTGAAGATCGACCGCACCCATGTCCTGACCGACGAATACTGCCGCACCGGGGTCGAGGGGCTTTATGCCATCGGCGACGTGGCGGGCGCGCCCTGGCTGGCGCACAAGGCCAGCCATGAAGGCGTGATGGTGGCCGAGCTGATCGCGGGCGGGCACCCGCATCCGGTCAAGCCGTCGTCCATTGCCGGTTGCACCTATTGCCACCCGCAGGTGGCATCCGTCGGCCTGACCGAGGCCAAGGCCAAGGAACTGGGCCATGACGTCAAGGTCGGCCGCTTCCCCTTCGTCGGCAACGGCAAGGCGATCGCCCTTGGCGAACCGGAAGGCATGATCAAGACTGTCTTCGATGCCAAGACGGGCGAATTGCTGGGCGCGCATATGGTGGGCGCCGAGGTGACCGAACTGATCCAAGGCTATGTCATCGGTCGCCAGCTTGAGACGACCGAGCAGGATCTGATGGAGACGGTGTTCCCCCACCCGACCTTGTCCGAGATGATGCACGAATCCGTTCTGGACGCTTACGGCCGGGCGATCCACTTCTGAAATCCGTTGCGCGGGGCGGGGCTGCAACGCCCGCCCCGTCAATCCTGCGTTAACCGTTTGGTAACTATCCCTTCACCCATGCGCCTGCCGCGGCTGAAGGAGATAGGTCATGAACATCGCAATCACCAACGGGCTTCTGCTGATGCCGCCCGCCTTCCGGGGCGGCCTGGCCACTTGGTCGCGCACCGACGGCACGCCCGGCAGCCCCACCTGGGGAACGGCCGACAACGCGGCGCTTGTGCCCGCCGACCAGGACTTCGGCACCTGCCTCGAGGTGATGAAGCAGCAGACCACGACATCGATCCGCTTCATGGGCGAAACGCCGATGATCCCGGGCGTCTATCTGCGCGTCTCGGCCCGGATCAAGGCGGTGGCGGGGGCGCTGTGTTCGGCGCGCATCGCGGGCTGGGCGGGCAGCGGGTCGCGGGCGCGGGTGACGGGGCTTGTCGATGTCGGTCCGACCGTGCCCCTGACCACCTATGGCGACGTGGTCGAGATCAGCGCCATCGTCGGCATAGGCTCGCGCCGCGGCGTGGACATGGCCTGGGGCACGGGCCCCGTCTATGGCCATTTCGGGCTGGATCTGGTGGGCGCCAACGGCGGGGCCTTCCGCATTGAATCGATCCGGATCGAGGATGTGACGGCGGCCTTCATCCCCTCGCTGATCGACTGGGTGGACGTGCGCGACTTCGGCGCGCGGGGCGACGGCGTCACAAACGACCGCGCAGCCTTCATCGCCGCCGACCAGGCGGCGAATGGCGGGTCGATCCTGGTCCCGGAAGGCACGTTCTTCATCAGCGGCGACCTGGGTATCAGCAGCCCGATCCGCTTCAGGGGGACCATCCGCACGCCTGATTCGACGCGGGTGTCGTTTTTGCAAAGCTTCGACTTCCCCACCTATGCGGACGCCTTCGGCAGCGAGACGCTGGGCATGAAGAAGGCGCTGCAGGCGCTGTTCGGCTATACCGACCATGTGTCGCTGGACCTCTGCGGTCGCCGGGTCGACCTCGACGAACCGCTGGTGGTGGGGGCGCTGGCGCCTGACCTGACCGGCTTTTCCAATCGTCGCGTGATCTGCAACGGCAGCATCAGCGCCAAGGCCGGCCCTGCCTGGGACACTGGCCGCTGGACCAGCACCGGCACCTATGACCCGGCCCAGCCCCTGCGGCTTGCCAATGTCGCCAACGTCGCCGCGATCGAGGTCGGCAGCCGCATCATCGGCCCCGGCGTGGGGCGCGAGGTCTATGTGAACGCCCGCGACATCGCCGCGCGCACCTTGACCCTGTCGCAGCCGCTGCATGGCGGGGCGGGGACGCGAGGCTATTCCTTCGAACGATATCGCTACATGTTCGACTTCTCGGGGGTCGAGGTGTCGCGGCTGAATTTCGTCGATCTGGACCTGAACTGCGAAGGGGTCGCCAGCGGCATCATGCTGCCGCCCAAGGGGGAAATGATCGCGCTGCGCGACTGCTACCTGACCAAGCCCAGGGACCGGGGAATCACGTCCATCGGGCGGGGCTGCCAGGACATGCTGGTGGACCGCTGCCAGTTCCTGTCGAACGAGATGGACCTGCCCGCCCAGCAGCGCACCACCGTGGCCATCAACGTGAACGCCAATGACGTGAAGATGCGCGACAACCGCTTTGTCCGTTTCGCGCATTTCATGGTGGCGAATGGCGGCGGGCACATCATTTCGGGCAACCACTGGTTCCAGGGCGACGGCTCGGGCGACGGCTTGCGCTACGCCGGGCTGGTGCTGACCCGGCCCAATGTGCAGACGACGATCAACGGCAATTACATCGACAACGCCTCGATCGAATGGACCAACGAACACAGCGAGCAGCCGAACTTCACGGGCAATGAATACAGCTTCGGCGGGCTGACGATCAACGGCAACACCTGCCTGTGCAGCAATACCGCCCCCTGGTTCACCTGGCTGACCATCAAGCCCTATGGCACCGGCCATTTCATCCACGGCCTGACCGTGACCAGCAACGTCTTCAAGGCGCTTTACGGCGACGTGGACCGGATCGAGCGGGTCGATACCTCGGTCGCGGATCTGAACTATGACAACATGCGCAACCTGCAGTTCGAGGGGAACACCTTCAACGGGGTGAAAAGCTATGTCTCGAACCCGCTGATGCTGCAGCACAACCAGACTTCGACCTCGACCAGTTGGACGCTGCCGGTGATCGAGGGGCTGCCCTTCAAGGGCTGGGCCAAGTCGGTGCAGTCGGTGATTGCCGAAACGGCCATCACCAATGCCGCGGGGGCGCGGGTCGATACGGCGCCCTGGGTCCAGACCGAGATCGGGACGACCAAGCGCCAGCTTCGGCTGAACTGGCCTTCTGCGGTGCGGGGCAGGGTGACGGTCTACGCGCGGATGGACCGCCCGCAATAAGTCACTCGACCGAACCGCTGGCCGCCGCGACCCTCGCGGCGGCCTTGTCATGCGCCAAGATCCGCAGGCGTCAGGCGAAAAGCCGCACCGAAGCCCGCGTTCAGGAAACCTGCCACCGGCCGCAGGTGCCAGAAGCGGAAGTCCGGCAGGTCGATGAACACGGTCGCCTTGGGATGGGCGCGAAGCCAGCGGTCGCGCAGTTGTCCCGGTTCCTCGATCACGCTGGCCATGACCTGCAGCGACAGGCGCGGCCAGGTCATGGGATCGCCTTTCGCGCCTGGCTCATCCAGCAGCAGGGCGGCGCGCGGATCTGCGGCAAGCGCGCGGCTGTGGATTGCCAGTCCCGACAAAAGCGCCACCGGCAGGCCGGTCGAACCGGCCTGGCAGGCGATGCGCGACAGATGCGGATGACCTGTGGCCGGGTCGTTCACCGCCAGCACCGCATGACGCATCCGGGCCAGCATGTCGCGGGCCTGGTCGCGTGCGCGCGGGTCGCTGTCCTGGATCGGGGCGCGTGACATGGCGACAGGCTGCAGCGCAGGACAAGTTTGTGCAACCGTTGTGAAGGATTTACAATTCATAGAACATGATGGTCAAGTAATTCACAGAAAAAGCGTTTTGATAAAAACACTTAACAGAATGCTTCCGATGTGATTAACATCCTCAAGGGAGCGCCTGGAAGGGCTGCCGGGACTACGCAGACGGCAAGGACCAGCGGCCAGATGTCAAGCGAAGGGGAAGCCATGACAACCGAAACGATTCAAAAGCATCCGATACCTGCGGGTTTTGCGGGTGCGCATGTTGGTCCTGGGGATTACGCGCGTCTTTACGGCGAATCGNGAAATAATGCAGAAGCAAGATCAAAGCCTTCCAGATCCGCCCCATCCGGCGTGACACTGCTTTGCTCATCCCGCCCCGCTTCGCGCGGGGCTTTCTGCGTTCAGGCCGGGGGATGCGCAGCGCAGGGACAGCATCGAGGCCAGAACCCCCTCCAGGTCGCCCGCTTGCCCGCCATCGGCACAATCCCACCCCCTCCTCGATCAGCCCGCCGATCGCGTCGCAGGCCTCGCACTCCGCAACCAGATTCGTCAGGCAACGGTGATCGCCTCTGGAAAACCCGTCAGCCCGTCCATGAGGGTGATCAGGATGTCCTGCAGCCCCCGGTTCTTCAGCTCGCTCATCACCGACAGCCAGAACCTGGCGCTGTTGTCGGGCTAGCAGGTGCTCAGGGCGTTCAACATTCACCAGCAGTTCATCCAGAAGTTCCTCGGAAATCGTCATGCATGCTTCCTTCCGTGGAGCACGGACCCGATCAGTCATGCGCAAAAGATCGGACATTCTCTCACTGCGACATTCCCTGCCAGATACTGCCGCCGACCACGGCCAACATCCGCTGCCGCCTTGACCCCGTCAGCAACCCCCTGCCCGACGGGAACGGCCGGCAAATGCCGTCAGAACCGAGGCATGAACTTTCCAAAAGATATCTCCGACAATGTAAATGTTTTACTTTTGATATCCTTTGCCCGTAAATTTTTTTACCTGCGTAGAAAATACTTTATAGGCCGCCAAAGCCTGTGGTTTAATTTCTTTACAAACCCTTATCGCCGTCTGGTCCCCTGCCGGGTTTGACCTGACGAAGACACAAGCTCGCCATGTGAGGGAGGTCCCATGAGCGCTGACACGATTCAAAAGCATCCGATACCTGCGGGTTTTGCGGGTGCGCATGTTGGTCCTGGGGATTACGCGCGTCTTTACGGCGAATCGATGGCTGATCCCGAATCGTTCTGGGGCCGGGAAGGGCGGCGGCTGGACTGGATCCATCCCTACAGCACGGTCAAGAACACCGACTTCACCTTTGGCAAGGTCTCGATCAAGTGGTTCGAGGACGGGATCCTCAACGCCTCGGTCAACTGCGTCGACCGCCACCTGCCCAAGCGCGCCCACCAGACCGCGATCATCTTCGAGCCCGACGACCCCGCCACGCCCGCCCAGCACATCACCTATGCCCAGCTGTCGGAAAAGGTGAACCGCTTCGCCAACGTGCTTTTGTCCCAGGGCATCATGCGCGGCGACCGGGTGGTGATCTATCTGCCGATGATCCCCGAGGCGGCCTATGCGATGCTGGCCTGCGCGCGGATCGGGGCGATCCATTCCATCGTCTTCGCGGGCTTCTCGCCCGATGCGCTGGCCAACCGCATCAACGACTGCGGCGCCAAGGTGGTGATCACCGCCGACACCGCGCCGCGCGGCGGGCGCCGCACCAACCTCAAGTCGAACACCGATGCGGCGCTTCTGCATTGTTCCGACCGGGTGCGCTGCCTGGTGGTCAAGCATACCGGCGACCAGACCACCTGGATCGAGGGCCGCGACGTGGACGTGAAGGCGCTGATGGAGACGGTGGCGCCCGACTGCCCGCCCCGTCCCATGGGGGCCGAGGATCCGCTGTTCATCCTTTATACCTCGGGGTCCACCGGCAAGCCCAAGGGCGTCGTGCACACCACCGGCGGCTATCTGGTCTATGCCGCGATGACGCATCAATACACCTTCGACTATCGCGACGGCGACGTCTTCTGGTGCACGGCCGACGTGGGCTGGGTCACCGGCCACAGCTATATCGTCTATGGCCCCCTGGCCAATGGCGCCACCACCGTGATGTTCGAAGGCGTGCCCACCTGGCCCGATGCCGGCCGCTTCTGGGAGGTCTGCGCCAAGCACAAGGTCACCCAGTTCTACACCGCGCCGACCGCGATCCGGTCGCTGATGGCCAAGGGCACCGATCCGATCGGGGGCCACGACCTGTCGTCCCTGCGCATCCTGGGCACGGTGGGCGAGCCGATCAACCCCGAGGCCTGGACCTGGTACAACGACAATATCGGCAAGAACCGCTGCCCGATCGTGGACACCTGGTGGCAGACCGAGACCGGCGGCCACCTGATCACGCCCTTGCCCGGCGCCACCGAGACCAAGCCCGGCTCGGCCACGCTGCCCTTCTTCGGCATCAGGCCGGTGATCCTCGATCCCGCGACCGCCCAGGTCCAGGACGGCAACCCGGCCGAGGGGGTCCTGTGCATCGCCGACAGCTGGCCCGGCCAGATGCGCACGCTCTGGGGCGACCACGGGCGGTTCCAGGAGGCCTATTTCCAGCAATATCCGGGCTACTACTTCACCGGCGACGGCTGCCGGCGCGACGAGGACGGATACTACTGGATCACCGGGCGGGTGGACGACGTGATCAACGTCTCGGGCCACCGCATGGGCACGGCCGAGGTCGAGAGCGCGCTTGTGGCCCATGAAAAGGTCGCCGAGGCCGCGGTGGTGGGATACCCCCACCCGCTGAAGGGGCAGGGCATCTATGCCTATGTGACGCTGATGAACGGCGTCGAGCCCTCGGACGAGCTGCGCGGCGAGCTTGAGAAATGGGTCCGCACCGAGATCGGCCCCATCGCCAAGCCCGACGTGATCCAGTGGGCGCCCGGCATGCCCAAGACCCGCTCGGGCAAGATCATGCGCCGCATCCTGCGCAAGATCGCCGAAAACGACTACAGCAGCCTCGGCGACATCTCCACCCTCGCCGAACCCGAAGTCGTCGACGACCTCATCCAGAACAGGATGAACAGAGGGTGAAAA
>NZ_BNCL01000018.1 GCF_014656455.1 Paracoccus aerius
TACCTCCTCCACGCTGGTGCTTTGCAACATCACCATCTTGGCACATCGCGATGCCGTTTCGGGGTGAGGTATCCACACCATCAGTTGCCGAACTGGCTCCGGTCGTTGATCTCGGGCGGCCGGTTGTGAATGCTTGTTTCCGCGGGGAAAACCCGGTTGCGGGGTGAGCGGGCATAGCGCGGCTTCCGCTTTCGGCGCCGCTCGGGCAGGAGGCGCGCCAATTGCGCTGACTGGCCTTCGGCCGAATAGACATACTGGTAGATCGTCTCATGGCAAAGCCGGTGCGGAGCCCCAGGTTCGATCCTGAGCCGGCCTGCAATCTGTTCCGGAGACCAGCCTTCGTGCAGACAGCGGATCACTTCGGCGCGTAAGTCCGGAAGACGCTCGAGCTTGCGCCGGCGGGAACGCCTGCGGTCGGCCTGGGACTGAGCCGTCACATGCCAGTAGCCATCAGCCTGCGGGACATCCTTGTCATGCCACCAGTTGCGCTTGACTTCGCGGGTGATGGTCGAGCGACTGCGGCCGAGCATCTGCGCAATCTTCGTCTTCGGCACCTTGGCCTGCAACAAACGCGCTATCACGCGGCGTTCGTCCAGCGTCAGGTTGGTGAAAGGGCGCCTCATCACATCCTCCTGAATAGCTTCAGGAAACTATCGAGTGATGCATTCCAGAATGGAATGTGCCGCCCTACAGCTATTTTCGACAATAATTCGTCTTATGGAACATGAGGCGTGCGTCAGCTGTGTGTCGTGGGTGATCGAGAACAACAGCATAATTGGTTAACGGCCTGTTCTTTTGGTCAATTTTAGCAAGACAAGCAAAAGATCGAATGCGCGAACAGACACGCCGCATGTAGACAGGATGTGGCATCCTCCGTGTCGGGTGTCTGTCAAGCTGGTCTCTTTTCCTTGTGCATAAAGGTTTGTCATGAGTTTCTGCAAATTTCTTGCTGCTGCGTCTTTCGCGACCGCGCTCAGTGTCAGCGTCGCATCCGCCGCGACCTTCACCATCGATCCGGGTGATGTGACGGTTTCTGGTAGCGACTTCTGTTTCCCGGGCAACTGCAAGCTCGACGGCTCGATCAAGGGCGGCAGCTTTGATCTTGATACCGTGGGCGCCACAGCAACGCTCTCGGACCTGTTTGACTGGCAAGTGGTTACCAGCAGTCCGTGGGCTTCGGGCGTCGGCAAATACCACGTGAACGCAACCCTGAACTTTTCATCCCCCTCGCCTGCCTCGACCAGTGGCTCGGGCTATGCCGGCTTCATTACTCTTCTCGGGTCGGTCTCTGGCGGTGTCCTGGCTTGGACGTCAGGATCGGGCATGGTCGATTTCGCCGATGGCTATCGGCTGAGCTACTCCTTGAAAGACGCGCTGAAGCTTGGCTTTGGCACGGGGACCACGACTGGCGCCACCTTCACGCTCGAAGAAGTTCCGGCGCCTGTTCCCCTGCCGGCCTCCGCTCTTCTGCTCCTCGGCGGCATGGGCGTCCTTGGAGGCATCCGAGCCAAGCGCCATCGCACTGCCTGAGCCCCGTTGCCTTGAGCGCTGCACTGCCCTGCTAACTGCGAGCGTTCAGCTTACTGATGACTGCCTGCCTGCCAACCTCAGCCCGCCTCCCATGGCGGGCCTTTTTTATGACGAGGATGCCAGGAGCAGTTCGGATTGATCAAAGGCCTGTGCAACTCAAGGTGTTTTTCGCTTCATGGTTCACGGTTTATTTACAACCTATAGGCGATTAACCGCTTATCGATGAACCAAGGAGCTACCGCGAGCCATGCGCAGAACCATGACAGCAACAACGCTTCAGGACTATCTCTCCTCGGCCCATACAACACTTCTGCTTTGTCGCGCTCACGCGGATCGCTTTGCATTGACGAATGAAGAAGCCCAGGATGTTGCACAACGCATCGCCCTCAGCATTGCCGAACTTGAGGACCTGTACCAGGACATCGATCGACAGCTGGCGGCATAGGCTCGGCATGACCTGCTGACGGACTTGGCTGCACCTGTAACAACAGGCACTGGATCTTTGGGACCTGAAATGGTCTTCCTCTTTGAAGACGAGGCTGAAGCTTGGTCAACAGGTAAAAGATCTCGCCTCAGCGGGGGATCTTGACCAGTTCCTGAAGGGAGAGCGGGATGGATAAAGGCTACGGACCTCCCGCCCCTCCGTCTGCGCTTTTGTGGAGCGGCTCCCCGACAATTGGTGATCAGGCCACGTCTTTCTCCGCACGATCACCCGGCAGCCCTTTAGCCTATACAAAAAGGCAAATTGGCCAATAGACAACCTCCGGTTATAGAGAGGATGTTCGCTACAGTTGTAGGTATTTCCATGTTTGGCTCTGAAACCACCTTCGCGTTTCGTCCCGCTGTGTCTGTCGATGACTGGAAGGTCATCATGTCGGCGATCAGCGCCTATTCCCACAATGCAGAGTACCGTGAGCTTCTGGGGCGTCTGGAACGCCAGGCGAAGGTCAACGGGATCGCAACGCCCGCGCCCCGACTGTCCTGATGTCACAAGTTGAGCACGCACTGAGGTCAGTCTGACTTCAGAGAGTGATGGCGGTTTCCATCACAATTTTAAGCCTTTGTTCGTAAAGAGTAGTTTGTCATGTTTGTTCAGCAGCTTTTGGCTGATGGCCCGGCTCGTATTTCAGTCTTTGTCCCGCGTCACGGACTTTACCGCAGCTCGCTCAAGCGGCCGCTGGACCTCCTCCTGGTGCTGATGGCCTTGCCGGTTGTCTTGCCGCTGGTGCTGGTGCTGGCCCTGGTCGTTCTCATCGATGGCGGCAATCCCTTCTACGCGCAGAACCGGGTTGGCCGTGGCGGGCGCCGCTACCGGATGTGGAAGCTGCGCAGCATGGTGGTCGATGCCGACACGCGGCTGCAGGGTCATCTGGACGCCCATCCCGAGGCGCGCGCCGAGTGGGAAGAGACCCAGAAGCTGCGCCACGATCCGCGCATCACGCGGTTCGGTCGTCTCCTGCGCAAGAGCTCGCTGGATGAGCTTCCCCAGCTGTGGAACGTTCTGATCGGGCACATGAGCCTGGTTGGCCCCCGTCCGATGCTGCCTGAACAGCAGGCCCTGTACCCGGGGTCGAGCTACTACGACCTGCGGCCGGGCCTCACTGGCCTGTGGCAGGTCTCAGAGCGCAACCAGTCCACATTCGCCTCACGGGCCATGTATGACGACAGCTACGATCGATCGATCAGCCTGCGCACAGATGCCCTGGTTGTCTGGCGCACCATCGGCGTCGTGCTGAGGGCGACGGGCCTCTGATCCCTGTCATGATTGCCTGAAGACAGGCGCAGATTTCCAAAAGACGCTCGTTCACCTGCCCTTGCGGGTCGCCCCTCGGGCCGGCAGAAGCACTAGGCCAAGTTGCTCCAAAGTATAGCCGTGCTGTTCGGCAACGCGTTCAAGATCAGCCGCCGCCGCGGCGTGTTTCAGGGCAGCTTCGGTCTGCTTCTCTTTCTCAACTGCGACCGCCGTGCGTGCCTTGTCCAGCCGGATCACCTCGGAGTTGGGAGCTTGCCCCGTGCCCCCCGCAGGCACGGGTTCGTCTCTCTGCTTCGCATCGGTGGACGACGGTGCTTCTTGGGTGATCGAGGCTCTTCTGAATGATCTAACCCTTGAGCAGCGGAAAGGTCGTCTTTGAAAAGCGTCCCTTATCTGCTTGGCGCGCGCGCGACTTTGCCCGCCGCCTTGCCTTCCTGCCCCAGCACCCCCCTGCCGCCGAAGGGATGACCGTGCGCGAGCTGGTGGCGCTTGGCCGGTATCCCTGGCATGGTGCACTTGGCCGCTTCGGCCCGCAAGATCACGCAGCCGTCGCCCGCGCCATGGCGGAATGCGGGGTTTCCGACTTGGCTGACCGGCTGGTTGATACCCTGTCAGGGGGTGAACGTCAGCGGACCTGGCTGGCCATGATGGTGGCGCAGGAGGCGGGCACCCTTCTATTGGACGAGCCGATCAGCGCGCTTGATATTGCGCACCAGGTCGAGGTTCTGGGTCTCGTCCGCCGCATGTGCCATCAAACAGGACGCTGGTGCCAGCGTCGGAGCAGCCGAGCCTCTCCCCGCCAGCCATAGCGCGCCAGCGCCCATGTCAAAACCAGAACGATAAGGGCGGCAATGAGATTCGGCAGAAGGGCCACCAAGCTGCCCGCCAGCCGTGCAAGCTCGAACTGCAGGATGCGCAGTGGTTCAATGTCAGAAAGCATCGGCTTCTGGTGCGCTCATCATCCTCGGAACCGGCACGCTTTCTGCCTGCTTTCACTGCTGTAACCGCATCTTCCACCGCCCGCACAAGCGGCGCTGAAGCGATGCAAGGGGGAGAAGAATGGAAGAGAAGCTCAGAACGGCAATCATTGATGAACTCAAGCGTCAGGCAGACATAGATCCGGAACTTGATTTGCAGCAGGATGGTGATCGCCTTGTCGTAAATGGGCCCGTCGACCTAGACGCTCTTGTCATGGTCATCGCGGGTTCGGTCGCTGGTGGGCCCTAGCCTGAAGAGTCTCAGAACCACCTGCACGATGTCTTGATCCCCCTACCCGCTCGGCCGAGTGCACCTCTATATCCTCATGATCCGCAGCCGCGCCCCAGCGGAAATCTCAAGAATGGACGCTAGGGCTGTAATTGTTCTAAATGATGAGAAACCCAAAGACGTTGGTGTGTCTTTCATGCCAAGGTAAAGACCCGCGTCGCTCTTGTTCGGCCACGCACATTAACATCGGCCAACGGGCGTAGTCCCCCGTCTCGCCCGATCGCCGCAGCAGTCGCCTCACCAACGACTAACGGAACCCCCATGTCCTTTGTCATCCCTTCTAAACGCGCAGCCAGGTTGACTGCGTCACCAATCGCCGAATAGTCGAAGCGGGTGCCTGAGCCCATGTTGCCCACGATACAGGTTCCGGTATTGATACCGATCCCGATCGACAGCGGGGCTATCCCCTCGCGCGCAAAATCGTCGTTCAGAATGGCAAGCGCTGCAATCATGCGGCGGCCTGCGGCAACCGCGCGGGCCGCGTGGTCGGGTACGTCCAAAGGCGCGTTCCAGAAGGCCATCAGGCAGTCGCCGATATACTTGTCGATCGTACCGTTTTCGGCCAGGACGGCCTGGGACAATGGTTCCATCAGCCGGTGCAGGATCATGGTCAGCCTCTCCGGCTGAGCCTGCAGACCCTCGGCCAGGGTAGTAAAGCCACGGATGTCACAGAACAGGACCGTAATCTCGCGGCTTTCGCCCCCCAGTCGCAGGGCGCCAGGGTCAGCTGCCAGCCTTTCGACAAGCGCAGGGGAAAGGTAATGGGCAAAGGCGCGGGTTAGCCCCGCGCGCAGGCGCCGTTCAGCGGCAAAGTCGCGCAGGGTTTGTCCCGCTGCGGTCACGGCGAAGGCAGCCATTGGCGCTAGGGGCGGAAACCACAGCCGCCCCAGTCGCAAAGCCAGCCAGCAGGCCAGCGGCAGAAGCGCAAGCCCAAGAACCAGCGACAGGATCTGCCACCGTCGCGCGCCCAACGACAGAAGCGCCATCGCCAGCATCGCTGTCAGGACATTCGCACCGATGCGGGGCGACAAACTTACCGGCCGGATCCAATCCCCGGCCGCAAGGTTTGCGGCCAGGGTGGCATGGATCTCGGCCCCCGCCACCAGCGACCCGGAACGCACTGTCGCCGGAGTCGTGAAGGCGTCGCCGCCGCCCTGGTCTGCAGTCGGGGCAGCCTGAAGGCTGAAGCCCACGATTACATCACGCCCTGCAAAAAAACCGGGTGGAAGAAACGCATCAGGATCAAGCGCCTGATAGTAGGACACGGTGGGCGTGCTGCGCGCGGGACCATAAAACTGGATCAAGGCTTCCGGCGGCGCGACCGGCACTGCCAGGTCCCGCCGCTCAAGCAACGCACCGGAAAGGCTGTCCGGCTGCTGCGGAAAGCGGCGTACAGTCCCGTCGCGGTCCAGCGGAATGGTTGAAACGCCCGCTACCGCACCCGCCTCAAGAAGCGCCGGAAGCGGGTCGGTTCGCAAAAGCTGTATTGCTTGGGGCGTCTCAAGGACGCGTTCGTCGGCGGCCAGCACCGTATCCGGCCCGACTGCAGCAGCCAGGGCGGCATCAGCCTCAGGCACTGATGGATCGGCAAAAACCAGATCCAGGGCTATGGTCCGCGCCTCGGCGTCGCGCAGCGCCGTCACCAGCCGCGCATGGATGTTGCGGGACCAGGGCCACTGCTGTGCTACTTCCGCAAATGACGGCTCGTCGATGGCGACGACCAGGGGGGTGCCGGCGGGCCTGGGCGGTGGGGCGATCATCGACAGGTGATCGAAGGCCCGCGACTCCAGCAGCTGCCAGGCCGGCAACTGCGACAGAACACTGGCGGCCGCAGCCGCGGCAATCGCCAGGACGCTGAGGCCCGCGCGGCGCTTTTGCTTGGTGACAGGGCTGGTGCCGCGCAGGTCTGTCCACCAGGGACGGGGCGAGGTTGCCATGATGTCCTTGTCAGAACCTGATCCTGAGCGTGGCTTCTATGGTCCGGCCCGCGCCCTTTACCCCCGGCGCGACCTCGAAAGGCTCGTCCAGCAAATTCCACACATTCAGTTCTGCCAGAAAACGCTGGTCACGAGACTCCCACACCGCTTCAAGATCGGCAGTCCAGGCGCCGCCCACGCGCCCGCCGGTCTCGTCCCCGATCCGGGACCCGATCCAGTTCGCCGACAGACTGGCCCGGATGTTCGCCGGATGGACCCAAGTCAGGCCAAACCGTGCAGCGTCGTCGGGCACGAAGGGCAGGCTTTCGCCAAAGGTCGCGCTTGCCGGGTCGCGGTTCTGACTGGCATTTCGCACCACCGTCGCGGAAAGGCCAAGCCCGTGTGGCAGCTTGTAGTTAGCCGTGGCTGCGATCCGGTCCAGCCGCCCATCAGCCACGTCGAGCCAGTCGAGGCCGGTCGGAACGGGCACCGAGATATCGGTAAATTGCTGCCGCTGCACATCCACCGAGGTAAACAGGCGGTCACTCCATTCCGCATCCCATCGCAGGATCGCGGTCCTCGATCGTCCACCCGGATCCAGAGGCATCCGGCTGGGCTGCAACGCGACAATTCCGAGGGGTGCAAGGGTGGTGTCCCCGGTGCCGGTCGTCTCGGCAATCCAAGCCGCGCGCAGCCAGTGCCGTTCTGCCGGCTGCCACGAGATGCCGATGCGCGGATCCAGCCGGGACAGCGTCACTCCACCGTCGAAGCGCAACGCAACGGCGCCTGCTTCCACAGCAAAGCCGGGCATGACCTCGTGGTTCACGTTCGCCCAGGCGCGAGCCACGTCAAAGGCTAGGCTTTGGCCTTCGCGCGTGACGCTGGGCACCGGGCCGGTGATCGTGATGTCTTCCTGCGCACGCGATGCCTTGACGTGGCCCGCCTCGATCCCGGTTCGCAGCACCCAAGGCCCGCGGCCATAGCGCCAGCCAAGAGCCGCCATGCGCGTGCTTTGCGATGTATCGGCGGCAAGGTTTCGAAGGCCCAGGATCTGACCCGTTGCCACCGAGGCAAGAAGACCCGTTTCCTCGGTCTGCTGGCTGGCCCTTGTGCCGAAGACGGCTGCCTCGAGCACGTTGTGCCAACCGAAGCTGTGGCTCCAGCCAAGCCCTACGCGATCCACGCGGGTGTCGCGGCGGCGGTTGAAAAGAATGGCGTCAAAGGACAGCAGCGGTTCGTCCAGAAGGATCAGGCCATTGTCGATCTGGGAGCTGTCGCGCGCCGTCTGGGCATAGAATACGATATGGTCATCATGTGTGACGCTGGCGGTCGCATAGGCAAGGCCCGACGTCACCCGCTGGTCAAGATCGAACTCGGACAAGGGGATTAATGATCCGGACTCGCGCCAGCTGCGCCTGTCCGCCTGTCCGTCCTGTTCCAGCATCAGATAACCGCTGACCGGCACGGGACCATGGCCGAAACCCTGCAGCTCAAGACTGCGGGTGCTGCGGGCGTCCGCCTCGGTCATGACTGTCCCAAAGCCTACCGTTGCCTCCACAAAAGGACGGCGCAGCACATCATTGCCGCGCTCGCGTCCCGCAAGGATGCCGGGGGACAGCATCAGCCCCTGGAACAGGCCGGAAAACCCCGAAGCGTCCGGTGTGGGATCGACAATTTTCCCGCCATATCCGAGGCTGGAGGCGACAGGCAGAGCGCTGCCTGCCACGGCCTGATCGATCAGGCTTGCGCCATCGAAGGGGTCGAACACTGCGTCGCCATAGGATCGACCCCAGGCATCCAGGCCCTGCAGCCGAAAAGCCTGGTTCAGCAGCGACCCTTCCGTCCGGTTGGCCTCGGCCCCCGCAAAATCGCCGCCGCGTGCGCGGGCGCGGCGCATGGCGGATTGTGCGGCGGCGATGGCGCGGTCGGCCTCGTATTCATCGATGGCAAGCGAGGCTGCGGCTTGCGCCGACACCGGATCGTTCGGGTCAAGTCGGTCTGCATTATCAAGCGCCTGCTGGGCCAGTTCGCGCTCTCCGGCGGCGATATAGGACGCTGCCAACAGCAGAAGGCCTTGGGAATAGGAAGGGTTTGCCGTTGAACCTGCCAGTAAATCGTCCTGAGCTGCAGCGATGTTGCCCCGCTGGAGGTTCCAGCGGCCACGCGCGAACAGCGCCACATCGAAGGCAGGATCCAGGGCAAGCGCCTGGTCAATCAGCGGCCCGGCTTTGTCGGGGCGGTCCTGATCTAGATAAAGGAAAGCGAGATTGGCATAGGCCACCGGATCCATCGGCTGCAGGGTGATGGCGCGCTGCAGCGCCGCCTCGGCCTCACGGTTCGCACCCAGGGTGGATTGCACCGCCCCGATGTGGTTCCACAGCGACGACATGCCCGGGGCCTCGGCGACTGCGCGGTTCAGTACCGCCAGAGCGGCAGTATGGCGCCCCTCGAAATCCGACAGAAAGACGGCCTGAGCCTCCAATGCGCTTGGGTCGTCGGGGTCAATGGCAAGCGCCCGGGCGATGGCGGCCTGCGCCTGGCTGCGGTCATCCACCAGCATGGCAAGCCGCGCCCGGGCAGCGGGCAGAACCGCCTGATCCGGGAAACGCGTCTCGGCGACCGCCAGATCCCGAAGGGCAGCAGGGATGTCCAGCAGGACCGCCTGCGCATAGGCATGAGCAAGCGACCCCGAGGACGTTCCAGACCCAGGCGGAGGAGTTCCGACCCGAGTGGGATCGGTAAGAGCGCGGGCGAAATAGCTTGCATGATCGGCCACGGCCCTGCGCTCTGCATCCAGACGCGGTGCCGCCGCCGCAAGTAGCCGCTGGGCATCGCCGTAACGGCGTTCGTTCGCGGCGATAAGCCCTTCGACCAGGTCCAGCCGCGCCACCAGCTCGGGCTGCGTGACCTGGGCCCGTGCCTGTGCCACCCGGGCCCGCGCTGCCTCGGCTCCCTCAAGCGCGAAGGCCACCTCGGCCGCAGTCACAAGATCGGCCGGGCTGCGCGCCTCCGCGTGCAGTTCTTCAAGGCGCGCCCGCTCGGCCCGCAGGGTAGCACTGGGAAAAGGCGACGGGGCAAGTGCGGAGAACGCCGAACGCAGGGACAGATAGGTCAGCATCTGTTCCCGGTCGGACGGGTCAGTGATGACAATTTTGGTCGGCGCCTCGCCGATCCCGGCGGCGGCGGCCTCGCCCTGGCGAACGGTGACCGAGCCTTGTGGGTTGCTGAGGCTGACAATCCCCTCCAGCACCGTCAGCGATGTCCGGTCGCCTTCCACAGTCAGAGAGAAGTCCGTTCCCCGGATCGCCGCCGCGGCCGCCGGGGTTTCGACCAGAAGCCCCTGCCCGCCGCGCGCGGCCCTGCCCCACAGCGTGCCTCGCTGCAGTTCGAACACGCTGTCCGCAGCCGCACCCACTTTCTTGACGACAATCGTGGTGTTTCGCGCCAGCCGCATCTGCGTCCGGTCCGCGAACATCACCGCGAGATTGCCAGTGGCGTTGGTTCGCAGCACGTCCCCTGCCAGCAGATCCTGTGCCAGTTCGACCGCCGTCCAGCCAGACAGATCGATGAACTGGACTTCCTCGCCGGACCTTCGGGCGATAACGGATCCTGCCGGGGTTGCTCCGCGCGTCAAGGGTTCAGCGAATGCCGGGTTGACCAGCAGACAGACCACGGTCAGGTGCCAAGGCAGGCGGAGAGACATAAACAAAAAACCCGATTACGGCCTCACGGTTCTGTTATCCGACTACCCGTGCCATCGGTCAAGCTGTCCGTCAGACAGTCGGATTAAGTTGTCGCACTATCCAACCGCATGATAAGCATCACGTTGAGTTGTTGCATCTTTAGTAGGTAACCCGGTGAGATCCGAACCCATGCCCGATGCGCCGGGACCAGACGCGCCCGGCGCCGAGGCACTGCCCGAAGCTCTGCCCGGTAATGATCCCTATTGGGAACATCTCAAAAAGGTCAACGATGTCTTCTACGACCAAATAAAGACGGCGGATCAGAAGGCCGCCTATCTGTTCACCTTCATGGTCGCCTTCCTGCTGGCCTCGGCCGAGGGGCGGGACATTTTTTCACTGCCCACCTATCGCACTGCCTCACCGCTGCAAGCGGTGATCACTGCGGTCATGGCACTGGCGGTCCTGCTGACGCTGTTTTCAGCCCTAGGGGTGGTCCTGCCGCGCAAGCTTGCAAAGGGGACGTCCTTGTTCTGGGGCGCTTGGCCGGAACAAGGCCACCGGATGCTGTCCGCGCGCGAAAAGGCTGACACGAGCTTCCTCTTCGATGAATACGCCCGCAATGTGGAAAATCTGGCCACTCTTGCCAAACGCAAGTTCCGCCTTGTTGGCATAGCCTTTCGAGGCCTGATGATTTGGTTGGCCTGCTATGTGCTTCTGCTTGCCACAGCCCCAGCTAGCTGAGGCTCAGCATAGCTCATGAACGGTGGGCAACAGCTATAGACTTGTGAGGTCTCTGACGATGTGACCGCCCCCCGATGGCTTCAGATGTGCCGAAGTCGGTCTGCAACGATCCAAAAAAGGAGAGGGGTCATGTCGGTGACTATCACGGTTGGGGCTCGATCTGGCAAAGAATGTGTTCCAGGGGCATGAAGCTGACGGCGCAGGGCAGGCCGTTCTACGCAAGAAGTTGAGGCGGGCCAATACACGGGAGATTTTCGGCCCGCTGCCCTCTTGCGTCGTGGCGATGAAAGCCAGTGGCGGCGCCCACTTCTGAGGGCGTCTAACAAAACCGCTGCTCAGGCGTTAAGGGAGCCATGAGCAAGCCGCTTGTATCTGATGATCTGTGGGAGGCCATCGCTCCGCAGCTGCCAAGGGAGCGGCCGATGTCGAAGGGCGGCCGCCCTCGATGGAAGGACCGGCTGGCGGTGGCGGGCATCATCTTTGTCCTACGCTCCGGCATTCGCTGGGAGATGCTGCCGCGTGAGTTGGCTGCTCAGGCATGACCTGCTGGCGAAGGCTGCGTGAATGGCAGACAGCCAGCGTTCAGACCAAGTTCCACCGCGTGCTGCTCGAGCGGCTGTCGGACACCGGGCATGAGGACTGGAACCAAGCATCCCTCAACACCGCCGCCGTTGCCGCGAACAGAGGGATGCCGAGATCGGCCCGAACCCTACGGATCACGGTAAAACCGGGCGCAAAGCGCCATCTTTTGGGCGACCGCCGCGGCAGCGCACTCGCGGCGCGCCCGAGCCCGGCCAATTGGCGCGTACAGCATGATGTCGGCACCCGCTCTGGATAGAATGCCTGGCGTGCGCCATGGACGTGGCCGTCCGCGCAAGCGCCCTGACAAGCTTCACGCCGACCAGGCCTAGGACCCTCACCGCTGCCGGAGCGAATGCCGGAAGCGGAGGGTCACGCCCCGCATTGCCCGGCGAGGCATAGACAGCAGCGAAAGGCCGGGCCAGCACCGCTGGGTTGTCGAGTGAACGCTGGCATGGCTCAACCGCTTTCGCGGCCTTGCTATGTGCTACGACCGGCGCGCCGATATCCACGTAGCTTTCGTGATCCTCGGCTGCGCTCTCGTCTGCCTCAACCAGATCAGAGAGATCGGTTGGGGGTTTCAAAGCAGGGATCCGGGCAAGCGCCGGCACAGTGGACTGGACAATGATGCGGTCCGCAACTCTCAATCGACGTGATGTCGCCTATTTGTCAAAAGCCTCAGACGGATCAGCCTGGCGCTTGGCTCAGAGGCCATCCATGCCGCGCCCAGGTGGGTACGCAAGATCCATCCTGTTAGACTGCAGCGATGGCTCTTTGTTCTGCGAAAGCCGCTGAAAGCTCGGGATCAACCGAAAGATCACTTCGGATCAGCCCGTGGCTCCAGCGGGAGCGGGAGCGCGGCGCACGCCATGGAGGGCAGTCGATGATTGGATACCAGCAGACCCCGGCGATATCCACCCCTTGTTCTTTGGCGAGGGTGACCTCGTTCAGGACGTATTGAAGCCAATGCCTCTTGTTGAAACCGGGATGGCGCCGGTGATGGACCGGATGCCCATCGTGCCAACTTGTTTCAGACACTATCACGGGTTTACCATAGCGGCGCCACGACTTCAGCAGGACCTTTGAGAGAACGGTTCGCGCCGTGTGGGGATAGTAATTGACCCCTATGACATCAACATTAACGGCGGAAACGATCGCATCGCTCGCCGCGAACTGACGTTCACCGATGCCGGTGATCGGATCATTGGTCAGAATGCCGACGCAGGGATGATGATCCCGGGCGACCTGCGCCATTGTAACAGCCATCTCTACGGCTTCGCGAACCTGCATGCCCGCAAGGGCCGGGTAAAGCGCAGGTTCGTTGACAGGGCACAGCCAGAGACGCTCAGCAGGAGAGATGTCATACGCGGCTTTTGCGATGCTCTGTGCCCAGCGGACAGGATCCTGATTGCGGTGATAATGGGACAGATCCCAAATGGCCTGAACTCCGACGCGATGTGCCGCCTTTAGCCGCTCGGCTGCGTCATGTCCCGGAACCAGCCCGTCTCTGATCGTCAAAAGTCCATGGTCGCGGGCGATCCGCAGATGGGCCTGCATCCTGTCCATCGGCGTGTGGCGGGTCGTACAGAGCAGGTCGTGCCGCCCGCCATGGACCAGCCCGCACTCAAACCCCGCCATCAGATCAGATCGGAAAAGACGATCCCCGACCGGCAGGGACAGTTGTGTCAGCGCATTCATAGAGGATGTTCAGTTATGGGGCAGCGGATCTAGGCCGATCTTCGATGAGGCGCAAGCAGTGGATAACGCCCTGCGGGCAGCGTTATCTGGACGTGGACTTCGCAATGCCGAGACATGCAGAGCAGGATGCCAAAGGCCGTGGCAAGAGGCGGCAGACCGGCTTACGTGGTGCTGTCTTCAAGGTTAACTCGTCGCCTACTGGGGTACGGTCTCATCGAAGGCGGGAGCACGGCTTTTGTGACGTCATCAACCCTTTCCCGCGCAAGACCCGATGGTGGAGCACTTGCCACGGATTTCGTCCAGGATGGCAAGACAAGTGGCCTGCACCCTGGTGGTCTACGGGGACTGCAAGAAGTGGCTTGGCCTCTGAATCAGAACCCACGCATCAAGCTCGGCGTCTCGGCGGGAAGCTGCCGCGCCAGAAAACCCATTGGCCCGTGACGCTCAGACAATCTGCGTCCCGCTTCCCCATGCAGCCAGACGCCCCAGCAGGCGGCCTCCCAGTTTATAAGACCGCGCGCGCTCAGCCCTGCGATAATTCCGGTCAGCACATCTCCGGAACCGCCGGTCGCGAGTCCCGCGCCGCCGCCGCCGTAAAGCGCAAGTTCACCGTGCGGATTTGCCAGCATTGTCGTCGGCCCCTTCAGGACCACCACAGCGCCTAGATCCTTCGCCAGGCGCAAAAGCACTTTTGCACGGTCTTTTGTCACCACATCCCTGTCTTCGCCGGTCAGCGCCGCCATCTCTCCGGCATGAGGCGTCAGGATCAGGCGGCCTGTCATCCGGCGCAGCAATGGCAGGCGGTCATGACCGGCTATCACGGCAGCCGCGTCAAGGATCACGCTACGGGCATTGGCGCGTGGCAGGACCGCGTCAAGCACCTGTCCCGCCGCATCGGCAGATCCCATTGCCGGGCCAATCGCCAGGCAATCGCAATGATCCAGCACCTGTTCGACCGGGTCCGTGCCGGCAATTTCGCCGGTCGCGTCCGATGGCAGGGCGAATATTCCGGCCTCGGGCAGCAGCACACCCAAGGGGATCGCCAGCATGTCCGGCACAGCCAGTTGCACCTTGCCGGCGCCAGCTTGAAACGCCGCCTCGGTGGTAAGGCGCACCCCACCCGGCACCCGCGTCGACCCGCCGATCAGCAACACGCGACCGCGATCATTCTTGTCGACGTCACTGTGAACCGGCAGCGGATGGGCCCGCAGCCATGCGCCGTCCAGCGTGATCGGCGCGTCGCTCATCCTCGGCGGCCGGCGAGCGCATCGGGGTTGGACGTGACCGGTGTCTTGTCGGCCACCATCGGCGCGATAACGTTGTAGCGCAGCAACTTCATTTCGCCGTCGCCTTCGCCGGTTTCCGCAAAACAGTATTCTGTGATCGAGCAGTTCGCTACGTCCCCCTCAGCGTCAATCGCCAGAATTTCGTCTTCGGTCATCCCTTCGATGATATAGCGCAGGCAGAGGACCACGACCTGATGCGCGACGATCATGACCCGACAGCCGCCATGGTGAAGCCCAACGGTGTCAAGCAGTGACCGCAGGCGGAAAATGACGTCGCACCAACTCTCCCCTCCGGGTGGGCGGTGGTAGAACTTGCCAAGAAGCAGGCGCAGCTCAGCTTGCTGCGGTTCTTCCTCGCGCACGCCCATTGTCGTCAGCCCGTCAAGGATGCCGAATTCCTTCTCGCGCAGGCGCTCATCAAGACGCAGGCCCAGGGAAGCCCGGCAACCGCCGGCTTCCCGGAATATTTCGGCAGTCTGTCGCGCCCGCAGATAAGGCGAGCACATCAAGACATTGGGTCGCGCGCCTTCTTCCCCTTCGGCAAACCATCGCCCTAGCGCACGCGACTGATCGCGCCCCAAGGCTGAAAGCGGGATATCCACGTCTCGTACGCGCAGGTCGATGCGATGTTGTCCGGCCTCATGGGCCTTGTCGCGGGCGACATTGCCTGCGCTCTGCCCGTGGCGCACCAGCCACAGCCGCTCCGGCCATCTCGGCGTCATCGTGATACCTGTCCCACCATGACATACCCCTCGCACGGTGTCAGAGGCCAACGAGTGAAGGTGCGTAGCGGTTCAATTCCTGAAAAGAAATCATCATGCGTGGAGTAAACTCCTCAGGCTGAACCTGAACTGGCCCTCATTTGACCGGACACCAGGCATAACCATAGAGGCTTAGGCATATGCCCAAGCACGTGCTTATGTCGGAGATCGAAATTATCACCGATGGCGGCCGCCAGCGCCGCTGGACTGCCGCCGAGAAATTGCGAACTGTCGAGGAGACACTCGATGGGCAGGCCAGACTGATACTCCCAGTACTCGTAAGGCTGAAGGGTATCTGCGCAACTTGTTGGTCCTGAGGCGCGATAAACTGCAGCTACGTTCCAAATATACCGAGTCATTATTTGGATATCCTGCCCTACCCGGAGTTCTGAAAAAGCCAAGAGCGACAAGTAATGTTGCCGGTTCACGACGAATGTAAGTGGTCTCTGCAGCCGCTCCGGCGTCAACGGGTGTTATGGAAGTCCTCAGAATAGGAGCACGCCTTCGTAATGCAGATCACAAACGAGAATGGCAGCTGGTTGAACCTATCCCGGCGGGTTCCCAAGCACGGCTATTGGGGTTAGGCAGGCCCCTCAAACAAAACAACAAGGGGCAGTATTGACATGTTCAAGATCGGTTTCGCAGTTCTGGCCATGACGGCAGCACTGGCTGGATGCGCGGGTGGCTACAACAACCCGACTGACAGCGCCGCAGTCCGAACCGTTGGTGGCGCAGCCGCAGGCGCGCTTGTGGCAGATGCAGTGGGAGGCTCAAAGACCAAGGGCGCCTTGATCGGCGCCGTCGCGGGCGGTTTGTCCTGCGCCTCGGGGACCTGCCACTGAGGCCAAGCCAGAGGGGACGGGGCCAAGGTGCATGACCTGGCTCTTCCCGCTCATCGTGAAGACAGCTGTGAGGGCGAGACGACCCTCCAGCCTGCGTTATACAGGAACCGGCCGGTCCGGGGACGATCTTACTGACCGCAGGCCTTCAGGCTGCGGAACGGGCGGGCACACGCCACAAGTATTCGTCCAGCAAGACTGCCCAGCCCGATGCCCGTGAGGTCCGCCACCCAGTCCGCCAAACTGCAGTCACGCCCTACAAAAGGCTGAATGATCTCGATCAGCCCACCGAAGGCTGCATAGACCGGAACGGCAACGAACAGCCAGTTGGGCCTGAGCGTGGCTATTGGAAGCGCTAGCCCTGCAAAGGCGAGAGCATGATAGATCTTGTCGGCATGCTCAATCGAACCCAGGGAGGGTGCCGTGACGGGTGTCAGTGTCAGCAGCGAAATGATCGCTATCATCAGCGCCGAAAGGCCAATGGCCAGTTTTGACTGGATTTGCATGAATGCCTTGTCTTGAGCGTGGTTCAATGGAGTCATATCGGAGAGAACTGTCGATCCCTGGATGGAATGACCGACACAGTCAACAAGGGCGGTGGCAGCTTGTTCACTACCTGACCCATGTTGCGGTGTCACCTGCTCTGAGGCCGAGGGCACTGGCAAGATGGCGCACGACTTCTTACGCAGGCCCTCCATGTGCTGTAGCGCAGCCAGCGGTTCTCAAGACGTTGCAGCGATGCGCCGCTGAACTTTCGGCTTCGTTCGGATGTCCGGATCAGCGTCTATCCAGGCCGTTGTCTTTACATCCCTCTCCTCTGCTGAAATACGAGCCGCTCCGCTTGTGGAGGCTGCGGGCAGCTTGGGAGGAACAGGCAGCTGCCCAGTGTGGCGCGGCGGCGAAGGAACATGACATGCTCAAGGCAACATACGGCTGGACGATCAAACTAGCGTCACATCGGAAGGCGACCCATGCACTTGGCGCCGTTTCTTTTGCCGAAAGCTCGTTCTTCCCAATCCCACCCGACACCATTCTGATCCCGATGATTATCGCAGAACGACGTCGTGCATGGTGGCTGGCTTTCATCTGTACTGTGATGTCTGTTCTGGGCGGTCTCCTAGGTTACATGATCGGCGCCCTGTTCTTCGAGGAAATGGCACAGCCTGTGCTCGCCCTCTATGGATACGACGACGAGTTCGCCGCCTTTGCCATGACCTACAACGATTGGGGCGTCTGGATTGTGCTGATCGCAGGCGGACTGACTCCCCTGCCCTTCAAGGTCGTGACACTTGCGAGCGGAGCGACAGAGCTCAACATCATCGCTTTTGTTCTGTCCAGCGTCGCGGCGAGGGCAATGCGGTTCTATACCGTGGCCGGGCTGATCTACTGCTTTGGGCCCACGGTGCGACACTTCATCGAAACGCGGTTGGTGCTGGTGTTCACGCTAGGCCTTGTTGTGTTGATCGGGGGGGTCATAGCCGTGCGTGTGCTCCTTTAGCTGGACGTCGCGGCAACTATAGGGTGGGCATGGCTTCATGATCTCCAGATGGTCAGAGGCTAGTTTTGCGGGTTCATAGGGTTCGTGCTGAGGTCTCCGTATATGGTCAGGGGGCGCCAATCCTCCTCCATCCTAGGTTCATGACAAGGGTGGGATCAGTCTCTCCTGCAACAAGAGCAGCAGCAATCCGCCCAAGGCAATTCGATAGATCACGAAGGGGGCGAATGACATTGCCGAGATCATCCTGAGGAAGACCGCGATGACACCGTATCCGACCACAAACGACACGGCTGTCGCAGTCGCGGTGACAGAAAGGGTCGGACCCGAATGGTTCCAGCTTGACCACAGTTGGTAGAAGCCTGATCCAAACACAGCCGGGATGGCCAAAAGGAACGAGTATCGAGCTGCAGTTTCGCGGGTATAGCCCATGGCAAGGCCTGCACTGATCGTACCGCCTGAACGTGATACGCCGGGGATCAGAGCCATGGCCTGAGCTAGGCCGAAGATCATCCCGTCCCGCCAGGAGAGATCGGGGAGCGTCTTGACCTTGCGGCCTAGCCGATCGCAAAGGCCCAGGACTACACCGAAGCCGATCAGCATCGCTGCTGTCATATAAAGGTTGCGCAGGCTTGTCTCGATCAGATCCTGTGCCAGAAGTCCCAAAACGACAATTGGGACAGACCCCATGATGACAAGCCAACCCAGATGAGCGTCTTGCGGATCATGTTGACGTCCGATAGCTTGCCGAAGCCATGCCGCGCCAATGTTCCGAATGTCGTTCCAGAAATAGAAAACGACTGCTAATTCCGTGCCGATCTGCACGATCGCTGTGAAGGCGGCACCTGGATCCTGCGCGCCCGGAAATAGATGACCTGCGATGCGCAGATGGGCACTTGAGGAAACGGGCAGAAATTCGGTCAGGCCTTGGACCAGACCAAGAACGGCAGCTTCATAATGCGTCATTGGAACTCGCGGAAAGTGTACATAGTCCCGCCTGTGGACCATGATCAAAAGCAGAGGCCAAGGGGAAAGCGCGGCGGCGGACAGCTGTCAGACTGTCAAGCGTCAAACAAAGAATGTCTGGCGATAGAAATAGACCTCGCATCTCGAGCTTGGAAACAGCATGCAAATGGCATGGCGACAAGCCGACTTAGCACGCCAGCCGGTGTCCTTGCCCAAGACATTCTCCCTCTGCACGCAGGCCTTAAGAGAGCGCCGCGATGACGCATTAAAGACGCCCTGGGTAGACTCAAGTCCAGATCGCCTTGCGCAGCATGTTGATTCCAACCAACAGCAGGAACAAAGAAAAATAACGCTTCAGCCGGGCCGCGTCAGTTTTATGCGCCAGCGCAGCTCCATATGGTGCAGTCAGAGGTGTCGTCACGACCGCCGGCAGGAACGCGGGGATACTGACTGAACCTATAGTGAAGGGCGGTGGATCTTCGATCTGCAAGAACAAGAGCAGCGCGACGGAAGGTACAGCTATCAGGATGCCGAAGCCTGAGGCGGTCGCCACGGCGCGGTAGATCGGACACTCTCCAGTTCAGGCCCGAGCTGCGTCCGTTTCAGCAGTTCTGCCAGTTGGCTGCCTGAAGCCGAAGAAGTCAGTGGCGCCTTGTGCCACGCCGGACGGTTTGCGACACAGCCCTAAGCAAACCAGCTCGGTGCCGCATTTTTCCCATCAGTCTCCCGTGACTCCTGCTGCGAGTTCAATCCAGATCAGCAGGAAGGACGCTGCAAGCGCAAGGGCAATGACTCTGCGCCAGACGCAAGAAGCAGTCATCCTGAGAGACAGTTCCCACGTGAGGGCCGTGCACCCCATCAGCAGGGCTGCGGCAACAAAATCGAAAAAGCCCCACTTGACCTGATCAGTAACTTGCATTCCCAGCAACGGCGCCAGAAGGAGCAGTGCAGTGACGGAAGCCCATGTGGCCGTCCGCCGGTGCAGCACGGAGAGACTGCTTTGTCGAGGCCTGCTCATCTGCCCTTCCGTAAGTTGGCGAAGACAATCTTACCACACACCAGGCACTCTGGCATGATAGATCTTTCTGGGGCGGACATGCTCTCAACACGTTGTATGGCTTATCAAAGCGCGGAGGAACGGGGATCGACGTAGAAGATGTGATCGTCGATCAGCCGCACGCGCATCATATGCGGCGCCCAATCGGGGGTGACGGCCGTGGTGTGGTAGTGATCTGCGCCCTTGAGTTCCGGCATTGGCCCCTCGACAAGTGCACGGGCAGCGACCCGCACCGCTTTCCGCCAAGCCTCCATGTCGTCGATCAAGGGGTAGTCGTAGCGCGAGGTCAGGAAGCTGAACTGCGTCGGATCAAGAGTCGCGCAGGCCGTGGCTCCCCATCGGTGGGGCAGCTTTGCACGTTGGAGGATCACCGAGGCGACAGCCCGCTGACCAAAGTCATCCTGATCGCGCGCCTCGTGGTAGATAGCGACGGCGACACAGGACAGATCACTTGCATTGCGCAAGGATGCCGGGGGAAGCGGAATAGGGCTTCCCTCCAAGATCTGCGCCGCCGTGGCAGGACGCGGATAGGGGCGCACCGTCCTGACTTGAACCGGGCGCGGCAGGGGAGCAGAGACCCTCCTGAGCGTCAGCCGGGACGGCATGGGGGCAGGCGCCTTGGAAAGGTTATCTGAGAGGGCCGGCTGTGTTCCGCGGCGGACGCGGAGAGTGGGAGGAGGCATAAGTGACGATCTGCGCGCTTCGACGCCCGGCGCCGGCTGCCGGAACTGGCTCTCGTCCACCCGAGCGAACAGCAGGCTGCTCGAGTTCCAGGCAGCAACAAGAGCAATGGCCGTGACGAGGATCTCTCGGATCATCGGGCTACTCCTTCGATCCCATCAAAAACGACGCCGGGGGTAAGAGTGTTCCGACAGTGGTCGTGAAGGGCGGATCAACGCCACTCCTCCATCGTGGCAGACCTCGCGCTACGACAGGCATTCCAGGAGCCGGAAACTAGCGTCGCCTAACGGCAATGGGATCAAGCTATATCTTACCCCGAGCGAACCTGACACCATTGCGGAGCTGTCGGACGCCGTTGGCATGACCACCAAGCGGGTCGTAAGCAAGTCGAAGAATATCAAGGACGGACTTTTCTCCAACAACATCTCCGAGAGGACGGAAGAACATCCCTTGCTCACGCGAGATCAGGCCCGCCGGCTGCCAAGGGAGGATGTGGTCATCGTGGTAGACGGCGACATGCCCATCCGGGCCAAGCGGCTGATGTATTATGACGACACCGCCTACAAGGAGCTTTACGAAAGTCAGAACTTCAGCGCGCCTCCGCCGCAGCCACCTCACGTCATCACCGAGGCCGACTACAGGTATATAGAGACGGCCGAGGACATGGCCGAACAGAAGGCAGCGGCAAAAATAGAAGGCGATGCTGCTCGCTTCCGTGCGGCCGAGAAGCGGGACGTAGACGCCGCGGCGTTGGGACACACGCAGTCCGACTTTAGCAAAGATGAGCCGTCTGTCGGTGCAGCAGGCGGCGCGGGCACACAGCTTGTCGCTCAGGACGGTTCGACAGATCCCGCACCAATCGAAGAGCTAGATCAGGTTGCGCCTGTGGCGAACGCGACCAGTGCTCAAGAAGCGACAGCAGGGACACGGATTGCACCCAAAGAAGCGGACCAACAGGGCGTTTCCGGCCGCCACACGGGTCAGGCTGATACAGCGTCGGCCCCTGCCCCCCAAAAGCACGTGCCCCTATTGAGCGACAACGAGCTTATAAAAAACCGTCACGGGCCGTAGCCCGCCTGTGCGCGGTATAAACAGCCTGTGGTATCCTCGATGGCCTGAAGGGCAGTTGCCGATCGCTTATTGGAGGCCAAACCCCGTTAAAAAACGTGGCACATGGGCCGATGCGCACTTGAGAGTGGTGACGCCGCGACTGTGGCGATCCCAAATAGGAAGATGACGGACTTGCATGGCCCACGCCCTTCTTGCCTGTAGGAGGAGATGCCATGACGAAGATTGCGACCGGCGGCCACCCGGACCTGAAGATGGTCAACCCTGCTGCGGCGGCGATCGATATCGGATCGACCATGCACATGGCGGCTGTGAACCCTGAGGCCTGCGAGACACCCGTCAGGGCTTTTGGCACGTTCACCCAGGACCTGCATGATCTGGCGGATTGGCTCAAGCCCTGCGGTGTGACCAGCGTCGCTATGGAGTCAACAGGCGTCTACTGGATCCCGGCGTTCGAGGTTCTGGAAGCGCGAGGCTTCGATGTGACCTTGGTGAATGCGCGCTACGCCAAGAACGTGCCAGGCCGCAAAACCGACGTCAGCGATGCGGGGTGGCTGCGGCAGTTGCATTCCTATGGCCTGCTGCGCGGCAGTTTCCGCCCGGAAGCCGAGATTGCCACCTTGAGCGCTTACCTGCGCCAACGGGAACGTCTTGTGGAATATGCCGCGGCCCACATTCAGCATATGCAGAAGGCGCTGATGGAAATGAACCTGCAGCTGCACCACGTGGTATCGGATATCACCAGGGCGACCGGCATGCGGATCATCCGTGCCATCGTAGCCGGGGAGCGCGACCCGGAGGTGTTGGCCGTGTTCCGCGATATCCGTTGCCACTCTTCCATCGAGGTGATCAAGGCTGCACTCGTCGGCAATGATCGGGACGAGCACATCTTCGCCCTGAGCCAATCTCTGGACCTCTACGACTTCTACCAGGCCAAGATCGAGGGCTGTGATCGAAAGTTGGAGGCCGCGGTCGCGGGGTTGACCGTCAAGGCCCCTGGAGACGTTGCTGCCCTGCCCAAGGCACGGATCAAGCGCAAGCAGGTCAATGCTCCCTCCTTCGATGTTCGGGCGGCACTTTACGGCGTTCTGGGCACAGACCTCACCCAGATCCACGGGCTGGGTCCTTCGCTTGCCCTGAAGCTGGTTGCCGAATGCGGCGCGGACTTGCTGGCGTGGAAAAGCGCAAAGCACTTCACGTCCTGGCTCTGCCTGGCACGAGGCAACAAGATATCAGGCGGCAAGCTGCTGTCGTCGCGCACCCGACGCTCCTCCAGCCGAGCTGCAGCACTCTTGCGCGTGGCCGCCACGACGATCGGACGCAGCGACACTGCTTTGGGGGCATTTTATCCACGCCTGTCATTCCGGATCGGCAAGCAAAAGGCGGTGACCGCCACGGCACGGAAGATCGCCGTTCTGTTCTATAATGCCGTGCGCTTTGGCATGACCTACCGCGATCCGGGCGCGGTAGCCTATGAGGAACGACATCGCAGCCGAGTTTTGGCGAACCTGCAACGGCGCGCCAAGACACTCGGCTTTGCATTGGCGCCCTTGCCCAACACTGAGGCTGTTTCTTAGGAAGCAGCTTTGCTTAGCAAAAAGAACCGGGAGCGGCAGGCTGCACTGCCCTTGCCAGAACTCGGCCATTCGAGCGCAGGAATTTCGCTGAAAGGTGCAACCGTAGCGCACCTGCGGATCGATAAGCTGGCAACGATGGTTTCCGAGACGCTTTCAGCTGCATCATGAACCGCATTCCGCTCAAACTCAGAGATCGCGTGTCGCTGCCATATCCAGTCTCTTCTGTGGCAAGCATCGCTCCCAGAAGATTGGAACTAACGCGGGCATGTCCAGACAGACTGGAGACTGCCCTCCAGATCCTGGGTTTCGATAACGAGCTTCGCATCAAGCAAAGCGGAGCTCTTTGCCCTGCAGCGTACCTGTCGTGGACGAATAGGCGTCCTGAGGTTCTGACGAATTGTCACAAGGACCCTGCTCAAACAAATATTGCCGACCAAGGTCCTGCCTTCTCGCCCGCAACCTAATAGAATAAGACCCTCTTGTCGAATTTCACTCCGGGCCGCCATTTGGCTGCGATAAACGTCGAAGTGCCTTTATCAAAGCGTCAGCGCGGCTATCCAAGCAAACAGGACCATGCCGAAGTTTGCATGGATGAAGGTCGGGATCACGCTGTCCTTGATGTGGTCGTGCTGGCCATCCGCGTTCAGGCCTGCCGTTGCACCCAGCGTGATGGTGGACGCGGGCGATCCTGCATCGCCCAGAGCCGCCGCTGCACCGAGAAGGGCGACTGTCGCCAGCGGCGAGAAACCTAGCGCGAGGGCCAGAGGCACATAGACCGGCGCGAGGATCGGGACCGAAGCAAAAGAGTCCCCGAACCCGATCGTGATGAACAGCCCGACCAGCAGCATGATGGCCGCGCCCAGGGCCTTATTCTCGCCGATGAAGGTTGCCGATGCCGAAACCAGCGGCTGGACTTCTCCAGTGGCGGAAAGTACGCCCGCGAACCCCGAGGCGATGGTGATGATCACGGCCACCTGCGCCATCATCCGCAGGCCTTCGGTAAAGACGTCGTCTTGGTCGCGCCAGCGGAAGATGCCCGCAAAGCTGAGGATGACGAAGCCGACCATGGCCCCGATCAGGAGCGAGTCGAACTTGATCTGGCAGACCAAAGCCACCAGCAGCGCAGCGATCGTTGCCAGCAGCTGCGTGAGGTCAAGGGTGACAGGGACCTTGGCGGCTGCCGGTGCCTCATTCTCGATCGTGTGATAATAGCGCGGCTTGCGGTAGGTGATGAAGACGGCGACGAACATCCCGGCCAGGATCCCCATCACCGGCAGGAACATCGCCTTGGGCGCCATGTCGGCGGTCACGACCAGACCGAGGTCAGCGCCGACCTCGTTCAGGTTGGTCAGAAGGATGTCGTTCAGGAAGATCGCCCCGAAGCCTGTCGGCAAAAGCAGGTAGCTGGAGCTGATCGCGCAGGCCAGCACGCAGGCGACCGCTCTGCGGTCCATGCGAAGCCGGTTCATGATGCCAAGGAGCGGCGGGATCAGCACCGGGATGAAGGCAATATGGACGGGGATGAGATTTTGCGACATGATGGACGCCGCGCAAAGGATCAGCAGCAAGGTCCACTTGATGCTCTTGCCGGTGGCGGCCTCGCCCGTCCCCAGCCGACCCGAGATCTTCGCGGCCAACAGTTCAAGCAGGCCGCTGCGCGCCAGCGCGACGGCAAATGCTCCGATCATGATGTAGGTCATGCCGACCTGCGAGCCGATGAGCAGGTTGTCGTTGAGCGCAGTGATCGTCTCTGTCATCGACAGGCCCGCCTGCAAGCCGCCCAGCACGGCCGCCGAGACCAGGGCGATGGCAACGGGTAGCCGCAGCAGACAGAGCGTCATCATCGCCGCGATCGACAGAACGACGGCGTTGATGTGCAAACCCGCCGCAATCGAGCCGCCGTAGATCGTTGCAAACAGGACAAGCACAGGAAGCACGCGCTTGCGAAGGAACTCTCCGTCGGCAGGAAAGCTCATGGGCAGATCAGTCATGGTCATTCTCTTGAAGGGTCCGAGCCCAAAGCCCGGCATACAGGGCGATACGTCGCGCAACAATGGATGTTCAACCTCATTATTTGCCTGACGCCTGCCAAAAACTGGCCGCGGAGAAGCCAAAAGCCTGGCTGGGGAACTCAGATTTATCTCTATCCCCAGGCAGGCGAGCCGGATGTTCCTGCCATCAACAGGGCTTGGCGGGAACAGCTCGCATGACACGCCGTTGGACAGCATGACATGGCATCAGCAGGAGGGCAGAGCATGGCTCCGACAGTTGGCGATTTCTTCTGGGAGCGGCTCAAGGCATGGGGTGTGACCCGCGTCTTCGGCTATCCGGGTGACGGTATCAACGGGCTTCTGGGCGCATTGCAGCGGCGCAATGGCGACATCCAGTTCGTCCAGGCCCGGCATGAGGAGATGGCCGCCTTCATGGCCTCGGCCCATGCCAAGTTCACCGGCGAACTGGGCGTTTGCCTTGCAACCTCGGGCCCCGGCGCCACGCATCTGCTGACGGGCCTTTATGACGCGAAGCTGGATCACGTGCCCGTTCTGGCCATTGCCGGACAGCAGGCTCGGACGGCTTTAGGCGCGCATTACCAGCAGGAAGTCGACCTGATCTCGATGTTCAAGGATGTCGCTGGCGCTTTTGTGCAGCAGGCGACCGTGCCCGCGCAGGTGCGTCATCTTACCGATCGAGCGATCAGGACCGCCCTCAGCCAACGCAAGGTGACAGCGCTTATCTTTCCCAACGACCTGCAGGAGATGCCTTATGAGGACCCGCCGCGTGCCCATGGTACAGTCTTCTCCGGCGTCGGATATTGCGCGCCTCGCGTTGTGCCGGCCGAGGAGGACCTGCGGCGCGCGGCCAATGTTCTGAATGAAGGCTCAAAGGTCGCGATGCTGGTCGGTGCCGGTGCGCTGGATGCCGGTGCCGAGGTGCGCGCCATAGCCGAGGTGCTAGGGGCCGGCGTGGCCAAGGCCCTTTTGGGCAAGGCGGTCCTGCCGGATGATCTGCCCTATGTCACCGGCTCGATTGGGCTTCTGGGCACATCGGCTAGCTGGGATCTGATGCAGGGGTGCGACACGCTGCTGATGATCGGATCGGGCTTCCCTTATTCCGAGTTTCTGCCTCCGCAAGGTGCGGCGCGCGGCGTGCAGATCGACCTGGACCCTACCATGCTGTCGCTGCGCTACCCGATGGAGGTGAACCTGACCGGCGACAGCGCCGAGACTCTGCGCGCCCTTCTGCCCCTGCTGACGCCGAAAAAGGGTGGGAAATGGCGCCAGACGGTGGAGAAGAGCGTCGCCTCCTCGTGGAAGGTGTTGGAAGACCGGGCGATGCAACCGGCCAGTCCGATCAACCCGCAACGCCCCTTCTGGGAGTTGTCGCAACGCCTGCCTGAGGGGGCGATCCTGACCTCGGATTCGGGCTCCTGCGCCAATTGGTTCGCACGCGACATCAAGATGCGCGAGGGGATGATGGCTTCGCTCTCAGGCGGCTTGGCCTCGATGGGTGCGGCCGTTCCTTATGCCATAGCCGCCAAATTCGCCCATCCGGAGCGCCCCGTGGTCGCGATGGTCGGAGATGGCGCGATGCAGATGAACAACATGGCCGAACTGATCACTGTCGCCAAATACTGGCGCGAGTGGGAAAGCCCGACATGGGTCTGTCTGGTGCTGAACAATCAGGACCTGAACCAGGTCACTTGGGAACAGCGGATCATGGAAGGCAACCCCAAGTTCGAGGCGACCCAGAACATCCCGGATGTTCCTTATCATCGCTTCGCCGAAATGATCGGGCTGAACGGCATCTTCGTAGATGACCCTGCTAGCATCGGTCCGGCATGGGACATGGCCCTGGCCTCGCCGATACCCACGGTGATCGAGGTTCGCACGGATCCCGAGGTGCCGCCCATGCCGCCACATCTGACCTTCGCGCAGCTGCGCAACTTCATGGCCTCGGCTGCATCGGATCCCGAGCGTGGAGGTATCCTGCTAAACACAGCCCGGCAGGTGTTGGGGGGCTCGTGACGCCGAAAGGCAGCGCATGGCCTGAGCCCTTTGGGTCTTGCCGGAAGCAGTATTCAAACGCCCAGATTACCTGCAAGGTGAAGCATGGCCAAAGACAAATCCACACGCTGAGCGAGGCTCTCGATCAACTGAAACTGCTGCAAGGTGTCACGGTATCGCCGTGAAAGATGGGGACGAGGCATTGGCGAAAAGTCCTTTGCCTTGCCATCCTCATCTTCGTGCTTCCATTTATCAGGGAGCCGCCCAACCTGCCCACTCTTGCATCAGGTCAGGACGTAGTCCTTTGCGATCGGCACCGGGGGAAGGTCCGTCTCACCCATGGCCGAGCGCAAGTGGATCTCGATGGTCGTCGCATAGGCCGAGATCGGAAGGTTGTTGGGCATCAGGCCGAAGGGCTCCTCAAGCTCCTCTCCCAGGGCATCGAGGCCGAAGAACGTATAAGCCACGAGCATGGCGGCAAGCGGCGTCGACCAACCCAGCATGTTGGTGAGACCGAATGGCAGCAGAAAGCAGAACAGATAGGCCGTCCGGTGCAAGAGCAGCGTGTAGGCAAATGGCAGGGGCGTGTTGGCCAGGCGCTCGCAGCCGACCAGTGCCTGCGTCAGGCGGGAAAGGCTGTCGTTGAGGCCGAGAGCCTCGACGGGGGCAAGACGACCTTGCCGCAGCAATTGTCCGATCTGCGCCGCGACCGGATGTAGGATCACATCCGCAGGTCTAACATCAAGAGCGGGTTCACTCGTCTCCCGACCTTCCATCTTCTGCCGCAATTGCTCGACCGCCCCCTTCCCGAACGTGATGATCGCCGTCAGGATGTCGCGACGCTCAAGAGAGGTCTTTCCCGGTTCCTCATCCAGAACGACCGTCTGCCGGGCAATGTCTCTGGCGGACTGGATGATCTGGCCCCAAAGCTTGCGGGCTTCCCACCATCGGTCGTAGCAGGCGTTGTTGCGAAAGCTGAGAAAGACGGACAGGGCGATCCCGATCAGTGTCAGGGGTGCGGGATTGATCCCGGGAACAAGAGCCGGTGCCTGCCGGTGCGCGGCGACAACCATCACCGACAACACCCCCACAGCGGCAAGCTGCGGCCAGGTGCGCAGAATGATCGATCCCTTCAGGACAAAGAACAGCGTCAGCAAGCTGGGACGGGAACGGACGATCATCGCACGAGACCTCGGATGCTCAGAGGAGCATCGTTTCCTTTATCGCGATTGCGATCAACGAGTATTATGGAGCCTCACTCAGCCGTCCAGCCTCCGTCGATCATGATGGACGACCCAGTCATAAGGGCCGATGCGTCGGATGCCAGAAAAACAGCCGCCCCCACGATATCCTGCACCTGACCAAGCCGACCGAGCTTGATCTTTTTGAGCACCTCCTCCTGGAATGCGTTTTCCGAAAAGTAAGGCCTTGTCAGGGGCGTTTCAATAAATGTCGGGCAGATGGTGTTAACGCGGATGGCATGGGGGGCCAGTTCAATTGCCAAAGATTTAGAAAAGCCCTCGATTGCCCATTTCGATGCACAGTAGATGCTGCGCCTTGCAGCGCCGATATGTCCCATCTGCGACGACATGTTGATGATCGACCCGCCCCGTCCAGCCTTGAGCATTCCCCGGGCAACCGCCTGCGCGGCGAAGACCGCAGCCCGGAGGTTCAGGCCGATGATCAGGTCGAAATCCTCTTCGGTGACATCTTGCACAAGGGCGGGCCGGTTGGTGCCAGCGTTGTTCACGAAGATGTCGAAGGGTTCGCGTGCGTCGATTTCACGGCTAAAGGCACAGGTATCCGTGACGTCAAGCGCCAAAGTGTCGGCTGTCCCACCGTCAGCGATGATACCCTCAGCCACCTCAGTGATTTCGGAGGAGGAGCGGGCGCAAAGAGTGACGGCCGCCCCTGCCGAGGCCAGAGCCTCGGCCACGCCGCGCCCAATGCCCCGCCCGGCCCCCGTTACCAAGGCCCGTTTGCCGGCCAGATCGAAGTTCGCCCGCATCATTCCGCAGCACCTCCATAGGGGACGTCCGTCCCGCCATAGCGGCGGACCCGGATATTGGCCTGCTCGGCATGTCCCGTGAAGCCCTCGAGCAAGCAAAGGCGCGAGCAATAGGCGCCGATCTCGGCGGCGGCCTCATCGCTGGTAATACGCTGGTAGGTGTGTGTCTTGAGAAACTTGCCCACCCAAAGCCCGCCAGTATAGCGGCCCGCCTTGCGGGTCGGCAGCGTATGGTTGGTGCCGATTACCTTGTCGCCATTCGCCACATTGGTGCGGGGCCCGAGAAACAGCGCCCCGTAGGAGGTCATGCGGTCCAGATACCAGTCGTCGCGGTCGGTCATGACTTGGACATGCTCGCTGGCAATGTCGTTGGCGACCTGGAGCATCTCCTCATGGCTGTTGCAGAGGATCACCTCGCCATAGTCGCGCCAGCTTGCGGATGCGGTCTCGGCCGTAGGGAGGATCTGCAACAGTCGCTCGATTTCGGCCATCGTTCCTTCGGCCAAGGCACGCGAGTTTGTCACAAGCACGGCGGGGCTGTTGTAGCCATGCTCGGCCTGCCCCAGCAGATCGGTCGCGCAAAGTTCCGCATCCACGGTATCGTCGGCAATCACCATCGTCTCGGTCGGGCCTGCAAACAGGTCGATGCCGACGCGGCCGTAGAGCTGGCGCTTGGCCTCGGCCACGAAAGCGTTGCCGGGGCCGACCAGCATGTCGACGGGCCGGATACTTTCGGTCCCCGATGCCATGGCACCGATGGCCTGAATACCGCCGAGGACATAGAGCTCATGCGCGCCGGCCAAGTGCATGGCAGCTATAACGGCCGGATTAGGCCGCCCCCTGAAAGGAGGTGTGCAGGCCACGATGCGCGGCACCCCGGCGACACTGGCGGTCAGCACCGACATATGCGCCGACGCCACCATTGGAAACTTGCCGCCGGGCACATAGCAACCGACCGATTGGACCGGGATGTTTTTGTGCCCCAGAATGACACCAGGTCGGGTTTCGACTTCGATATCCTGCATCGAGGCGCGCTGCGCTTCTGCAAAGCGCCGGATTTGATGCTGTGCGAAGCGAATGTCGTCAAGCTCGCGCGTGCTCAGTTCCGCGATAAGGGCGTCGATTTGTTCCTGAGTAAGGCGAAAGCTGTCGGGGACGTAGTTGTCGAACTTATGGCTGAACTCTCGAACGGCAATGTCGCCGTGCGTCTCGATATCCTTCAGCGCTGTCTCGACTATCGTACGGGTTCTGCTGTCGTCCTGGTCGCGCTCTACGTCGGACTTGCCCCTCTTGAGGTAGGTAATCGCCATCGTCGCTTCCTTATCCCAGCATTCCGGTATCACCGCAGACCGAAATTGCCTGCCCGGAGATCGTACGGCCACGAGGACTTGCCAGATACAGGATCTGGTCCGCGATCTGCTGCGGCGTGACGTACTCCTTGATGGAAGTGTGAGAGAACGCCTCGCTCTCGGCCTGATCGAAGCTGATGCCCCGGGCGTCCGCGCGCGATTGCAGCACGCGGCGCTGCCGATCACCTGCGACCAGTCCCGGCAGGACGGCATTCACCCGAATGCCGTGTTCGCCCAACTCCATGGCCATGGATTTGGTCAGTCCGATCACCCCCCATTTTGCTGCCGCATAGGGACTGCGCAGCCTAAAGCCCAAGCGACCGGCCAGCGAGGAGATGTTGACGATCGACGGGTTGGCGCTCTTTCGCAGATGCGGAACAGCCCGGCCCGTGGTGACAAACTGGCTCGTCAGGCAGATGTCGATGCATTGACGGACGGCGTCAAGCTCCAGTTCCTCGATACGCCCGGTTGGTCCCGCGATGCCTGCGTTGTTGACGAGGCTGTCGAGCCCGCCCAGTACCGTGATGGCGTCGTCCATGAAGCCTGCCAGTGCACCTGCGTCCTGCACGTTCACGCGGCGGCAAAACACGTTGTCGGGAAGTGTCGCCAGGCCGGCGTCGTCGATGTCGCAGGTGGCGACATGGGCACCCTCAGCAAGGAAGGCGTCCACGATGGCGCGGCCGATGCCGCCCGCGCCTGCCGTCACGATGACCCGGGCATCGCCTAGGGATAGATTCATGAGTCTTTTTCCTTATCGGCCTGTGAAGACCAGCGAGAGCCAGGGCAGGAAGCTGATGATGAGAAGGTCGATCAGCAGGATGATCACGAAGGGGATCACCGCCCGGGCGATCTTCGGAATGCCGATACCGGCGATCTGTGAGGCGATGAACAGGTTCAGACCCACAGGGGGCGTGAACATTCCCATGGCAAGGTTCACCACCATGATGACCCCGAAATGAACCGGATCTATGCCGAAGCTAAGCGCGATAGGCAGCAGGATCGGGGTGAAGATCAAGATCGCTGCTGCCGCTTCGAGGAACATGCCCACGAACAGCAACAGGAGGTTAACCAGGATGATGAACATCCAAGCGCTCTCGATTGCGCCAACAACGAATTCGGATATGACCGCTGGCACCTGCAGCGACAGGATGATCCGGCCATAAAGCCCAGCTGCCGCGATGATCGACAGCACGACCGCAGATGTGATGGCGCTGTCGCGCATGATCACAGGAATCTCGCGCAGCGGCAGTTCACGATAAACGACACCGCCCACCAGAAGCGAATAGACGACCGCAACAACAGCGGCTTCAGTCGGCGTGACGATGCCACCATAGATCCCGCCAAGGATCAGCGTCGGCATCAGTAGCGCCAGAATTGCTGAGCGGCCGGCGATCAGCACACTACGGACGCTTGTCACTTCCTCCACCGGCATATGCAGAGTGCTGGCATGGATGCGCGCATAGATCAGAAGCGACGCAACGACCACGAGGCCCGGCAGGACGCCCGCAATGAACATGTCGCCCACCGACTGGTTCGCCGCGATGGCATAAAGGATCATCGGAATGCTGGGAGGAATGATGACGCCAAGCGCCCCGGCGGCCGCCTGGTTCGCTGCGGCATAGGGTTTGCCGTAGCCTTGGGCGACCATCGCGGGGATCAGGATGGCGCCGACCGCCGCCGTCGTCGCGGCGCCCGAGCCAGAGATCGCAGCGAAAAAAGCCGAGGTCACGATCGCAACCATCGCCAGCCCGCCTGTCGTGCTGCCGACGAGCGTCTTTGAGAAGTCCACCAGCCGCTTGGAGATCCCGCCTGCCTGCATCAGGTTTCCGGCCAGGATAAAGAAGGGGATCGCCAACAGTGGGAAAGAGTTGACCGAGCGGATCATCTCTTGCGGAGCGATCAGCAGGGGCATGATGTCGCCCTGCCAGATGGTTACCACCGCTGCGAGCCCAAGCGCGAAGGTCACGGGTACGCCGACTAGCAAAAGAAGAAGCAGAAGTCCGAACAAAAGCGAGATCATGCCACTGTCTCCTTCTTGCCGGAGAAGTCGGCGGCGATGATTGCAAGTGAGTTCAACACGATGAGCGCTGCCCCTGCGGGGATTGCGCCATAAAGCCATGCCATTGACACCCGCGTGCTGGGTGCGGTCTGTGTGGCAACTCGCTGAGTGAGCTCAAGCCCATATTTGAGAAGAACAAAGGCAAAGGTGCAGGAGGCTGCGGCGATGAACAGGTGAAAAACTCTGCTGGCCCTCGGGCCTGACAGTGATACCAGCAGGTCGACTGCGATCAGCGAGCCGTAGCGGTAAGCATAGGCAGCACCCAGCATGGTCATCCAGACCATCGAGAAACGCGAGACTTCCTCGGAAAAGGTCAGCGAACTGCCCATCACATAACGGGCAAAGACCTGCCAGCTAATTAGGACCGTCATCACCAGCATCAGCGCGGCGAGGATCCAGCCGACAAGCCAGTTGATGCCGTCCACCGTGCGAACGACTGTGTGCAGCGCCCTACGCATCTGCGACCTCCTGAGCGATGGAAGAAGAAGGGGGCTTTCGCCCCCTTTGCCGTTACTGCGGCGCCTGGAAGTTCATCGCGGCGTCCACCAGTTCGGTGCCAACCGTGTCTTTCCACTTGGCGATCACCGGCTGGACCGCTTCCCGGAAGGGCGCCAGATCGGGATAGGTGACTTCCATTCCCAATGTTTCCAATTCACCCACCAGACGCTCCTCCATCTCGCGCGATGCTTCGCGCTGAACCGGCGTGGCGATCTCAGCCGCTTCCAGCATGATCGCCTGATCCTCGGGTGAGAGAGAGGCGAACAACTGCGCCCCAATCATCAGGGGCGCGGGCGAATAGACATGCTGGGTCATGTTCAGGTAATCCTGAACCTCGTGGAACTTCACGTCGTAGATCGTCGGGATCGGATTTTCCTGACTTTCCATCACACCCTGCTGCAGGGCGGTGAAGACTTCGGTCCAAGCCATCGGTGCGGCATTTGCCCCAAGGGCAGTCCAGGTGTCTACCTGCACGCTGCTTTCCTGGGTCCGGTGCTTGATGCCCCGCATATCCTCAAGCGTCTTTATCGGTCGAACGCTGTTGGTGTTGTAGCGGAAACCGTTCTCCATCCAGGCCAGGATCTTGACACTTGCCGCATCTTCCAGCCGCTGGGCCAACGTTTCCCCGTGTTCGCTGTCCAGGAACGCATGAGCGTGTTCGTGATCGCGGAAGATGTAGGGCAGGTCGAACAGCAGGAACTCGTTGGTGAAGCCGCCCATTGGGCCTGTCGAGGTAATGCCCATGTCGATCAGTCCAAGGCCAATCCCCTCGACGACCTCCCGCTCGGCACCCAACGCATTGTCATAATGCGGCCGGATCTTGAGCCGCCCCTCCGACAGGCGCTCCAGCTCCTCTCCGAATTTGTGGACGCCAACCGCCTGATGCGACTGCGGCCCCAGCGGCAGGCTGACATCGAACGTGCGGCTTTCCTGCGCCATGGCAGTCGAACCCAACAGCGCCATAACGGCTGTGATTCCTGTGATCTTGCAGTTCCGCATTCTCAGGACCTCCCTTCCTTCAACTTGCGTAAACAATACTCTCGCAGAGAGTCGATCTGTGATCTCGGATACGCTACGGGCTAAAAGTAATTTACGTCAACAGCTCATTAATTTCGATTATTTGCTGGACTTTTAGAAAGGAAACCATCAACGAATAAAGCAACCGAGATCACAGATACCGAGGAACATATGGTTCGGGGAGGGGAATCAGATGGCTGGTCTAGACTAGGACCGCTTACTCTGAAGGAGGGAGAGACTGCCCAGTCCCAGATCTATGCACGCCTGAGAGACGCCCTGATCAGCGGTTACTTTCGGCCAGGTGAGGAACTGAGCCTACGCCGTGCGTCCGCGGCACTCGGTACCAGCGTCACTCCGATCCGCGAGGCTCTCCGACAGCTGGAAAGCGACGGCGGGTTAGAGGTATTTGGCGGCAATCGCGTCCTGCGCGTTCCGGTCCTGTCTGAGGCTGAGCTGATCGAGATCCGCGAAATCCGCGTCAAGCTGGAAAGCTTCGCGGCCGCTCAGGCGATCAACGGGATTGGTCCTTCTCAACTGCGACTGATTTCGAATGCCTGCTCGGTCATGCAGCGCGCCGCAGACACGGATGACGCGGACCTTTATCTTGAAAGCAACTGGCGCTTTCATTCGCTGATCTATCGCGCCGCGGAACGTCCGGTCCTGATGGGCCTGATCGAGCAGATGTGGCTTCGGGTTGGTCCTCTGATACGGCTAGCCGTGACGGCACCCAATCATTTCGATCGTTCGATGGAAAGCCATCGTGCCGCCGAACGCGCCTTGCGCGAGCGTGACGGCGCAGCACTGGAGGCCGCGATCGTTAGGGACATTTCCGACGCCGCCTCGGATCTGGGGAAGACCCTGGGCAGCTTTGTCCGCGTCAAGAACTTCAACAGAACCTAAACCTTTTGATGAGCGGGAAGGATTGAACCGTGGCGAGCACTGTTTCCATCATCGGCTGCGGCCTGATCGGAAGAGCTTGGACGATTGTCTTTGCAAGAGCAGGATTGGACGTCCGAGTGTGGGACGCCGATCCCGCAACCACCGAACATGCGATGGCAACGCTGCACACCACATGCGTGGAAGCTGGGGAAGATCCGTCGATCCTGGCGCGTGTCACTGTCGTCCAGGACATGCAGTCGGCGCTTGAAGGCTCGGACTGGGTGCAGGAGAACGGGCCAGAACGGATCGAGATCAAGCGCCAGCTTTATGCTGATCTTGATCGGCTGGCTGCACCTGAAACAATTCTGGCCTCCTCCAGTTCGGCCCTCGTGGCCTCGCAGTTTGCCGAAGGACTGGCAGGCCGCCACCGCATTCTTGTCGCCCATCCAGTGAACCCGCCCCATGTAATTCCGGTGGTGGAACTTTGTCCCTCGCCCGACACCGCGCCTCATGTCATGGACAACGCCGAGGCGCTGATGCGGGATGTTGGGCAGGTTCCCGTGCGTTTGTCGCGCGAGATCGACGGGTTTGTCCTGAACCGGCTTCAGGCGGTACTCCTGGCGGAATCGCTTTCTCTCGTCGCCCAAGGCATCGTGTCGCCAGAAGGCTTGGACGACACCATTTGCCACGGTCTTGGCCGACGCTGGACGCTGCTGGGTCCCCTTGCCACGATCAACCTCAACGCGCCCAGGGGGATCGTGGATTATCTCGACCGCTATGGGCCGACGATGGCAAGGCTCAGCAACAGCGCTGCACGGGGTGATGCCTTCACGCGCAAAGCCGGAGAGATCGCCGCCGCAGCCCTACCGGGTAGCGACCAGGTTGCCTCACTCAGCCGGAGCCGAGACAGAAAACTGGCGGCATTGGACAATTTTCTGAAATCCTTGAAGGAAGAGAAGTAACATGGCTGCCAAACGCAAGGTCATCATCACCTGCGCCGTCACCGGCGCGATCCATACGCCGTCGATGTCGGAATACCTGCCCGTCACGGCCTCGGAAATTGCCGAGGCGGCGATCGGCGCGGCCGAAGCGGGTGCCGCGGTTGTCCACCTCCATGCACGCGACCCACAGGACGGTCGCCCCGACCAGACGCCCGAGGCATTCGCGCCCTTTCTTCAGATCATCAAGCAGCGCTCCAGCTGCGTGGTGAACATCACCACTGGCGGCGCGCCGACAATGTCTATTCAAGACCGCGTCCGACCTGCCGAGACGTGGAAACCTGAACTGGCATCGCTGAACATGGGTTCGATGAACTTTGGCCTGTTCCCGATGCTGGCCAGGTTCGATGACCGACTGAAGCATCAGTGGGAACGGGATTATCTTGGAAACAAGGGCATCCTGTTCCACAATACCTTTGCCGATATCGAGCATATCATCACCACGCTGAGGGCGAACGGCACCCGGTTCGAGTTCGAGTGCTACGACACCGCGCATCTCTACAACCTCAAGCATTTCCTTGATGCGGGACTGGTGCAGGGTCCGCTCTTCATCCAGACAGTGTTCGGCCTGATGGGCGGCATCGGTGCGCACTACGACGACGTCATGCACATGAAGCGCACGGCTGACAGGTTGTTTGGGGACCAGTATCGCTGGTCTGTCCTTGGTGCCGGCAAGAACCAGCTTCCGGTAGCTGCAATTGCCGCAGCGCTTGGCGGCCATGTTCGGGTCGGGCTCGAGGACTCTCTCTGGGCCGGCCCAGGGCGGCTTGCCACGAGCAATGCCGAACAGGTTATCGCCGTCCGGCAGATCATCGAAGGATTGGGCCTTGAGATCGCCACCCCGGACGAAGCACGAGAGCTGCTTGCCCTAAAGGGTGCGGACGCCGTCGGCTTCTGATCAGTAGAATATCCGGGCTGCCGGTCAGGCAAACGAGAATACCTCGCGGCGGCCCGTGACACCTTGCATAAGCGGCGTGTTGGTTACCCATAAGATCACAAGCGCGGTCTGCAATGCGATCCGCGGCTCCCCATCAGAGACTGACAATGACGCGCGACCCGAAAGACCTTCTTCTGCGCCTGTTCCGTGCGGCAGTGGACAGCGCCGATCCGGGCAAGACGGTGGCGCGTCATCTGCCGGAACGCCCCAGCGGCCGGGTGGTCGTGGTGGGGGCCGGCAAATCCGCCGCTGCCATGGCTCGCGCGGTCGAAGCCGAATGGCCCGACGTAACCGGCGTGGTCGTCACCCGCTATGGCCACGCTGTCCCAACCCGAAGTATTGAGGTAATCGAGGCTTCCCATCCCGTTCCCGACCAGGCGGGAGCCAATGCAGCGCAGCGCATTCTGGCGGCTGTGCGCGGGCTTGGCCCCGACGATCTGGTGCTGGCGCTGATCTCGGGCGGGGGATCAGCGCTGATGACGGCGCCTAGGCCAGGCCTGACGCTGGACGACAAGATGCAGGTGAACCGGCTGCTGCTGGCTTCTGGGCCACCAATCGGGGTGATGAACCGGGTGCGGCGCAGGCTGTCGGCAGTCAAGGGCGGGCGCTTAGCCATTGCGGCAGCACCGGCACGAGTAGTGACGCTGGCGATCTCCGACGTGCCGGGCGACGATCCCCTGGCCATCGCCTCAGGACCGACGGTTCACGATCCCGACGCGACGGCGGACCTATCTGATATCGTAAGAATGCTCGGCCCTGCCCTGCCCGAGGCCGCCCGACGCCTGCTGATGATGCCACCTGATCCCTTGCCGCCGTTCACGGCGGACTATCGCCTGATCTCCACCCCGCTTATTGCCCTTGAGGCCGCCGCAAGGATGGCCCGTGCCGAAGGGATTACACCCCTGATCCTGGGTGATGCCATCGAAGGCGAGGCAAGTACTGCCGGTCAGGTCATGGCGGGCATCGCCCGCAGCGCGGCCCTGCACGGGCTGCCGGTCAAGGGCCCGGCAGTGCTGCTGTCGGGCGGCGAGACCACCGTAACTCTTGGCAGAGCCAAGCCGGGCAAGGGCGGGAGGAACACCGAATTCCTGCTCGCGCTCGCGATAGCATTGGACGGCTGTCCTGGCATACATGCGTTGGCCGGTGACACTGATGGCATTGATGGCAGCGAAGATGCAGCAGGTGCGGTCATCTCTCCCGACACGCTGGCCCGTGCCCGGGCGGAGGGACTGGAGCCGCGTGCCGTGTTGGAGGCGCATGACAGCTACAGCCTGTTTGACCGGATCGGCGATCTGGTCAAGACCGGGCCGACCCTGACCAACGTCAACGACTTTCGGGCCGTGCTGATCCGATGATCAGCCGTTACTGCGGATGTGTTCTTTGCACTTTCTGGCAAACCAACCGTTTTAACCGCACAATGCCCTGAGATTAAAATTTAAAGCCACGCCTATCAGGCTTAATGTCGGTCATGTCCGCCGCACGCAGCCACTCGGCATCTAACGGGTGTATGGAATATTAGTTAAGCGCCGAGCATTTCCGATTAACTTGAAGTGATCCTTCCATTTCATTCAGCTTTTTAGCGACTCCGACAAGAGCATTTGTTCGAACCTCTCGTCGCGACCGAAGAGGCGCTGAGCAATGGCTTCTCCTTGTTGATCCACAACATCGGCATTGCGCCTCATGATTTCAAAAAAATTTCCGCATTCCTATTCTGGCAGTTCATTTCCCCCACTTCGCCAACGATGCCGCAAGGTCCGGATGATTTGCGGCGGCTTGTTGAAGACTTTCGCCATCGGCTGCCGCCTGCCAAGCCCGGCGGATCGCCCGCACTCCTGCTGCTGCACCGTTGGGATGACCGTGGATACCGCCTCCTCCCAGATACATCAGGTCCAGCGTTCCGCCTGTACGCTGATAGGTGTCGACTGCCTGCCCGCCCCATTGTCCTGAGCAAACTACTGGAAGCGGGCGATCGGCATCCGAAAAGATGGGTGTCATCACATCGTGGAAAGATTTTACGAAGCTCTCATCCGGCTCCCAGTATTTTGCCTGCATTCCGTTGATCTGGAACTGATCGACACCCAGCAAGCGCCATATCTTCTGATAGGCACGGAATTCCATCCCCAAGGCCGGGTGGCGGGTCAGGATGTCCCATCCGTTCCGGTGCGCATGCAGGCACAAGACAGACCGCTTGCGCAGAAATGCCATGCCGCCATGCCCGATGGAGTTGATGTTGACCACTGCGGCATTGCCGCCTCGAGTCGCGACGTAGTCATGGTCGCGCATCATCCGGTCAGGATCTGCCGAGGATATGCCGAAGGCATACATCACCCGCTTGCCGGTCCGGTCGGCGTGACGCTCGATCACCGGCATGATCGCATCGACGCGCGCGGCCAGCGGCGAATAGCCCGGCGACATCAGCTTTTCATCGTCTTTGATAAAATCCACGCCTGCCTCGCACAGAGTCTGGACAACCTCGGCCGTGTCCTCGGGCGAGAGGCCAAGCGAGGGCTTGATGATCGACGCGATCATCGGCCCTTCCGGCACGCCCATCAGACGGCGGGAACCGGCGATACCGAATTGCGGGCCGGGATGGCAGGCGAAGGCAGACGGGAGGTCGAGATCCATGACCCGCACCGCAGTCAGCCCGCGGATGGCATAAACGCCGCCCACGGTGATGGTCGTCAGAGCAGCGAGATCGGTGCCAATAGCGTCTAGTGGCCAAGCGATCGTGACATCAGCGCGGTGGAAAGGTCCGGACGCATCGGTCGGGAATCCAGGGTGATCTGCATCAGGAAGCGGGACAATGCTTTCAACACGGGCGGCATAACGAGCCTTCAGCGCCTCCGTCTCACCGGGCAATTCGGTAAAGGTGCCGGTGGACTGGTCGGCGGCGATCTTCTGCGCCATCGCTTCAATGCTGCCCAGTGTCTCGATACGATAGGTGACGCGGATTTGGTGTGTCATGTTGCCTCCCGTGATCCGCCGCCGTCGCGGATCCAGCCAAAATAATCCTCAGACCCCATCTGTCCGCCTTTCAGGGCGATTTCCAGCCCGTCATGGGCGCCATCGCCAAAGGCCCGGCACAGAGCAGCGCCGGGAATTGTCGGTGCTAGGGCGGTTAGCGCCGACAGGCCCAACTGGCGCATCCCGTGCCCCGAGGTATCCCCGCCCGAGATCACTGCCCGCCTGATTCCTGTAGCGCGCAACGTGGCGTCCAGGATGCGGCCTAAAGATTCCCCAATGCGGCGATTGGCCGTGCCTGCCTCCATGCCGCTGCGGGCCAGGGCCGCGCGGAAGGCTTCGACCTGCTGGCCTTCGCCAGCAGCGGAATGAACCAGGGGGCTTTGACCCGCCTCTGCTGCGGCAATGGCGGCTTGAGTCAGGCGGGTCTCCTCGGCCGTCTGGTCGGCATCGCTGCAGGTGACGGCACGTGCATCGAAGGGCAGCAGCGCAAAGCCGTTCCGCCCGGCCCAGTCCAATTGCCGCGCCGTAGTTGGCGAGACCGAGCCGGACATCGCCACGATCCGGTCAGCGCGCGATACAGGGCCTGGCGGATCGACGCGGGGGATCATGCCGCTGTCCTGCCAATGCCTGACCAGGGCATATTCAACGCCTTGGCTGCCCGCGACAAAGCCAAGGTCGGCGCGATTTTCCCAGAGCAGGCGGCCTGCTGCGGTTTCGCTGACGGGATCCATGCTATCGATGGACAAGATGCCCGCGCCCGATGCCAAGGCATCCTGCAGTGCCCGCGGATCGGCAAGCCCCTCCAGGTCGATCAGCGCCGAGGGCAGGTCCGTCTGCGCCGCCAGGTGCCGAAGCAGGTCGGCCTCGAGCATGGGCGTCACCGGATGGCGTGACATGACCGGGTGGCGGTCCAAGCGGAACACGCCGTCCAGCGTGCCCGCGAACAGGTGGCCGAATGCCTGATACCGCCGCATCTGCGGCGCGGCGGTCAGCAGGGGGACCGCCTTCGCGGACCGCACCTGCAGGCCCAACTCGATAGCGGCACCAATGGATCCGGACACAGGCGATGAGTCAAACGTCGAGCAGATCTTGTAATGCAGGATAGGCGCCCGCAGCCTGTCCAGCCAGCCGAACAGCGCAGGCAGGTTCTGCACCATCCAGGCTGGATCATGGCTACGCGCTGTGGTGGCAATCCCCACTCCCCGGCAGTCCGCGAACCGCGCCGCCAGCTCGGGCGAGGGAATGTCGGTGAACAGGACCGAAGGTAGTCCCGCGAAGTGCAGCACCTCCATCACCGCCGCCGATCCGGTGAAGTCGTCGCCCAACCATGTGACCCACGGCGCCTCAGCCATTGCACCCTCCTCTTGACAGCGTTCGTCCGTTATTATCTCATCATACCAGTTAAGCAAGGATCGATTCCTTGCGAGGAGGAGAACGAGATGACGAAGGTTGCCCTGTTCGGGGCGGGCGGCAAGATGGGCGTGCGCCTGTCGACGAACCTGGCCAAGACCGATTTCAACGTGGCCCATGTCGAGGTCAGCGATGTCGGCCGTGAGCGGCTGAAGTCTGAACTGAGCTTCGATACCGTCGATGCCGGTACCGCCCTAGCCGGGGCCGAGGTGGTGATCCTGGCGGTTCCCGATACCGTGATTCGCAAGGTTGCCGCATCCGTGGTGCCGCAGGTCGCGCCCGGCACGATGATTGTGATACTGGATGCCGCAGCACCTTTTGCGGGCCATCTGCCGGACCGTGCTGATATCACTTATTTCGTCACCCATCCCTGCCATCCGCCGATCTTCAACGACGAGGATACGCCGGAAGGCCGCGCCGATCACTTTGGCGGCGTTGCAGCGAAGCAAGGTGTGGTTAATGCCCTGATGCAGGGCCCGCGCGAGCACTACGAGTTGGGCGACCGCATCGCGCGCGCCATCTATGCCCCCGTGGCCCGCAGCTATGAGGTGACTGTCAAGCAGATGGCCATGCTGGAACCGGGCCTGTCAGAGACCGTTTGCGCCTCGCTTCTGATGGTCATGCGCGAGGCCATGGACGAGGTCGTGGCCCGCAGCGGCGTCAGCAAGGAATGCGCCCGCGACTTCCTGCTGGGGCACATGAACATCCTGGGCGCGGTGATCTTTGAGGAACGGCAGGGCCAGTTCTCGGATGCTTGCAACAAGGCTATCGAGTTTGGCATCCCCATGCTGATGCGCGACGACTGGAAGAAGGTACTGGAATGGGACGAAGTCGCCGCCAGCATCGAAAGGATCACCTGACAAACCCGAAGTCGTGACCTCGTCATACCTGTTGACAGGATGGCGATTCCCCAGCAGCTTGAAACGGTCAGAGAGGAACCGGCAGCAGTCCGGCTGACCTAAGGGAGGAAACACCATGAAACTTACCCGCCGGCTGATGATCTCAGCCTTTGGCCTTGCCATGACCATGGCCATGCCGTCCTTTGCCAGCGCGGAAGGACTGATCGCGATTATCACCCCCAGCCACGACAACCCCTTCTTCAAGGCCGAGGCCGTGGGCGCCGAGGCGCGCGCCAAGGAATTGGGCTATGATACCGTCGTGATGGTCCATGACGACGACCCCAACAAGCAGCTTGAACTGTTCAACACCGCCATCGGCCAAGGCGTGAAGGCCATCATCCTGGACAATGCGGGCGCCGACGCCACCGTGGCCGCCGTTCAGGCCGCCAAGGACGCGGGCATCCCGTCTTTCCTAATCGACCGCGAGATCAAGGAGTCCGGCATCGCCGTCAGCCAGATCGTGTCCAACAACTATCAGGGCGCGCAGCTTGGGGCCGAGGAATTCGTCCGCCTGATGGGTGAGGAAGGCAAATATGCCGAGCTTCTGGGGCGCGAGGCGGACACGAATGCAGGCATACGGTCCTCGGGCTATCACGACATTATCGACCAGTATCCTGACATGGAGATGGTGGCCCAGCAGACCGCCAACTGGTCGCAGACCGAAGCCTATACGGTGATGGAAACGATCCTGCAGGCCAACCCTGACATCAAGGGCGTGATCTCGGGCAACGACACCATGGCCATGGGCGCTTGGGCCGCGCTCGAGGCTGCAGGACGGACGGACGTGATCGTGGTGGGCTTCGACGGGTCGAACGACGTGCGCGATTCCATCAAGGCGGGCGGCATCAAGGCGACCGTGCTGCAGCCGGCCTATCGCCAGGCGCAGCTGGCCGTGGAACAGGCCGACAAGTATCTCAAGACTGGATCGACCGGCGTGGATGAAAAGCAGTTGATGGACTGCATCCTGATCAACGCCGACAATGCCGACAAGCTGGAGACTTTTGCACTCGCCGAATGATCCAGATCGGCCCGGCACCTGCGCCGGGCCGCCTTCCCATACCCTCGGAGTCCCGCATGATGCGCGCGATGACCGCGATCCTTGGCCTGTCCCTGGGCCTGATGGAGCTTGGCGCCTGTAAGATCGTTCCAAATCCCGAACCCGGCAGCGAAAGCGCGGCCTCCCAGACGGACGATGACCGGATGGCCGCAAAGGCGGGCGAGATCTATGCCGCCCAGTTGGTCCCCTATGTTGCCCAGAAGGCCATCGAACTGCCCACGCTGACAGGCGCCCTGCAGGGCGGCTTTGACGCGGCAGGCCAAGCCCATGGCGTGCGTCCCCAAGCCGAGGGCAGCCCGTGGAACTTCCTGCTCAAGGGCCAGGGCACCGTGATCGAAGCCAATCGTGAATCCCGCGCAGCCACCATGGCGCTGGACACGACCGGCGACAACCAGGCCGACGTGACGATCCAGCTTGGCCCCGTCATCAAGGGCACCGCCCTGCGCGATGCGGCGGACTTCATCGTCTTCACCGATTACCGCGACCAGATCGAATTTGCGAAGCTGGCCCGCGCGCTGAACGACCGCGCGCATGGGGCGGTCAAGCTGCCCGAGGGCGACCTGACCGGCAAGACCTTTCGCTTCGAAGGCGCGGCCACCCTGCGCACCGCCACCGATCCGATCCTGGTCGTGCCGACCCTGCTGGAAGCCGCGCCATGACCCATGAGATCGGGTTGCAGATCCGGGGCGGCACCAAGGTCTATCCCGGCACCCGCGCGTTGAAGGGGGTCGATTTCGACCTCCGCATGGGCGCGGTCAACGTGCTGGTCGGCGAAAACGGTGCCGGCAAGTCCACGATGATGAAGGTCATTGCCGGGGTCGAGCAACTGACCGAGGGCCAGATCCTCATGGACGGCCAGCCCGTCCATTTGGGCGGCACCGACGACGCCCGCCGCCACGGCATCGGCATCGTGTTCCAGGAACTCAACATGTTCCCGAACATGACGGTCGCCGAGAACATCTTCATCAACCGCGAGATCACCCGCGGCCGCATCGACATCGACACCGCCGCGCAGCGCGAGGCGACGCGCGGGTTGATGCGGCGGCTTGAACACGACATCGACCCCGACACGTTGGTGGGCGACCTGCGCGTCGGGCAGCAGCAGATCATCGAGATCGCCAAGAGCCTGGCGCAGGACGCGCGGATCCTGATCCTGGACGAGCCGACCAGTGCGCTTTCCGCCGCGGAGGTGGAGATCCTGTTCCGCGTCATCGCTGACCTGAAGAAGCAGGGCGTGGGGATCGTCTACATCTCGCACCGGCTGGAGGAACTGATCCGCATCGGCGACTACATCACCGTGCTGCGCGACGGCGCGATCACGGGCGCGCGGTCGATGGAGGGCGTCGACGTGGGCTGGATCGTCCGCGCCATGATCGGCGAAGCGTCCAAGGACTTTGCCAAGGAGATCGACCACCCTTACGGCGCCGAGGTCTTCCATGCCGAGGACGTGACCCTGCCCCGTCCCGGCGGCGGCATGGCCGTCGATCATGTCAGCATGTCCCTGCGCGCAGGAGAGATCCTGGGAGTCTATGGCTTGATGGGCGCCGGTCGCAGCGAGTTCCTGGAATGCGTGATCGGCCGCCATCCCCATGCGGGCGGGCGCATGTTTGTGGATGGTAAGCTGCTGAAGACCCGCACCGTTTCGGGCCGCATCCGGTCTGGGATTGCCCTGATCCCCGAAGATCGCAAGAACGACGGCCTGGTGCAGATCCTGTCGATCCGCGAGAACATGACGCTTTCGTCGCTTGGTGCGTTTACCACCGGCTTCCACATGAACCTGGGTGCCGAACGCGGCACGGTGCGCGATTTCGTCAAGCGCCTGACGGTCAAGATCGCTTCGATGGAGAACCCGGTTTCCAGCCTGTCGGGCGGCAACCAGCAGAAGGTCGTCATCGGCAAGGCGCTGATGACCAAGCCCAAGGTGCTGCTGATGGACGAACCCTCGCGCGGGATCGACATCGGCGCCAAGGCCGAAGTCTTCCGCACCATGCGCAAGCTGGCCGCCGAGGGGCTTGGCATCGTCTTCGTTACCTCGGACATGGAGGAGCTGATGGCCCTGTCCGACCGCATCATCGTCATGTCGAACGGCCGCGTCACCGGTGAATTCGACCGCAAGGACGCCACCGAGACCCTTGTCATCGCCGCATCGGCCAAGGGCCACGCCCCCACTCCCGTCAAGGAACCCGCCGCATGACCCATGCCGCCACAACGCCCGCGCCGCAGGCCGGGTCCGCGAACCTGCTGCTGGTGCTGCTGAAGGCGCGGACCTTCATCGCGCTGATCCTGGTCTTCGCCTTTTTCGCCTTTGCCGCGCCGAATTTCCTGTCTACGGCGAACATGGTGATCATGTCGAAGCATGTCGCGCTGAACGCCTTTCTGGCGATCGGCATGACCTTCGTGATCATTTCGGGCGGGATCGACCTGTCGGTCGGCTCCATCGTCGGTCTTTGCGGCATGGTCGCGGGCTGGCTGGTGCTTTACGGCATCGACCTGGGGCTTGGCTGGTCGATCCAGTTCAACACCGTCGAGATCTGCCTGATCGTGATGGTCGTGGGGGTTCTGATCGGCGCGGTCAACGCCTTCCTGATCACCAAGCTGAACGTCGCGCCCTTCATCGCTACGCTTGGCACGCTTTATGTCTGCCGGGGCGCGGCGATGCTGTTTTCCGACGGGCGGACCTTCCCGAACCTGAACGGCAACCCCGAATACGGATCCGACACCTTCCGCCTGATCGGGGCGGGGGACGTGCTGGGACTGCCGATCTCGATCTGGATGCTGATCGTGGTGGCACTGATCGCGGCATATATTGCGCGCCGCACGCCGCTGGGGCGATACATGTATGCCGTGGGCGGCAACGAACGGGGCGCGGCGCTGTCGGGCGTCAAGGTGAACCGGATCAAGTTCTTCGTCTACATGTTCAGCGGGCTTTGCGCGGCGCTGGTGGGGCTGATCGTCTCATCCCAGCTGGTTGCCTCGCATCCTGCGACGGGCCAGGCCTTCGAGCTGAACGCGATTGCCGCAGCCGTCCTTGGCGGCACGTCCATGTCGGGCGGGCGCGGGCGGATCGGCGGCACCATCGTCGGCGCCTTCGTGATCGGCGTGCTGTCGGACGGGCTGGTGATGATGGGCGTGTCGTCCTTCTGGCAGACGGTCATCAAAGGGCTTGTCATCATCGCCGCCGTCGTGGTCGATCAGGCGCAACAGAAACTACAGGCCCGCGTCGCACTGCAGGCCGAAGCCGCGGGGAAGTAAGATGAAGGGTGCATTGATCGGCTGCGGGTTCTTCGCGCAGAACCAGATGCATGGCTGGACCGGGATCGAGGGCGTAAAGATCGTGGCCGTCTGCGACCGCGATCCTGCGCGGCGCGATGAGACGGCGGCTCGCTTCGACGCCCGCCCCTATGCTGAGGCCGCCGAGATGCTGGCAGCCGAGGATCTGGACTTCGTGGACATTGCGACCACTGTCGCCTCTCACCGTCCGCTGGTCGAACTGGCGGCACGGGCGGGCGTCCACGTCATCTGCCAGAAACCCTTCGCCGAGACTATGGAGGATGCCCGCGCGATGGTTGCTGCCGTCGACGCGTCGGGCAAAACCCTGATGGTGCATGAGAACTTTCGCTGGCAATCTGCGGTCCGCGCAGCCATTGATGCCGTGCGCGGAGGGGTCATCGGCACACCCTTCTTCGGGCGCGTCAGCTTTCGGTCGGGCTATGACGTGTTCTCGGGCCAGCCCTATCTAGCGACCGACCCGCGCTTCATCATCCAGGACCTGGGGATCCATATCCTCGACGTGGCCCGCGCCCTGTTCGGCGACGTGGCGACACTGTCGGCCACCACGCGGCGGATCAACCCGGCGATCCGGGGTGAGGACGTGGCGACCATGCTGCTGGAGCACACAAGCGGCGTGACCAGCGTGGTCGATTGTTCCTATGCGACCCGCCGCCAGCCCGAGACCTTCCCGGAAACGCTGCTGGAGATCGACGGTGATAGGGGCACCCTTCGGCTGGACGCGGGGTACCGACTGGTGATCCAGACGGAGGGCGAACAGGTTCGCGACGTGGCCCCGCCGGTCCTGCCTTGGGCGGAACGGCCCTGGCACAACATCCAGGAAAGCGTGCAGATCATCCAGGCGCATTTCGTGGACTGCATGCGGGCGGGCGTGCAGCCCGAAACGTCGGGGCATGACAACCTCAAGACGCTGGCCCTGGTCGAGGCGGCCTATCGGTCCGCCGCCGATCGCTCTCGCATCGGCATGCAGGCGCCGGAATGGACCTGACCCGGCTCTTCGGCACTGACAAGCCGCCGCGCCGGGGCGAGGTGCTGCGGAGGGGCGAAGCGCAGGTAACGCTGGAGGCCGGGCAGTTGCGCCACCTGCGCATTGGCGGGACTGAGGCGATCCGCGCCGTCTCCTTCCTGGTGCGCGACCGGGATTGGGGCACGGTGGAACCCGTCATCACGGAACTGGCGATGAAGGGCGGGCATGTTGCCTACGTGGCCCGCTATGACATGGGCGGGGGCAGCCTTGATGCGCAGGTCACACTGACCCTGACACCCGACAGCCTGACGGCCGAGGTCGTGGCGGTGGCCCAGGGCACTGTGGAAACCAACCGCGCGGGCTTCACCGTCCTGCACCCGATCGAGAGCGTGGCCGGTGCGCCCGTCAGTGTCGGCCATTCCGACGGCAGCGTCGAGGAGACGCGCTTCCCGGCCCTGGTCGAGCCTTGGCAGCCCTTCAAAGATATTGCCTCGCTGACCCACCAGACGGGCAGGTTGCGCATCGAATGCCGGCTAGAGGGCGATGTCTTCGAGATGGAGGATCAGCGCCAATGGGGCGATGCCTCCTTCAAGACCTACAACCGACCGCTGGCGCTGCCCTGGCCCTATGCCGTCCGTAACGGCGCGGAACTGCGGCAGGTCGTGCGGATCGCGTGGACCCCTGCCCCGGCTGCCGAGCCGGTCGCGCCGATCCGCGCGCAGACGCCAGACCCGACCTTCCCCCAAACCGCGCTTGTTTTGACCGCAACTGACGCCCGCCGCGCCACGGCCAACCCCGACGACCTGAGCCGGATCGGTGCGCAGCGGGTGCTGTGCCATTGGGACATCGCTGCCGGGCATGGCCTGGCGGAACTGCGCGACTTCGCGGCGCTGCAAGTCGCCCTGCCCTATCTAGCCCATGACCTTGAACTGATTGCCGCCTGCCCGCCCGACAGCGACCTCAATGCGGAATTTGCGAGCTATGCCGCCGATCTGGAAGCATCGGGTTTCCGCCCTGCATCCATCATGACCTGCCCCTCGGTGGACCGGCAATCGACCCCGCCGGGATCTGAATGGCCCCCCTGCCCGCCCTTGGAGGCGATCTACGCCGCCGCCCGCAAGGCCTTCCCCGGCATCCCCCTGGGCGGCGGCATGGCGAGTTTCTTTCCCGAACTGAACCGCAAGCGTCCGCCCGCCGAGGCTTGGGATTTCGTCACTCACGGCCTCTGCCCCATCGTCCATGCCGCCGACGACCTGTCGGTGATGGAAACGCTGGAGGCTGTGCCGCATATCCTTGCCTCGGCCCGCGTGATCATCGGCAAGCGGGACTATCGGCTGGGGCCGTCCACCATCGCCATGCGCCAGAACCCCTATGGCAGCCGCACGATTCCGAACCTCGACCGCGACCGGGTCTGCATGGCGGACGACGACCCCCGGCAGGACGGCGCCTTTGCCGCGGCCTGGACGCTAGGACTGGCCGCAAGCATCGCGCTCGCAGGCGTTACGGTCTGGACGCCCGCCGCGCTTTACGGTCCGCGCGGGCTGATCCGCGACGATGGCAGCCTACGCCCCGTGGCAGCCGCGGTGCAGGCCATGGCTGCACAAGCGGGAAAGGCAGTCCGCAGAGCAACTGTGGCCCACGGACGGGCAGAACTGGCCTTCAATACCACCACCCTGGCTGCCAACCTGACGCCGGACGGGCCGGATCCCTTCGGCTGGCAAAGCTTCCGGTCTTCGCATAAGTCCTGAGGAATGACCGCAGCCAGGGGCCACGCCATGAAACACGACCAGCTTGCCAGCCCCAACCGGATCACCCGTCGTAAGCTGTCCGACCAAGTCTTCGACCGCCTGCGCGAGATGATAGCCAACGGCGAACTGCAACCCGGCGCGCCGATGCCATCGGAACGCGACCTGATGGAACGCTTCGGCGTCGGCCGCCCCGCCGTACGCGAAGCCTTGCAGCACATGCACACCATGGGCCTGATCACCATCAGCCATGGCGAACGCAGCCGTGTGAACGAGTTGTCCGCAGGCAGCGTGCTGGAACGTGTGGACGACGTGGCACGGATGCTGCTGTCATCCGAACCGGAACAGCTTGAGCATCTGAAGCAAGCCCGGCGCATGTTCGAATGCGGGCTGGTGCGGGTCGCAGCCGAGAACGCCACCGCCCAAGACGTGCGCGACCTGCGCGATCTGGTGCGCGAACAGCGCGCCCGCGTCGGCAATCCCGGGGCTTTCGTGACCGCCGACATGACCTTTCACAGCCGCATCGCGCAGATCTCGGCCAACCCGATCCTAGTTGCGACTAGTCAATCCATGTTGCGGTGGCTTTTCCAGTATCACGGCGTCCTTCTGCACTGGTCCGGCAGGGAAAAGGTTACCCTGCACGAACATGACGACATCGTGGACCTGATCGCTGCGCGTGACGCGGATGGTGCGGTGGCGGCAATGCAGGCGCATCTGGACAGATCAAATCCGCTCTATCTGCACGCGAATGTCACCAATCGTGCCGACTGAGTAGGGGCTAGCCATCAGGACACTTGAACAGTATGCGGGTTGGCTCTGGAATGAAGCGGGCACTCCGCACAGGCTTTGCTACAAGACGATCTGCCAGTGTATTTACTCTGCCGGGGATCAGTCAGAAAAAATTGGTCTGCGTCCTGCCCGAGCGGCACGGAAAGTGAAAAGCCCGCACCGGAGCGGCATCGGGCGTCTGCAGGCTCATGGCTTTGCACCCTCGTCGGATGGAGCAGCCCTGGGGCCGCTGATCACGAAGCATCCCTCGCTGCCGCTCGCGCCCAGGATCCGCGGCGTTTTTTGGCAAGATCCAGCTCCATGGTGAGCTGACCCACCTTCCGCTCGAGCGCGGCAATGCGGGCTTCATACTCGGCGATCACGCTTGCCTGGGCTTCCTCGTCATTCAGCTCGCCCCGATCGAACTGCGTGAGCCACAGCTGGATGAGGTTGGCGGAAAGGTTGTGGCTTCGTTGCGCATCGCGCCGCCCGAGGACGCCGGCACGGATGTCCTGGCAGAGCTGCAGCTTGAACGGCGTCGAGTGCCGGCGGTAGGGACCTCGTGTTGTCATGGGCCTTCTCCAATCAAGGCCCGTCCAGCGTATCAGTTTTTCAGGGTCCTGTGGTCCAGCCCGATGGGTTCACTCCACTCCCGCATCAGTGGGTTGCTCAATCTTGGATCTTGATCTCCGACATATGCGCGAGCATCGTCGCACTTGCTTATGGCGGCTGAACATATGTGCAAAAGTTAAGATAGCAGCAGGACCTGCACGTCTGCCACATTGGTGCCGGTGGTTCCGGTGATGAGCAGGTCGCCCGCCGCGGATAGCGCCGCGTGGCTGTCGTTGTTTGCGAGCAGGGACATGCTATCGACGCGTGAGGCCTTGATCCGGCCCAAGGTGGTGCCGTCAACTAAACCGCCCGCCGCATCAGTCGGACCGTCACGGCCATCTGTCCCACCGCTGAGAAACACCCACGGCCGTTGCCAGTCGCGTCCAAGCATCGCCACGCGCAGCGCCAGTTCCTGATTGCGTCCCCCTCTGCCGCTCCCCCGCAGGTTCACGGTGGTTTCTCCGCCGAAGACCAAGGCCTGTGGCCTGTCGGATGAGGCTTGTGCGGCAGCCTCGGCAATGCGTGAGGCAGCGTCGGACACATCGCCAACCAAGCGGTTGCTAATGATTTGCGCAGCCCACCCCGGAGGTACCGCATCGTACATCGCCGTGAGCGAGCTTTCGTTACTGCCAACAAGGTAATTGTCGGCGGAAACTACAGCCGGTGCCGCGTCGATCTCGCTTAATACTGTAACCGCCGCAGGAGGAAGCTTCTCCAGAAGCCCGTGCTGCGCAAGCAGGTCAAGAGCATCCTGCGCAGTTCCCAGCGGCGCGACCGTGGGGCCGCTGGCGATTGCACCGAGATCGTTGCCGATCACATCGGACAGGATCAACGCCGTAACCCGGGCCGGGGCAGCATAGCGCAAGAAGCCGCCGCCTTTGAGATCAGATAGCTGCTGGCGGATGAGGTTGACCTGCCCGATCGCCAGCCCGCCGGCCAGAAGCAGGCGGTTTACCTGTTGCTTGTCCGACAGCGTCAAGGGTGGACGGGGCGCGGGCACCAACGACGAGCCGCCCCCCGAGATCAGCGCATAGACCCGGTCCTGCGCTCCTGCCCCCTTCAGCATCTCCATGATGCGTTGGCCCGCGCGCAGCCCGGCTTCATCAGGTACCGGATGGCCGGCGCTCAGCACCGTGGCGCCAGGCATCGCCCGGTCGTTGCCGTAGTGCGTGACTGCAAGCGCCACGACCGGGGCGCGCACATGCTGCATCGCCTCGGCCAGCATGGCGGGGGCGGCCTTGCCGATGGCGATCAGGATGTTCCGGCCCCCCGCCGCCAGTTGGGCGGGGGGCTGCTTGTTGAAATGCCTGCGTATGGCGAGGGCGGGATCGGCCGCGCGAACGGCCTCGTCATAGAGCTTTCGTGCCAAGGCGCGCATTTTGGCAAGGTCCGATGTCATGCGGCGATTTGTCGGGCTTTCTGCACCAGCACCTCGGCCTGGCGGATAGAGGCGTAGTCGATCAGCCTACCGTCCAATGAAACTGCGCCCTTGCCCTCGGCCTCGGCCTTGGCCATGGCGTCAAGGATCTTCTGGGCACGCTCGACCTCGGCAGTCGAGGGGCTCATCACCTCGTTGGCCAGCGAGATTTGGCTCGGGTGAATTGCCCATTTTCCCTCGCAGCCGAGAACCGCGGCACGATAGGCGGCGGCCTTGTAACCCTCGGGATCAGAAAAGTCGCCGAATGGACCGTCGATCGGGCGCAGGCCATTGGCTCTGGCCGCAACCACCATGCGCGACAGGGCATAGTGCCACATGTCGCCCCAGTGAATCTGACGGTCGCCGCCAGCGTCCTTGTCGGTCAAGACAGAGTATTTTTCGTTTACGCCGCCAATGATGGTCGTGCGGGCACGGGTGCTGGCGGCATAATCGGCTACGCCAAAGTGCAGGCTTTCGTTGCGCTTGGAAGCGGCGGCAATCTCACTGATGTTCTGCATGCCCAACGCAGTCTCGATAATGTGCTCAAAGCCGATCCGTTTCTTGTAACCCTTGGCGTCCTCGATTTGGGTGACCAGCATGTCCACGGCATAGACGTCGGCAGCCGTGCCTACCTTAGGGATCATGATGAGGTCCAGCCGCTCTCCAGCCTGTTCGACGACATCCACGACATCGCGATACATGTAGTGCGTATCAAGCCCGTTGATTCGCAGTGACATGGTTTTCCGGCCCCAGTCAATTTCATTAAGGGCCTTGATGATGTTCTTGCGGGCCTGCGCCTTCTCGTCGGGCGCAACCGCGTCCTCAAGATCCAGAAAAATCACATCTGCCTTGGAAGCGGCGGCTTTTTCGAACATTTGAGGCTGGCTGCCGGGCACGGCAAGTTCGCTTCGGTTCAGGCGAGCAGGGGCTTGTTCGATAGGGAAAAAGCTCATGGCTTGTTGCTCCAGCATGTGATGTGGGGGAATAGCCGTAGACAGATCGAAATATTATTGCGTGTCAAGGAACAAATTAACAAAGAAGTTGCGCCTTCGCCCGCTGCCCCTGATTTCACTACTAATCAACCGCTCTGGTTTGAGTAATAGTAGGCAATTGCTTGAGCGCGGTTCTTGACAGAGAGCTTGTCATATAGGTTCGACAGGTGAAATTTGACCGTGTTGGCGGAAATCCCAAGCTCCCGCGACAGTTCACGGTTCGTCATCCCTTTAGACAGCGCTTGGAGCATGTCGGTTTCCCGCCGCGACAGACTCTGCATGAGGCTGTTCTGCAGGTCGCGCACATCAAGGTATGGAAAAACCATCTTGCCCTCCGCGACGGCGATGCAGGTCTCGAGAAGCGTCTCGACAGACCCGCTGCGAGGTGCAAAACCCGCTGCCCCTGCCCCCATCGCGGCCAAATGTGCTCCACTGGATTGATCGCCATAGACGACAACGCGGGGGCCTGCGGCTTCGTCGCGCAACCTCTCCATCAGGCGTACTCCCCCTGTCGGCGGCAGGCTCCACTCGATGATTCCCAACTGCGCTGGAGCCCGCCCTACGGTGGCCAGAAAACCTTCAGTCGTGGCAGATGTGGCTAGCAGTGAAAACCGTTCATCTCGCTCAAAAATCTCCGACAAGGCCGACAACACGAGCGGGTTGCTGTCAGCAAGAATGATCGTGATCGCTCTTTCAGCCGCTTTCACGGTGCGCATGTGCTGATCCTTTCAATCAAGGTCAAAAACCCAGCTTAGAAAACGCCTGTCCAACCTTTTGGGTAGGAAAGGGCCCACCCGATTAACTACCCGAAGGCAGCATAATATTACGTTGCGCTACATGTCCAGAAAACGCTCTATAAATTTCAAGAAGCTTGATCATGAGGAAATATTATGACCGAAGCAGCTTTCTTCCCGCAGCTTGAGATCCCCAATACCATTGCAGCGGGTCCAGGACCGGGACATACCGATGCGCGTGTGCTTGACCGTTTCGCCAGTGCAGGCATGGCTGACCACATGCATGCCGATGTCCTGCGAGGCATGATCGAATGCAAGCTGATGCTGCGTTCGGTCATGGGAACCCGGAACATCCATACGTTCGGCGTCGCCGGAACCGGTTGGAGCGGGCTCGACTGCCTGTTCAGTGCCGTCATGCCGGGCGACAGGGTGGTCGTCTTCGTCAATGGTACCTTCTCCGGCATCGATGGTCTAACACTGCGGATGAAGGCTGCAACGGCCAAAGAGTTGGCCGCGAGCCCGATGGACCCACAGCCCGCCTCGGTCAAGATCGTGACCGTGCCGCATGGACAATCCGTCACTGCCGAGATCGTCGAAGCCGCACTGGCCGAGCACAACGCGAAATGGGCCGCGATGGCGCATTGGGAAACCGGTTCTGGGCGGATCAACGATCTGCGCGGTTTCTCGGACGCCTGCGCCCGCCATGACGTGATGGGTCTGGTCGATGCGGTATCGTCGCTGGGCGTCGAGGATTTCCGCATCGACGATTACCCCGGCGTCCATGGCTGGGCGTCCTGTCCGCAGAAAGGGATCTGCTGCCTGCCGCTGACCTATGCGCCCGTCTCCTTCACCGATCGATACATTGCCAACCTGCGTCAAACCGGCTGCCGGACCTTCGTTCACCACCCTATTCTGGAGGCGCGGCACTGGGGCATCGTCGAGGGCAAGGACGTGGGAAAGGGGGTCTATCACCGGACCCACAGCGCCTATGCGGTTGCCGCCTTCCATGAGGCCCTGCGGATCACGCTTCAGCAGACAGTGGCTGGTCGCGCCAAGTCCTATGTGTTCCATGAGGCGGCGCTGCGCGATGCAGTGACGGCGATGGGGTGCAAGGTCACGTCGAACATGCCCTCTCTGGTGGTGCTGAATCTGCCTAACAAGCTGGCGGGGCGCGAGATGGAACTGGTACAGACCTGCCGCGCCTCCGGCTTTGGCATATGGCCAACCCTGTCCGAGCCGGTCCAGGTCCGCATCGGTATCCTGAACCTGCTGAACCAGAACGCGATCACCGACATCGTAAATCGCTTTGCTGCCGCCCTGAACAAGATGGGCGCCGAGATCGATACGGGGCGGATGAACGAACGCCTTGAACAGCATTATCAGACATTGGTCGCCGCCGAATAACGGTGCCCTCTGGGAGGAGGCGAAGATGGACATTCACGAATACCAAGCCAAGGAAATACTCAGCAACTTCGGTGTCGGCATTCCTCAGGGTGCGCTTGCCTACAGCCCCGAGCAGGCCGCCTATCGCGCCCGGGAGATGGGCGGCGACCGCTGGGTGGTCAAGGCGCAGGTCCATGCCGGCGGACGGGGCAAGGCAGGCGGCGTCAAGGTTTGCACGAGCGACACCGAAATCCAGGACGTGACCGAGGGCATGTTCGGACAGAAGCTGGTCACCCACCAGACCGGACCCGACGGCAAGGGCATCTACCGCGTCTATGTCGAGGCCGCCGTGCCCATTGCCCGCGAAATCTATCTAGGCTTCGTGCTGGACCGTGCCAGCCAGCGCGTGATGATCGTCGCCAGCAGCGAGGGCGGCATGGAAATCGAGGAGATTTCGGCCCACCGGCCCGACAGCATCGTGCGCGCCACGGTAGAACCCGCGGTCGGCTTGCAGGAATTCGAGTGCCGCGAGATCGCTTTCGCCCTGGGGATAAAGCCCGGAATGGTGCAGCAGATGGTGCGGACACTACTGGGCTGTTATCGCGCCTTCCGAGATCTCGACGCCACCATGGTCGAGGTGAACCCGCTGGTCGTCACGAGCGACGACCGCATTCTGGCACTAGACGCCAAGATGACCTTCGACAACAACGCCCTGTTCCGCCACCCACAAATCTCGGAACTGCGCGACAAGTCGCAGGAGGACCCGCGCGAGTCTCGCGCCGCCGACCGGGGCCTGTCCTATGTTGGGTTGGACGGTAATATCGGCTGCATCGTCAATGGCGCCGGCCTTGCAATGGCCACCATGGACACGATCAAGCTGGCCGGCGGAGAGCCCGCGAACTTTCTGGACATCGGGGGGGGCGCCACGCCCGAACGGGTGGCAAAGGCGTTCCGCCTGGTGATGTCCGACAAGAACGTCCAGGCGATCCTGGTCAACATCTTTGCGGGCATTAACCGCTGCGACTGGGTAGCCGAGGGTGTGGTGCGCGCACTGCGCGACGAGCCGGTGGACGTTCCGGTCGTAGTCCGCCTGGCGGGGACCAACGTCAAGGAAGGCCAGAAGATTCTGGCGCAAAGCGGCCTGCCGCTGATCCGCGCCACCACCCTAATGGAAGCCGCCGAGCGTGCCGTGATGGCCTGGCGTGCCGATACTAACCGCAATCCCAGCTTGAAGGTCGTGTGATGAGCATTTTTCTGGATCATGAAACCCCTGTCCTTGTTCAGGGCATTACCGGCAAGATGGCCCGCTTCCATACCAAGGAAATGTTGGAATACGGCACCAATGTCGTGGGCGGCGTTGTGCCCGGCAAGGGTGGCGAGACGGTCGAAAGCGTGCCGGTTTTCAACACCATGAAGGAGGCCGTGGCCGAAACCGGCGCGAAGGCCACTCTTGTCTTCGTGCCGCCGCCCGCTGCCGCCGACAGCATCATGGAAGCCGCGGACGCCGGCATCCGCTATTGCGTCTGCATCACCGACGGGATCCCGGCCCAGGACATGATCCGCGTCAAACGCTATATGTACCGCTATCCCAAGGAACGCCGTATGATCCTGACTGGCCCGAACTGCGCGGGCACGATCAGCCCGGGCAAGGCCATGTTGGGCATCATGCCAGGCCACATCTACCTTCCGGGCCACGTGGGCATCGTCGGCCGCTCGGGCACGCTGGGCTATGAAGCCGCCGCCCAGCTCAAGGAACTGGGGCTTGGGGTTTCGACCAGTGTGGGGATCGGCGGAGATCCAATCAACGGCTCGTCCTTCCGTGATGTTCTGGAGCATTTCCAGAATGACGACGATACCCACGCCATCTGCCTGATCGGCGAGATCGGCGGCCCGCAGGAAGCCGAAGCGGCCGAGTACATCCGCGATCATGTCACCAAGCCGGTCGTGGCCTATGTGGCGGGCCTGACTGCGCCCAAGGGCCGGACCATGGGCCATGCAGGCGCGATCATCTCGGCCTTTGGTGAAAGCGCCTCCGAAAAGGTCGAGATCCTGGCGGCGGCAGGCGTGACCATGGCCGAAAATCCGGCCGTTATCGGGGCGACCGTCGCCCGTGTCCTGCAATAGGGTGGCGGTCATGGCGAAACCCCGAGTCCTTGTCACGCGGCGCTGGCCCGAAGCGGTCGAGGCGCGCCTTTCCGAAATCTTTGATGCGCGGTTGAACCATGGCGACAAACCTTTGTCGCCAGAAGACTTCCGGGCCGCGATCCGGGAATACGACGCAATTCTGCCGACGGTAACTGACAAGATCGGTGCTCCGGCGCTGGAATGCGAGAAGCCCCAGACCCGCATTCTTGCCAACTATGGCGTCGGCTACAGCCATATCGACCTGAACCGCGTCGGCCAGCACGGCATCGTCGTCACCAACACGCCCGACGTGCTCAGCGAATGCACAGCGGACCTGGCGATGACCCTGATGCTGATGGTGGCACGTCGGGCAGGCGAGGGCGAACGCGAATTGCGCGCGGGCCGGTGGACCGGCTGGCGGCCGACGCATCTGGTTGGCACCAAGGTTTCCGGCAAGACGCTGGGGATCGTAGGCTATGGCCGCATCGGCCAGGAAATGGCCCGCCGGGCGCATCTCGGCTTTGGCATGAAGATCCTGGCCTATAACCGCAGCCCGCTGGCGCCTGACGTGCTGGCTCAGTGCCAGGCAACCCAAGTCACGAACTTGGACGACATGCTGCCGGAATGCGATTTCGTCTCGCTGCACTGTCCCGGCGGAACCAAGAACCGTCACCTGATGAACGCGGCCCGTCTGGCACGGATGCGGTCCGACGCCTTCCTGATCAACACGGCGCGCGGGGAGGTCATTGACGAGGCTGCCTTGCTGCACGCGCTGTGGTTCGACACCATCGGCGGGGCGGCACTGGATGTCTTTGACGGGGAACCCGCCGTCAACCCGCAACTGCTGGAGTCGGACCGGCTGGTGATGCTGCCGCACCTGGGCAGTGCGACACGCGAGGCCCGCGAGGCTATGGGCTTCCGTGTCATCGACAACCTTCAGGACTTCTTTGCCGGACGCGAACCGCGCGACAGGGTGAACTGATGCACGCGGCATTCGTTGGGCGGTCATGTCCTGCAGGCTTGGAAACCGGCCATGCGGGCCGGTTGCGCGACGAGATGGGCGGGCTGTGGCAGAACGTCATTGCCCGCCGGGCGCCGCAAGTCCTGCCGCTACTTCTCGGCACGACCGATGATCTTCCCATAAGCGCCGACATCGGAGCCTATCTGCAGGGGCTGGATATCTGGTTCCAGCTTCTGCGCATCATCGATGAGAACGCGGCCACCCGTAATCGGCGAATGATAGAAAACAACGCAGGTCCTGCAGCGGTCGAGGGTAGCTTTGCGCGCGTGCTGAGTGCACCCTCTTATTCCACCTCCGATGACCTCCGTCGCGTGGCACAGCGCCTCTGTGTTGGCCCGACACTGACTGCGCATCCCACCGAGGCTAAACGCGTCACTGTCCTGGAAATACACCGCCGCATCTATCGCGCCTTGGTGGACCTGGAAACTGACCGCTGGACACCACGCGAGCGCGCCGAACTGCTGGCAAACCTTGAAAGCGAGATCGACCTGCTATGGTTGACCGGCGAATTGCGCCGTCAGCGACCAACGCCCCTCGAGGAAATTGAATGGGGCGTGCAATTCTTCCGCGGTAGCCTGTTTGATGCTGCGTCGAATGTCTTGCAGCGCTTTGGCAAAGAAGTTGCCCCACATCTTGGCCCTGACGGAGGCGACGACGTCCCGCTGCTGCGGTTCCATTCCTGGATTGGCGGCGACCGGGACGGCAACCCGCACGTGACGGCCGATACGACGCGCGCGGCACTGGCAGCAGGCCAGAAGGCGATCCTTGAACGCTATGACCAAGGCCTGACGCGCGCCGTCCGGCACCTCAGCATCAGCACCGAAATCGCTGCCCTGCCGCAGGATGCGCGCGATCTGCTGCAATCGGTCATCGAGGCCGCGCGCCTGCCCGACAAGGCGCGCCGGCGCAATCCAGGCGAACATTTCCGCCAAGCCACAAACGCAATCCGGCACCGCATAGCGGCCACGGCCGAAGGCGTGGGCGTAGCGGCCTATGCGCATGTGCGCGATTTCATCGCGGAACTTCGCAAGGTCGAGGCGGCGCTGGCAGGCCTTGGCGCCGAACGGCTGGGACATGCGCTAGTGCGGCCCCTGCGGCTGCAAGCCCAGATCTTCGGCTTTCGGACAGTGACGCTGGACATACGCCAGAATTCGTCGGTGACAACGCGGGCGCTGTCCCAAATCTGGTCATGTGCTGGCGGCCCCGTGCCAGTCTATGGCAGCGACGACTGGTCGCGCAGGCTACGGGCCGAACTGGGCCAGAAGGATCTGCCGGGACTGGACGGTGACGCACTGGGCAGCGAAGCGGTCGAGTTGTTGGAACTGCTGCGCCTGATGCACCGGACGCGCTTTGGACCCGACCCCTTGGCCATCGGCCCCTTCATCCTGTCCATGACACGATCCTGCGATGACCTGCTGGGCGTGTTCCTGCTGGCGCGTTATGCCGGTTTCGGATCGGAACGGCTGGATCTGCGCGTCGTCCCCCTGTTCGAGACTATTGCCGACCTGCGCGCCGCACCGCACATTCTTAACAAGTTGCTTCAGGTTCCTCTCGCCCGTCGGAGCCTGAACGATGACGGTCGAGTCGAGATCATGCTGGGCTACTCGGACAGCAACAAGGACGGCGGGTTCGTCTGCTCGACCTGGGAGCTGGAAAAGGCGCAGCGCAGCATCACCCGTTCCCTGGCCCGCCACAAGCTGACCCCGACCTTCTTCCACGGACGGGGCGGATCTGTCAGCCGCGGCGGTGCGACGACCGAACGCGCGATCGCGGCCCAGCCTCGTGGCACGATCGACAGCCGTCTGCGAACCACTGAACAGGGAGAGGTGGTTTCCTCAAAGTTCGCCAATCTTCGCACTGCGGAATACCAGCTGGAACTTCTCGCCTCGTCGGTGATGGAGCAGTCGCTCAAGTCCCCTGCGGAACGGGTCCAGCCCGAGTTTCGCGACACGCTGGAAGCCTTGGCCGACCTGTCCTTTACCGCCTATCGCGACTTGCTGCACCGGCCCGGCTTTATCACCTATTTCACGGAGGCCAGTCCCGTCGAGGAACTATCCCTTCTCAAGATGGGATCGCGCCCTACACGCCGGTCTGGTGCAAACAGCCTGGACGATCTGCGGGCGATCCCCTGGGTCTTTGCCTGGTCGCAGAACCGGCACCTGATCAGCGGCTGGTACGGCTTTGGCTCGGCCATCCACACCTTCCGGCGCTTTCGGCAGGACGAAGGCGATGCCCTGCTGCGGCGGATGTTCAAGGAATCCCGCATCTTCCGCCTGATCGTGGATGAAATCGAGAAGTCATTATTCCACGCCGACATGCAGATCGCGGCCAGATATGCAGCCCTGGTATCGGACGCTGGGGCAAGGGACGACATCCTGGGCCTGATCGCGCAGGAATACGACCGCAGCCGTGCAGCCGTCCTGTTCTTGAACGCGACGCCCGACCTGGGCGCCCGGTTCACCAACATGTCGGCCCGGTTCGGGCGCGTGCGGGCCGATCTGACGAGGGTCCACGACCTGCAGATCAGGCTTTTGCAGGAGAACCGCCAGCAGCCGAACGCAAAGAACGCCATCGCGCTGATGCAGACGATGAACTGCATCTCGACCGCGCTTGGCTGGACCGGATAGCCGACAAGGGAGAGAGACATGAACCAACACCCATCCAGAACTGGCTTCTTCGATGAAGACCTTGCCCATCGCGACCCCGAGATCTTCGCTGCCGTCCGCAAGGAACTTGGCCGCCAGCGCGATGAGATCGAACTGATCGCGTCAGAGAACATCGTGTCGCGCGCGGTGCTTGAGGCGCAGGGCTCGGTGCTGACGAACAAGTATGCCGAAGGCTATCCGGGCAAGCGCTATTATGGCGGCTGCCAGTTCGTGGACATTGCCGAGGAACTGGCCATCGATCGGGCTAAGGCGCTGTTCGGCTGCGATTTCGCCAATGTCCAGCCGAACAGCGGCAGCCAGGCCAATCAGGGCGTGTTCCTGGCCCTTCTGCAGCCGGGCGATACCATCCTGGGCATGAGCCTTGATGCAGGCGGGCACCTGACTCATGGCGCCAAGCCGAACCAGTCGGGCAAATGGTTCAACGCTGTTCAGTACGGGGTCCGCAAGCAGGACAGCCAACTGGATTACGATCAGGTCGAGACTCTGGCAAAGGAACACCGGCCCAAGGCGATCATCGCCGGCGGCTCGGCCATCCCGCGCATCATCGACTTTGCCCGGCTACGGCAGATCGCCGATCAGGTGGGTGCCTATCTGATCGTGGACATGGCGCATTTCGCGGGACTTGTGTCGACGGGGCTTTACCCTTCGCCCTTCCCGCACGCGCATGTGGCGACAACGACGACCCACAAGACCCTGCGGGGTCCGCGTGGTGGAATGATTTTGACGAACGATGCGGACATCGCCAAGAAGGTGAATTCCGCCATTTTCCCTGGCCTGCAAGGCGGACCGCTGATGCATGTCATTGCCGCGAAGGCCGTGGCCTTTGGCGAGGCCCTGCGGCCCGAGTTCAAGGACTACTCGAAACAGGTTGTCACCAACGCCCAGGCCTTGGCGGACGAGTTGATGAAGGGCGGCCTGGATATCGTGACCGGCGGCACCGATACCCATCTGATGCTGGTCGATCTGCGGCCCAAGTGCGTGAAGGGCAATGACACCGAGGCCGCGCTTGGACGCGCGCACATCACCTGCAACAAGAACGGCATTCCTTTTGACCCTGAAAAGCCGACCGTGACGTCGGGCATAAGGCTCGGATCGCCAGCCGGCACGACACGCGGCTTTGGCGAAGAGGAATTCCGCCAGATTGGCCGGTGGATTGTGCAGATCGTCGATGGTCTGGCGGCAATCGGTCCCGAATGTAACACCGAGGCCGAGGCGCGCGTCGCCGCCGAGGTCAAAACGCTTTGCGCGCTGTTTCCGCTGTATCAGGGAATGTGAACATGAACCATGTCGCCAGGTCTCACCCTCCGCTCCATCCCTGTCCCATGCCGACCGACATCCAGATCGCCCGCGCCGCCCGCAAGCTTCCCATCGACCAGATCGCCGCAAGGCTGGATCTGGCCGAGGGGGACATCCTCCGCTATGGCCATGACAAGGCCAAGATCTCGCACGACACGCTGGCCCGGCTGGCGGACCGGCCGCGCGGCAAGCTGGTGCTGGTCACGGCAATCAATCCCACCCCCGCGGGCGAGGGAAAGACCACCACTACGGTCGGCCTGGGCGACGCGCTGAACCGCATCGGCAAGCGCGCCACCATCTGCATCCGCGAAGCCAGCCTGGGGCCGAACTTCGGCATGAAGGGCGGCGCGGCCGGCGGCGGTTACGCCCAGATCGTCCCGATGGAGGAGATGAACCTCCACTTCACCGGCGATTTCCACGCGATCACGGCGGCGCATAACCTGCTGGCGGCGATGATCGACAACCACATCTATTGGGGCAACGACCTGGACATCGACACGCGGCGCATCACCTGGCGCCGCGTTATGGACATGAACGACAGGGCGCTGCGCGACATCGTGGTGGGCTTGGGCGGGGTCTCGAACGGGTTTTCCCGCCAGACCGGCTTCGACATCACGGTCGCGTCCGAGGTCATGGCGATCCTGTGCCTGGCCCGCGACCTGGACGATCTGAACGCGCGGCTTGGGCGCATCGTGGTCGCCTATACCCGCGACCGTCGTCCGGTAACCGCGCGCGACCTCAAGGCCGACGGGGCGATGACCGTCCTGCTGCGCGATGCCTTGCAGCCGAACCTGGTCCAGACGCTGGAAAATAACCCAGCCCTGGTCCATGGCGGCCCCTTCGCCAATATCGCCCACGGCTGCAACAGCGTCATCGCCACCGATACGGCGCTGCGCCTGTCCGACTATGTCGTGACCGAGGCGGGCTTTGGCGCCGACCTGGGAGCCGAGAAGTTCCTGGACATCAAGTGCCGCCTCGCGGGCCTCGCGCCCGCCGCCGTGGTGCTGGTGGCGACCATCCGCGCGCTGAAGATGAACGGCGGGGTCGCCAAGGACCAGTTGGGGTCCGAGGATATCGGCGCCGTCACCCGCGGCTGCGCCAACCTGGGCCGGCATATCGAGAACCTGCGCGGCTTCGGCCTGCCGCTGGTCGTGGCGCTGAACCATTTCAACGGCGACACTGCCGCCGAGATCGCAGCCCTTCAGGATTACTGTGCCCGCCACGGCGTCATCGCCATCCCCTGCCACCATTGGGCACAGGGCGGCGCCGGGGCCGAGGATCTGGCCCGCCATGTCGTCGCCCTGGTCGATGAGGACAAGGCCGATTTCCACACTCTTTATCCCGATTCCATGCCCTTGTGGCAGAAGATCGAGACGATCTGCACCCGCATCCACCGCGCGGCCCATGTCGAGGCCCTGCCCGGCATCCGCGCGCAGCTGGAGGCCTGGGAATCCGAAGGCTATGGCCACCTGCCCGTCTGCATCGCCAAGACCCAATATTCCTTCTCGACCGACCCCGACCTGCGCGGTGCCCCCGAAGGCCATGTGATCCCTGTCCGAGAGGTGCGGCTGAACGCGGGCGCGGGCTTCGTGGTGGCGATCTGCGGGCAGATCATGACGATGCCCGGCCTGCCCCGCCATCCGGCGGCCGAGACAATCGGGCTGAACGACCTTGGCCAGATCGAGGGGCTTTTCTAGGCTTCGGCAAAGGTATTCGGCTTGCGCTCCACTGTCCGGCCCGACCGTCACAAGGTGCTACGCCTCGGGCTGATGACAGAACGTGGTCGGCGTGAAGCAGCCACAGGCATCAGCGATGTGTTGGCTGCTTGATCGCCACTCAGAAAAGGAACCGCCGGTTTCTAGGTATTTGGTTCCCGCTTGTCAGCGGGATCGCTGCATCACACCCTTGTTGCCGCAGAGGCGACGCTTGAATCAGGAGATTGCCCGTGAACGCGACAGCCACCCCCTTGGCGGCGACGCATGCTAACGCCGAGAAGATAGATGGCGGCGCATTTGCCGCCGACTTGCGCCAACGTGTCGCCGTCGAGGTCGCACGGCTTCAGGACGAACACGGAGTGACCCCCGGCCTTGCTGTTGTCCTGGTGGGTGAAGACCCCGCCTCGGTTGTCTATGTCCGCAACAAAGAGGCGCAAGCCAAGGCCGCCGGCATGGCCTCGTTCGAGCACCGGCTGCCGGCCGACACCGATGCCGCGACGCTGCTTTCGTTGGTGCGGCAGTTGAACGAGAACCAGGCGGTCCATGGCATCTTGGTCCAACTGCCGCTGCCAGCCCATCTCGACAGCGACCTGGTGATGAACGCCATTGACCCGGCCAAAGACGTTGACGGCTTCCACATCCTAAACGTGGGATTGCTGGGCACCGGGCAAAAGGCGATGGTGCCCTGCACACCGCTGGGCTGCTTGTTACTGCTGAAGGACCGCCTTGGTTCGCTAGCCGGACTGAACGCGGTCGTAGTCGGGCGCAGCAACATTGTTGGCAAGCCGATGGCGCAGCTTCTGCTGAAGGAAAGCTGCACGGTCACCATCGTGCATTCTCGCAGCCGCGACCTGCCCGCCATCTGCCGCAATGCCGACATCCTAGTTGCCGCAGTTGGCCGACCCGAGATGATCGGCGCCGACTGGATCAAATCTGGGGCTACGGTAATCGATGTGGGCATCAACCGCGTCGAGCGCGACGGCAAACAGCGTCTTGTGGGCGACGTGGACTACGCCGCCGCTTCGCATGTCGCTGGTGCGATCACGCCGGTGCCAGGCGGAGTAGGCCCCATGACCATCGCCTGTTTGCTGGCCAATACACTTACCGCCTGCTGCCGCATTCGCGGCTTGCCGGAACCCGAAACAGCGGCGTGGCCGTGACGAACGAGACGGCCTTTCGGACCTGTCTCGGCCTGAACCTGCAGGCGAGCGCGCAAACGCAGGACGGCAAAACTCCTTGCCGCAGCGCCCGCCGCATCCAAGCCTTCCTAAAGGCCTTGGAGAGCGAGTCAGACATCCTTCGTGAACAAGCCCGGTCCATTGCCGACGCGCTTGGCATGGCCACCGGGGCGGAGGCCATGATCGCGCTCCTCGACATCGCCGGCTTGTCCGCAGAAGAGGCTCGCGCACTCGTGGCAGAGACCGCTGAGGCGGTCTGCGATCGGATGCTGGCGTAGACAAGATCCTGATCAAGCCGGGGCAGGAAGATCGGCAGCAACGGGTGTCATGGGATAAGCTAGACGAAGAACGTATATCGGACGGCGAAACCAGACGGCTAGAGATACCCCCTAGCCATTATGACGATGGCAAAGAAAGAACCGCAGCATCTCGCGGGACGCCTCCGGTCCTGCGGGATCGGTATGCGCACTTAGGGTGAACCCGCCGTGGCCGCTGCCGTCTATTGTCTATTCCTCGAGCAGGGCTTGCGCGCAGCGGCCAGTGTAGGTCCGCTGCGCGCAAGCCGCGCCCGCCTTGTGCACGCCCTGAGCGCGTCTTGCAGAGCAGCGGGGCTGCATGCGATCATTTCAAATTGCGCAGAAAGCCGGCTGTTTTGGAAGGATGAACCACCCGATAATGATCGCGCGAAAAGCAGCGCCACTCATAGATGCGTCACATGGGCCATCCGGCGGCTTCATAGGCCCTTTCCATCAGGCGCAGCGTCTCAATGTTGTTCAGGCGATCGGTCGGAAACGGTGTGCCGGTTCGCAAGCCCGTCACAAAGGACTGGATCAAGCCTGAAAAGCACGCTTGGTAGTTTGCCGTCAAATCGTGCTTCGTCCGTGCCGAGGAATCGCTGACCAGCCAAATCTCGTCGCGATCGAGGATCAACGTGTCGCGCGATCCTACCACCTCCAACCGGTCGGTTGGCAGCTGCGGATAGCCCATGGCCGAGATGTTGCCGTCCAGAACCACCGTAGCCCCGCCATCCCGCTGGCGCATGACGATGACGCCCGCATCCTCGCCCTTCAGGACGGGGTTGGTGCGTGATACCACGGCCGAAAGGATATCCATCTCTCCGACCATGGCACGGAGGGCATCCATCTGGTGGATCAGCATCTCGAAGATCAGCAGACGCGGGAAATGCGCCAAATAGGGCTGGCGTCCCAGCAGAAAAGGCACCTCGCCTTCCGGCGCCACCATGGATGCAGATCGCATTGTAAGGCGCACGTGCTGCAGGTCGCCGATCCGCCCTTCGGCAATCCAGCCGCGGACTTCGGCGTAGTGGGGGCGGAAGCGATAGTTCTCGTGGATGCAGAATCGGATCCGATCGCCAACCTCGGCGATCAGCGCCTCGGCTTCGGCCACCGTCGGCGTCATCGGCTTCTGGCAGACGACATGGACGCCGTGATCGGCAGCCAGACGGACCAGCGGCGCATGCTGGCCTACCGGGGCGATCACGTCCAGAACGTCCAGATCAGCCTGCGCCACCATTTCGGCAGTGTCGGCATGGACCGACCCGATCCCGAAGCGATCCGCCATGGCCTGCGCCTTGTCGCGGTCGGGATCAGAGATGGCCACGATCTCCACTCCCTCCGCCTGCTGCCAGCCGATCAGGTGGAACTGGCTGATTGCGCCGGCACCGGCAATGCCGACGCGCAGCACGGGTTTGGTCACGGGTTGAAGCATTGGTCTTCCTTGTCGTTCAATGGGCCGTCGAGCGGCGGCGCATTCCGCCGATCAGGCGGAACAGCAGCGGACCGAATAGACCGGCCAAGGTCAGCACCGCCAGCACGGCGGCCGCAGGGCGATCGAAGAAGGGCGTGATCGAGCCGCCGGACTTGATCAGCGAGGTGACGAAGTTCTCCTCGACCATCGGGCCCATGACGATGCCCAGGACGAAGGCCGCCACCGAGTAACCGTAACGGTCCAGCCCATAGCCGACGACGCCGAAGCCCGCCGCGATCAGAACTGAGGCCATGCTGTTCGTCACCGCATAGACGCCTACCGCGCAGCACAGCAGGACCGTGGACATGATGGCCCATCGCGGCACCTGCAGGATATAGGTCGTGCCGCGGATCATCATGATGCCGAGCGGAATCATGATGATGTTGGCGATGATGAAGACCCAGTAGATCGCGTACATGGATGCCGCGTTCTGCGTGAACAGCGTCGGTCCTGGGTTGAGCCCCTTCATGTAAAGCACGCCAATGGCGATGGCGGTGATCGTGTCGCCCGGAATACCGAACAGCAGCGACGGGATCCAGCCTGCGGCTAATGAAGCGTTGTTGGCCGAGCCGGCCTCAACCAAGCCCTCGGGGTGGCCGGTGCCGAATTTCTGCGGCGTCTTGGAAAAACGGGCCGAGATCGCGTAGGACACCCACGCGGCCATGTCCGACCCGGCACCGGGCAGCGCACCAATCATGACCCCGACGATGTTGCCGCGCATCATCTGCCGCTTGTACTGCCTGGTCAGCGCCCACTGTCCCGCGAGGATCGACCCGAACTTGCGCCGGGGTATGACTGGCGCAGGCTGCGCGATCATGGCGCGCATCACCTCGGCCACGGCGAAGACGCCCACAAGCGCCGCGATCACGTCGATGCCCGACAGAAGCTCGATCGACCCAAAGGTGAAGCGCGGTGTCCCGGCTGCATTCTCCATGCCCACGCAGGAGACCAGAAGGCCCAGCATCAGGGCGGCCATCGCTTTGGGCTTCGACCCGCTGGACACCAGCGTGGCGCAGAGCAGGCCGAGGCATCCCAACCAGAAATATTCGTACGAGGAGAACTGCAGCGCCAGTTCCGCCAGTGCGGGCGCGATCAGCATCAGCGCCAGGGTGCCGAAGATCCCGCCGATTGCCGAGAACCACAGCGCCGCGCCGAGTGCCACTTCGGGTTCGCCGCGCTTCGTAAAGGCATAGGCTTCACCAGTATAGGCAGCGGATGCCGGGGTGCCGGGGATGCGCAGCAGCGTGCCTGGGATGTCGCCTGAGAAGATCGCCATGGCTGACGCGGAGATGATGGCGGCGACTGCCGCCACCGGCGACAGATAAAAGGTGATCGGCACGAGAAGCGCAGTGGCCATCGTGGCCGAAAGACCGGGGATGCAGCCGATCGTCAGCCCGTAAAGGGACGACAGGGCAATGACGACGATCACCTCGACCGAGGCGATCATCTGGAAGGATGCAATCAGGGTATCCATCGGGGAACTTCCTTACCAGGGAAGGGCCAGCAATCCGTCCGGCAGCGGCACGCGCAAAAGGGTGCCGAAGACCGAATGAATCGCGACCGTCATCACGGCCGCCAGCGGCACCGCGTAAATCATCCGGCCACCCAGCAGCACGGCCGTTGCCATAATGACGCTGAAACCTGCGATCAGAAAGCCCAGCGGCTCGATCGCCAGAACATACAGAACCAGGATCACAGGCGGCAGGAGCAGCCGCAGGGCGGCCATGGCAGGCGAGTATTGTGCCGGCAGATCGTCGCCGATCATTTCTTCCTCGGGGACGGCTCCCGCAGACAGAAGGATCAGCACCGCGCACGGGCACAGTGCAACACCGACAACGATGGGAAACACCGCCGGCCCAACAGGTTGTCCCGGTATCCGGGGCAGCTGTATCGATGCCGCAATGCAGGCGATGCCAAGTCCCGACAGCAGCAGGCCGCCGATCCGATCTGCGTTCAGCAAGGTCGATCTTCCTTATACTTGGACTGCGAGGCGGCCCGGAGTTGCCGGGCCTGCCTCATGGGCCTTACTGGGCCGTCATTCCGGCAGCGGCCATGACCTCACCGAACTGCTTTTCCTTGTCGGCCAGCCATTCACCAAAGCCTGCGGCATCCGCCCACAACAGCCCGAAGCCGCGTTGATCCATGAAGTCCTGGTATTCTGCGCTGTCATAAACGACCTTCAGAGCCGCTTCGAGACGCTGGGCCACATCGTCGGGCGTTCCTGCCGGAGCGACGATTCCGCGCCAGGACGAGGCGACGGTCCAGTCGATGCCGGTCTGGCCGGCCAGGGTGCCGATTTCGGGGTGCTTGGGGTCGGGCTGATCGGCCATGATCGCGATCGTCTTGGCGCGTTCGGCCGACACCATGGCATCAGCCTCGGGTATCGAGGACAGGACGACCTCGACGCCGCCGGACGCTAGTTCCTGCATGGCAGGCGCAGCCCCCTGGCTGGGCACCCACACCGCAGCGGTCGGATCCAGTTCCGCGCGCACCAGCAGTCCTGCCATTGCCAGATGCCAGACGCTGCCTTGGCCCGAGCCGCTGAAGCGCAACGTCTCGCCACCCTTGATCGCCTCGATCAGGTCCCCGGCCGAAGCCAGGTCCGAGTCTGCCGATACGTGGATGCCTGCGGGGTCGGTATTGATCAGGGCCAGCGGGCGATACGCCTCGTAGGTCAGGTTCGTCAGGCCGAGCCGGTGCATCATGTTGATCTCGGCCGTGATCAGTCCGATCGTGTACCCATCGGGCCGGGCACTGGCGATGGCCTGGTGGCCCACGACGCCGTTGCCGCCGGTGCGGTTAACGACGTTGACTGGCTGGCCCAGTTCGCGTTCAAGCCCGGTGGCGACAATGCGGGCCACCGCGTCCGACCCACCCCCTGCGCTCCACGGCAGGATCAGGGTGATAGGCCTGTCTGGATAGTCTTGAGCCAGTGCTGCGCCGGCGCAGGACACGCCAAGGATTGCGGCGCCAAGCACGCCCAGAACATTGCGTCTTTCCATAAATCTCTCCCTCACCGCTCTCCTGGGCGGCGATGATGTCTTACAAACACAGACAAGTTTGACATGCAAGTGGTTTCTTTCCTCGGTGGTATCAGCGTAATTTGCGGTAATTTTAGCCGAACCATCTTTCATACTTGTAATTATTGGTAAAACGAATTACCGCTGCCGCGACCGATGGCACCCTCGAAAGGCCCCCGCATGAAAACCCAAATCTCGCTGGACGATCTGGCCCGATCCGTGATCGCCGTTCCACCGCTAGCGGCCACGGCGGACCTGCAGGCCGATGCGCAGGGGAATGGCGCCCTGATTCGGCATATCGAGGCGGGCGGCGTCTCGACCCTGCTTTATGGCGGCAATGCGAATGTCCAGAACTGGCCTGTCTCCCGTTATGGCGAATGGCTGGATCTTCTTGCCGGACAAGTGGCCGCTGACACATGGCTGATCCCGTCGGTCGGCCCTGATGGGGGCAAGGTCGCGGACCAGGCCGCGCTGTTGGCAACGCGCAACTATCCTGCGGCGATGTTCCTGCCCTTTGCCGGCCCGCGCACGGAGGAGGGGCTGGCGCGCGGCATCCGCGATTTCGTTCAGAAATCGGGGACGCAAGCGATCCTCTACATCAAGACTGATGGCTATCTGGCCACCGGCATGATCGAGGCGTTGGTGGCGGATGGCAGCCTGTTTTCCGTCAAATACGCGATCCCACGGACCGATGCCGCCAATGACCCGGTGCTTGACGAGTTGATCGCAGCGATCGGTACCGAGCGGATCGTTTCCGGTTTTGGCGAGCCGCCGGCTTTGCCGCACCTGCAGCACAAGGCGCTGGCGGGCTTCACTGCGGGCTGCGTCTGCATTGCACCGGCGATCTCTCAATCCTTCCTGCTGGCGCTGAAGGCAGGTGATTTTGATCATGCCGAGCGGATCCTCCAAACCTTTGCTCCGCTGGAGATGTTGCGGGACAAGGGGGATCCAATTCGGGTTCTGCATACCGCCGTCACCCTGTCGGGCATTGCGGACATGGGTCCGGCCCTGCCGTTCCTAACCGCAGCCGATGAAGCCCTTCATTCGCAGATCGAAACCGCTGCTCGTGACCTGCTCAGGGCGGAGATGGCCGCGCGGAGGAACTGAGCGATGGCGGATATCTTCGGTTTCGAGGGGCGTCGCGCTCTGGTCACTGGCGCAAGCTCGGGCATCGGGCGTGCAGTAGCCGAAGCACTCGCGCGGCATGGGGCGGCGGTCGCGATCCATTTCAATCGTGGGGGCGACGCGGCGCGGATGCTGGCAGAAAGCATTGGCAAGGCGGGCGGAACCGCCATCGCGCTGCAGGCTGACCTGTCTGACGACGGTGCCGCGACCGCATTGGTTTGTGACGCGGCCAAGGCTTTGGGCGGCATCGACATCCTGGTCAACAATGCCGGCGCCATGGGCGACCGCCAGCGGTTTGCCGAAAGGGGCGGCGACCTTGCAGCGCAGGTGTTTGACCTGAACTGTCGTTCGCTGACCAGCGTGACCCGTGCGGCGCTGCCTTGGCTGCAGGCATCGCCCGCAGGCGCTGTCGTCAACACCGGCTCGATCGCGGGCCGCACTGGCGGTGGTCCTGGCGCGGGCTTCTACGCGGCGGCCAAGGGCTATGTCCACACGCTGACCCGCGGCATGGCCCGCGAGTTCGCGCCTCTCGGGATTCGCGTCAACGCCGTGGCGCCCGGCGTCATCACGACTCCGTTCCACGATACCACCCCGCCCGAGGTGCTTGCTGCGCTGAAGGCGTCGATCCCCATGGGTCGGCTAGGCACAACTCAGGACTGCGTAGGCCCCTTCCTGTTTCTATGCTCGGAAAACCTGTCGGACTATGTTACCGGACAAATTCTTGACGTGAACGGCGGGCAATACATGCCGTGAGGGGGCAAGCGATGCGACATGACCGGCCCAGCGGGGAGCGCAAGCTGGGCGACATCGTTTACGACAAGGTTTTTGCGCTGATTGCCAATGGCGAATTCGCCGAAAACACGCGTCTGCCCAGCGAAACTGAACTTGGCCGGCGCTTCGGCGCCTCCCGCCCTGTGGTGCGGGAAGCGCTCGCGCGGCTGCGCGACGACGGGCTGATCCAGTCGCGTCAGGGTTCGGGCAGCTATGTCACCCGCAAGCCCGACGCGAATGTCTTCCGCTTCGTCGAGATAGGGTCGGTTAGCGACATCCAGCGCTGCTACGATTTCCGCATCGGTTTCGAAGCAGGGGCAGCGGGGCTTGCCGCAACTGCCTGGCAAGAAGAAGAAATGGCAGAGCTTAAGGCGGCCGCTGCCGATCTGGAAAAAGCCCTGATCGGCGGTCAGCTCGCGGTCGAAGCCGATGCCCGGTTTCACAATGCAGTCGCCCGGGCCACTCGCAACAGTTACTATATCTCGGTCCAGCAGTCCCTAGACGCCAACATCCGCTTCGGGATGAACCTGTCGCGCAACTTGTCGCTACTGCGCCCTGCGGCGCGGTCGATGCAGGTCCAGCGCGAACATGCCCAGATATTGGATGCAATCCTCAAACGCGATGCTGCAGCGGCATCCCAGGCTATGGCGCGCCATATCCAGAACGCCCGCCACCGCATGTTCGAAGGTTCGGACAACGATCCGGCCTGATCCCTATTCAAAAAGGAACACCTGATGACCTTCACCCCTCACGGCAAGCACCTGATCGCCGGTGACTGGGTCGGGACCGAGACGCGCTTCCCGAACGAGCCCGCCTTTGGTCCCGTCCACGAGTTCAGCATGGGCACGGTGGAACTGGTTAACCGCGCCTGTGAGGCCGCCGAGGAGGCGTTCTGGTCCTATGGCGAGGCCAGCCGCGAAACGCGCGCGGCCTTCCTCGACGCCATCGCCGACGAGATCGAGGCGCGCGCCGAGGCCATCACGGAAATCGGCACCCGGGAAACCGGCCTGCCCGAGGCGCGGCTCAACGGCGAGCGAGGCCGGACGACAGGCCAGTTGCGCCTGTTTGCGGAACATATCCGCAAGGGCGAGTTCCTGGACCGCCGCCACGACCCCGCCATGCCAGATCGCCAACCGGCGCCGCGTCCCGACATCCGCATGGTGCAGCGGCCCATCGGCCCGGTCGCGGTCTTCGGCGCCTCGAACTTTCCGCTGGCCTTTTCCACGGCAGGCGGCGACACCGCTGCCGCACTGGCCGCAGGCTGCCCGGTGGTGGTCAAGGGCCACAGCGCCCATCCCGGCACCGGCGAAATCGTGGCCGAGGCCGTCCATGCGGCCATCAAGACCTGCGGCATCCATCCCGGCGTCTACAGCCTGATCCAGGGCGGCCGCCGCGAGGTGGGCACGGCATTGGTCCAGCACCCGCTGATCAAGGCCGTGGGCTTCACCGGCAGCCTCGCCGGAGGACGGGCGCTTTTCGACCTTTGCGCCGCGCGTCCCGAGCCGATCCCCTTCTTCGGCGAGCTTGGTTCGGTCAACCCGATGTTCCTGCTGCCCGGGGCCACCTGCGCCCGGGCCGAGGATCTGGGCAAAGGCTGGGCGGGCAGCCTGACCATGGGCGCGGGCCAGTTCTGCACCAATCCCGGCATTGCGGTTGTCATCGACGGCGCGGACGCCGATCGCTTTGTCACTGCGGCCAAGGCGGGGCTTGAGGCGGTGGGTCCGCAGACCATGCTGACCGATGGCATCGCCCGGGCCTACCGCGAGGGGAAAGAACGCTTCGAGGCCCGCAACTCGGTCACGCCGGTCGTCTCGACCGACAGCCACGACCGGCAGGCCAGCCCGAACCTTTATGAGACCACCGCCGAGGCCTACCTTCAGGACCATGCCCTGGGCGAGGAGGTCTTCGGTCCCCTTGGCCTAGTGGTTCGCGTGCGCGACACCGACGAGATGGTCCGCCTGGCCGGCGGCTTCGAGGGCCAGTTGACGGCCACCATCCACATGGATCCTGCCGACCTGGAGGCCGCGCAAAAGCTGCGCCCGGTGCTGCAGCGCAAGGCGGGGCGGGTGCTGGTCAACGGCTTTCCGACCGGTGTCGAGGTGGTGGACAGCATGGTCCATGGCGGACCCTATCCGGCATCGACAAACTTCGGCGCGACCTCGGTCGGCACCCTCTCGATCCGCCGCTTCCTGCGACCCGTGAGCTACCAGAACTTCCCAGAGGCTCTGCTGCCAGAGGATCTGCAGTAGGATGCCCCTGCCCGCCAGCCGCCGCACCTTTTGCGCCCGTCCCTATCGCAGCGCGCCGGACCTGACCGATCCCGGCGGGGCGCGGCACTGGAAGTCCATGCCGCTGCCCTAGTGTCACATCCTGCGCGCAAGGCTCCGGCAGCAGGGCAAGGGCGACAAATCAACTTTGCCAGTTCGCGACAATTCTACTCTGCGCCTACAGCAGGCCGGGAGGGAACGGGTGTTATGGAACACGGGCTGACTTGATGCGCGGTATTTGCAAGCTACAAACCCGAAGCCTCTCGCCCCCACCCCCTTGCTTGGAAGCGCCCACAGTACCGGATTCGGAGCGCGCGGCTGAACTTTTCCACGGTGCTCCGGACAAGGACTGAGCGTCTGCAGCTTATCTGACGCTCTGGGTTCGACGCAGGTTCATGACTGAGCGGATGGCGATGCGTTTTGCCTCCTCGGGCGCAACCCCGAGGGCGGCGCAGTTCTTCAGGATCGCCTGCATGATCACCATCTCGCGGTCATGCTTCGCCGGCCCGGCCTCTGGCGGCACGGCATCAACCGTCATCTGCTTGGCTTCACAGCAAGACCTACCACTGTTCCCTTGGTGCTAGGTGCCGCGGCGATGACCTTGGGCTTTTCCTTCTTGGGCTTTTTCTCGTCACGTTTTCGCTTGTTCATGCCTTTGGCCATCGGTCAGTTCCTTATTGGCCGTCGATGCGCGACGGATTTTCGCAGAGTAGGTCGCCGAAATCAGAATAGATAGACACGTCTCCGGCATCCACAATTGGCGAATGCGCGAGCAGTCTTCTTTCCGCTGCGCTAAACGCCATCCGGGGCGGTTAAAGGAATAACGTCGGGCAATGATGACCCCTGCCAGCGACGCCACGCCTCGGGACACCATCGCGCCGCCCTTGTAATGGGGCGACACGATGCCCACCTGTTTATGGCAACGCTGTTCCTTCGACTTCTGTCTCCTTCTGGCTTCAGTCGTTCTTTGATGACGCCAAGCCAGGCCATCGCATTCAGCGGGTGGCACCAATGAGGAGATCTCACGATGGCCAATGGCACCGTGAAGTGGTTCAACGCAACTAAAGGCTTCGGCTTCATTCAGCCCGAACACGGCACGAAGGACATTTTCCTTCACGTCTCGGCGCTGGAACGCGCTGGCATCCATCAGGTGGCTGATGGTCAGGCAGTGACCTTTGATGTGGAACGCGGTCGCGATGGCCGTGACTCCGCCTCGAACCTTATACTGGCCTGATCCCAGACTCCCAATGCCCGGCCCTTCCAGAGCCGGGTATCTCATCGAGGAGCGAAACAATGGCATCGAAAAAAGCTGAAGCGCTGTTCAAGGTCACGGCGTCACAGGCTCTGTGGGATCGAACGAACAACGCGGCGAGAGAGATAATCTCGAGTGAGATCAGCCAGCGAGACGCCAACAGCAAGCGATTGCGAACACTTAGACTGGCGCGGGATGCCGAGGCGGCGGCGGCCCCTCGTGAACAACCAGCGGCCAAGCGGCCGCGAAAGAAGAAGGCCTGCGCACAAGCCGCATAAGCCGGTTATCACCGCCTTAGCAAACGCCATGCTGAAAAACGGCGCGCCTTGACAGCACAGACCCCCACTAGGCCGAATTGCTCCCAGCTGACGTTTGAATGGATAAAGGCGACGGTGGGGGAAACCTTGCCGTTTTCTGCGGGAAACGCAAAACCCGACTGGGTTTGCGCGTGCGTCTGCGAATTCAACAGTCGCAGGGCATGTTGCCTCACCCCCTCTTGCTTGTCCCCTGCCCCGGCATCTGTATTGTCTTGTGGCTCCTTGGCCGTCTACTCCTTGAAGGCTCTTTAAGACCAGTGGTCATGAGGAGAGGTAAATGCCGAACAGCATTTGGTCGGCAGATGGTCCTGCGCGGGCAGCGGGGGTTCTTCTAGGCGCCACGCCACAGCGTCGTTCCGCCGAAAAGGCGGCCTTCCGATCAAACCTGCCCCTTGCAAGGAGGCTCTCATGCTTGTCCGCTTTGGTTTCGAGATCGTCATAAGCACGCCAGGACCTCTTCCCCTGATCCTTGCCCTCTCGCCCCACCCTTCCGTTGCAGGTCGCATCCTGGGCGCCAACAAGATCATGACGGAGCCGTCGGTGCCGGTTGAGGAGTTTCTGGACCCTTTCGGCAACCGGCGGGCTCGGCTGGTGGCACCACGCGGACAGACAAGGCTCTGGTCCGATGATGTCATCGAGATCGACGGAGAGCCGGACGTCTTCGACTGGAACGCCCGCCAGCACGAGGTGGCGCACCTGCCGCCGGAAACGCTCCCCTTTCTGACGGCCAGCCGCTATTGCGAAGCTGACATGCTGTCGCAACAGGCCTGGGATCTCTTTGCCGGCACCAAGCCCGGCTGGGCGCGTGTCCAGGCAATCTGCAACTTCGT
>NZ_BNCL01000019.1 GCF_014656455.1 Paracoccus aerius
GATGTTGTAGGTGGCGATCCGCACGGCCCTGCCCTTCCTCTCCCATCAGGTGCTCTGGCTTTGAGCCTCGTTACAGGCGCCGCTCGCAGCAGGGGCCGGGACGCCGTTTGCCGGCAGATTGTGCCGCACTTGCACCTGCAACGGTCGGCGCTTGCCGACGCCTCAATCTCGTCTTGCAATAAGCATATCCCACGGGTCCCCTCCCGAACTTGGCCCAATCGCATTCAGGTGGCAAAACCAGCCGGCACTGGCTACCCCTATCCCAAATATTCACATGACAAGGACAGAACGATGAAGCCGATGACGAAGACTGAGCTGCTTGCTATCCTAGCCGAGAAGTCTGGCATTGAGAAAAAGGATGTCTCTTCTGTCCTTGATGCGCTTTCCGAAGTTGCGACCTCGATCGTGGCCGAAGGCGGCGCCCTCACCCTTCCTGGCTTGGGCAAGCTAGCCTGCCGCGATCGTCCCGAACGACAGGTCCGCAATCCGTCCACAGGCGAGGCCATGACAAAGCCTGCCGATCGCGTGGTAAAGTTCACGGTAGCCAAGGCTCTGAAGGACACCGTCAACTCTTAATTGCTGCCGACAACGAACATGGCTTGCTCCCGCATGCAGAAGGGGCAAGCCATATCAGCCGAAGTAGATAACGGGTCCATTCGGGCCCGTCCCGCGCAACCCCAGATAATTGCCAATCGGCATCGATGGCTATCAACGGGTTTTATGGAATGGCCGGAGAATAATCTGCAGCGTTCCGCGGGCCGTGCAACCGATGGACATCATCGAAGCGAATGGCGCTTCGCAACGTCGCAACATAGGTCTGCATCGTCTTTCTCCCCGGAACACCCGCCAAGTTATTGCATTGAAGCAGAGAGAGTATCCCCCTCTGCCGCTTATATACTGAGCGGCAAACGGTCTGAGCATCGATCTGGCTCCGCAAACAGAACAGCGTCAGCTTAGTACAATCCCGCCATCCACGTTCAACGTCTGCCCGGTTACAAAGGCGCTGTCATCCGAGCAGAAGAACGCGACCGGACCAACAACATCGTCGGGGTCGCCGATCCGCGCCATCGCGGTCTTTGCCTGCCACGCGCCGCGCACCTCGGGATCGTCCAGGTTTACACGACCCATGTCGGTCAGGATAATGCCGGGACAGATGCAATTCGCCGTGATACCGAAAGGTCCAACCTCTTGCGCCAGGACACGGGTAAAGCCCATGACGGCAGCTTTCGAGGCCGAGTAATGCGCTTGCTCGGGCGCGCCATGCTTGCCGCCAATCGACGAGATATTGCAGATCCGGCCATAGCCCTGCGCCTTCATGACCGGCAATAGCGCCTGCACCACCAGGAAGGTGCCCTTGGCGTTCACGTCCATCACGCTGTCCCAGTAGTCCTCGGGGCAATGTTCTACATCCGAGGCACGCAAGATGCCCGCGTTGTTGACGACCGCGTGGACCGTGCCTAGCCGTTCCACTGCGGTCTCGACCATCGCCTGCACCTGCGTCTTGTCCGAGACGTCTGCGTGCAGCTCCTCGACCCGTCGGCCAAGTGCGCGCGCCTCATCTGCAGTGGCTTCCAGCGCCTCGGCCTGGGCCGCGATGTCGTTCAGCGCGAGGTCAAAGCCCCGCTGCGCCAGTCCCAAGGCGATGGCCCTGCCGATGCCGCGGCTAGCGCCCGTCACCAAAGCGATCTTTCCGTTTGCAGTCATCTTCAAGTCCTTTCAGATTGCCGTATAGCCGCCGTCCACTGTCAGCACGATGCCGGTCACATAGGACGCCGCATCGGAGGCGAGGAATGCCACGGCGAGCGCGATCTCGCGCGGCTCGGCCAGTCTTCCCATCGGCGTGCCGGTGATCCAAGTGTTGAACCATTCGGGCTTAGACCGGCCCAGCAGGGTCAGTTCCGTTGCCGTATAGCCAGGTGCAACCGCATTGACGCGGACCTTTCCTGCCCACTCCACCGCCAGCGATTTTGTCAGCAGGTTCACCCCGGCCTTTGCCGCGTTATAGGCAGCTTGAGGCTGGGGATGGACAGTCACTTCGCCGCAGATTGAGCTGATGTTGACGACCGCACCCTTGCCCGCTGCGACCATGTGGCGGCCAAAGGCCCGAGAGGTATGAAAGACCCCGTGCAGGTTCACGTCCAGCACGCGGCGCCAGTCGGCCAGGTCGACCTCCAGCGAAGGAGCGTTCATTACAATGCCGGCGTTGTTGACCAGGATATCGGGCGCACCGTGTCGGGCGACCAGATCCGCCGCAGCAGCTTCGGCCGCCTCAGCGTCAGTTACGTCCAACGGCAGCGCTTGGCCCTCCAACCGCTCAGCCAGCGACATGGCGGCGGCCTCGTCCCGGTCCACCACGACGACAGTGGCGCCCGCCTCGGCGAGAACCTCCGAGATAGCGCGACCAATGCCCGCAGCCCCACCAGTGACGACCGCCAGCCGTCTAGTCAGGTCGTATTCACGGATCATGCCAGGGCTCCCTTCAAGGCAGGATAGAGCGCCAGGTAGCGCTGGTAGATGTCCTGATACATCGCAGTCTCGCGTGGACGGGGATCGATGCTGGTGCCGGGACGAACCATGGCGGCAATGCCATCGTCGATGTCGGAAAATCGGCCGGCGCCATGCGCCGCCAGCACCGCCGAGCCCGTCGAGGGAGCATCAGCTGATGCGGGAATGCGCACCGGCAAACCGGCGGTATCGGCGTGGATCTGCATCCACAGAGGCGATGCGGTCGCCCCTCCGCCAACCGTGATCTCGGTCGAGGCATAGCCGCCGGCCTGAAATGCATCCAGGATCGCGCGAGTGCCAAAGCCAATCCCTTCCATGATGGCGCGAAACACATGATGCGGCTCATGCGCCAGCGTCAGACCGACAATGGCGCCGCGGCTCAGGGGGTCGGTATAGGGCGTCCGATTACCCTGAAAATGATCCTGCACAATCAGCCCGTCGGAACCGGGTTCCAGCGCCTCGGCCTTCCGGTTCAACACGGCTAGATCCAGATTGCCGCCGCAGAAGCGCCGCAACCAGTTGATGATCGAACCGGTCGAGGTCTGCCCGCCTTCAACGATCCAGCGGTCAGGATAGACGATATCGGGATAGGCGCCCCATACGCCCGGAGCATGCAACGGCGCCTCGGTCACGCCAAACTGCAGATGCGAAGAGCCGGTGATCAGGGCAAGCTGGCCGGGCTTGGCCACACCCAATCCAATCATGCCGATCAGCGCGTCGGCCCCGCCCTGCACGACCTTGACCTCTGGCCGCAGTCCAAGGGCCTCGGCCGCCCGGGGGGTGAGGGTGCCGACGACGTCACCAGGGGGCACCACGCGGTCTGGCCACTTCTCGGCCAGATCCTCGATCCCCAGTGCGGCCAGAATACCGCGCGCCCATCCGCCGTTGCGGCTGGAATAATGCCAGCGCAGGCCCGTGTTGTTCAGGCTCGCGCAGCGTTCCCCTGTCAGGCGGAGGGTCAGAAAGTCCTGGTATTCGCAAATGGTATGGGCCGCATCATAGACATGCGGCTCGTTGCGCTTCAGCCACAATGCCTTCGGGATCATCCACTCGGCCGAAACGGGCCCCTGCCCCGACCCATTGATTGCCAGCGCCGGATCACCAGTGGCTAAAACTGCATCGGCCTCCGCATTGGCGCGGACATCCATCCACATTAGTGCCGGGCGCAGCGGATTGCCGTCCTGGTCCAGCGCGACAACGGTGCAGCAGGTGGTTGCGAAGCACATGGCCTCGATCTGGGACGCGTCGATCCCGGCGTCTCCGACCGCCCCTACCGTTGCTGCGACAAGCGCATTCCACCAGTCCTCGGGCGCTTGTTCCGCACGGGCGCCAGAGGCGAAGCGGGTTTCATAGCTGACCGCCTTCTGTCCAAGGCATTTACCCGACAGGTCATAGACGCGCGCGCGCAAACTTTCGGTGCCGCCGTCGGCGGTCAGATAATAGGCCATTCTCTCCTCCCGTTCGCCTCGCGCCGGTCCTCAGGCCAGCTTGCGAAAGGCCTCCAATGCCTTGCCGGAATACATGATCGCCGGGCCGCCGCCCATTTCCACCGCGACTTCCAGGGCCTCGATCAGATCACTTTCGGTCGCACCGTGGCGCCTGGCCGCGTCGAGGTGATACAGGATGCAATCCTCGCAGCCCTTGGCGACCGAGATGGCGACGGCCACTAGTTCCTTCTGCGCGGCACTGAAGCCGCCCGCTTGGGTCGCTTGACGGCTGATTGCGGCAAAGCCCTGCATTAGTGCGGGCGCGGATTTCGCGAATGCGCCAAGCCGGGCCTTGGCCGCGGCAAGATCGGCAGGGGTATCAGCCATGTTTGCCTCCGTTCAGGATGAAGTCGGCCAGCTCGCGCGGGGCGTCCCATTGCGGCATATGGCCTGTGGGCAGGAAATGTGCGGCGACGTTCAAGGGCAGGTTCAGTGCGTCGGTCGCCGCGACAATCCGGTCGTCGGTCCCGAACACCGCCGAGACCGGCAGATCCAGTTGCGCCAAGGGCCGCAGGATATCGATGCGCTGGCGGCCGTCCGGAGTCGCAAGCTGCGCGGCCAAGTCCTTGAGCCGTCTCCGTGCCATCTCCCCTGCCATCTGGCGCAACGCTGCATCGGACAGCGCGCCGCCCTTCGGTCCCAGAAGGCGCAGCAGATGCGCGACCTCTCCGGAACTGTCGGCTTGCGCCATGCCATGAACGAAATCCGCTCCAATGCGGGGGCCGCAGCCTGCGGGTGTCAGCAGGACCAGCCGCGCAACGCGAGAGCCGAGCCGGGAAGCCGCCGCCACCGCAGCCGCCGCTCCGAGGCTATGGCCAACCAGCGTCGCGCCGGCGGGCAAGGTCTCAGCCAGCCGTGTCACGGCATCAGCCAGGGCAGCCAAGTGCGGCCCTTCAGCCTCGGTCGCGCCATGGCCGGGCAGATCCAGCGCCACAGCGGTATGGCCTGCCCGCGCGATGGCGGCCGAGAGTTGCGCCCAAGCACTGCCATCCCCCGCAAAGCCGTGGACCAGCAGATGCACCCGACCGCCGGTGCCCGTAATGGTATAGGCCACTCGGCCCACCGGGGTCTGCAGCCATTGCAGATCGCCTGCGGCAGGAGCAGCACCCCCCGACAGACGTTGGACATCGGCACGCTCGATACGGCCCCGCCGCCCGGTGCCGGTGATCTGGTCCAAGGCAATGCCATTCTGCCGGGCTAGTCTCCGAGCCAGCGGCGTTGCCCGCAGGCGGTCCGAACTTGCGCCAGGACGAGGAATTGCCGGAACCGGCACCGTTGCATGGGCGGTTTCCACAGCAGCCTCGCCGGCAACCTCCTCGACGCGGCCCTCGACTTCGGCGATAGGTGCCCCGACCGGCAGCTTTTCACCGGGCTGCGCCAAGATACGCAGCAAGCGTCCCTCGTAGAGTGCAGGCACCTCGGCCACGGTCTTGTCGGTTTCGACCTCAAGGATCGCGTCGCCACGGGCATATGCCGCGCCCTCAGCCACCAGCCAGCTCGAGATCACGCCTTCGTCCATGGTCTCGCCCAGCTTGGGCATTCGCAGGATCGACACCGGCGTAGCCTCTTCGGCGACGGTTGCCTCGGCGGGCGCCGCATTCTCGTCGGCCCAGTCTGCCTCACTGAAGACTTTGGCGCGGGCAATCGGCTTACCGACCTCGATCCTGTCACCGGGGCTAGCAAAGGTTTCTTCCAGCATCCCATCGCCCAGAGCAGGAAACTCGACCACGGTCTTGTCGGTCTCCAGCTCCAGGATCGGCTGGCCGCGCTTGAACGCCTCGCCCGGCGCGACCATCCAGCCGACGATCACGCCCTCGTCCATGGTCTCGCCGAGGCGCGGCATGGTCAGGGTCAGGCTGTTCATGCCGCCACCCTTGCGCCTAGTAGCTTGCGGGCTGTCTCGAGGATCAGTTGTGGTCCGGGCACCGAGCCGGTTTCCAGCGCGGTCGAGACCGAGATCGGGATATCCTCGCCAGCAACGCGGACCACCGGGTCTTCGAGATAGTCAAAGCACTCCTCGGTAATGCGCGCCGAAAGCTCGGCCGCAACGCCGGCGGTCATGACACTTTCGCTGACCACCATGGCGCGGCCTGCACGTTCGACATGCTCGCGGATCGTGTCAAAATCCAGCGGGTTCAGGGTGCGCAGATCGATGACTGTCGCCTCGATCCCGTCCGCCGAGAGTTTCTTCGCCGCCTCCATGACATAATGCAGCTGCCGCGAATAAGTGACGATGACCAGATCCTTGCCCTCGCGTCGGACGGCCGACTTGCCCCAGGCCAGAGGCTCGGCGTCGAGATCGACCGTCTCCTTCATCGTGTAGAGTGCCTTGTGCTCGATGAAGACGACCGGATCGGGCTTGGTCAGCGCCATGCGCAGCAGGTGATAAGCGTCTGAGACCGTGGCGGGCATTGCCAGCCGCAGGCCGGGGGTGTGCATGACGTAAGCTTCAAGGCTCTGGCTGTGCTGGGCACCCGCCGAGCGGCCGGTGCCGCCTTGGGTGCGCAGGACCATCGGCACGCCGATCTGGCCGCCGAACATGTACCGGATCTTGGCGGCCTGATTGCCTAGTTGGTCCATCGTCATGCCGATGAAATCGACATACATCAGCTCGGCCACCGGACGCAGTCCCGCCATCGCAGCGCCAACCGCCGCGCCGATGATCGCGGGTTCTGAAATCGGCGTGTCAATGACGCGTTCGGCACCGAATTCCTTGATCAGCTCCTTGGTGACGGCATAGGCGCCGCCGTAGCGCCCGACCTCTTCGCCCATGATGATCACGTCGGGGTTCTCGCGCATGGAGTCGATCAGCGCCTGACGCAGGGCGTCGCGGTAGGTCAGTTCCTGAAGTGCCATTTTCTCTTACCTTTCAGGCGCGGGCCAGGATGCGGTCGATGCGGACCCGGACCGGCTCGGGCTCGGGCTCCTCGGGCGCATAGACATCGCGGAACATCGTCGATAGCGGCGGTTCGGTCTGCGCGACGGTGAAGTCGATGGTGGCGTCCATCTCGGCGTCAATCTGGGCATCCAGCGCATCCAGTTCGGCAGCATCGGCCAAACCGCGCTCCAAGAGGGCCGCACGGGCAAAGGCTACCGGGTCCTTCTGGCGGCCCGTTTCCTCCTCAGTCGCATCGCGGTAGGGGGACTTGTCCTTCCGCGCATGGCCGTAGAAGCGATAACAATCGACAACCAGAAAAGCTGGCCTGCCTTCGCGCGCACCAGCAACCAGACGCTCAGCCGCCTCGGCCACAGCCTCTACATCCAGCCCGTCCACGGTCTCGGCCACCAGCCCAAAGGCATGGGCACGCTCATGCAGCACGGCATTCGCAGTCGCCTGGTCGATCCGCGTGCCCATGCCATACTGGTTGTTGATGCAGACGAAGACGCAGGGCAGCCGCCAGAGCGCGGCCATGTTCATGCTTTCGTAAAGGATGCCCTGCCCCGTTGCCCCGTCCCCAAAGAATGCAACTGAGATCTTGCCGGTCCCGTGGTGCCGTGCGGCCAAGCCCGCGCCGATGATTGCGGGGATGCCGCCGCCGACGATGGCATTGGCGCCCAAGTGCCCCAGCCCCATGTCGGCGATGTGCATCGAGCCGCCCTTGCCGTGGCAATAGCCTGCTTCCTTGCCGCCGATCTCGGCCATCATGCGGTTGGGATCGGCGCCGCGTGCCAGGAAAATACCATGGCCGCGATGGTGAGTGGTGAAGGTGTCGCCATCCTGCATGTGGGCGCAGAACCCGGCCGCCGCGCTTTCCTCTCCGATGGAGAGATGCAGCATCGATCCTGCGGACTGGCCGCGGACGAACAGCTCGCCCACGCGTTCCTCGAAGGTGCGGATGCGGCGCATGGTGCGATAAAGCTGCGGCAGGTCCGTGTTGGGCCTGGCAGGTGCAGCGTGAATGGCCTCGGGCTTGGTCATCCCATACTCCGTCAATTAGAGAAGATTGAGCTTTGTGCTGCGCGACACGATCGCGACGGCCACAAGAATGATCGCGCCCTTCACGATGGACTGGATGTAGGTATCCATGCCCATCAGGTTCAGGCCGTTGTTGATGATGCCGATGAACAGCGCGCCGAAGAAGGTCCCAAGAACAGTCGCCGTTCCGGGGCGCAGCATCGTCATGCCGATGAAAACCGTGGCAAGGCCGTCCAGCAGGTAACGTTCGCCCGCGTTAGGTTGCCCCGAGCCGAGCCGCGCAGCCAGCAGGGTGCCCGCGATCACCGCGAACAGCGAGCAAACGACCAGCGACGCGGCGCGATAACGGCGCACCTGAACGCCGGACAGTTCGGCCGCCTTCTGGTTGCCACCAACGGCGTAGACGTAGCGGCCGAAGACCGTCCGCTCCATCACGAACCAGGCTAGGGCGACCGCGCCCAGCATGAAGAAGGCCAGAACCGGGATACCCAGGATCCTGCCCTGTCCCAGCCACAGATAGGCCGGCGGCAGACCCCCATAGATCGCGCGACCGCCTGTCATTAGAAAGTTGATGCCGAAGAGGATCGACCCTGACGCAAGAGTTGCGATCAGTGAAGGAATGCCGACGATCGTGACAAAGAAGGCGTTCATCAGCCCGACAGCCAGACCCGCGCCAAGTCCCGCCAGCAGTGCCAGGGGCAGGGGCGTGCCCGCGACCAGCAGCAGGGGCACGAGCACGCCTGCCAGGCCGACGGTGAACCCGACCGACAGATCCATCTCGCGGGCGGCGAAGCCGAAGGTGAGACCCGCGCCCACGATGGTCAGCATCGAGATCTGCTGAGCGATGTTCAACAGGTTCTGAGAGGTCAGGAAACGGTCTACGGTCAGGCTGAAGACGATGAACATCAGCACCAGCACGACAAGGGTACTGTAGCGCTGGACGTGATCCTTGCGGACGATGCCCAACACCATGTCGTGGCGGGCGGGGGCAGCGGCGCCAGAGGCGGTATCGCTCATGCTGCGGCTCCTGAGATGGCGGTGATAAAGGTGCTTTCCGAAAAGTCGGCGGCGTGGATTTCCGGCCCAGGACCTTGTCGGACGAAGGGGATGACGCGATGCGCGACGGATTCGATTTCCAGAAGGTCAGACGAGGCAATGATGATACCCACGCCCTGCCCGGCCAGCCTGCGCATCTCGGCATAGATCTCGGCCTTGGCGCCGATATCCACGCCCTCGGTCGGCTCGATGAAGATCATCACGCGATAGCGGTCGGACGCACCGTAAAGCCACTTCCCGATCGAGATCTTCTGTTTGTTGCCGCCCGACAGCTCGCGCAGCAGTTGGCGCGAGGAATGTGCCTTGACGTTCATCAGTTTCATGACGCGGCGAGCCTCGGTCTCCTCGCGCCGGGGTGACAGAATGCCGCCCGCGATGGTGCCGTGGTTGGGATGAACCATCGACAGGTTCTCGCGCAGCGTCCATTCGCCGATCAGCGCGTATTCCATGCGGTGATCCGGCACCAGGGCAATGCCAGCGTCCTGCATCTTCCGGGGCGGGCCCAATTCAGTTGGCTTGCCAGCGATTGTCAGTGTCTGGCAGCGAGCGCCGGCGGGATTGTGCAGCGATCGGGCAAAGCCGAAATGCCCGGCGCCTGTCAGACCAATCAGGCCCACGATCTCGCCAGCCCTCAGGCTAAAGTGCGGGACATGGACAGCCCCGACATGCCAGTCGCGCACATCCAGGACCAGGGGCGCATCAGCCTGTGTGGTGGATGCAGCGGCCCCCCGCAGTTGCGCCCCACCCGTGCGGCGCAACATCAGTTCGACCAGTTGGTCTTCGGACAGGGCCTCGGCAGGTTCGGAACAGATATGGCGGCCGTCGCGCAACACGGTGATGCGGTCAGACAGCGCCTTGATCTCGGACAGGAAGTGGCTGATCAGCACGACCCCTACGCCCTGCGGCGGCAGGGACCGGATGATCTGCCATAGCTGTTCCTTTTCGCGCGCGGGCAATGTTGCCGTCGGCTCATCAAGGATGACGATCCTGGGGCTGCCGCGCAGGGCGCGGACGATCTCGATCACCTTGCGGTCTGCCATCGGCAGTTCCGCAACCGGCCGATTCAGATCGATCGAAACCTTGGGAAACCATTGCGACACCAGTTCGGCTGCATGGCGCTGCAGCGCTCCCTTGCGGATAACGATGCCTGCCAGCTTCGGCTCATGACCAAGCAGGATGTTCTCGGCACCATTCAGGCCGGGAACAAGGCTGCCTTCCTGGCTGACATGGGCAATTCCCTGCAACAGGGCGTCATGGGGAGACGACAAGCGAACCGCCTTGTCCCCGATCATGACCTGTCCCTGACTGGGCTGCAGGCTTCCGCCTAGAATGTTGACCAGCGTCGATTTGCCGGCGCCGTTTTCACCAATCAGGCCATGGACCTCATTGTTTCGAAAGGTGACGCTTACGCCATCCAGCGCACGAGTGCCGGGGAACTGCATCACGATGTCTGCCAAGTGGACGTCCATGGTTCTGCCCTTCACATTGAGAAGCCGGGGCCGATCAGGCAAACCCATCCGTCACGCAGCGGCAGGCTGCCTGCGCAGGGATCGGCCCCGGTTCATGATGGTTACTGCAGAAACTCCTGGCAGTTCTGCTTGGTGATCAGCGGCGCGTCCATGTAGACGGTCTTCGTGGGGATCACCTCGGCGGCAGGCTTGCCGTCGACGACGATAGCCTGGATCCATTCTGCGATCTGGCCGCCCATCTTCTCAAAAGGCTGACCCACGGTGGCGATCATTTGGCTTTCGGGCTTGCAAACTTCGGCCACAGCCTGCGGATGACCGTCAATGCCGATAACCTTGACGTCGGTCAGACCCTGCGCGTTCAGCACGTTCACCACCGCTTGCGCCGGTTCATCCCAAGGCGCCCAGACCGCGTCGATATCCGCACCGAAGCGGGCCGCGTAATCCTCCATCGTGCGCGAGGTGTCCTCGAAGAAGGCATTGTAGTCGATGTTGTGCTCGGCCAGCACCTTTACGCCCGGATACTCTTTCAACACCGAGGCCATGACGTCTCCGCGTTTGCGCGTCCCGTGGTGCTCGGCCATGCGGAAGAAGACGAGATTGCCTTCCCCGCCCATCTGGTCGAGCAGATAGACCGACACATCCGAGGACATTGCCCAGTTGTTCGTCGTGACGTCCACGACGATGCCCTCCACATAGCCGGAGTCCGCGGCAAAGACCGGGATGTTGGCTGCCTTGGCTGCATCCAGGGCCGCGCGGCTGGCGCGCAGGTCGGCCATGGTCATCACGATCGCATCGACGCCGCGGCTGGCCGCATCCTGAATGTTCGAGGCAGTCGCCTCGCCGGACCCGCCGCTATCGAGATAGCTGACGTTCCAATCGGTCTTGCCATTCTCCTCGATCCAAGCCTCAAAGCCCGCCTTGGTCCGCTGGTCGGACTGAGCGGCGGCATTGGAATGCACCATCGCGATCTCGAGTGCGCTTGCCGCTCCCGCCGCGCCCAACAGCGCAGCGACAGAACATGCGACCGCAATACCGGAAATCCGGTTCCTCATCTGCAAATTCCTCCCTTTGCCAGCTATCTGAAAGGTTCCAGTGCTGGAATCTGGTTTGCCGGTCCTCTTCCGACAGACGAAGCATGCAGCAGAGGATTACAGTTGTCAACAGCCGTGACATTTGTCACGACACGGATCAGAGTGGGAGACAGAATGCTGGTGAACGGAGCCGGAATGCAGGAAGACGATGTGATGATGTCCCGTGCCGCCTGGCTCTATTATGTCGGGGGTTTGAATCAGGAGGCGACGGCCAAGCGCCTTGGAACAACACGGGCGCGAGTGAACAAGCTTCTCTCCGATGCGCGCGAGGCGGGTCTGGTCAGCATCACGATCAATCCCTCGAATGTCGGCCTGCTGCCCGTGGAAGAAGCGATACGCACGAAATACGGGCTGGAGTTCTGCATCTGCACCCCTGCCCTGCGCTTTGACACGCAGGCAAAGCATGATGAGGCCGTGCTGGCGCCATTCGCTTTTCGCGCTGTGGGCTCAGCAGCCGCATCCCACCTGCGCAGACATCTGTCGGAAACCCCGCAAGCAATAATTGGCACCGGATGGGGCCGCACCCTGGAGCAGATGACGCTGCAAATGGCCGGAGTCAGTGCCCCCAAGGCTAGGTTCATCAGCCTGATGGGATCCCTGACGGCAAATTCCGCCTACAACCCATTTGAGGTCGTTCACTCGCTAGCCAAGACATCAGGCGGCGAAGGCTACTTCCTTCCAGTGCCGTTTATCGCTGATACGATTGAAGCGCGCGAGGTGTTGGTCTCGCAGCAATCCGTGCAGCACGCGCTAAGTTTGGCCAAGGCCGCGACAATGGCTTATATTTCTTTGGGCGAACTGCGTGAAGACTCCTTGCTGCGACGTCAGAACATGATCACCGCACACGAACTTTCCGAGCTCCGTGAATGCGGAGCGGTCGGAGACACAAACGGTTTGTTCTTCAACGCAGCTGGCGCAGCGGTTGACCATCCGTTGAATCATCGGACCATCGGCTTGGGGCTGGAAGATTTACGCAACATATCGACCGTCGCGCTGGTAGCTGGGGGCAGCAAGATCAACGCGGCGCGTGGATTTTTGGTAAGCGGTATTGCTAGGGGACTTATCATTGACGGAGATACGGCACTGGAACTGATCAGTGCGTCCTAACCGCAAAGCATGCAGCGCTGACCGTAGAGTTTCCACACAGCCTAAGCTCAAACTCGCTCTTCTCCGGCCCGCATCCTCAGTCTTCCGGGTGCTGCTCCAGGGCAGTACGGGTTTTATGGAATATCCTTTCATTTCCCAAAAACTCCGAGGTCGTCGAGAGATCCATACCGGACATCACACCAGCCCGATTACTGTCCCATCTTGCAGCAGAACGACATCCTGGCCAACCACTACGGCAGGTGCGCGTCAACGGCACCAGGTGTGCCCAGAGCTGCGGTCACCCGCTGCCATTCGCCTTCGTTTCCCGGCAGCCCCAGGCGGAGCCATGTTCCGGAATATGGAAAGCGGCGCGTCCAGATGTGATGGCACGCGAGGGCACCCTGCGCCTGTTGCGCATTGGGGGTGTTATAAAGGCGGAACAGAAGGGTACCGCCTGCTTGGATCCAACCGGCGCTTGCAGCCAGGCGATCGAGCCTTTCGGCTTCACCGGAAAGACGCCTGACAGTCTTATCACGCCAGTCCCGGTCAGCAAGCGCCATACGTCCGATTTCGAGCGCAGGACCTGAGACCGGCCAAGGGCCAGCGAGCGCGGACATCCGCCGGATCACATCTGCGCCCCCGTAAACAAAGCCAAGCCGCAGCCCGGCAAGCCCCCAGAACTTGCCGAAAGACCGCATAACCAGCAGACGGTCGGAGGCTTTAGCAACAAGGCTTTCTGCCGGGACCGAATCCGCGAAGCTTTCATCAACGACCAGCCTTCCGACCGACAGGCTGAGGAGGCTCTCCTTGCGGCAGGTCCGTCCGTCCGGGTTGTTGGGATTTACGACGACCGCAAGATCGGCGCCGGACAGTTCTTCCAGCCGAGCCACCTCCTCGACATGCCAGCCCGCCTGCCGCAGGCAGGCCGCGTGCTCGTTATAGGTCGGGGCGAGCACGCGGGCGAGGCCGGGTCTATCCAGCAAGGGGATCATCTGGATCGCCGCCTGCGCGCCTGCCATCGCGAGCCCCGGGGCGGCGGTGCCGAAGGCCGTGGCGGCGGCCTCCATCAGGGCGGCCGTCGCGCTTGCCGTGGGCAGGCTGGTCCATGCCCCAGGGGAAAGCCGGGGCACCGGGTAGGGCTGGCGGTTGATGCCGGTGGAAAGGTCGACCCAGTCCCCCTGCCCCCATCTCGCCTGTGCTTCGTCAAGGTTTCCGCCATGGTCGCGCATCAGGATGCTCCGGTGATGATGGGAAGCAGCGACCAGACCATCAGGCCAGCTGCCAGCAGAAGCATGGCCCGCCTATAGAGCCCGAGCCCCTGGGTCACCGATGCCGGCGAGGGATCCGGCGCGCCCTCGTTGAGCCAAGGCTCGGGGGCGACATGGCCATCGTAGATCCGGGGGCCGGATAGGCGCACGCCCAAGGCTCCGGCCATGGCACCCTCGGGCCAGCCGGCATTCGGCGAACGGTGCCGGCTTGCGTCACGCAGCATGACTTGGCCTGCGCGCAGGGGGTTGCCGCAGACAAGCGCGAACAGCACGCCGGTAGCCCGTGCAGGGATCAGGTTCACCAGGTCGTCCAGTCGGGCCGAAGCCCAGCCGAACTGCAGATAGCGCGGATTGCGATGGCCGATCATGGAGTCCAGCGTGTTGATTATCTTGTAGACGGCAATCCCCGGCAGCCCGGCCACCGCGCCCCAGAAGACCGGCGCGACGATGCCGTCCGAGCTGTTCTCGGCCAGGCTTTCCAGCGCGGCGCGGGCGACGCCAGCCTCATCCAGAGCATCGGGATTGCGTCCGACGATCATTGACACGGCGTGCCGTGCGGCAGGCAGTTCCCCTGCAACCAGCGGCTTTGCAACCGCCGCGACGTGGTCCTGCAGGGAGCGCATCGCGACGAGGGGCCAGGCAAGGCAGCCACTCACGAGAATACCCGGGACACTGGCGGGCAGCAAAGCTTGCGCAACGGCAGAGGGCAAAAGGGCTGCGGCGATGCAGATAATAAGGACCAGCACCCCCATCGGCTTTCCGGGCGCGGCGGCCCGGTTGAGTCTTTCGTCGAGTGAGGCGATCAGATGTCCTGCCCATGTCACCGGATGGCCAATCCGCGCATAAAGCCAGTCCGGCCAGCCGATCAGCCGGTCAAGGGCAAGCGCCACCAGCATCATCGCGGGGAAATCAGCAATCATCGCTGCCGAACTTCAGAAAGCCGACAACCCCGGCAGCCTCCAGCACAGAGGCCGCATCAGGCGGAACCTCTCCCTTCGGGAAGATCAGGCCGCGGGCCGAGCCGGTATGCGCCATAAGGAAACCCGTCGCCCCAAGGTGGCGGGCCAGTCCTTCCGTTGGATCGCCCGCCGGTCCCCGCATCTTCAGGCAGCGCCGAGCGCTTTCAGAGGCTAGCTCGGCGAAGGCGTTCAACTTGCTGGCTCGCTGCCAATCCGAGACGATATCCGAGACATCCGGGAAATCCACGTCGGCGGGATCGGTGGAACAAGGCAGACCAAAATAGCCACCGACGATCTCGTGGGCAGGTAGTGCAGGCAGTTGCTGCAGGATGCGACCTTCGCGGGAGGCCCAGAGCAGACGTTCGGGACGGGTGAAAGCAAGCGGGTCCGAAGCCCCTTCCTCAGCTACGCAGGCCGCCATGAGGCGCCCTGCCGGCCCCTGCCAGCCATGAAGCAGGGCCGCCGCGATCAGCCGGGCGGTCGAGATGCCTGTGCCGGCCCCTGGAGGGGATAGTGTCGAGACGACCACCTCTCCCTGTCCGGCAAGCCCTAAGGCCCGCAGGAATCCGGAAAGTGGATTGGCCTCCTGCCCGCCCCTGTAGCGGAGTTCCGCCCGCAGTCCGGTCCTCGAGCAGGGAACCGTGATCAAGCCGAGCGCGCCGTTCGGCCCCAGCCTGCCCTGCACATATTCGCCGAAATGGCCGCGGATGCTGACGGTCCTCATGGCTGCCAATTGACCTCGGCAACGGACCAGTGGCCGTGCGGTCCGACGTAGAACCGGGTCAGCGACAGGGGCGCCACATGGAACGACAGGGCGCCGGCAACTGACCCAACGGCAAGGGCAAGCGCCGCCCGAACGGTGCCTGCATGGGCAATGACGATCTGTGTGCCCCCTGCGCGGGCAAGATCCAGAAGGGCGGGGGTTGTCCGGGCGCAAAGGTCCCGAAAGCTCTCGCCCTGTGGGGGGCGGTGATCGGCCAGAGCCTCGGGGGCCAGGGTGCCAAGGTCGGGGATTGCTGTATGGTCCAGGCCTTCCCATTCCCCGAAGTCCTGCTCCCACAACCTTTCGTTCGTCCTCACGGCCAGTCCCGGCATCAACGCCTCGGCGGTCATCAGACAGCGCCGGGCCGGCGAACTGGTCAGCATTGCGCCTTCCGGAAGGCAGGCCGCCAATGCCGAAAAGCCCGCTTGGTTCGACAGATCCGCCGGCAGGTCAAGGCGGCCGGCAAGGCGCCCGGCCCCTGCCACCGGAGCATGGCGGATCAGGAACATCTCAGCATGGCGAAGTTCAGACACTGCCCACGGCTCTCCCGTCAGTTTCATTGTCCTGTTTACGCATGGGCGCCGAGCGTGAGCAGCATCGCCGCCTCGGCGACCTGCTGGCCTGCCCCCAGCACATCGCCGGTCTGTCCGCGGAGCTTCCTCCAAGCGATCACAGCCAACACCGCTACCGCAAAGGCCGCAACGCCAAGCGCGGTCCAGCCCTGCGGCAGGAGCAGCATCGGCAATCCCCCCAGCAGGGTTGCCAGGATAACGCTTGCAGTACCAACGCCCTTGCCCTGCGCTCCAAGCCCGTCCGGGCGTGCGGCCGGCAGCCATGCCATAAGCGCGGCCGGCGCCACGCGGCTGGCCATCGCAACGGCGATCAGAGCACCGATGGTCTCAAGCTCGGCAAGCGTCGCCAGTCCCAGCCAACGCAGCCCGAGCGACAGGATCAGCCCGACCGCCCCATAGCTGCCTATCCGGCTGTCGCGCATGATCTCAAGCCGCCGCTCGCGCGTGGTGCCGCCCCAGAAGCCGTCGCAGAGATCGGCGAACCCGTCCTCGTGCAGCGCCCCAGTCGTGATGACCTGGGCGGCAAGCGCAAGCCCGCCCGCGACCGGTGGGGACAGCCCAAGCGCCAGAGCCGCCACCATCACCCCGGCTGCAATAAGACCAACCGGCAGACCGGCCAGGGGAAAGGCCCAGGCCGCCGCGTCCAGCCTAGGAACGGGGTCGCGCAGGCGTCCGAACGGCACGCGCGTCAGCAGGATGACCGCTAGCTGCATCTCGGCAAGGCGCTGCCTCATGCGCCGCTGATCCCGGCGTCGGCAAACGTGGCCATACCATTGTGGCAGGCCAGCGCCGAGCGCGCGATGCCAAGGGCCAGCACCGCCCCCGACCCCTCGCCAAGCCGCATGTCGAAATCGAGGATGGCCGTCCTGCCCATGGCCGACAGCAGCTTCCTGTGTCCCGGCTCGACCGAGACATGGCCGACCAGGCAATGATCGAGAAGCCGCCGGTCCGCCGCGAACAGGGGCGCAACGGCGGCGGTGCAGATGAAACCATCCAGGATTACCGGAATGCGGGCAGCGCGTGCGGCAAGAACCGCCCCGCAGATCGCCGCCTGCTCGCGGCCGCCAAGGGCCACAAGGGTTTCAATCGGGGCAAGGCCCGGATGGCGCGCAAGCCCGCGCGCGATCGCATCAATCTTGCGCCGGACGCCGTCGTCGTCCGAGCCAGTGCCCCGGCCTACCCAGTCCGCGACCTCGCCTCCGAACAGCGCAGCACAGAGCGCCGCAGAAATGGTCGAGTTGCCGATGCCCATCTCGCCCAGGGTCAGGATGTTGGCTTGCGGATCGACGGCGGCCGCGCCACGGTTCAGGGCATCCAGCGTCTCGGCCTCGGTCATGGCCGGGCCGGCGGTGAAGTCGGCGGTCGGACGGTCTAGGTCCAGCGCGATCACCGACAGATCGGCGCCATTCACCCGGCAAAGCTGGTTGATCGCCGCACCGCCTGCCTCGAAGTTGGCCACCATCTGCGCGGTGACCTCCTGCGGGAAGGGGTTGACCCCCTGAGCGCAGATCCCGTGATTTCCGGCGAAGACAAGCGCCTGCGCCTTGGCGATCCTTGGCCGGTCATTTCCCTGCCAGGCAGCCATGAACAGCGCGATCTCCTCAAGCCGGCCCAGCGAGCCGGGCGGCTTGGTGAGGCTGTCTTGGCGGCGCGCGGCGGCGGCGCGGGTGCCTTCGTCGGCGACGGGCAGGGTGTCGGCGAGACGGGCGATCTGGGCCAGCGTTTCCAGCTGCATTATTTCACTTTCATGGGGAGGCCGCACACGGCCAGGATGACCTCGTCTGCGACCTGCGCGACCTGCTGGTTCAGGGTCCCCGCAGCGTCCCGGAAGATCCGGGCAAGCCGGTTCTCGGGCACAATTCCGGCGCCGACTTCGTTGGTGACCAGCACTACGGGCGCAGCCTGCGCGCCAAGCGTCTCGACCAGTCGGGCAGCTTCGACCCGCCAGTCGCGCCCAGCCAGGATCAGGTTCGACAGCCACAAGGTCAGGCAGTCGACCAAACGGGGAGTCCCGTCCGTCAACGTCAGCGCAGTGCAAAGATCCAGGGGTTCCGCATGAGTGCGCCAGGCCGCGCCTCGCCGCGCCTTATGGGTGGCGATCCGATCTTCCATTTCTGAATCGAAGGGCTGCGCGGTGGCAATATAGATCGCAGCCTTGCCAAGCGAGAGTGTCCGGCTCTCCGCGATCGCGCTCTTGCCTGACCGGGCACCACCTGTGACAAGGATGATCGATCCCATGAACATTCTATCCCGTGGTATTTCTGGCTTGGCCGCCGCCAATCACACCGTCATTTGCAAGATGGCGCGCAATCGGCGTGAGCTCGAGATGATGATTTCGTCCAAGATGACCGGATCCTGGGCATTGGTGGACATGGCTGGCACCGCCGCAGCGATGGCCAGAACGGATAGCGACGAGAGCCGCATGGTTCCCTCCCCGATTGGCCCGATGGGCCGCATGACAATCTGCCTGTGGGGATGCACCCGCAGACGGTTTCATTGTCACCGCTGCGGAATTGCCGCTCCTCGGACGCACCCCGCGCCGCGGATGGGTGATCGTCGAGGCAGGTCTCCTGACTTGCGGATCATCGCTCCGGCCAGCCTTCCCATGCCCGAAGACACAGTGGCAAATTGACCGTCGCTCACCGCTTACAGTTGCGGGGGCAGTCCGGGATTTGCCTGCAAGAGGCGCACCCGGTTCCCACATTAAGCCGCTCTCGCGGCACCACGACGCGTCCGTTCTGCGCCGGGCACGCTCCGGCTGTCAAGGCTGCTCTGCAGCCCTCCCAAGGCGTGCTGCGCGACCCTGCTCTTGCAAGCGAGTGACATTTCCCACTAGGCCATGCCGGAAGCCCTGAGGAGCCTTGCCATGGAACTGACACTCGTCGGCATCGGGACCGGCAAGCCGGACCATCTGACCCTGCAGGCGGTCGAGGCGATCCGGGCGGCTGACCTCCTGCTGATCCCCGAGAAGGGCGAAGGCAAGCAGGAGCTCGCGGACCTGCGCCGCAGGATCGTCGCCGGTTGCGTCGAGGATGACGGCGTCAGGGTTCTGTCCTTTGCCATGCCCAAGCGAGATCCCGCAGTGCCCGACTACAAGACGCGGGTCAAACTCTGGCATGATGCCATCGCGCAAGCCTGGCTTGATGCGCTGGCCCCTTATCCTGAAGCGCGGAAGATCGTGCTGCTCGTCTGGGGTGACCCGGCCTTGTTCGACAGCACGCTGCGCGTTGCCGAGCGGATCAGGAAGGCCTGTCCGCTAGAGCTGAAGGTCGTGCCAGGCCTGACGTCGCTGCAGGTGCTTGCCGCATCCCATGCCATCCCACTCAACCGCCTGGCAGAGCCGTTCCTAGTGACCACCGGCAGGCACCTGCGCGAGCATGGCTGGCCCGAGGGCATCGATACGCTTGTGGTCATGCTCGACGGCGAATGTTCGTTCACCACGCTCGATCCGGCTGGGGTTTCAATCTGGTGGGGCGCCTATCTGGGCATGGAAGGTGAAATCCTCGACCAGGGGGCGCTGTCAGAAGCCGGCCCGCGCATCGTCGAGGCCCGTGCCGAGACACGGGAACGGCGGGGCTGGATCATGGACATCTACCTGCTGCGCCGCGAGACTTCCTCCGCAAGCGCGCCGTAGAGGATCAGCGTTGGGGCTATCGAACGCGTATTCGCGCGGCAAAGATCGACCAGCTTGCCGATCGTCGCCCGGTGCAGCGCCTCCGCAGGGGTGGACACGCCGGCCGCCAAGATCGCCGGAGTCTCTGCCGGAAGTCCATGCGCAATCAGATGGGCAGCAAAGGCCGGAAAGGTGGCGCGCGCCATGTAGACGGCCGTGACCGCATGCGGGTCGGCCAGTGCGGCCCAGTTCAGATCGCCAGGCAGACCACCGGTAACATCATGCCCGGTCACGAACTGCACCCGTCGCGCGGTCAGGCGCCGGGTCAGCGGGATGCCCGCAGCTGCAGCGGCCGCAGCCGGAGCCGTCACGCCGGGAATGACCTCGTAGCCAATCGTAGCGGTGTCAAGAGCCGCGACCTCTTCCTCCAGACGCCCGAACATGCCCGCATCGCCGGATTTCAGCCGCACCACGCGGGCGCCCGCTGCCGCGTGGTCCACCAGCAGGCGGTTGATGTCATCCTGCCGGGCTGAGGCCCGGCCTGCGCGCTTTCCGACTGAGATCAGCTCTGCATCCGTGTGGGCAAAATTGAGGATCGGCCCCGAGGAAAGGTCGTCGTAGAGCACGACCTCAGCCGCCTGCAGGCGCTTCATGGCCCGAATAGTCAACAATTCAGGATCGCCGGGACCGGAGGACACGAAGCTGACAAAGCCCGCCTCTCTCATGACACCTCCGAGATCAGGTGGAAGAACGTGCCGGTGACGTTCCCCCGGCGAGAGCCTGTTTCCGGGACAGCATTGCCATCCGCATCGAGAACCTCGGCGAGAGGGGCGTCAGGCTGCAAGAGGATGGTGGAATAGTGGAACTCATGGCCGAGCAGCCTCTGGCCGGCGCCCTGGCCCGGCAGCGGAAAAAGGAGCCTCGCCTGTCGATATCCCAGATGCATCCTGCGGGTCGCGTAGCTCGTTTCCAGGCCCAGCAGCCCCGCCATCCGATGGATTTGCCCGTCTGCGTCTGTCAGGCTTACGCCAAGCACCATGTATCCGCCGCATTCGCCATGGACGGGCCTGTCCCGGGCAAAATGCCTCAGACCCGCAAGGAAGCTCTGTGCCCCGGCCAGGCGGCCCGCGTGAAGTTCCGGATACCCGCCGGGCAGCCAGCAGCAATCGGCATCCGGCGGCGGCTCATTGGCAAGGGGGGAAAAAGCGAGGATCTCCGCCCCGGCTTCTCGCCAGCCGGCAAGAAGATGCGGATAAGCAAAGGAAAATGCCTCATCCCGCGCCAATGCGATCCGCTGGGCTGGCGGGCGGATGCGCCTTGGCGGCTGCAGGGACCTGCCGCCCGCCGTCAGCGCGCGAAGGGCCGTGAGATCAACATGCGCGCGCAGGAAACCGGCATAGCCGGCGATCGCCGCATCGAGGTCCGGATGCTCGACCGCCTGGACAAGCCCGAGGTGACGTTCGGGCAGCGTCAGATCGCCACGTCGAGGCAAGGCCCCGAATACCGGTATGCCGGCGTTGTCCAGGGCCAAACGGCACAGCCGTTCGTGCCGGGGCGAGGCGACCCGGTTGAGGATGACCCCTGCGACTTGCACGTCCTGTCGGAAGTGCCGCAGTCCCAGGGACAGCGCGGCGACGGTTTGGGCATGGCCGGACACGTCCATGACCACCACCACCGGCCAGCCCGTCGCCGCGGCGATATCCGCCGTCGATCCGTTGCCAGAGGCCCCTGTCTGGGCCACCCCGTCAAACAGCCCCATCGAACCCTCGGCGACCGCCATCTCGCCCGGCAGCCCAAGCTGGTCGGCCAGCAACCCTGGGTCCATCGCCCAACTGTCGAGATTGCGGGAATCCTCGCCGCAGGCGGCGCGATGGAAGGCCGGGTCGATATAGTCCGGTCCGCACTTGTAGGGACGAACCTTTACCCCGTCCTCGGCAAGGCAGCGCAGCAGGCCCAGCATCACCGTGGTCTTGCCCGCGCCCGAGCGGGGGGCCGAGACGATCAGCCCGGGGATCGTAGCCTGGTTCATCCCTTCACCGCATCGGCACGGCCGGCACGGAAGCGGCGGTCGTAATCAGCCGCGTAGAGCCGGCTCTCGTCGAAGCCTTCGGCCGCCAATGCGCGGCCCACGAGGATCAGCGCCGTCCGCTCCATCGTCTCGCCCACGTCGGCGGCGATGGAGCGGAGCGTCCCCCGCACGATCCGCTGGTCCGGCCAGCTCGCCCGCCAGATCACGGCGGCAGGACAGTCCATGCCGTAATGCGCGCCGAGTTCGGCGGCGACCTCCTCCAGCCGGTGGATGGACAGATGGATCGCCAGCGTCGCCCCGGTGGCTCCGAAGGCGGCAAGCGTCTCGGCCGACGGCATGGGCGAGGCGCGGCCCGAGGTCCGGGTCAGCACCACACTCTGGGCGATGCCCGGCAGGGTCAGTTCCGCCCCCAGGGCGGCGGCGCCCGCCGCAAAGGAAGGGACGCCCGGCGTGATGTCATAGGGGATGCCCAGCTCCCGCAGCCGGCGCAACTGCTCGCCCATGGCCGACCAAACGGACAGGTCGCCCGAGTGCAGGCGCGCCACGTCCAGCCCCCGAGCGTGGGCGGCAACAATCTCGGCCATGATGCCGTCGAGACTCATAGGCGCGGTGTTGATGATTCGCGCGCCTTGGGGACAGTGCTGCAACATCTCTTCCGGGATCAGGGACCCGGCGTAAAGGCAGACAGGCGAGGCCGCGATCAGGTCCCGCCCCCGCAGCGTGAGAAGGTCGGGCGCGCCGGGGCCTGCGCCGATGAAGTGAACGGTCATGGAACGTGCCTTTCGGACTGGGCAAGGGCGGCAGTGACGCATCCGTCGGCCGAAATCACGCGCGGCTCGACAAGGCGTGCACCGGGGCCGGCAGCGATAATGGCGCAAGCCTCGGCAAGGCTGCCGGTCCCGAAGCGGGCCAGGATGCGGGGGCTGCGGGTGGGCGTGCTTACGCTCAGCAGCATAGCCTCGGGGATCGGGACGAGCCTGAAGCCGGCCGCCTGCAGGCTGGCCACGACGGGATGGGCCTGCCGGAAGGCAGGCACGGCAAGCGTCAGCGGGGGCATGACCTGCAACTGCCGGAACAGGTCCTGAACGCCTTCAAGTTCGGCTGCTGCCCGCAGACCAAGTCCGACCACTCTCATCGTGTGACGCTCCATTGCACCACCGGATAGCTGGCCTTCCAACCGCGCCTGCTGCCCAGTGGCGCCGCTTGCGACAGCTCGATCCGAAGAAGCGTGCCCCCAAGCCGCGCTTGCGCACCGGCAATCAGGCTTTCGGTTTCCAGTGTGACGCCATGGGCGACGATGCGGCTCTTGGCGGGAAGGATTGACCACAAGGCGTCCAGCAGCGGAGCGTCCAGACCGCCGCCGATGAAGACGGCATCGGGCGCGGGAAGGCCGGGCAGAAGCGCCAGCGCTCGACCCTCACGTATCTCGAAATGCGGCACCCCGAGGGAGCGGGCGTTGACACGCGCCCTTGCCGCGCGGATCGGATCGCGCTCGACGCCCACGGCGCGATTACGGGGATGGGACAGAAGCCACTCGATCCCCACCGAGCCGCTGCCTGTGCCAAGGTCCCACAGCAGTTCGCCGGGATGGGGCGCAAGCGCGGAAAGAGCCAGGGCGCGCACCGGGCGCTTTGTTATCTGGCCATCATGATCGAAAAGATCATCCTCCAGACCCGAGGAATGCGGTAATCCCTTCCCACCCCGGACCTCGACGGCACAGGCGACAAGGTTCTCGCATTGCGGCAGCGCCTCCTCGGCGAGATATCGGCGGACACGCTCTCTAGGGCCACCCAGATGTTCCAGCACGTGCAGCGTGGAGGCGCCAAAGCCGAGCGAGGTCAGGTAACCCGCCAAGGATGCGGGCGCTGATCCATCCCTCAGGGTGACGATCAGCCTTGCACCGTCGGATAAGTGTCGGCGCAGCTTCTCGACCGGTGCGGCGTGGAGGCCGAGGCACAGAACCTCCTCCAGGCGCCAGCCGAGGCTCGCGGCGGCCAGGGACTGCACAGAGAGGGCGGGATAGGCGCGCCATTCCCCGGGTTGCAGTTCCTGAGCAAGGCTGCCGCCCGCGCCGTGCCAGAAGGGATCACCGGAAACCAGCGCGACCACCCGCTTGCCGCGCAACGTCAGCAGGGGCGCCTGCGAAAACGGCACCGGCCAGGGCGACTTGCAGGCGTGGTCCACCATCGCCAGGTGGCGCGGACTGCCGAAGACGACTTCGGCCCGTTCCAGCGCATCACGGCTTGCCTCGGACAGATCCTTCAGGCCATTTTCCCCAATGCCGATGATCGACAGCCACTCAGCCATTCCGCCCACCCTCATCCTGGGCGGCACCACCGAGGCGAGCCACCTTGCGCAGGCCATGGCCGATGCGGGCCTGCCCGCGATCCTGTCTTATGCCGGACGGGTTGCAAGTCCCCGCACGCATCCGGTGCCCGTCCGCAGCGGCGGCTTTGGCGGGGCCGAGGGGCTTGCCGCCTTCCTGAAGACGAACGGCATCGGTCAAGTGGTCGATGCGACCCATCCCTTTGCCGCCCGGATCAGCGGCAACGCCGCGCTCGCCTGCGCTGCCGCCGGGGTGCCGCTCTGCGCGCTTGAACGGGCGCCCTGGATAGCCGAAGCGAGCGACGACTGGACTCATGTCCCGGACATCGAAGGAGCCGTGGCCGCCTTGGACGGTCCCGCCAAACGGGTGTTCCTGGCGATCGGACGACAGCATCTTGCCGGCTTTGCCCATCTCGGACAGCATCGTTTCCTGGCCCGGATGGTCGATGCGCCCGCCGCGGACTTCCCCCTGCTGGGCGCCGAGGTGATCGTCAAACGCGGTCCCTTCAAGGTTGAGGACGACATGGACCTGATGCGCGTGCATGGCACCGAGCTGCTGGTCGCCAAGAACGCGGGCGGGGCTGGAGCCGAGGCAAAAATTCTTGCTGCCCGGGCACTCGCCGTCCCCGTCATCATGATCGACCGGCCGGAACTGCCCGACCGTCCCCTGCGCCGGACTGTGACAGAGGTCATGGACTGGCTTCATGCCCGCCTCGGCGTATAGACGAAGCGCCCGACTTGCCGAGTGGCTGACGAGCCGAGAATGACCACCGTGCGCATGTCCGCCATCTCAGCGCGTGCCTCCCGCAGAGGCACCACGTGGATCTCTTGCAGAGGGGTCGAGACCGCACGGGCGAAGATCATCAGGCGTCCAGACTCGGCGCGTGCTTTCAGCAGGTCCAGCACGGATGCAAACTGATGCGGGCGCGAGGCCGAGCGCGGATTGTAGAAGGCCATCGCGAAGTCGGCCTCCAGCGCCAAGTGTACCCGCCTGAGCACCAAATCGAAGGGCTTGAGGTTGTCCGACAGGTTGATGGCGCAGAAGTCATGACCCAAGGGCGCGCCGGCTGCGGCAGCGGCAGCCAGCATGGCCGTGATGCCTGGCAGGACGCGGATGTCCAGGTCGCGCCAAGGGGCGGGGCCGCTCTCGACGGCCTCGAAGACCGCCGAGGCCATGGCAAAGACGCCGGGATCGCCCGAGGATACGACCACGGCGCGGTTGCCTTTCGCCGCAAGCTCCAGCGCGTGCCGGGCGCGGTCAAGCTCGACCCGGTTGTCGGAAGGGTGCAGGCGCAGGCCGTGGCGCGGGGGAATGCGGGACACATAGGGGATGTAGCCGATGACGTCGGTCGCCCCATCCAGCGCCTCCGAAACCTCGGGCGTGACCATCCCCTCGGCGCCGGGACCAAGACCGGCGATAACAAGAGAGCCCGTCACGGCCTGCGTCCTTGTCCATGAACCAGCACGATCGAAAAGTAGGGCACCGGCCCTTCGACTTCCGACAACATGCGAACCCGCTCCTCGGCCATGGTGCCGTGCTCGACCAGCCATGCCTGATCCACCCTGCCTGCGGCCTGCAGTGCCGCGCGCAGGCGCGGCAGGTTGCGGCCGATCTTCATGACAACCAGCGCATCGGTATCGCGGATGCGCCGCGCCAACTCATCAGAGGGCAAGGTCGCCGGCAGAACCGTAAGGATGTCATCGCCCCAGGTGATCGGGAGGCCCGTGGCGGTCCAGCAACCGGCCATGCCGGGAATGCCCGGGACCACCTCCACCCGCTCGCGCGGGAGGCGGGTATAAAGATGCATGAACGAGCCATAGAAGAAGGGATCTCCCTCGCACAGCACGACCAGGTCGTCATCCTCGGACTGCCGCAGAAGCTCAGCCGTCCAATGCGCGTAGAAACCTGCAAGCGCGGCGTTGTAGCGCGGGTCCGAAACGGGGATCTCGGTGGTTACGGGATACTCCATCGCGATCTCGACCGCCTGTGACGGAAGGAGCCCCTCGACAAGCCTGCGCGCCACGCCCATGGCGCCCGCCTTGCGGAAGAATGCCACGCGCCGCGCACGTGTCAGATAGCGATGGGCCTTGACGCTCATCAGCTCGGGGTCACCGGGACCGAGGCCGATGCATATGATCTTGCCGGTCATGCCTACTCCCGCGCCGAGGCGAGCGCGTTGACCGCAGCCACCGTCATGGCCGAGCCGCCCGGACGCCCCTCGACGACGCACCACGGCACGGGGTTGTCCTGGATCAGCGCGGCCTTGGACTCCGCCGCGCCAACGAAACCCATAGGGCAGCCGATGATGGCGGCCGGACGGGGAAAGTCCGGCTCGGCCAGCCGGTTGAGAAGGTGGAACAAGGCGGTCGGCGCATTGCCGATGGCCACGACCGCGCCCTGCAGATGCGGTCGCCACAGCTCGATGGCCGCCGCCGAGCGTGTATTGCCCAACTCAAGCGCAAGGGCAGGCACGCGCGGATCCTGCAGGGTGCAGATGACCTGATTGTCCGCAGGCAGACGCGCCCGGGTCACCCCTTCTGACACCATGCGCACATCGCAGAGAATGGGCGCGCCCTCCTGCAACGCCTGACGCGCCGCCCGGGCGAAACCGGGGGAAAAGCGGATCAGGGACGCCAGCTCCACCATGCCCGCAGCATGGATCATGCGGACTGCGACAACCTCCTCCTCCGGCGAAAAGCGGGCCAGGTCCGCCTCGGCGCGGATGGTGGCGAAAGATGCGCGGTAGATGGCCGCGCCATCAGTTTCATAGCTATGAGCCAAGATGGCCTCTCATCATATCTGGAATGTCTATTCCGGTCAGTCCGCACAGAGCGGGCTTCCCCCCTGCGGGACCATTGAGGACCAGGTCGAAGCGCCCCTCGCGCCCTGTCAGGGTGACATGCGCCGGCGCGGGATGGGCGCAGCCCTTTCCACAGCCCGACACATGCAGATGCCGCCCTTCTGGCACAATGGCGGCGAGGTCTCGCGCCAGGGCGCGGGTCTCGACGCTGCTCGAGGCGCAGCCCGGCGCGCCGATACAGGCACTGACGCGCAGCAGCGGATGGCTGGGATCGGTCAGCCACAGCTCGCTGCGCGCATGACCTTCGGGCAGAACCGCCCGCCAAGGCGTCAGTCGCAGGGCGCTGCCCGTGAGTTCGGCCAGGATCTGCGAGGTCACTGCCCCGAAGGGCGCGAACAGAAGCGGAGCAGCACGCAGGATCTCGTCCAAGGGTGCCTGCGGGTCGGGTGCCGCATCCGCGTGGAGGGCGGGAACAATGCCTGCGGCCACTGCCTTCGCCATCCGGGCCTGCCCGCAGGAGGCAAACCAGTTCAGCAATTCGAGGATGCGTGCCATGGCCGCCTGCGGCTCGACGCGTTCGCCCCGGGCCATTCCATCGGCACGCAGCAGCAGATCTTTCCCGGCGCGTTCGATCCGGATATCCGCCAAGGCATCCTGCAGTGCCGGGCATTCCCCCGTGTCGATAGCAAAGCCAAACTTGGGCGGCAGATCGGGGGCGTTCAGCAACGCCTCCTCAAGTCTGCGGACAAGCTCCAGGGTTCCATCTCCCTCACGCCAGAAAGGCGTCGTCATGATGTTGCGCCTCGCTTCAACCCGAGGATCGGGATCCAGCAGGTCAAGCGCCTGCAGCCGGCGATGCACCTCGGGCAGGCTGCCTTCGCGGACGCCTCTCAACTGCAACGTCGCTCTCGATCCGAGATCAAGTTGCCCATTGCCGAAAGACTCGGAAATCCTGACCAGTCCGGTCCCTTGGTCCGGATCGAGGCGCGAACAATGCGGACGGACCCGCAGCAGCAGGCCATCGCCTGCCGGCATCGGGCGAAGCGCGCCGGGGCACCAGCCTTTGCGGGTCATGTGGGAAGCCTCGCGACAGAGTTGCGGCGCAGGTCGTGCCCGATCCCGAGTTCCGCAAAGATTGCCTGCATCGCCGCCAAGGCACCCGGATTTTCCTCCGCGAGGAAATTCCGCACCTCGGCCGAGCCGAGGGTTGCTTCATGGTAAAGCGCGAAAAGATGCTCGGGCACGGCATGCGCCATCCGGGCAAAGGCCGCCATGTGCTCCAGCGTGGCCGCGATCTCGGCCGCGCCTCGGAAGCCGTGGCGCATCACTCCCGCCAGCCACCGGGGATTGGTGGCACGGGCCCGGACAACGCGGGCGATTTCCTCGGGAAGAAGCCGCGCGCGGGGCGTGTCGGGGCGCGTTGCGTCCAGATGGTAAAGCGCGGTCGGCCCCAGTCCCAGGGTAGCGCGGGCTGCGGCGAAGCCGGCCTCATGCGCCGCATAGTCCATCGCCAGAAGAAGATCGCTTTCCGGAAGGTCCTGCGACAGCACGAAGCCATCAGCCGCCCTGAGCCGCGCCTCGAGCACCGCGCGGTCGGGCGTGCCGTCGGAACCAAAGGCTGAAGCCTCCAGCCATGCCCTGCCTGCGGCCTCGGCGGTCATGTCGTCGGTGATGCCGGTGCCGAAGCGGCCCGGTGCAGGAGCGAAGACATGCGAGCCGGGAACCGCAGCGACATAGGGGTTCATGTCTTCGGCCTCGTCCCGTGCGGCAAGTGCCGCACAGCCTTGCTGGAACAGCACGACGAGGTCCGGGAACGTGTCGCGGAAAAGGCCCGATACCCGAAGCGTCACCTCGATCCGCGGCCGGTCCATCAGCGCCAGCGGCGTGACCTCAAAGCCTGTGACGCGCTCGGAGGCCGCATCCCAGATCGGCTCGAGCCCGGCAAGGTGCAGCGCCATGGCGAAATCCTCGCCTGCCGTCCGCATCGTGGCCGAGCCCCACAGGTTCACGACCAGTCCCTGCGGATAGTCGCCGTGATCCTGCAGATGGCGGCGCACGAGCTCCTCGGCCAGCCGGACACCCTGGGCCCATGCTGCGCGCGAGGGCACCGCGCGCGGATCGACCCCATAGAGATTGCGCCCCGTCGGAAGCACGTCGAGCCGTCCCCGATAGGGCGAGCCCGACGGGCCTGCCGTGATCCGGCGCCCTTCAAGGGCGGCAAGGATCGCGGCGCGTTCCGATGCAAGGGATACCGGATCGCCCTGCGCCCTGCCCGTCTCATCCGGGGTGCCCTCCCCCCAGACATGCAGGCCGTCACCGAACTGGCTTTCCTTGAGGTCGCAGACGAAGCGGTCGATGGCGGTGATCGCTTCGGCGGCTGATGCGTCAGGCTTGATCCCGAGTTCAGCCTCAAGATCCTGTTCGTGCGCCTCGGCCCGGATCAGCGTGACAAGCCTCAGACGGCGGGCCGGGTCCAACCCATCGGCGGCCGAATATTCGTCCAGCAGGCTTTCCAGCCTCAGCAGCCTTTCGGGCATTCCCGACCTTACGAGCGGCGGCGGAAGATGGCCCAGCGTCAGCGCGCCCAGCCTTCGCCGAGCCTGCGCGGCCTCTCCGGGATCATTGACGATGAAGGGATAAAGCACGGGAAGGCCGCCGATCAGCGCCTCGGGCCAGCAGTCCCGCGACAGGGCCGCAGCCTTGCCCGGCAGCCATTCCAGCGTGCCATGCGCGCCAACATGGATGATCGCATCGATTTTGGCACCATGTCTGAGCCAAAGATAGAAGGACGCGTAATCGTGGCCCGGCACATGCGACAGGTCGTGGTAATCGGCCTCTCGTGTGGCGGCCTTGCCCCGCTCCGGCTGCAGGGCCAGAAGCAGGTTTCCGGCCCAGAACGCCTGAAACTCAGGGGGGGCAGTCAGCTTGCCATGAGCCTCTTCAAGGTTCCCGCGTAGGCGTTCGGATAGGGAGGACAGCGCCTCTTCATAGTCCGTCAAAGACCAGCGAAGCCGCGTGGCCTTGAGGTCACGAAGGATGGCTTCGGGCGTCATCTCCTGGCCAAGCTGCCGGGCAATGGCCGCCGCCGAGGCCAGGGCGTCAAGCCCGACCGCATGGGCCATCCGCCACTCCTTGCCGGGATAGGTGGACAGGATCAGCGCCACGCGGCGTTCGGACGATGCCAGTTCCTGCAAACGCCGCCAGTTCATCACCCGGGCAACGACGGCATCGATCCGTTCCGCATCCGGGCTATGACGCTGAAGCCGAAACTGCAGCGCGGGGTCGGTGTCCGTCACGTCCTTGAAGGAGATGACCCCGGCCTGAATGCGCCCGTCCAGTTCAGGCAGCGCGACATGCATCGCAAGATCGGCGGCGGAAAGGCCGCGTTCTGATCCCTCCCATGCGGCATGGTCGGACGTCGCGTGAATGACCTGGAACACCGGCACGCCGGGGACGTCGAGGGGCGACGCATCCCTTGCCCGCCCCGAAAAGGCGGTGGCGTTGACGATGGCTGCGGGTGCGAGCTGGGGCAGCATGGCCCGGAGCCAATCGGCCGCCGCTATATCCTTGAGGCTGGGAAGAAACAGTCCCACAGCCTGCATGTTTCGAGCCTCAAAGGCGCGGATCAATGCGTCCACCGAGGCAGTGTCGGAGGCAGCGACCCAAGCGCGATAGAATGGAATGAGAACCAGCGGGCGATCATTCCGCTGAAGTTCGGCTGATGGACCTTGATCAGGGTGCCAGAAGCCATGGTTCGGCAGCATCGGGGCGCCATGCGGCGGCGCCGGCTCCAGACGAGTAACCGAGGTGAGCAGGGCCAGTGCATGATAAGCGGCAAGTTCGCCCCCGGCCTCGCACAGATCCGTCAGGTGCCGAAGGGTGGGAACCGGTAGAGTCGAAGCCTGGTCGAGCACAGGATCCGGCTGGCCGTCCGCCGGAAGGAAGGCCAGGGCAATCCCCTTCTCACGCGCCAGGCGCGAAAGCTCGTCAACGCCATAGGGCCAATAGCTTCTGCCGCCGATCAGGCGCACCAGAATGCCCTTGGCCGCCGACAGGGTGCGCTCGGCATAGGTATCAACGGACAGCGGATGGCGAAGGCGCGAGAGATTGGCCAGACGCACGGTGGGCAGCCGCTCCCTGCCCCGCCGCCAGCCTGCCGCGAAAGCCCCAAGGTCGCTGTCCGAGAAGGACAGGACCACCAGATCCGCAGGCGACTGCCCCAAATCCTCCGGCTGGGCGTTTTCATCCAACCCGTGGCTTTCGCGGAAGAGGACGTGCATCAGGCCAGCGCAGCCCGGATGGCAACGGGGTCGATGTCTCCTTTTTCCGCGATCACGACAAGGCGGCCGTGTCGGGGCTGATCCCCCCACGGACGGTCGAACTGGTGGCGCACCCGCGCTCCCACGGCCTGAACCAGAAGCCGCAGCGGCTTACCCTCGACTGCGACATGGCCCTTGACCCGAAGGACCTTCTGCACTTCGGCCAGTGCCGCGATCTTGCTGGCCAATGCCTTGGGATCCGCCTGTTCGGGCAGGTCGATCACCACCGTGTCAAAGTCGTCGTGGTCATGCTCCTCCTCGCCCTCGTGGTGCGAAGGACGTGCGGCCAGATCGTTCTCGGCCGCCGCGTTGATCCCCAGAACCACACGAGGATCAATCACGCCCTCGGTCAGGGCCACCATGGGCAGCGGACGCGGCGCCTCGGCCGTGATGATCTCGCGGGCAGCAGCAAGTCCCCCACTGCCAGCCAGGTCAGCCTTGGAGAGCAGCACGATATCCGCGCAGGCGATCTGGTCCTCGAAGACCTCGGACAAGGGCGTTTCGTGATCAAGCTCGCTTGCATCGCCGGGATGCGCCGGATCGGGGGCAAAGCGGCCTGCCGCCACAGCCTCGGCATCGGCCACGGCAACCACGCCGTCGATGGTGATGCGCGAGCGCAGGTCGGGCCAGTCGAAGGCCTTGAGCAGAGGCTTGGGCAGCGCAAGCCCCGAGGTCTCGATCACGATATGGTCGGGTTTCGGATCCAGCGCCAGAAGCCGCTCAATGGACGGGATGAACTCGTCGGCGACGGTACAGCAGATGCAGCCGTTGGTCAGTTCGACAATGTTGGCCTCGGGGCAGTTGGCATCGGCGCAGGCGCGGATCAGGTCGCCATCCACACCGACATCTCCGAACTCGTTGACCAGCACCGCCAGCCTGCGCCCTTCCGGGTTCTGCAGCAGATGGCGGATCAGCGTCGTCTTGCCAGCACCCAGAAATCCGGTGACGATAGTGACGGGTGTTTTTTCAAGTGACATTTCAGACCTCGATCGGGGGAATGCGGGCAATGGTGTTCTTGCGGATGACTTCAGGACGGGAGCGCCAGGGCACGATGCCATCTGGCGTTGCCGCATAGGCACGGGCCATCTCGGCCACGTCGTCCGGATGCAGATCGGGATCGAGGCCCCCCTGCACATAGGTCCAGCGGCCAGGTCCACGGAACACGACGACGCAGGAGCGCTCGCAGGCCGAAAAGCATTCCTGGCGGTCATGAGGCACACCACGCACGGCCAAGGCATCAGACAGCCGCGCCCCGTCTCGCGGTGCCTGCGGATCGGTGCCGGCGCGCCTGCAGGTGACGCAGACCGTCAGCGCATTCTTCTTGGCCATCTGCCCTCCCGGCAAGCCAATGGAGCGGGGGCTAGGATTTGCGCGCAGGGCATGCGTCGGCCCGGTGGCCGCCGTCATGGCTTGCACACGGTTCACCCCGACCGCAACACAACGCAGATGCGAGATCTCGCACCGCACGCTGGCAGGTCTCCCGGCTTGCGGATGACGGGGATTTTTCCCCGACGGTCACCCGACCTTCCCAGGCTGTTTGGCCCAGTGGCATCCGGGTGACCTCTCCGGTCACGGTCGCGGGGGCGGCTGCGCTTTGCTGGAAACCAGCTATCGCATTCCCTCTTAGCTCGCTCTATGCGAGAACCAACGATGCGCGAGGGAAGCCACGATACAGCCTCGCTTGTCAAGAGAAAGGGAGCCATGGCGGAAGGAACAGTCCCCGACGAGGCCGCGCGCCATACCGAGAAGAAGGCACGGATCAAGGCGGCCCGCGACCGGATGATGGCAGAAAAGACCGGCGAGAAGGGTCTGATCCTGGTGCTGACAGGCCCGGGAAAAGGCAAATCGTCCTCGGCCTTCGGCATGGTGATGCGGGCGATCTCGCATGGGATGCCGGTGGCGGTCGTCCAGTTCATCAAGGGGGCGATGGCGACGGGTGAGCGGGACTTCCTGCTGACCCATTTTCCCGACCTCTGCGAGTTCCACACCATGGGCGAAGGCTTCACATGGGAAACCCAGGATCTGGAGCGTGATCGTGCCGCCGCTGCTCGTGCCTGGGTCAAGGCGAAGGACCTGATCCGCGACAAGCGCAACCGGTTGGTTCTGCTGGACGAGATCAATATCGCGCTGCGCTATGACTATCTCAATATCGCCGAGGTTGTGGATTTCCTCCGGTCGGAGAAGCCCGAGATGACCCATGTTCTGCTCACGGGCCGCAACGCCAAGCCTGACCTGATCGAGATCGCCGATCTGGTGACGGAAATGACAGTTGTGAAGCATCCCTTCCGACAGGGAATCAAGGCTCAGGCGGGGATCGAGTTCTGACACATGCGCTGATGCTCCAGGGAACCGGATCGAACGTCGGAAAATCCCTGCTTGTTGCCGGCCTCTGCCGAGCGGCTGTCCGGCGCGGTCTGTCCGTGCGCCCCTTCAAGCCGCAAAACATGTCGAACAACGCTGCCGTTACGGTAGACGGCGGCGAGATCGGCCGCGCACAGGCGCTGCAGGCTCTCGCCTGCGGGGTCGAGCCGCATACCGACATGAACCCGGTCCTGCTGAAGCCCGAAACCGACATCGGCGCGCAGGTTATCGTGCAGGGAAAGCGGCGCGCGACCCTGAAGGCCCGCGACTATGCCCGGCTTAAGCCCGAGCTGATGGCGCCGGTGCTAGAAAGCTTCGAGCGGCTGAAGGCCGAGGCTGATCTGGTTATCGTCGAAGGCGCGGGCAGCCCGGCCGAGATCAACCTGCGCCAGGGAGACATCGCCAACATGGGATTTGCCGCGGCCGCAGACATTCCCGTGGTGCTCATCGGCGACATCGATCGCGGGGGTGTCATTGCACAACTGGTTGGATCCAGGATCGTCCTCGACCCCGAGGATGCCGCACGCATCAAGGGTTTCATCGTCAATCGATTTCGCGGCGATCCCTCGCTCTTTGACGACGGCTATCGGATGATCGCCGAGCAGACCGGCTGGCCAGGCTTTGGCGTGCTTCCATGGTTCGCCAGAGCCACGCTGCTTCCTGCTGAGGACGCACTCGACCTGCAGCCCTTTGGGGACGGTGCGATCAAGATTGCCTGCCTCGCCCTGTCCCGCATCGCGAATTTCGACGATCTCGATCCCTTGAAAACGCATCCCGGCGTCAGGCTCGAAATGGTTCGGCCGGGACAAGCCATTCCGGGCGATGCAGCTGTGGTCATTATTCCGGGCACGAAGTCCACACGGACCGACCTTGCCTTTCTGCGGGCGCAAGAGTGGGACATCGACCTCAAGGCCCATCACCGCCGCGGCGGCCGAATCCTGGGGATCTGTGGCGGGTTCCAGATGTTGGGCAACAGCATTGCGGATCCACATGGCATCGAAGGAGAGGCCGGTGAAACCGAGGGTCTTGGCTACCTGGATGTCCAGACGGTGCTGGCAGCCGACAAGCGCCTGACCCGCGTTACCGCCGTCCATGCTCTTTCCGGCCTGCAGGTCGCGGGTTACGAGATCCATCTGGGCAGAACCGAAGGGATCGGTTGCGTGCGCCCCTTTGCCCATATCCATGATTGCCCGGACGGTGCGCGTTCGCGGGATGGACGGGTGGAGGGAACCTATCTGCACGGGCTGTTCACATCGGACCCGTTCCGCAATGCCTGGCTTCAAGGCCTGGGCGCAAGAACAAGCGCCTTTTCCTATGCCGCAGAGATCGACACGGTGCTTGACGAGCTTGCCCTCCATGTCGAGGCCCATCTTGATGTGGCGGAGTTGTTGAGGCTGGCTCAGGTGTAAGGCTTAGAGCTGGCCTTCGCTCATCCTTAAACGAACCTGTATCCGAAAGAGGTGTGCAGCGTCGGCCACGAGGCGCAGATCCTGCTTGACGCATGACAACCAAGGCGCCCACAAGGGGCCATGGCGTTCAGTCGGCACAACCCGACTGGACTTAATCGGGAATGGGGAACGGGCATTCCGCAAGGATGCTCCAAGCCTCAACCGCCCCCGCGACTGTGTGCGGAGAGCGGCCTTCCAAGAAGCCACTGGTCCGATGGACTGGGAAGGGGGAAGGCAGCTGTGACCCGCAAGTCAGGAGACCGGCCATGCATGTAATGTCAAACGCTGTCGGTGGGACGGCAAGGAGAGACGGATGCATATCGAACCAGGCCTCGTTGATGGGGCCAAGATTTTTCTGAGCTATGTCACTGCAGCGGGAGCTGGCACCTATGCGCTCCACCGTGCCTGGATCACGCTGCGCGAGCAGGGTGTGGCTTCCTTTACCGGGCGTGCCATTGCGAGCACGGCCTTGGTATTTTCCTTTTTCGAGATACTGCCACACTTTCCGGTCGGTGTGTCCGAGGTTCATCTCATTCTCGGGTCGACACTGTTCCTGATCTTCGGCGTGGCGCCTGCGGCGTTCGGCCTGGCTCTGGGGCTGCTTTTGCAGGGGCTGCTGGTCGCCCCCTTCGACCTGCCACAATATGGCATGAACCTGACCACCCTGCTGGTGCCGCTTTTTGCACTTGAGGCTCTCGCCCGCCGCATCATTCCATCCGGTATGGCTTATGTGGATCTGAGCTATGGCCAGGTCCTGTCGCTGTCGCTGGCCTTTCAGGGCGGTATTGTTTCCTGGGTGGCATTCTGGGCCCTTTACGGTCAAGGCCTGACTGCAGCCAACCTGGCAGCCATCAGCACCTTTGGTGGCGCCTACCTTCTTGTGGTCCTGATCGAGCCGGTGGTCGATCTTCTGGTCCTCGGCAGCGCCAAAGCAATCCGCGGCCTCAAGGGGTCAAAATGGGTCACCCCACGCCTGCACTCGGCTGCCTGATCTCTGTCCGGGCTCGAGTGTTTCCTATCCAGAAACACAGCCGCTCAGGCAAGATCTCGTTCCTGAAGCCCTGCCTCACGGCGGGGCTTTTTGCTGAAGCCTCTGACTGCAGGGCCAAAAGGGGTTTGCGGCCTGGCGGGTTTTTAAGAAGGCGTGAAGCGTGCCTGATGCTATCAAGACGACATGCAGGTGAATGTCATACTTCTTGGCCAGCTCAGCCGTGGTTAACTCCTCGCAAATGGCTTCCAGAGGCAAGGTCGCTTTTAATTTGGTCGAATAGCGCTTCCGTTTCGTCATGCGGATCAGTGCTTCGTCAATTGCCAAAGCTTAACGACTGGTCCGAATTCATGCGACCACCTCTCTCTATGACGGCCAAAAATGCGCGATCGATCAGCTTGCGCACGGATGCCCTAGTGATCTGGCGCACCCCCGGCGTCGTCATAAGGGCGACAGGTATTTAAGAGTTAGCCTCCAAAGAATGGCCAAGGGATTTAGACTTTCCTCAACCGACTTGACCAGCCAAGTCGTACAAGTGCCGCCGCAGATTCTAACGGGTTTTATGGAATGCCCGGAGAAGAACTCGCGGCGTTCGGAGGAGCGGGGGACCGATGACTTCATCGAAGTTAACGGCGCTGCGCAGCAACGCAATATAGGTCTGTGTAATTTTTATTCCGGTGCGATAGTGCCCAGTGGCGTGGTGCAGCCGGCACTGGTCGTCACCGAATTGTTCGCTGCGGGCCTGCTTCATAGGGATGCCGCTATTGCAAGCTGATGACGGGTTCCTCTCCCATCGGCACGATAGTTTCAGCATCATGCAGCAGGCTCGTTGGACAGCCCACTTGTGATCCTGTTCCACCAACAAGGGCCCGACCAGGCGAACGGTTGCATCATCATAGGGAAAGATACCGAGCAAATCGGTTCAGCGCTTGATCTCTGGTCTGCGACGACGTGCCACGAACCCCTGCCCAATGGCTGATATGTCAAAGCCCAGGGCATCCGCATGATCCGACTGGCCACCTAAACGGCTTCGTCATGCCCGACCTCGTTGATAGGCCATCAGCAGAATCATCTGCCGTGCGGTCTCGTTCAGCTTGCACTTGGCCTCGGCGACTGGACTGCTGGTGTTGATGATCCGGTCATAGGCGCAGCGAGCATCCCGGAAAGCGATCCAATCTCGTTCCATCTTGACCAGGGCGTCCACATGTTCAGCGCCGCGTTCATCCTCGGTCGCCTTTAGCCGGTCATAGGTCTCGGTCAGCCGTGTTTCCCAGACCTGCCATTCGGCATCAAGACAGTTCAGCTGCCGGTCCACCACATCAACATCGCCATGCTCAGCCTCAGCATAGGCGAGGCAGCTTTCCTGTCCCACCCCCGCACAATCCAGTCGCCCCCCGTCCGTTGAGGCGTCAGCCAGGCATTGGTCGATCAGTGCAGGATCGAGACCGGAACTGTCGCCCGCCAAGGCAGGCAGCACCAGCCACAGGGCGATTGGTAAAGCAAGCGCGATGCGCAGCGGAGCAGAAAGTGGCATGATCAGTCTCCTTCACGATGAGCCGAGCGGTTTGCGGCGCCTTCAGGGTCCCCAGAGGACACCCTTGTCTCTGCGCCCAGACGCCCAGCCGTAATCTGGAACGTGAGCCGTTCCGTTCGGAACCGGCTGTTGCCCCATAAAGCCGCAAATGTCTTGTGCAGAGGCTCCACATAGAATTGCCAAACAGATCACACCTGTCCCTACCGGGAAGGTTTAAAAATGCTGCCGGAAAACGCTGCCCGGGGATTGCTTGCGGCTCGGCGGCGCCAGGGTGATGCTCTTTGTGGTGGCCCTTGCGCGGTGTTCCTCACGCAGCTCCTTAATCGTTATTGCGACTGGAACTCGCGGGTTTGATGCCAATTTTTGTCGGCTCCGCCGTCCGGACTCCCCTCTTGCTGCCACAGAACATAGGCACGCCCCTTGATATGCTGCTCGAGTGCACGATGCCAGAACTCTTCAGCGCGTCCGTCTGGCCGCCCTTCCTGTTCCCACAGGGCATAGGCTTGCTCGCGAACCACCTGTTCCAGGCCGAGCCTTGTCTGCGATGTGGTGCTGATCTCGTCACTAGAGGGCTGCAGTCGGCCTGCCCGGCTTTTGTGCATCCGCGCGCTCAAGCCTAGGAGTTCGGTGTCGGAAACGAGTTGGCCATGGGCAGCAGCCTGCAAGGCTTTGGTTTGGTACTCGGCGTCGCCGGCACCTTCGCCGGTCTCACCAAGTGTAATGGGATAGGTGTGAAGAACCCGTCCATTGCTGTCGATGATATCCACAAGACGTTCTTCCATAGTGATCTCCTAGGATTGCCAAGGTTGTTCTGGCTATGGCGTCTCCTTGACGCCAATGATGACTCTCACAGTTGAACTCGGCAGAGCAGGAAGGCAGCGTCGTGGCGCTCACGGCAGAACCGCCCGACAGTCCTGGTCGACACCTCCAATCGCGCGAGCACCTTTCGCTTAGCCCTGATTGGCCTGTGCCGTCCGACCATATGGCGGGGCCACTTCCTCGATCGCAGACATGACCGCATCGGTGAGGCTCGGTGGATCATGTGGCCCGCAGTTCAAGGTGCGATAACGGGCCCATGCTTTTGCCACCTAGGTCTCTTCAGACCTCAACGTCGCCGGAAGGCGTCATAATCCCTGTTAATCCTGGCGTAAGCCAATGATCGCACAAGGCTTGGCTTGAGTGCAGCGGGCCGCACCTCGAACCATCCGATAGCCCGTCTGAATGCTTTTGCAATAATCCGCCGTATTCGATGGGACTTGCCAGAGCGTCCGCTGCAGTGAGGTTGGCACATTCGTTCGACATTCTTATAGGGAACATCTTCATTTTAAGTGCCTTAACAAAACCCGGCGGGCCATGGCATGCGGCTGCATGGTTTACTGCTCGGAATAATGGTTCTTTTTCCAAGGAAACCCCGCTTCCTCGGCTATCTTCCGCGAGGCCTCGGCATCTTCAGGATCTTGCTCGCGATGGTCGACAGGGTACTCACCGATGGGTTGGTGCTTGGAGCGTTTGGAACTGGCAGGAAGTCGTACGGCCATGATGAGGCCCTCCATATGTCACGGGCAGAGTAGTCTGCCGCAACCTTTCAAACATGGGGTTGAGGAGATCACTTTACATCGGCCACCCCGACGCTAACTCGCAACGCAATGGGAAGGCAGGAAAGAAGGGCGGCCCCCATCCGGCAGGAATGCGGCCCTTGGCCACCCGCCGTCCCGATCAGCATGACGCCTGCGGTGAGCAGCTATTTCCAAAGCTGGAGTATCCTTCTTCGAGGATAAAACAGGCAATCTAAAGCAAGGCAATGATATTTCTCACAGGTCCGCCCTGTTTTCTCTGTAGCGCAGCATTATGGAGTCAAGTATCGGCTCGGCTTGCCCTATAATCAGCATTAGCCTCTTATAACTGTCATGTTCTCTGGTTATGTTGCACTGCAGCAAGACATTCGGCGAATCCTTCTCGGATGATCCTGCCTGAGCTTCCTTGAGCAACCAGCATGTGATGTCTCCGCACTTCGGTGGGGCCTTTGTTGCTGGTTTCGGGTTCAAGCAAGCATATACGGAAGATATTTCCATGACCCTCCGCCAAACGATCCAGGCTGCTCCGGAAAAAGCCGCCGCGTTGATCACGAAGCTTTCGGCAACGTCGAACCAGGCGGTGAAATCCCGTGAAAGCCTCTACACGGAACTGAATGACGAACTTTCCCGCTACGTCGAGCTCGAAGAGCAGCACCTTCTGCCGCTGCTGCGCAAGCATCCGGAAACTAAGGATCTCGCCGTCAGCGCCCTGAAGGGCAACAAGGACCTTAAGGCCTCTCTTGAGAAGCTGTCCGGTTTGCCGAAGGACAATGATGCGTTTCTGGCCGCGCTTGCCGACCTGAACAAGGGTTTCCAGCAGCATGTTCGCAACGAGCGCAAGGAGCTACTCCCCGCCGTCCTCAAGGTGCTCAACGATGATGAGGCGGCCGCTGTAGCCTCCGACATCGAAGGTGCCGTCAAAGAGGCCGAAACCGCCAAACGCGACGAAAAGCGCGAGGAGCGGGCGCAAGCCAAGCGGAACGCCGAAAAGGCCGAGCAGGCCGAAGCCGACGAGCGTGCAGCGGCCAGGGAGGCCAAGCGCGTGGAGCAGGCCGAAGCAGAGCGTCAGGCGGCAGAGGCCGAGCGCGCCCTCGCGGCCGAGCAGGCTGTCGCCCGGACCCAAAAGGAAGCGGAGCGTGTCGCCCGTGAAGCCACCGAACAGGTGGCCGAGGTGATGGAACGCAGCAGGGCCGCCGCCCAGGATCAGGCGCGCCAGATCGGCGAAAGCCTGACCGAGCGCGCCCAGCAGATGGCCTCTGACAGCCAGGAGGCCATGACGGTCTACCGTGACGCCGCGCGGATGCTGGCCGGGGATGTGCAGGTTGTCTCGACAACGTCGGCGGTCTCGGTGCAGGCGCTGTCAGACGTCTCTTCCGCTTGGATGGACTGGTTCGGCAAGGCTGCCCGCACCAACGCCGAGCTTTCCCAGCAGTTGATCGGATCGAGGACCTTGAAGGCCGCCGCAGAGGCTCAGAGAGCGTTTGCGACGAGTGTCATGCATAACTGGATGGAACGCCGCACGGCGATGCTGCAGATCGCGCAGCGGAGTTCGCAGCAGGCCTTGAGCCCGCTTCAGGCGCGCGTCACGGAAACGGCGTAACAGCGCTCACGCTCGCATGAAGGGTTGCTGCACCATACGGTTGCGCAACCCGGCGGCAGCATGGGGCGAGAATGGGACATTCTGCCCTGCCGCCGCGTCACTCGCTTGGACAAGGATAAGCTGATGATGATCGCTGCCATGAACGCTTGGGCCGAACTGGCAAAGGCCAGTTCCAATATGATGAACACCCATCTGCGCCTGAACGAAACAATGACCGCTTCCCGCAGCGTCATCGGAGCCCGGATGACGGTCATGGGCAAGGCGGCTTGCCGCCCTGCCCAAGGGGATTATGCCGAACTCGGTGGAATGATGCATGAGAAGGTTGTGGCCATCGCCAAGGTCAACGAGGCCCTTGTCGAGCAATGGTCGGCAATGATGGCTGACGCCACAAAGCAGGCGCAGCACCTCTGCGACCTGCTACTGGGCGCGCGCCCTTTGCGCGCGGGCGATGTGCTGGGCTTGGCAGAGCGTTCGATGGAGCATGCTACCCGCATGATCACACGCAGCATGGATACCGGCGGATTGGCCTTGGCGCCGGTGCATCTGCAAGCCACAGCCAATGCACGACGCCTGAGCGAGTAGGTTTGCGGCCGAGACGGTGATGACGCCTGGAATGGACCGATGCAGTTTGTATAACGAGTGACGCCTCGCCTTCGGCGGCGGGGCCTTTTTTGCCGGTGTCGCGCGAAGACAGCAAAGATCGGAACGCCATCGCATAGTTGCCGGTGATTTTCGATAATGCCTCCATTTCACCATCTGCCGCTGCGAGGAGAAGCCAGCTTCTCCTGACGGCCAGGCAGAGAGTTGCAGAGGCGGGAGACCTGGGGACCAAGTGCATGCGCGAAACATCGGCGCGGAGCAGTTCGTCCTTCTTTCCTTTCTTCCCCTGGGCTTGGCACTTAGGGGCAGGATCACTGATGCAAAACGACCTTATGCACCCCATGTTTTAAGAGGTGCGACAGAATGTTCTGTTCCTGCCTCACAGAGGGCCGGACAATGGCCGTACGAATTCCTGCCTCTCCAAAAGATGCACGAGCCGAGCCCAAGAGCGAGGACAAAGCCCTGGATGGCCGCCAGAATAGCCAAGACGACGAGGCTTCCCGGAAGATGGCCGACGAAGGCGACGTGTCCCAGAAGAAGAACCGCCTTCCTGATGAGGACGGTGCGATTGTCCACGTTATCGGTTCAGGCAGGAGTATCTGCCTTTACCTGATGAAAGAGTACAGAATGAACATAATTTACAAAACATCACAGAACGAACGCCCGACGCTCCTTGCAAATGCAGATGCACTGGTAAGTCCCGCAGCACAGCATGGTCTGTTCGCAAAAGCATTCTGGCGGGCTGTTGACTGGCTCGCTGGCGACCCTGCTGTTGTCACCCCAGTCAGGGTGCGGTCTCTGGCTGATGTCAGGATCAACAGCCATTACGACGCGCTTGGGCGCAGCTGACGTCTGAATGGATAAAGGTGGCGGCGGGGGAAACCTTGCCGTTCTTGGAGGGAACGCAACCCGCCTGGGTTCGCGCGTGCCTCTGCGCATTCAATGGTCGCGGGGCATGTTGCCTCACCCCCTCTTGCTTGTCGCCTCCCCCGGCATCCGTATCGTCTTGTGGTCCCCTGGCCGTCTCCTCCTTGAAGGCTCTTCAAGACCAGCGGTTACGATAAGACGTAAATGCCGAACAGCATTTGATGGGCAGATGGTCCTGCGCGGGCAGCGGGCTTTGTGGCCTCACCTATAATATCAAATGGCTGTTCTTCAGTCTGCGCCATCTCGACGTTAGGGGGACGGGCTAGCCCAAATGCGACTTCGGCTGCCGGGAGAGTTTCTCGCGTTTCTAGCCGCGTCCCTGGAGTGTAGCAGGGGCGGCGGCTTTGCTGTCGGTTACGGACAAAGCGTGCCACCTTTAGCGCGGCAGTTCCAAAGTTTGACTGCTTCTTCCAACGTCCGTAAGGCGCGCTGAATTTCATCTTGGATTTCTGCGATCTCATCCTCTCGGCAGGATTGGAAGGCTGTCACGCCATTGCGATAAGCCTCCATTTCCTGGAGGCAGCTATCGAAAGCATAACGATCTTCGAAGGTATTAGAGGACCTGACGCAGTATGGCTCGGACGGCTCAAAGCACATTGCGCCCGCCGCGCCTGGTGAGACGAACGGTAACAAGGCGATCAAGGCGGCACGGATCACGAGCATAAGAAGTTGCCGCAGGTCACTTCAGCATCCGCAAGGGCATGCCTGGTCACATGCATCTGGAATACATTCTTTTCCAGATCGAACCCGACCGTGAAAACTTTCGACATGACCGCTCCCCTTTGTGGACCGATGCAGACCCACCTGGCATATCAGATGCCGTCAGGGGCGGCCGCATCATCAACGCCAACCCGACGCCTCTCGCCCCCCACCCCCTTGTTGGGGAAGCGCCCGCAGCGCCAAATTCGGAGGGCAAGGCTTAATTTTTCAAATGCTGCTCCGGACAAGGACTGAGCGTCTGCGGCTTATCTGACGCTCTGGGTTCGACGCAGGTTCATGACTGAGCGGACGGCGATGCGTTTTGCCTCCTCGGGCGCAACCCCGAGGGCGGCGCAGTTCTTCAGGATCGCCTGCATGATCACCATCTCGCCCTCATGGTTTGCCGGCCCGGCCTCTGGCGGCACGGCATCAACCGTCATCTGCTTGGCTTCACAGCAAGACCTGCCACTGTTCCCTTGGTGCTAGGTGCGGCGGCGATGACCTTGGGCTTTTCCTTCTTGGGCTTTTTCTCGTCACGTTTTCGCTTGTTCATGCCTTTGGCCATCGGTCAGTTCCTTGTTGGCCGTCGATGCGCGACGGATTTTCGCAGGGTAGGCCGTCGAATTCAGAATAGATAGACACGTCTCCGGCATCCACGATTGGCGGATGCGCGATCAGTCTTCTTTCCGCTGCGCCAAACGCGATCCGGGCCGGTTGAAGGAATAACGTCGGGCAATGATGACCCCTGCCAGCGACGCCACGCCTCGGGACGCCATCGCACCGCCCTTGTAATGGGGCGGTATGATGCCCACCTGTCTATGGCAACGCTGTTCCTTCGACTTCTGTCTCCTTCTGGCTTCAGTCGCTCTTTGATGACGCCAAGCCAGGCCATCGCATTCAGCGGGTGGCACCAATGAGGAGATCTCACGATGGCCAACGGCACCGTGAAATGGTTCAACGCAACTAAAGGTTTTGGCTTCATTGAGCCCGAACACGGCACGAAGGACATTTTCCTTCACGTCTCGGCGCTGGAACGCGCCGGCATCCATCAGGTGGCTGATGGTCAGGCAGTGACCTTCGATGTGGAACGCGGTCGCGATGGCCGTGACTCCGCCTCGAACCTTACACTGGCCTGATCCCAGACTCCCAGTGCCCGGCCCTGTCAGGGCCGGGCAACTTATCGAGGAGCGACACAATGGCCGCAAAAAAAGCCGAAGCCCTGTTCAAGGTCCCGGCGTCACAGACCCTGTGGGATCGAACGAACGACGCGGCACGAGAGATAATCTCGAGCGAGATCAGCCAGCGAGACGCCAACAGCAAGCGATTGCGAAGGCTCAGACTGGCGCGGGATGCCGAGGCGGCCGCCACCCCTCTTGAACAACCAGCGGCCAAGCGGCCGCGAAAGAAGAAGGCCTGCGCACAAGCCGCATAAGCCGGTTATCATCGCCTTCGCAAACGCCATGCTGAAAAACGGCGCGCCTTGGCAGCATCAGACCCACGCATAGACAGAAACGCCAGGCAATTGGGCGCAGTTGACGTTTGAATGGATAAGGTTGGCGGCGGGGGAAGCCTTGCCGTTCTCGGAGGGAACGCAACCCGCCTGGGTTCGCGCGTGCCTCTGCGAATTCAACGGTCGCAGGGCATGTTGCCTCACCCCCTCTTGCTTGTCGCTTGCCCCGGCATCTGTACCGTCTTGTGGTTCCCTGGCCGTCTCCTCCTTGAAGGCTCTTCAAGACCAGCGGTTACGATAAGACGTAAATGCCGAACAGCATTTGATGGGCAGATGGTCCTGCGCGGGCAGCGGGCCTTCTTCCAGGCGCCACACGGCAGCGCCGTTCCGCCGCAAAGGCGGCCTTCCGATCAAACCTGCCCCTTGCAAGGAGGCCCTCATGCTTGTTCGCTTTGGTTTCGAGATCGTCATAAGCACGCCAGGACCTGTTCCCCTGATCCTGGCCCTCTCGCCCCACCCTTCCGTTGCAGGCCGCATCCTGGGCGCCAACAAGATCATGACGGAACCGTCCGTGCCGATCGAGGAGTTTCTGGACCCCTTCGGCAACCGACGGGCACGGTTGGTGGCGCCCCGCGGACAGACAAGGCTCTGGTCCGATGACGTCATCGAGATCGAGGGAGAGCCTGACGTCTTTGACTGGAACGCCCGACAGCATGAGGTCGCGCACCTGCCCCCCGAGACATTACCCTTCCTGACGGCCAGCCGTTATTGCGAAGCAGACATGCTGTCGCAACAGGCCTGGGATCTCTTTGCCGGCACCAAGCCCGGCTGGGCGCGTGTCCAGGCAATCTGCAACTTCGTCCACAATCATCTGACCTTCGGCTACAAATTCGGGCGGCCCACGAAAACCGCGGTCCATGCCATGTCCGAGGCGACGGGCGTATGCCGGGACTTTGCGCACCTGGCAATTGCACTCTGCCGCGCCACGAACATTCCGGCCCGCTATGCGAGCGGCTATCTCGGCGATATCGGCGTTCCACCGTCAGGTCCCGGCGACTTTTGCGCCTGGTTCGAGGTTTATCTGGAAGACCGCTGGTATACCTTCGATGCGCGCTACAACACGCCCAGGATCGGGCGCATCCTGATGGTCCGCGGACGCGATGCGGCGGACGGCGCCATGATCACGTCCTTTGGAACCTATCAGCTGGATCTGTTCCGGGTGTGGACGGACGAGCTTCCAGAAACGATGACGCAGGCCGATGTTCTGAAGGAGCTGGAGCACCTGCCGGAGGCCCCTGCCCTGACACTGGCCATGGCGGGGTCGTCCTGACACGGACCGCGTAAGGAGAGACCAAAAATGGTTTTCGTGGTATTTCATCTGAACGAACCGGGGCGGCCAGCCAGCAGGACCGCCATCGCGATCCATCACATTGTTTCTGTAAGGGAAGCAGCAGACGATGCGGGAACCGAGATCAAGCTCACCGACGGCACCCTGATCAACGTGACCGAGCCCTTCAAGACCATCATGGAGGAGGTTGCCCGGATGGGGAGTCCTGCGAAAGCGCCTGAGGATGGATGACAGATTGGTGCAGAAGCAGGGATGACAGTTGGGCCTTCCCATTCAGGCTCAGGCCGACCGTCGCTCTTCATGTTCCATCAAGGCAAGACCGTGCCGGAGGCCAGACCACCTCGGCTTGATACCCCGACGCTGCCCCTCTTGAATGCGCATCGTTCTTTAGCGCGTGACCAGAGGCTTGCACGATTGTGCCGCCAACGCTCTCGCAATCCCCAAGGATGGTTCCCATCTTTGAAGGGTCACAGCGGACTGCTCTGCTTGTGACTTATGGAGGACCCCCGATGGGGACCCTGCGCCCAGCCGACAATCAGAACAATGACCCGCGCGATCCACAGCTGGATTACGGTGATCCCGGTCGCCTGCAAGATCGAGAGGACGCCGAGACCTGGCAAAAGCCGGATCACGAAGGCGCATCAGAGAAAAAGAGCCATTTGCCTGATTAGGGCAGCATCCAGTTACGAGCGTCAACGGTTCGGGCGGGGTCAAACTCCGCCCTTTTTTCAGGGGACTCCGTCTTGCCGCAGCGCTCTTTGCCAGGAAATCCAGATGTCCACGCGGTCCACAACCTCTGCCGTTGAATTCAAGCACGCTTTCGTTGTGCCCGGCTCCAACAAGGAGTTCCCGCCTGGTCGCTATGAGGTCTTGGTTGAGGAAGAGCTTCTCGAAGGTCTCAGTTTCGCTGCATACAGGGAAACAGGGGCCTATCTGATGATCTACGGGAAGGGGCACAGCTCGGGGCCGACGGAGATGCGCGCCATTTCATCGGCCTATCTCACCATGGCACTGAAGCGTGATGCCCTCCTGGATGGGCCGGCTGAAAGCGCAGAGTCGGCACCTGCCTCTGAAGCTGTCAGTCCGTATAAAGGTGGCTCCCCTGATCAGGATGTGCAGGCACAGGATCTGGAGGCGAAGGAGGGCGCGACCGTCGGCAACAGGATCAAGCGATGGATCGGGACTGTGACATCGCTACTACCACGCTGACTCGTCTTCAGAACTCTCGACTGCCGCGTAATTCAGACGAGTGGCATTTGGCTGCCGCTCTAAGATCTTGCTTGCCTCCGAAGAGAGTCCCAATCACGGCCACTGCTTTCACCCTGCGAAGCAAGCACTTGGTTGGTCCTACGTTCAGGCGAAACTGTAAGCGCAAGTGCCCGAACGGCTGACATAGCAACCCTTTTGGAGGGAGCCGAATTGACCGGTTCAATCAAGACCACCGCCATCTTCCTGCGGGCCTTCGAACTTCCGAGCTTCAATGAGCCCCTGCCTCCTGGTGAATACGAGGTGGAAACCCAATTCTCCCCTCCTTCAGCCGGGGTCAGCCCAGATGCCTGGAAGGCGTCTGTTCTGGTGCGTCTGCACCCCCGCACCTCCCATCCCGGTCTCAGTCGAACGCTGACCGTCCCATTTGCGGAATTTGAACGGGCGGTGGCAAAGGACAAGCTGACAGGCAAGGCACTGACAGATTTCTTCCTGGAGGAAATGCTGGCTGACCCAATGATCCGTCTTGTGATGGAGGCCGATGGTGTGGGCGAAGCCGAACTGCGCGACCTATATTCGAGGACCAGAAAACCGCCCGCGGATCCCCTGCAAGGTCAGCAAGAGCCAATCACACCCCGCGACGGCAAGGGTGCCGATGATGAGACGCAAGTCATTGGTACTCAAGGATCCGGTAGCCTGTGACGGCGAACCTACGCCAAAACCAACCCGCCTCAACGCATAGGATAGATCACCTGGAAGAGCGTATCACGGCCAGGAACTGGCCCCTGCTCCCTGCCCTCATCCGCCACGAGGTCTGGCTTGATCGCAGCCCTACCGAGGCCGGCATCGCTCTGGCGGCGTCATCGGCTCCCGCATTGCCTGCATGGCACATGTTTGAATTTCTCGGTCGCTTGACGAATAACCGCGCGGCTGTACGAGCCACTTATCTTTCGATTTTTAACGAGGTTCGCAACAAGGGTACTGTAACCCCTGCCGCTGAATGGCTGCTGGATAACCACCACGTTGTTGACGAGACCTTCCGCCACCTGCACCGGGATCTGCAGCCGAAGTTCTACGGCAGCCTGCCTTCTCTTCAACTGGCAGGCGGAGCGCGCGTCCCTCGCGTGTTGGCATTGGCGTGGACCCATGTCGCGCTGACCAACTCTGCCGTGACTCTGGAGGAATTGAGCCAGCTCGTCGGTGGAATGCAGCGCCATACCGATCTGACCATCGGTGAGGTCTGGGCTGTCCCTTCTCTGCTGCGCTTCGTGCTGCTTGAAAACCTGCGTCGCCTGTCCGACCGGATCGAGGATGGCAACCGCAAGCGTGCGGCAGCCAATGCACTGGCCGACTGTTTGGTGGGAGCCGCCCTCACGGAAGCAGCGGCGTTCTTGGCGTCAGAGTCTTCAGCGGCCCGTGACGCGACCTTTGCTGCGCAACTCCTTTATCGCCTCCGGGATGGTTCGGGAACGACAGCCCTGGCACTAGACTGGCTCGAGGCACAGTTAGCAGCTGCGGGGCAGACTCCTGACTCGATTTTGGCGGCCGAGCATGCCCGCCAGTCCAGCGGCAATGTCACCATGGGCAACATCATCAGAAGCCTGCGCCTGATCGACGAAACGGACTGGCTGGAATGGTTCGAGAGCGTATCGAGTGTTGATCGGGAACTGCGCCGCGCACCAGAGTTTGCTGCCCTGGATGGCGCAACTCGCAACACGTACCGCGAACAGATCGAGCGGCTGGCCCGGCGATCCGACTTCACCGAAGTGGAGGTGGCTCGCGCAGCGCTCACAGCCGCGGATGGTGCGGACCCGGGGCGGCTGCTGTTGGCCGAAGGCTTGCCAGGACTCGAGGCGCATATCGCCTATCGTCCCACGCTGGCCGAGCGCCTGCGCCGCAGAAGCCGCCGCGCAGGCTGGGCTGCCCTGGCCGGCCCTGTGATCGTCGTGACCCTGCTGATTGCCGCGTTGATGGTACAGGGGCTTGACGCCCCCGCCTGGGTGGCCGTGCTGCTGTTTGTCCTCGCCCTGTTCCCTGCCTCCGAGGCCGCGCTTGCCATTGCACAGGCTACTGCGGCCCGCCTGTTCCCGCCCCGGCGCTTGCCTGCCTATGATTTCGCCAGCGGGGTGCCAGAGACATCCCGTACGCTGGTCGTGATCCCCTACCTGCTGACTTCACGCGACGACACAGACGAGGTGCTACGGACCCTGGAGCTTCACTACCTGTCCAACGCATTGGGTGCGATCGATTTTGCATTGCTGTCGGATTGGGGCGACAGTCCGACCGAAACCCGTTCTGACGACACCCTGCTGCTGGCTCACGCACGCGCCGGGATCGAGGCGCTGGCCAGCCGCTACGCGGCCACTGGCCGCCGCTTCTACCTGCTCCACCGTCACCGTGTTCGCAACTTGCAGGAAGGCATCTGGATGGGGTGGGAGCGAAAACGCGGCAAGCTGATGGAGCTGAACGCCCTGCTGCGTGGGAACGCCGACACTTCGTTCATGGAAACTGGGCCCTTGCCCCCTGCTGACGTGCGCTTTGTGCTGACGCTGGACAGCGATACGCGTCTTTTGCGCAATTCGGTGTCGGCCTTGGCAGGGAAGCTGGCCCATCCGGTGAACCGCCCCATATCCGACGCCACGGGCCGAGTGGTGTCGGGGCACGCGATCCTTCAGCCCCGGGTCACGCCATCGTTGACGTCCGGCAACGAAGCGTCGGTCTTCCAGCGGATCTTCTCGACCAACAGAGGTCTGGACCCTTACGTCTTTACGGTGTCCGACCTTTACCAGGACCTGTTCGAAGAAGGCAGCTTTACCGGCAAAGGCATGTACGACCTGGATGCCTTCACTCAGGCGACAGAAGGGCGTATTCCCGACAATACGGTCCTGTCCCACGACTTGCTCGAAGGGGCGCTGGCCCGATCTGCACTGGTGACCGACGTCCAGGTGATCGAGGATTTTCCCACCCACTATCACGTGGATGCGGCACGTCAGCACCGCTGGATTCGAGGGGACTGGCAGCTTCTGCCGTTTATCCTGTCGCGCGGCAACGGGTTGGGCAGGCTTGCGCGGTTCAAGATGATGGACAACCTGCGCCGCTCGCTGGTGCCGACAGCATGGATCGCGGCCTCGGTGATGGGATGGCTCGCCCTAACACCCGGCGTCGCCCTGCGGTTGCAGATCCTGTTGATCCTGACCTTGTTCATGGGATCAGTGATGAGCTTCTACGCCGGACTGGTGCCGGGCCATCCTTTCGCTTCGTCCCAGCGGCACCTTCGAGTGGTGCTTGCCGAGGCGAAAGGGTATCTGTCGGCGGTTCTGCTGCGCCTGTCCTTCATGCCCCATCAGGCAGTGCTGGCGCTGGACGCGATCGGCCGGACCCTGCACCGCATGTGCGTGAGCCGCCGGCACCTGCTGGAGTGGCGCAGCAACTCAGACGTTGCGGCGGGTGGGGCGGGCAGCCGGACCGACTATCTGCGGCGCATGGCCGTGGCTCCGGTGACGGCGATCGTGGTGCTGATCCTGGTCGCGCTGATCAACCCTGCGAACCTGCCCTTGGCTGCATTGGTCGCGCTGGCCTGGCTTATCGCCCCGCTACTGGCATGGGAGACAAGCCGCACATTGGAAACGCAGGACCGGCTGAATGTCGCTCCAGCAGATGCTGCAGCGTTGCGCCGCACCGCCCGGATCACCTGGCGCTTCTTTGAGGAGTTCGTCGGTGCCGACACTCATCACCTGCCGCCAGACAACTTCCAGGATACTCCTGAACCGAAGATAGCCGAAAGGACTTCGCCCTCCAATGCGGGCCTGTATCTTCTGGCGACACTCTCGGCACGCGATTTCGGCTGGATCGGCCTGCCCGAGACGCTGGACCGCATCGAGGCTACTTTGTCCACGCTGGAGCGGATGGAAAAGTTCAATGGCCATCTGCTCAACTGGTATGACACGCGCGACCTTTCGGTGCTGCAGCCACGCTATGTATCATCAGTGGACAGCGGCAATCTTGCAGGCCATCTGGTAACGCTTGCCTCCGCATTGCGGGGGTGGACGCATGGAGCCATCGTCCATGTGCCCACCAATCCGCAAGGGGTCGGCGATGTGCTGAACGTGCTGGCACGCCAGCTTGAAACCATTCCTGATGACCGCCGCGCCCTGCGGCCCCTGCTCCGCCGCCTGCAGGAACGCATTGACGGCTTCTCAAGAAGCTATGCAGACATACTGACCGAGCCACATTTGGCAGTGATGCAGGGCCTTAATCTGACGGTGATCGCAGGCGATATCCGTCAGTTCGCTGAGGCCTATGTGGGGGAACTCGAAACCGACGGCAGCGACCTCCTCTGGTGGGCCGAGGCACTGCAACGCGCTTGCGAGGCCGCGATACGACCACCCGGAAATGCTCCAAAGGTTGAGGAACGCCTGGCCTCCTTGTCCGAACGCGCCCGGGCACTTGCCTTCGGGATGGACTTTGGTTTCCTGATGAACCCGCAGCGGCAACTCTTGTCTATCGGGTATCGTGCCGAATCCAAGCAACTGGACGAGAGCTGCTATGATCTGATGGCGTCCGAGGCGCGGCTGGCAAGCCTGTTCGCCATTGCAAAGGGCGATGCCCCGAACGAGCACTGGTTCCGCCTGGGCCGACCGGTGGCCGCCCTAGGCACGCACGGGTCCTTGTTGTCCTGGTCGGGATCAATGTTCGAATACCTGATGCCGCCTTTGGTGATGCACGAACGGCAGGGCAGCCTGCTTTCGCAATCCTGCGTGGCGGCGGTGGATGTCCAGATTGCCCAGGGGCGCGCTCGGGGTGTGCCCTGGGGCGTATCCGAAAGCGCCTTCAACGCCCGCGACCGCGAGATGAACTACCAATACTATGCCTTCGGCGATCCGGCGCTTGCGCTGAAGCGGGCGGGGACAGAGGATCTGGTTGTCGCCCCCTATGCCACCGCGCTGGCCAGCCAGATCCGTCCGCGCGCGGCGGTCGCCAATTTTGACCGCCTGGAGGGGATCGGCGCCCTAGGGCCGTATGGCTTCTTCGACGCCATCGACTTCACCCCTGCCCGCCTGCCCACAGGCTTCGATATGGCCATCGTCCGCACCGTCATGGCCCACCACCAGGGCATGAGCATTGTGGCGATCGCCAACGCGCTCCTAGAAGGTATTCACCGCGACCGCTTCCACGACGATCCGGTCATCAGGGCGGCTGAGTTGCTGCTGCAGGAAAAGGCCCCGCGAGAGATCGTGCCCATCACGCGCCCCGCCCCAGGCCACAGCCGCGAGGGCGGTACGGAACTACCCCCGGCATTGCAGACGATCCTGGAGAATCCGGCCGAGGCGCCACGGGCCATCGGGCTTATGTCGAACGGCCGGTACACCCGAATGGTCACTGGAACCGGCACCGGCTGGTCGCGGTTGGACGACCGGGCCGTCACCCGTTGGCGTCCGGACCCAACCTTGGATCGCGACGGACTGTTCCTGTTCTTGCGCGACGCCCAGACGCAGGACTGGTGGTCCGCAACGTCTGCACCGACGGCAGAGCCTTCCGAGATAGCGCGCGCCATCTTTTCTGGCCACAAGGCGGAATTCCTCAAGACTGCCCACGACATCGAGAGCCATCTTGAGATCATCGTAGCGTCCGAAGCGCAAGCAGAGGGGATGCGCCTGACGCTTCGCAACCTTTCAAAGCGACCGCGCGTGATCGAAGTGACGAGCTATGGAGAGATCGTGCTGGACAGGCCGCAGGCGGACTTGGCCCATCTGGCATTTTCCAAGATGTTTGTGCGTACGGCAATCGAACGCGATGGCAGCGCCGTCACCGCGCGCCGCAACCGACGTGGGACCGAACCCGTGCTGTATCTTGCGCATCTGGCGGTTGGAGGAACGCCCTTGGGGGCAGAGACTGACCGTCGCACCTTTATCGGCAGGGGGCAGGACATTACCCACCCGGCTGCGATGGAGCCAGGCATGCGGCTGGGCGGCGGGCAGGGCTTCACCCTGGACCCGATCTTCGCGCTGCGCCGTCGGCTCCGCATTGCACCGGGGAAAGAAGCATCGCTGACCTTCTGGACCATTGTCGCCGATGACGACGCATCCCTTGACGCTGCGCTGAACCATTATGCGGATCGCGCCGCATATGACCACGAAAGTCGTCTGGCCTGGACACTTTCACAGGTGCAGCTGCGCCACATGGACAGTTCGCTGGAAGAGGCGGCGATGTTTCGCGCCTATGCTGCCCAGCTGATCTGGCCAGATGGTCAAATGGCCGTGCAGGATGCCGAACTCCGCACCGCCATCGGTCCGCAGTCCAGTCTTTGGGGGCTCGGTATCTCGGGCGACTTGCCGATCATGATACTGCGGATTGATACCGAAACTGATCTACCCATCGTCCGAACCGCGCTGCGCATGCAGGGCTATTTCCGCCACCATGGCGTTCGGGCCGATCTGGTGATCCTGAACGACCGGGCATCCAGCTATATCCAGGACTTGCAGAGCGCGCTGACAGCGTTGTGCGACACATTCCTGCGCACACATCTCGATCCCGCCGCGCGTCACGTCTTTGTCCTGCGGCAGGACCAGATGGATCCCGGCCAGATGCGGGCTCTGTTGGCAGCCGGACGGGTTGTCTTGCACAGTCGCAACGGCACGCTGGCGGAACAACTGGCTCGGGTTCAGGCCGCTGCGGTGGCCGTGCCGACAAACCGCGATCGACCCATTTCATTCGGACATGCCGCGCCGCGCGATATGCCGGATTTTCCTGTAGAGGACTTGCGTCACTTCAATGGATACGGCGGTTTTTCATCTGACGGACGCGAATATGTCATTCGTCTTCGTCATGGCGAATCCACCCCCCAGCCCTGGATCAATGTCATTGCCCGCGACGGCTTCGGCTTCCATGTTTCGGCCGAAGGAGTGGGCTTTACATGGGCCGTAAATTCGCGCGACTACCAGATCACTCCATGGTCGAACGACCCAGTCGAGAACCGCCCGGGCGAGGCAATCCTGCTGAAATGCCGCCGAACCGGGCGCATCACGTCGCCCTTCTCGGCACTGTGCTCTGATCCGGGCGCAATCCATGAAGCGCGGCACGGGCTAGGCTACAGCCGCTTCAGCTCCTGGAGCAACTGGATCGATCTGGAGGCAGTTCAGACGCTGGCGGTCAATGGACCCGCCAAGCTGACCCGTTTGCGTGTGACCAATCGAGGGAAGGAACAGCTGGAGCTCGATTGTCTCGCCTATGCCGAACTGGTGTTAGGCAACGACCGCGGCCGCACCGCTTCGGTGATCCGCGCACAGGCCGGCGCCAATGCCGTCATCGCCTGCAATGCGGGGTCGATTGAGTTTCCAGGCCGGGCCGCGGGCCTCGCTTGCGACCTCGCAGTGACAGGGTGGCTGGCCTCGCGTTCGGCGATGCTTGGCGCGGGCAACGTGCGCTGCCCCGAGGCTCTGGTCGGATCTTGGCCCGCCAATTCGACTGATACGGGAGGCGATCCCTGCCTGGCGCTGCGGACCCGCCTTGCCGTGGCGCCTGGAGAGACGGCCGAAGTGGTTTTTGCCTTGGCCGACGCGCCCGAAGCCGAGTTGCCCAGTATCCTTGGCGCCGTCACCAGCGTGACGGAGGTGGCGCAGTCGCTTGAATGCGCGGCAGCGGAATGGGAAGGGTTCCTAGACACGCTTCAGATCCAGACGCCCGACCCGAAGCTGGATCTGATGATCAACACCTGGCTGCCATATCAGGCGTTAGCGTGCCGCATCCGGGCACGCTCGGCCTTCTACCAGGCATCCGGCGCCTTCGGGTTCCGAGACCAGTTACAGGACACGTCGGCGCTGATCCTTCACGATCCGGACCTGTGCCGCCGCCAGATCCTCAACGCCGCCGCACGCCAGTTCACCGAGGGAGACGTGCAGCACTGGTGGTTGCCTTCAAGTGGCGCAGGGGTGCGGACGATGATTTCGGACGATGTCATCTGGTTGGGCCACATCACGGAACGCTATGTCCGCCTGACAGGTGACCGCGCCATTCTGGATGAGCCGGTGCCGTTCATCACCGGTCCTGTGCTGGAGCCTGGACAGCACGACAACTTCCTGACACCCGAGCAATCAGGCGAAGTCGCCCCCCTATACGACCATTGCGCCCACGCACTGGATCTGGCCGTGGCGCGGACTGGATCGCACGGGCTTCCGCTCATGCTAGGTGGTGACTGGAACGACGGCATGAACCGAGTGGGCGAAGAAGGACGGGGCGAGAGCGTCTGGCTTGGCTGGTTCCTGTGCGCCACCATCGATGCGTTCATCCCTTTGGCCGAGGCGCGAGGTGATAATGTCCGCGCCGCCGTTTGGCGCACGCACCGCACGGCGGTGGCCGAGGCACTGGATGCCGCAGGCTGGGATGGCGCCTGGTATCGGCGCGGCTATTTCGACGACGGCAGCCCCTTGGGTTCGGCGGATTCAGCAGAATGCCGCATCGACTCCATTGCGCAAAGCTGGGCCGCAATCTCGAAGGCGGGGCGGCCTGACCGGGTCGGGCCCGCGATGGATGCCGCCCTGACCTGGCTACTGGACCAAGACGCACAGGCGTTGAAGCTCTTCACGCCTCCTTTCGAGAATACCGACAAGGAACCGGGCTATATCAAAGCTTATCCTCCCGGCGTGCGGGAAAATGGCGGCCAATACACTCACGCCGCAAGTTGGATGGTCTATGCCCTGGGCAGGATGGGCAGGGGTGCCGATGCGCACCGGCTGTTTGATCTTCTGAATCCGATTTCTCACGCTGCGAACCGGGCCGATGTCGACCGCTATCGTGTGGAACCCTATGTTGTCGCAGCCGACGTTTATGGCGAAGGGGCGAAAGCTGGGCGCGGCGGCTGGACCTGGTACACGGGCAGCGCCGGGTGGCTATACCGCGCGGCAGTCGAGGGCATCCTGGGAATTGTCCCTGAAGGCGGCGATCGGCTGCGGATCGAACCGGCCCTTCCGCCCCACTGGCCGGGCTTCAGCGCTACAATCACAGTGGCGGGCCACAAGCGCCAGATCGAGGTCAAGCAAGATGGTGTTACACTGGACGGGGAAGGGCCAGGTGAGGATGGAACGTTTGCGCTTTAGGATGGCAGCCGAGTATCAAATGGTATGAGGAGCAATGAGGTGCCAGCGGTCTGAAAGTTGCATTTCAAAATAGCGCGCGCCCCGGCTATAGCTCCTGAGGTGATAATCGGATTTACGGAATATTATTATTTTATATCAATTGGCTGTATCCTGATCTCTGCACCATTCTCTTCTGGTCATCCGGTATTTGAAACGCCGTTGCTATATGTTTCAATGCGAGGCAGTATAAACAATGTATAGACATGGGGTCCTGATGCGCGCCGTAGTCAAGAAATGGGGAAACAGCGCCTCAGTGCGCATTCCCGCATCCGTCATGGCTGCGGCAGGCTTGCGCCTGGATCAGGCCGTTGAGGTGCGAGAGGACAAAGGGCGCGTTGTCATCGAACCCATTGCCCACGAAGAGTATGACCTTGCTGATCTGCTTGCCGGTATCACGCCGGAGAACATTCATGATCAGGTCGATTTCGGGGCACCAGTCGGTAACGAAGCTCTCTGATGGCAGATTATGTTCCTGAGGCTGGAGAAATCGTCTCGCTGGAATTTTCGCCACGCGCAGGACATGAACAAGCTGGGCACCGCCCCGCTGCTGTTCTATCGCCTGCAGCCCATAACCGGATCGGTCTGATGCTGTGCTGTCCGCTGACAGCGAAACGCAAAGGCTATCCGTTTGAGGTGCCGATCGATGATGCGCTTGGCAGCGCCGTGCTGGCGGACCAAGTCAAGTCCCTGGATTGGCGTGCGCATCGGGCTAAGGCCAAAGGCCGCATTTCTGATGCGGAACTTGCGGCAGTCCGGATGAAAGCAAAGGCTTTGATCGGTTAATAAACCCATCTGCTGCGCAGCACATTACGTATCCGTCCGGTGTGCCTGCCCTGACGGTGAAAGCCCGCGCTTGATAATGTCCATGGTTGATAATGGACATCTTGAGGCACTCGCTGGCGGGCACGAAGGGGTAGAAGAAGCGGTTCTGGTCTGACGAGGAGAAACGCTCGATCTGCTGGCAGACACGGGCGTCCGGCGTATCCGTTGCACAGGTGGCACGGCGCTATTCGATGAACTCGAACCTGCTTTTTACCTGGCTGCGGGATCCACGGTTTTCACCCGGCGGCGCCAAGTCGCCAGAGGCTGTCGAAGATAGCCATACCTTCCTGCCGGTGGAAATCTCGGCTTCGGCCACGACCTCGCATTTGATGAATGATGTCGTCGGAACACACCAACCGGCGGATACTCAGCCGCTCGCACAGCGGGTCGATATCACGCTCTCCCTCGGCCGGCGGATCCTGGTGGAAAGCCCAACCAGCCTAGCGGCGGTTCTGGGGCTGCTGTCATGATCCCGGTGCCGAGCAACACGCGCATCTGGTTGGCGGCCGGCGTCACGGACATGCGGCGGGGGTTCAACACGCTGGCGGCGCAGGCCGAGAAGGTTCTGGAGGAGGACTGCGCGCACCACGGTGATCCGACCACACATTCCATGAACATCCGACCGGCCATTCCACGACCATCCGACCACCCGCTCCAGCCGCATCCGACCAGGCTGATCTGAGCGGGCTCCGTCACACGGAGCGGGTCTGAGGCAGACCACCTGCGCTACCCAGAAGCTGTTGCAACAGCGGAAGAAGGGGCGCGATGAGGAGACTGCCGATGAGGAAGATCGAGGACGTTCTGCGCCTGCATGCGCAGGCCATGTCGACCCGGCGGATCGCACTTGCGACCGGCGTCGGCAAGACAACGGTCATCGAGTATCTGCGCCGCGCCGCGGTGGCTGGCTTGTCCTGGCCGTTGCCCGAGGGCCTGGACGAGGAGGCACTGGAACGGCGGGTGTTCCCGCCTCCACCGCCCTCGCAGGGCCGCCAAATTGCCGCTGCGGACTGGGCGATGGTTCATCGCGAACTGAAGCGGCCGGGCGTCACGCTGGCGCTGCTTTGGGACGAGTATCGGGGCCAGCACCCCGACGGCTATGGCTACTCGGCCTTTTGCGAGCATTACCGACGCTGGGTTGGGCGCCTTTCGCCGGTCATGCGCCAGCGCCATGTCGCAGGCGAGCGGATGTTCGTTGACTACTCGGGCACCCGGATGACGGTGACCGATCCGGTGACCGGGGCTGCCCGTCCGGCGGATATCTTTATCGCCGTCATGGGCGCCTCAAACATGACCTACGCCGAGGCCACATGGAGCCAGGCGCTGCCGGATTGGATCGGCGCTCATACCCGCGCCTTCGCTGCATTTGGCGCGGTGCCGGCGCTGGTGGTCTCCGACAACCTGAAGTCCGGCGTGATCCGGGCCTGCTTCTACGAGCCCGAGATCAACCGCAGCTACGCCGAGATGGCGGCGCACTATGGCACCGCCGTCCTTCCGGCGCGGCCCTACAAACCGCGCGACAAGGCCAAGGTCGAAGGGGCGGTTCTTCTTGCTCAGCGCTGGATCATCGCGCGACTGCGCAATCGCCAGTTCTTCACCCTCGACGAACTCAACGCCGCCATCCGCGTGGAAACCGCTCGTCTGAATGCCCGTGTCAGCCGTCACCTTGGCGCCGCGCGTCAGGACCTTTTCGAGACGCTCGATCGCCCGGCCATGCAGCCGCTGCCTCCGGAGCCTTTCGTCCATGCCGACTGGCGCCGCGCCACGGTTGGTGCCGACTATCATGTCCGGCTGGAAGGCCACCATTACTCGGTGCCACACGACCTGATCCGCCAGCAGCTCTGGGCACGGCTGACGGCGGGCACCGTCGAGATCTTCCGCGCCGGCAAGCGTGTGGCCTGCCACAGGCGCGCTTCCCCCGGCGACACCGGCGCAACGACGCTGAACGACCATCGTCCTGCCAGCCATCGTCGTTATGCCGAGACCACGCCCGAGCAGCTGCGCGACCGGGCCGCCCGCATCGGTCCTGCCACCGGGATCCTGATCGACGTCATCCTCCGCGACAGGCCGCACCCCGAACAGGGCTTTCGCTCCTGCCTCGGCATCCTGCGTCTGGCCCGCAGCTATGGGCCCGAGCGGGTCGAGGCCGCCTGTGACCGCGCGCTCGCCATCAACACCCGCACCATGACGTCGGTGAAGTCGATCCTGCTGAACCGCCTCGACGGCCGTCCCCCAGACCGGCCACCCAAAGCCCCGCCCATCACCCACGCCAACATCCGCGGCGCCAAGTTCTTCCACTGACCAAAGGAGACAACCCCTTGCTGACCCACCCCACCCTTGAGGCGCTGAACGCGTTGAAGCTCGACGGCATGGCCGAAGCCTTTGCCGAGCTGATCAGCGAAGATCGCGGCCGCAGCCTCGACCCCGTCGCCTGGATCGGGCTGATGCTGGACCGCGAACAAGCTCGGCGCGGCACCCGTCGGTTCCAGTCGCGCCTGCGTGCCGCCAACCTGCGCCATGGCGGCGCCTGCATGGAGGATGTGGATTATCGAACCTCTCGCGGCCTCGACCGCGCCTTGTTCCAGAGCCTCGCCAGCCCCGACTGGATCGATCGGCACCGCTCGGTGCTGATCACCGGGCCCTGCGGGGTCGGCAAGTCGTGGCTGGCCTGCGCGCTCGGCCATGGAGCCAGCCGCGCGGACCGCACCGTTCTTTACCACCGGCTGCCGCGGCTCTTCTCCGACCTCGAGCTGGCGCGCGGCGACGGGCGCTTCGACCGGCTGTTCCGCAAGATCGCCCGTGTGGATCTTCTGATCCTCGACGACTGGGGCCCCGACCGCCTGACCGCGACGCAGCGCCGCGACCTGATGGAGATCGTGGAGGAGCGCTACGGCCGCCGCTCGACCATCGTCACCAGTCAGCTCCCCGTGGAGACCTGGCACCATGTCATCGGTGAGCCCACCTTCGCCGACGCCATCCTCGACAGGCTGGTTCACAATGCCTACCGGATCTCCCTGGATGGTCCGTCGCTGCGCAAGACCGGCATCGACAACCGCGCCGAGGCCAGCCAATGAACATGACCTCGACCCCAGGTTGCCCACTGGTNTCCGAGGCCAGCCAATGAGCAGGGCCCCAGCCCCAGGTTGCCCACTGGTCCCTCCTACGCGCCCGACACCGCCAGCCTCCTGGCGGGCGCGGCGCCGGGCGCGCGGGACCCTCCCGTGGACAACCCTCCGCCCCAACATCACCCTTGACCGGATGCACCCGGATCAACAATGAAGACTTTGCCTCAGACCGCTACCGCCGACCGGTCGGATGATCGTGGAACAGCTGGTCGGATGTTGCTGGAATAAGCGGTCGGATACGGTGGAATACGCAGGAGGACCCCTATTCCGGTGATCTGTTCGTATTTTGCAGGCGTCGGGGTGATCTTTTGAAGATCATTTGGTGGGATTCACAGGGCGGATGTCTCTTTCTGAAGCGCCTCGAGCGTGGGCGCTTTGTCTGGCCTGCCGCCCAGGAAGGGAAAGTCAGTCTCAGCCCCGCTCAGCTCTCCATGCTCGTGGAGGGATCGACTGGCGAATGCCGCAAGGTGTCGACCCCGAGGCATGGCTGATCTGGGTGCTGACCCACATCGCCGATCACAAGATCAATCGCATCGACGAACTCCTGTCTTGGAATTGGCAGAAAGCCTGAAATCAACGGCAGTCATGCCGGACGGATACGCATGGCCACCAGGGCCGAGGCCATGATCGCGCTCTTTGACATCGCCGGCCTGTCCAGGGAAGAAGCCTGGGCGGTTGTGGGAGATACCGCCCAGGCGATCTGCGCTTGGATGGTGCCGTAGACAGCTCCTTGGCTAGTCAAGAAAGGCGCAGTACGGATCTTATGGACCTCTTTTTATAAGGGATCCTGATCCGTCTGGGCCAGTTTGGCGCGGAGGATAGCCAACAACCATGCCCGAGCAGGGTTCGGACCAAGAACCATATCTTGTCCAAGAGTGGGCAAGCCCACCCCGTACAGGCCCTGTGCCGTAGGACCGAACAACTCGATCCTACACCCCGGCAGCAAGGCATCATGAATGGCTTTAGCTGCGTCAAGCGATCCGAGATATGCGTCCGAGAACCGCTGGGGGTCAATGATGCCGACATTATCCAAAAGCCATCGCCAACTCTCGTCCCAGGTACCAGACTCTGTCGCTTCGATCAGTCGTTTCATCGCATCGATCATGTCGTGATCCCCTCTGGTGGCATTGCCTTTTTGAAGCGGCAGCTCTGCGATTGGTTCTCCCTAATCGCGTCGATGCGCGGCCCCGGCGGGGCCTGCCGAGTTTTGCTGGCATGCAGACGAAACCGGCCTGAGGCCGACGCGCTGACTTCGCTTCTAAAGCCCGTTGCACTCAATCGGCCTCATACCCTGCAGCTTTGAAGTAGTTGTAGCATTCCTCGTCGGAGAACAGATCGCAGACCTGGCCAACCGCAGCCCATAGTTGATCGTAGGTTCGTGCGGCAGCTTTTCTGATCAGCGCCTTGAGCTTGGCGAAAGCCATTTCGATCGGGTTGAGGTCGGGGCTGTATGGCGGCAGGAACAGGAACCAGGCACCCATGTCGCGCAAGGCTGCCGCTGCGGCCGAGCTCTTGTGGCTGGAGAGATTGTCCAGAATGACGACGTCACGGGGCCTGAGCGTCGGGACCAGGTGGGTTTTGGTATAAAGGTTGAACATCTCGGCGTTCATTGCGCCGTCGATCACCCAGGGCGCGTCCAACCGGTCATGGCGCAGGGCGGCGACAAAGGTCTGGGTGCGCCAATGTCCGAACGGTGCATGATCAACGAGGCGCTGCCCGCAGGGTGCCCATCCTGTGGTCTTGGCCATGTTCGTCTTGACCCCGGTTTCGTCAACGAACGCCAATCGCTCCAAGTGATTGGCCATGAAAGGCTGGCGTCTCACAATCCAGACATGGCGCAGAGCGGCGACGTCCTTTCGCTTCTGTTCAAGCGCCTGCAGAGTTTTTTTTATGGGTCAGTCCGAGACCCCGCAGAACGCGCCAGACGGTGGCGCGGTGGACATCGATGCCATGCGTCTCAGCCAGTTCGGCCACGAGTTTATCAAGCGTGATCCCGCTTTTGGCCGCGACGCGGGCCTTGAGCCAGCCGGTCACGTCCACCAGCTTGCCATGTCCGCCGCCATTGCCTTGTCGCCTCGGCGTCAAACATCTGGTCTCGCGCCGCAGCTTCACCAGATCATTGACGAACTTCGGCGACACCCGAAAATGCCGAGCAGCCTGACGGTGTCCGTGACCTTCGTCCACGTAGCCGATGACCCGGGTCCGAAGCTCTACTGGATGTGGCTTGCCCATCTGACATCTCCATCTGCCCTAGCAGAAGAGAATCACATCATCGGCAGGCTGGGAATCCTGAATCTTGATGGCTGAGATACGCTCTAGGAAAGTTCAGATATAAATCACACGAGGTCTGCGTGCAACTTGCCCATGGCGAACATTCCTGAACGACACCGGGAAAACGATGGCTCCGCCATCATCCTCCCAGTTCTGCAGATGCCAAAAGTTACGCCCGATCTCCATCGGCTGGGCGCGCCTGGTCGTCGGGATCGCGGCCCGGGCGCCCAGCCTCGCGCTTTTGGCTTGCACCAATTCCGCTGGACAACTTTTCCTGAGAGGGTTCAGTGACCCGGTTCACATGCTGGCCATCGCCAGGCATCTTGACGTCGGTGCCCATTGTCGGGCCCTCCATAAGACCGTGCAGAAGATACTGAAAGGTCACTACAGATATAGGGATCAGAACGCGCAATTACATGGGCCTTCTGCAGGCATCTCGTAGGCCGATGGTCGGATAGAAAAGAGATGGATGATCGACAACGTCAAAACCGAGGACCAATATTATAAGGTCCACGGTAAAGACGAGGATGGCAAACGTACCGAAGCCTTTTTCAAGCTGCCCACGTTCAAAACGGCTGCTTCGAATGACTGATACGGATCGGGCGTGAGACGACATGGTCCGGCAGTATCATTGGTTTCTGGTCATGCTGATCGGCCACCTTGCTGACCGCCAAAGGCCTGAAGCTGTGGCACGAAGGGTTGGCTTCGTTTGCGCCTCCAGCGGGCTTGGGCGATTTCGCTTGCGCTACCGAACAGCCCTGCGATGCCAAGACCCTGACTCGCCGCAGCTTCGTGGCAATCTCTTCGGGTGAGGGTCAAGTGGGGTAAGGTCGGCCCGATTGCTGCCGTTGGTGGTCAGACAGCCACTCGTTACATTTGCGTACGCCGGATAGTCATGCACGGGAAGTCTTCCACGTCATCGCCCAAGAATGCACGCCCCCTCCGAGAGCTGGAAGCTGGGGTCACACTCCCATCGGTTTCCGGAGTCATCAAGATGTGCATTCCTCGGCAGCTCAATCGCGACGCACCCGCGCTCCCGGTCATCTGGTGCGTACCCACGATCGCAGCGCCATCCTGGTCCGTAAGCACCTGGATCGAGGAAGGCGTTGATCGGGAGAACCACGGGATCGCATCGGTCGCCGACCTGAATAAATCCTCTCTCGCAGGACCATGCATCGCCGTAATCCACGTTGGTCAGGTAACCGTTTTCCGGCACAACAATGGGAATACAGCGGTCCAAATCTGCTGTGAAACCACGCTCACAGGCCCATCCGGATCCGGTTCGATTATCCGTAAGATAAGCATGCTCCGGCAGAACAATTGACACGCAAAGGTCCTCGTCTTTCCAGTAGCCGCGTTCGCATTGCCAGCCGTAGCCTGACGACTTCAAGAAGGCATTTTCCGGTATAAGGATTGCAGAACAGGACGTTCCATCAACCTTTTCAAATCCGCGGTGGCAGTTCCAGCCCGTTCCGTAGGAGCGTCTGGTTGCATAGGCGTTCTCAGGAACCTCGACCTTTGCACATTCCGCCCCCTCCAGAACGTAGCCCAAGTCGCAATCCCAGCCCCCGCCGTAACTGCGGGGCTGAGCATTCGGCGGTATTGGACCAACCCCCATTTGTGCGGACGCTGGAAGCGCGAGCAAGGCAGCAAGGCCTGCCGCAAGGGCAATCCTGGCCATGAGCCGGAGCACTAGGAGCTGCGGGGGTTCGAGGGACGGGAACATGACTGTTTACCTTTCTTGCCAGCGGCCATTCGCCTGACTGGCGCTGCCTTTGCAGATCTGAGGCGATCGTCACCGTGGCAAAGGCGACGTTACGGTCTCGATCCATTGCTTGATCCTGTTGCCGACAGTCGCGGTTTCCTGCGATGGCAGATCTTGTGCCTGCATGTCTTGAAGCGTTGACCCTTCTTCCTCCGGAATGGTTTTGTCAGAGGGAGATACAAAGGCGCCTTCAACCGTGGTGTCTAATATAGCGTCCCGTTTCAGGGCCATGTCGAGATAGGCCGACGAGATCGATCGCATCTCTGTGGGCCTTGTGCTGTGCCCTTTTTCATGGATCATCAGATAGGCCCCGGTTTCTCTAAACGCCGCAAAGCTGAGACCTTCGATCAGCTCTTCTTCAACGAGAACCTCATAGCGA
>NZ_BNCL01000020.1 GCF_014656455.1 Paracoccus aerius
CTGATCGGGCCGATGATCTGGCCCGAAACGCCCCATCAACGCGAAGCATTGGCTGGCGGATAAGGTTGTTCAGAGCCGACTAAGAAGCGGGCGCAGTGGCTGAAGTTTGGTCAGCCGTCCTGCTGGGGCGTCCCGTGATGATCGGCACCCGGTCGTTATTTGCACCCGCTGGCGCAAGATCAGCAGTCGCCGTGGGCGGAGTTATCCCTGCGGTGTGGGTATTCTCTGTGGTCGGGGCTTGCCGCCTGCGCATGGCTTGAACGTCAAGAACTGGATGCTGGCCTGCTGCCCATGAAACGCGCAGCAGGCCACAGACACTCAGCAGTCGCAATCGCCGTCAAGCTCGATATCAAGCGACACCTTGCGGACGCAGACCTTCTTGACCTTCCGGCCGCCGCTGACCTGGAGGCAATCCAGCAGGTCCTGCCCCGGACCTTGGCATGGGTGATCTTTCGGCTTCTTGCCACCCGAGACCTGCGTCAGCTCAGGGTCAATGTGGTAGGACATGCCCCCGATCAGGATGCCATCGGCCAAAAGCTCGATCTCGATGCCGCTGTTGGCTGTGCCGGCAAAGGCCGATGCGCCAAAGGACGTGCCCGGCTTCACGCGAAGAACGATCTTGCGCTTCTCGCCAGCCCTCAGCGTGAACTTGTTGCCGGCGCCGATGCCGTCAAAGGCGATCCCCCAGCCCCGTTCCCGCAAGGCAGGGGGCATGTTCAGCCTCAGCTCCATCGTGGCCCGGCGATTGAGATTGTTGCCCGCCATGAAGAAGGCGCCGTCCAGACTGGCAATGAAGGCCTCGGGTCCGCCGCCGCCTGGCACGACGCTGACATTGCGTTGGGCGATGTTGTTGTCATGGGGGACGAGCCGCCATTCCTGGATCGTCTCGGTCGGCGAGAAGTTGTCGATATTGCTCGGGTCGCCTGCTGCCGTTGCGATGATCAGCAGGCAGTCATGGCCATAGGCGTTGATGTTCGGCTCCCATGAAAAGGGGCCGGCTGTCACCTCTTCCAGGCTTCGTCCTGCCAAGGATGCCACCGTAACGCCGCCCACGGGGCTCATCTCGACGAAATCGTTCGGCCAGACAAGTCCCGCGCCCGGAAGCGAATGAAAGGCACGAACCGTGATCGGGCCCGAGGCCTGGGTGCCGCGATTGCGCACGCGGGCGTAAGCATAGTTCGTGGCGCCGTCGATGGCGTTCTGGTGTCCGAAGATGTTGTCCGAGGCGTTGCGGTTCCAGACCGAGCCGTTCTGCCAGTGGACAGCCTGGTAAGGGTATTCGCCGCCGCGGCCATCATCGATATAGACATCGACGGCCGGCGGCTGGCCTTCCGTCGTCACAGGGCTGGGGGCGCCCGCCGGCTGGAAGCTTCCCTGCTTCTCGAAGGCCCAGCGGACGACCTTGTTATAGGCCCCGCCCGACAATCCCTCGCTGGTCCAGTTCAGAAGATCGGCGGCCTGCATTTCCTCGCACCAAAGCTCGTCGCTTGACGGGTTCGTCCCGGGCGTGAGTTCGCCGGTGGTGCGCAGGATCAGATAGGTCGTCATCCGCGCCGCATGCTGGCGCCGGGCAAGATCATCCGAGTCACCCCCCAGCGATCGGTAGATGCGGAAGTGCGAGGTGGCCAGGATCTCCTCGGACCCGTAGCCTCCATCATCATTGACGCCGCCCCATGCCCAGCCCGCACCCACGGCGCGATCGAAGCGACGCGTCAAGCTGGGCCGGAACGGGGCGTAGCGGAACCGATCGGCCGTCGCGCGAAGCGCCGATTCCGGATCGTTCTGGATGGCGGCAAGACCGTCGCCATGGCTGTGGGCAAATCCCAGATTGCCCGAGCCGACATGATCCCCCAGTGTGCCGTGGCCGCCCATCTCGTGCCAGTGGACGTAGGGATCAACGGCTCGACCAAGCGGATTTGCCGTGTCCGTCACGTCGCCCAGGCCATAGCATTGGTGATCCGTCCCGCCGGTCCCGTTCGGGGACCAGTGCGCATTGATGTCCAGTCCCGTGCCCCCCAGGCCGCGATGATCGACCCGTGTCGGGAAGGTCGTCCCATCGAAGTAGGTCGACCGAGGGAAGCCCATGCTCTCGATGGTCCGGAAGAGTTCCGTCTGATGGTAATAGGCATTCACTGCCGAGAAGTTGTCGCTGCGGACATCATAGTCGAAATCCGAGCCTGCTGGACGGGTCGGTGAAGCGATGTTCGGGGCTTCTACATTGGCGACGGTGACATAGGTTCCCGTCAGGGCCTGGTTTCCGCCTGACGGCGCCCCCAGATCGTTAAGGAACACATCGTCACGATGGGGGTTCAACTGCGCGTTGTTGAGGTTCGATGTAACCGTCAGATCGCCCGTCTTGTTGATCGGATCGCGGCGATACACCAGACCGTTGACGCCACAGGTCATGCGTTCGATGTAGAGGATCGAGCGCGTCTCGACCTCTAGCAGCACAAGCCAGACGACATGATCGATCTCGAAGATGATCTCGGCGACGAGATAGGCGATCCCCGGCCGAATGCGCTCATCAACCGGCGGAAGGCGCGGCAAGGGCGGCTCTGCCTGTTCTTCGGACGGATCTTCGCGGAGAACGGGGTCTTGCTGTGGCTTACCGCCAAGGCGAAGTTCGGGCCGGTATTTGTAAATGAAGAAACGGCCGTTCAGAAGGCGGGTGACTGCACCCCTGCGAAAGATCGAATCTTCGTCGCGTTCGCCACGCCCCTTTCCCTGTGGACGCTTGAGGGCCTGACGCACCATCCCCACCAGTTCGGCTTCACGATCCCCATCCTCGCCTTGCGGTTCGACAGAAGGAAGCCCGCTTCTGTGAAGCGCCTCGCGTTGAGCACGATTGACCTGAAGCTCGGCGAATTGGCGACGGAAATGGTCGATCACCTCCTGGTCGGGAAGCTTTCCCTCCAGCTCCTCTTCGATGTTGCGGGTCGACTTGATCACCCGGTCCGGGTTCTGCTTGATGTGGACCGCCACCCCGCGCCGCCATACCGGCGTGTTATGAAAGGTCTGGTAGAAGTCGACCGTCGTTCCGTCCATTGACTGTTTCTCGTCGTGGATCTGAAACTCGGGCGGCGCTTCCTGCGGGTTGAAGAAGGATACCTTCCGTTCAAGATGGGCAAGCTGGCTGGCCGGAATCTGCAACGGCCCCGCGAACTGGCGCAGATAGCTTTCGGCAGAAACGCGGGGGATCGCCTCGCCCGTCTCTATATAGGCCTGACTGTGCCTTATGCTTTGAACCCTTCCGTCCGAATTGACAGTAACATGCGCCCCAAGGGCGGGATCATAACGCGTGGTCATTGAAAGAACTCCCTGTGCCCTTGTTCATTCCTGAACGGTTTGTCCAAAACGGGAAACGTCACCGGGCATATGGCGCAGCCGTAAAAAATATTGCCTCGCTCTTCCAGAGCGAGAAAAAACAAATCGATCTGTCTTCATAACTTCGACTCAATTATCATAATCCAATCATCAGCTTTATTCAATTATGGACGGTCGCCTTATTTCAGAATGAGAATGACGATCTACTGCTTTCCAGATGTTGTGTTTTGTCATCAACTTTATTCATAGAACCCAGGGCGTCCGAGCTTGCAAACAAGAGCTGGGCGAGATGTTCCAGTTGGCTCATGAGCAGGATCGACAAGACAGGTTGTGGCTGTCTTCGATGAAATCATCAGCAAGAACGCATCATGCAAGACGGTTCGCCTGCCGCCCTTCATTCCAACGGCTTAACGTCACCCGCGAGGTGATACTGGCTGCGACGAAAACTTCATGTCATCGAATCCAATATTACTACCAGATACCCTTTTCTGCATGAACCATGTTTTCCTCCAAATCCCCCCAATGCCGAGCATTCAATTTTCTGGCGAAGATTATGGATGTTCTTGCAAAGAATCAGTCATAAGAACCAAAACTGCGATATACTGCGGAATTGAAGCTCATCGTGAACTGACTAATCGACCACGATCCTGAAACCTTCAGCGGCTCGGAGAAAAGCACATGAAGCTTACAGCGGGATTGAGATTAATTTCGGGCACGACTGGACCCGATCTGCTGCACGGCACGCTTCGCCGCGACTGGATCATGGGATTGAATGGCGCAGATACGATCGGTGGCGACGGGCCGGTCATTCTGGACAGTTCTGAGCCTGCTTCGCTGACAGGTGCGGCCGATCTTCTGGATGGCGGCGACGGCGATGACCTGATCTATGGTGATGGCAGCGTGACAAGCGGCCTTGGGGGCACATCCCTTCTGAAGGGTGGGGACGACGCCGTCCTTGGCGGTGCCGGCAATGACACCCTGTACGGCGACGGCGCGGCCCTTGCAGACAGCGGTGGCACGGCAGTCCTGACGGGCGGGCGCGACGCCCTGACAGGCGGGTCGGGCAATGATGTGATGTATGGCGACGGACGGGCGGGCGGTGCTTTTGCGCGCGGCGATCTGTTCGGGGGCAATGACGTCCTGGACGGCGGGCGCGGAAATGACATGCTCTGGGGCGATGGGGACGCCGGCTTCGGGCGCACGACAAGCTCTCTTGTCGGGGGACGCGATCTTCTGAAGGGCGGCGCGGGCAACGATACGCTTTATGGGGACGGGCGGGCGCAATCCGTGACAGGCGGTCATGACACGCTTCATGGAGGCGATGGCGATGAACTGATGATGGGCGACGGGCTGGCCTATCCCACATTGTCGGGGGGCAATGACCTGTTGCTGAGCGGGGCCGGCCGCGACACCCTGTTCGGGGATGGAGAGGTGGGCGTCGTGTATATCGGGCCGGGGGTTCTGACCGGTGGGCATGACACGCTGCGAGGCGGAACGGGCGACAACATCCTGTGGGGTGACGGCTCCGTCGTGGCGGGTGGCTTTTCCGCCAGCCTGATCGGCGGGGACGATCTGCTGTTCGGCGGCGACGGGCAGGACAGGATTTACGGCGATGGCTCCGCTTCGGGATCGGGTGCGACACTGGTCGGCGGCAATGATACGTTGCACGGCGGGGCAGGCGATGACGCCCTTTGGGGCGACGGGATCATCACGCCATCGTCCGTCGGCGTGGACAGCCTGACCGGCGGCGCCGATACCTTCGTCTTCGGGCCAAGGGGCGGACTCGATACCGTGATGGACTTCCGCCAGATTGACGGTGACTGCATCCTGCTGTTGGGCACTGGCTTGTCCTGGCGCCAGCTTGACACGAACAGGTCCGGTTCGCTTGGCGATGGCGATGCCTATGTCAGCAGTAACGGCACTGACACCGTCATCGATATCGGGGCCGCCTGTCTTCGGGCTGCGGGTGTCAACGCTGTGACGCTTCTGGATGTCACGGGCCTGGTTGAGGCCGACTTTACCTTCGCCTGATCGGCAGGGGTTTTCTAAGCGCTAGTGTCTCTGCTGGGCTAAGACATAACCACCTCGACGCGATGTTCTTTCTGCGCAATGGTCATGGGAGCTTGCGGGCAAGGCCAGCGGGGCGCCGGTCGCCATGCAAGTTCGCGGACGCCGCGGGGGACAGGCGTGGACCACAGACAGACGGACGGGCTCAAGACTCTGCTTCTGATCATGGCGCTTGCGGGGCTGGCGGCGGGACTGGCGCTGCACCTGGGGGTACGGCCCGATCTGGCGCGGCTGGCCTGGGCAGCCGGCGTCCTGCCGGTCCTGGCTTCCCTCTTGATCGAGATCCTGCGCAGCCTTGCGCGAGGCGAGGTCGGCCTGGACATCGTGGCGGCGCTGTCGATGTCAGCGGCCTTGTTCTTTGGCGAAACGCTGGCCGCGGCGGTGGTCGCCGTGATGTATTCCGGCGGCACCTTTCTTGAAAGTTTCGCTGAAGGCCGTGCACGACGCGAGATGCGCGACCTTCTGTCCCGCGTCCCCCGCACCGCGACCCGTCATCGCGACGGCCGACTTGAAGACGTGCCCCTTAACGCGCTGCAGCCCGGCGACCGGTTGCTGATCCGGCAAGGCGACGTGGTGCCGGTGGACGGATATGTCGAATCCGCGACCGCATTCCTCGATACCTCTGCCCTGACCGGAGAGTCGCTGCCGGTTCGCCTTGTCAAAGGTGCCGAAGCGATGAGCGGGTCGATGAACGCGGGCGAGGCTTTCGACCTGCGTGCCACCCATGATGCCCGCGACAGCACCTATGCCGGCATCGTCCGACTGGTCGAGGAAGCGCAGCGGTCCCGCGCGCCCATGGCGCGGCTGGCCGACCGCTGGTCGCTGGGCTTCCTGGCCGTCACGCTGCTGATTGCGGGCGCCGCTTGGTGGTTCACCCGCGATCCGATCCGCGCGGTGGCCGTGCTGGTCGTGGCGACCCCCTGCCCGCTGATCCTGGCCGTTCCCGTGGCACTGGTCGCGGGCCTGTCGCGGGCCGCCCATTTCGGCGTGCTGGTCAAGGGCGCCCGGCCGCTGGAGGCGATGGCCCGCATTCGCACCCTGATCCTGGACAAGACCGGCACCTTGACGGACGGGCGGCCCCGGATCCAGTCCATCGACAGCGCCGGCATGGCCAAGGACGAAGTCCTGCGCCTGGCCGCAGCGGCCGACCAGGCATCAAGGCATCCCGTCGCCCAGGCAATCGTCGCTGCGGCCAAGGCGCGGGGGCTGGATCTGCCGGTGCCGCAGGACATGGTCGAAACCCCCGGCGAAGGCGTGGTCGCGATCGTCGAAGGGCGGCAGGTGATCGTCGGCGGAAACGGCTTCGTGGCCGGGCAGGTGGGCTATGCGGGCAATCATCCGGAACAGGCCGCGGGTTCAGTCATGGTGGCGGTTGGGGTGGACGGCCGCATGGCGGGGCATCTGGTGATGATGGACCCCCTTCGCGAGGGCGCGGCCGAGATGCTCGCGGGCCTGCGTCGCCAGGGGATCGAGCGGATCCTGCTGGCGACCGGCGACCGGGCCGAGGTCGCCCGCCGCGTGACCCGGGGGCTGGGCCTCGACGGCATCCGCGCGGGCCTTACCCCCGACCAGAAGGTGCTGCTGGTCCTGGCCGAACACAAGCACGGGCCTGTGATGATGGTGGGCGACGGCGTCAATGATGCCCCCGCCCTGGCCGCCGCCGATGTGGGCGTGGCAATGGGCGCGCGCGGCGCCGCCGCAAGTGCCGAGGCCGCCGACGTCGTTCTGCTGGTCGACCGCCTGGACCGAATCGGCCCGGGGATGGAAATCGCCCTGCGGTCCCGCCGCATCGCGCTTGAAAGCGTCGTGGCGGGCATCGGCCTGTCGATCGGGGGCATGATCGCCGCCGCCTTCGGCTATCTGAACCCCGTACAGGGGGCGCTTATCCAGGAAGCGATCGACGTGGCCGTGATCCTGAACGCCCTGCGCGCCCTGCGCATCCGCCCCGCAGGCGCTAGCACGGACCCGCAATCCCGCCAGAAAGCAGTCTCAGCATAAGCAGGCTGTGTCCTTCCGAGTGGAAGCGCCGGCTGCGCCCACACTGCTTCTCGTGACGCGTTGGGGTTAGAAGCTCACGGTCCCGCTGATGTTGGTCATGGTGTCCCCGCCGATCCAGATGTCATCCCCGATCTGATCGACATGAACCCGACCGGCCCGGCCAAGCGCCGTTCCCTGGCTGGCGACATAGGATCGGGGTGCACGGCCGTTTCCGATCAGCCACTGTGCAAGGCCGGCATTCAGGCTGCCGGTGACCGGATCCTCCTTCACGCCGACACCCATGGCAAAGGCCCGGACCTCGAACTGCGCCTCTGTCCCGTCCTGCGCTTCGTCCCAGGCCCCGACCACGCCAAGCTTGAGATCGCCAAGCGCGGCATGGTCGGGATCAAGCGAGAGAACCTCGGCCCTCGAGCCGAGTTGAACAGCGACCCAGCCGGGGCCGTTGTCGGCCCATTGGGCATCAAGGATGGCGCTTCTGGCGATCTTCAGCCCGCTTGCGATGCGGTCCAGCAAGGCTTCCTCGACAGGGCCGGTTCGCAGCAGCTTCGGTGCGGCAAAGGCCAGCCGGCCTTCATGGCGGCGCACCGCCACAAGTCCCACCCCGCATTCCTGCACGATCACCTCGCTGCGTGGCCGCCCGCCGCTGGTCAGCCAGGCGTGGCAGGTCCCCAGCGTCGGATGACCGGCAAAGGGAAGCTCGCCTGAAGGCGTGAAGATGCGGAGGCGATAGTCCGCCTGGGGCGTGGTCGGCGCCAGAAGAAAGGTCGTCTCGCTAAGGTTGGTCCATTTCGCGAAGTCGGCCATCTGGCGCTCGGACAGATCATCCGCGCCGATCACCACCGCCACCGGATTTCCCTTGAACGGCTTGGAAGAAAACACATCGACTTGTTGGAAGGACAGGTCCGGCATCTGGGTCTCGCTTGGGGTTCCAATCCTGCACGGCCTGCGGGCAGGTTTGCGGAACGTGACGGTTGCAAGGCGCGTCGTCAATTCCCGGATTTCGATGCTGCCCCAATGGCCTGATCCGGCGAACCAAAGGCGTCTCCCTTCCGATCGGCAGAGGCGTCGGCTGGTGATCTTCGACGACGATCAACCAGGACAGGAAATCTGAATCTTCCTGTTCCGTTTCAGTTGATCGGGCCGCGCAGGAATGTTTACGGTTTTCTGCCCCATCCCATGAGGAACCGCTGTGCCAGATCGAAAACCGAAGACCCCCCTTGCCGATCAGCACATGTTTCTGTCGCCGCAGCTTGATAACGACGAGGATGCGGAAGACGGCACCGATCTGGACCTGCTTGCCAGCACCTATCGCTCGGTCCTGGACGAGTCGGCCTTCGACGACATGATATCGGGCTGGGAAAGAAAGCTCACGATCTCGGATGTCGGAACCTCGCAGACCCGGCTGTCTCGGCGTCTGTTCGGCCAGCTGGTGACCTTTCGCGAGACGCTCGACAATCTTGGCGCTCCGGCGACCAGCGACCCGTTGAAGGTCGCGGTTTCCGAGGTTCCCGGCCCCGCCGTCGTGATTTCGCCCAATGGGCGGGTGGCCAGCATCAACATCGCCGGAGAGCGTGCCTTCGGGGTCAGGCAGGGCGCGCAGATCGACCCGGCGCTGATCGCCCCAGGGTCGCGCGACGACTACGAGGCCTTGTTGCGGGCCTCTGGCGCCCATTCCAACGGGGCACAAGCCATTCTCACGATCCTGCCGGCCGCCGAGGATTACGGCCAGACCTTGCTGGCAGAAGCCTTTCTTCTTCGGGCGGCGGGCCAGAACCGTGCCCATATCGCGATCCGTTCGCTTGAAATCGCGTGGGCGCCGCGTGCCGGGGACAGGCTGCAACAAGCCTTTGGACTGACGCAGGCGGAATGCGACGTGGCCCAGTTGTTCTTCCAGCTCCGGAACCTCGAGGCCGTTGCCGAAAAGCGCCGCGTGTCCTTGCTGACGATCCGGACCCAGATCAAGACGATCATGGGCAAGATGGGCGCGCCCTCGAACATCGAGCTGATGCGTCTTCTTGCCATGGTGGCAAGCCGCGAACAGGTCGGGCTGACGGGGGCCGCGCCGGTCTGGCACGACCCCCTGAGCCGCGAAAGCATCATCCATACGGCCCGGGGGCGCAAGATCGCCTGGACCTGGATGGGCGACCGGCACGGGCTGCCCGTCGTCATGTCGCGCGGGATGACGATGACCTATCTTCTGCCGGCCGAATGCGAGGCCCGGCTGAAGGAGGCCGGGATCTGCCTGTATCTGCCGTCCCGGCCGGGCTATGGCAACAGCACGATGGACGCCTCGCTTGATGTCATGGAGGACAACATCGTCGCGCTGCGCGAGTTTCTGGACCGGATCGTGGGCCGGCCCTGCCTGGGGGTGGGACAGGCGGACGGGGTCCTGCCGCTTGTGGCCGAAGCTGCCGCGCATCCCAACCGTTTCCACGGCCTCATCGCCGTCGGATATGCGGGGGGCTTCGACATTCCCGGCCTCCAACGGCTTCCGAAGATCCAGAGGGTCATGCTGCAACTGGCCGGAAGCGCACCCTGGGTCGCCGAACTGATGGCGAAGTCGGGGCACCGGATGATGCGGCAGCACGGCCTCGACTGGTATCTGGAGCGCGCCTTTCGCACCAACCCGATCAACCAGGTCACGCTGCGCAACCCCGACTGGACCGCGCTGATCCGCAACGCCTGCGAACACGCGCTCAAGCAGGGCCATGTCACCTTTGTTCGCGAATTGCAGCTGACCCACCATCCGATCGACGGGGCGCTGCGGGATCTGGCGGTCCCCTTGCTTTATCTGGCTCCGCTCGACGATCCGGGAATTGACCTTGCTGCCTGCCACAGGCTTCACAAGCTGAACCCGAAGATCACGGTCGAACCTGTGCCCGACGCGGCTGAACTGATCCTTTATCAGCGCAGCGGACTTGTCATAGACAGGATCATCGCGATGGCCCGCCGGAAAAAGTGAGACCCATACGCCATGTGGCGTATGACCGGCCATGATCCGGCCTATAGGCGGATCGTCACAAGGTTAACCTTAAGTCATCAGTATGGCACAATCCTGGGAAGTGCCGGTTTTTGTTCACACCTTGTGGTCGCTTGGCGCCAGACCGTTCCCACGGTCGAGGTTCCGCGATTGGGCGCCCTTGTGGCGCCCTTTTTCCTTTCCTGCGCATGCTGCTGCCCCCGTCCGAGCGTCATTTCGTGCACGGCCGACATCAGGCACGGGCGAGACTTGGATGAGGCGACTTGGTGGATCGCAGCGCCATACGGATGCCATCAAGCGCATTCACTGCGATCCGGTCAGGCGTTTCTGGAACTGATCCTCGCTCAGCCGCTTGATGCCGAACTGCTCCAGCGCCTCGACGATGATGGCCGAAGGCGTCTTGCCCGCCTCGCCTGCCGCGATGTCGAGCCCGCGGCGAAGATCCTCGGGCAGATCGACGGGGGGTGATGCACTGTCCATGATATGTCCTTCACACTAAGGGTTCGTCAGCCGCAGGCCCTGTGCTACGACACTCGGGCGGCCATCCTGCGGCATCTTCCGGCGCAGCGGCGCCAGACCTCGACGCCGCCCTGCACGTTCGGGAAAAGATGGTGCATGGTATCCTCAGGGTCACAACTTGCCCGAACCGGCTGTCGCCCGGGCCTTGTCCCGGAACCCGTTCGGCAGCGCTTTGTTCCTGCCGCCCATCAAGATCGGCAGCCATGCCGTGCCGCCTTTTGTCGGAACAAGCCGTGGCGGACATCTGTTCCAAGACAGCCGGTTGCGATTTTTCCGCAGCCCGGCGATCCGATCAGCCCAAAGGTGACACATGGCCGAGGACCAATCCCACAAGCTCAGCGCGGTGCTGGATCAACTGGAATCCGCCGCCCATGGTGACAGCATCACCGTGCAAGAGGTCGTCAGGAAGCTGGGCCAGAAGTCCTTCGCCTCGCTTATCCTGATCTTCACGCTTGTCTCGACCTCGCCGGCAAGCGCCATCCCGGGGCTAACGGCCGCGGTTGCGGTGATCGTCTTCATCCTGATGCTGCAGATGATCGCCGGGCGGAACTGCGTCTGGCTGCCGCAATTCATCCTTCGCCGCGAATTGCCCACCGACAAGCTGTGCAAGGGGATCGGCTGGCTGCGCAAGCCCGTGGGTTTCGTCGAACGCTTCCTGAAAGAGCGCCTGACATGGCTGCTGCACCGCCCCTGGCTGTATCTGCCCCAGGTGCTGATCCTGGGGCTGACGCTGTTCATGCCCTTCATGGAGGTGATCCCGACCTCGGGCTCCATCGCCTCGGCCGTCATCGCCCTTTTCGCGGCGGGTCTTCTAACCCGCGACGGCGGATTGGTCGCGCTGTCGCTGATCCTGCTGCTGGCGGTGCCCGTGGCCGTCTGGCAGTTCGGCTTCAGCGGCTAGGCACCGTCCAGCAGGCGGATCATGTCGGGGCCCTGCGGATGCCCGCTCAGATGCCCCCGGCGCCAGCTAACCCGCCCTGCAGGTGCGATGGTCCTGCCTGCCTCCTACTCGGCCGCAGAGGGTTCCGCGCTGCTCGCTTGCCTGGCCATACGCGCGTCGATCCACTGGCTGATGTCCGACAGCACCTCCTCGCGTCCCAGATCGGCGAGAAGGTCATGGTAGTGGCCTTCATAGAGCCTGAGCGTCTTGTCGGTCGAGCCGGCATGTTCGTGGAAATATTCGCTGCCCTGGCAGACGGTCGCACGGTCGGCGGTGCCGTGCAGGATCAGCAACGGCAGGGTGATCTGCGAGAAAGACGCCTGGAGCCGCTCGTCCGCGCGCACAAGGGCCGCCACCGTCGCTGCCGGCTGACTCTCGCCCTTGGTCAGCGGATCGGCCTCCAGCACGGCCAGGATCTGCGGGTCGCGGGTGAAATCCTTCATCTTCAGGGTCAGCACCCCCAGTTTCGGGGCAACGTGGCTTAGACCCTTGATCGCCGTCAGGACAAAGCCGGGGGCCGGCACCTGGAAGGCAAAGCTTTCGCAGATCAACCCGTCGATCTCGTCCTGGTAGTCCAGGGCGTAGGTGCAGGACACCACGCCGCCCGCGCTGTGGCCCAGAAGGAAGACCGGAAGCCCCGGATGCCGCTTCTTGGCGATCGCGATCAGCCCGCGCAGGTCGGCGACATAGTCGGCGATGTCCTCGACATAGAAACGCTCGCCCTCGGACTTGCCGCGGCCGCGCAGGTCAAGCGCAAAGACGGCAAGACCGCGCGCCGCGAACTGCTCGGCCGTCCAGGCATGTTGCCCGCCATGCGAGTTGACGCCGTGGCAGATGACAAGAACGCCATGCGGCGCGCCTGCCGGGTTCCAGGACCGCATGTGGATGCGGACGCCGCCCGTGCTGGTGAAATCCTCCTCATGCATCTTCATGGCTCCTTTGCTGCTGCGCCCCTTCCACGGGCTCGTCCCGCAGGAAGGCCGACAGGTCGGCGTTGAACGCATCCTGGTGGGTGGTTGGCAGGCCGTGGTCGCCGCCCTTGTAGATCTTGAGGATGGCACCCGGCACGATCCGGGCAGCCATATGGCCCGACGCGCCGATCGGCACGATCTGGTCGTCGTCGCCGTGCACGATCAGCACCGGCACGTCGATCCGCTTCAGATCTGCGGTATAATCAACCTCCGAGAACTCGCGGATGCAGTCGATCTGGCCCTTGATGCCGCCCATCATGCCCTGCAGCCAGAACGAGTCCCGGACGCCCTCGGAAATCGCGGCCCCTTCGCGGTTGTATCCGTAGAAGGGCAGCGTCAGGTCGCGGAAGAACTGCGCGCGGTTGTCATAGGTGCCTTGGCGGATGGCGTCGAAGACCTCAATCGGCAGGCCGGCGGGATTTTCCTTGGTCTTGAGCATCAGGGGCGGCACGGCTCCCACCAGCACGACCTTTGCGACCCGCGCGGTGCCATGGCGCCCGACATAGCGCGCGACTTCGCCGCCGCCGGTCGAATGCCCGACAAGCACGGCATCGCGCAGGTCCAGCATGTCGATCAACGCGGCCAGGTCATCGGCATAGCTGTCCATGTCGTTGCCGTCCCAGGTCTGGTCGGAACGGCCATGGCTGCGGCGGTCATGGGCAATGACCCGGAAGCCCTGCCTGCCGAAGAAATCCAGCTGCCCGTCCCAGGCATCGGCGGTCAGCGGCCAGCCATGGGAAAAGACAATCGGCTGCCCCTGCCCCCAGTCCTTGTAGAAGATCCGGGTTCCGTCTGCGGTCGTGAAGACACTCATGAACAATGCTCCGTTTGCTTGATCCGCCTTGTGGTTCTGGATGGGCCGCGACCATGCCCCCTGGCCGGGACGCCGGTTCCGGCATGGCGTCGCCGTCTCCTCCGGATCCCCTGCTGCCCGCAGGATTGGCAGAACAGAGCCGGACAGGGGCCGGACAAGGCCGCATCCGCCGCAATGATGGCTGCAGGCAGGCGCTTCTGATAGGATCGGACGTGTCATAAGATGGGCTGAAAGTGACAATGCGTGCGCATGACGGAAGGCCTGCCGAGATCGGGATTGTCATCTATCCCGGCGTCCAGCAGGCGGCGGTTCACGGCCTGACCGATCTGTTCCGCATCGCCGGAACCTTTGATGCAGGCGCAGGACAACGCAAAGGCCCCCCGCTTCATGTCACCCACTGGAGCTGCGAAGGGCGCGGCGCGGGCGCGATGCAGTGCGTCTTCAGCAGCCATCCCCACGCCGCGGCCCGGCCCGCCGCGCTGATCCTGCCGCCAACCCTGACCAATCTGCCGGATGCGACCGCCTCGCTTGAACGCTCGCTCCGCTGGCTCAGCGGCCCGTAGGCTCGNTGCGCGGAGCGGGCGAGAATAGTGTTCTGCTGAAAATTGACGTCATCGCGTGGCACAGCCCGGGGCCGACCACCAAGCAAAACAGCCCCTCTACTTCCCGACAGGAAAAGGCCTGGCAAGACCTCCGGCCTTCGCAGATCGCACGAGCATCTGTCTGGCAGGAAGCGCCTGCTGGCTGCGCTTGCACGCCACCAGGCAGTTCTTCCGGCGCTGCTGGACGAGCCACTGGCAAACCGCCGTGCGCTGCGCGCCGCGATGCCAGCACCTTGGCCGACCACAGGAATGACATTTCCGCATTGTCTTGGGCACGGGTGGTGGAACGCTGGTCGCCGATGCAAACGGGCATCGAAGTAAGCTTGTCACTGCAAAGCTTCCAGTCTTTCCGCGATCCTGCTGCGCCAGCACGCCCCGAGGTGGTGGAGGATGCCTGATCAACCTCTTCTTCCTGCTGCCTCACTGGATCGGGACGGCCTCAAACCTGTGCGCGGATCACCAGGGCGTCACCGACTGCCCGCCGAAAAGCACCTCTCGCGGCAGTTGAAAGATGAAATAGGGGTTCAGGGATGGCAGGGCGCTGACCTCATCCAGCCGGGCAAGCTGTTCGAGGGACAGCGTCACCTGCAGGGCAGCGATATTCGCGGACAGCTGTTCGGGTCGGCTGGCGCCGATCAGCAGCGTGCTTACTTCCTGCCGTGCCAGCGCCCAAGCCAGTGCCGCTTGCGCCATCGGGACGCCCAGCTCGGATGCCACGTCGCGCAGAACGTCCACGATCGTGAAGTTCCGTTCGGTGAACAGCATGCCGCCATAGGGGTTGTCGCCGTTCAGCCGGTCGCTTTTGCCGGCTTCGACATCCATGGCGCGATCCGGCATTGCTGCGGCGCGATCTGCCTCGGCCAGCATTTCGCGGCCATACTTGCCGGTCAGCAATCCGCCGGCCAGCGGGCTCCAAGGCATGATCCCGAGGCCGAAGTGCCGGGCCATGGGTGCCAGGTCCAGCTCGACCCCGCGATCGATCAGCGACCAGGCGTTCTGCAGCCCGATTGGCCCCGGCAGGCCCTGCGCCGCGGCCAGCGTGGCGACTTTTGCAACATACCAGGCCGGCGTGTTCGAGAAGCCGTAATAAAGGATGTCGCCCCGCGCCACCGCCGCCGAAAGGGTCCGCAGCACTTCTTCGGGCGGGGTGGTGCGATCCCAGACATGCATCCAGTAGAGGTCGATCCGGTCCGTCCCAAGGCGGCGCAGCGACCCCTCGATCCCAAGGCGGATATTGATCGCGCCATTTCCACCATGCAGGGGGTGGCCCTGCGCGCGGGAAAAGCCGGATTTCGTGGACACGACCATCCGGTCGCGCAGGGCGCTGTCCTTCAGGAACTGCCCCAGCATCCGCTCGCTCTCGCCACCGCTATAAACGTCGGCCGTGTCGACCACGTTTCCGCCTGCGGTGACATAGGCGTCGAAGATCGCCCGCGCCGCCGCCATGTCGCTGCCCCACCGGCCGGCCCCGAAGGTCATCGTGCCAAGCGTCAGCGGGCTGACGATCAGCCCCGAATTTCCGAAGGTCCGATAGGTGGTCATCTGCATGGATCAGTTCCTCGATACGATGATGCCGTGACCTTACGCCCTGAAAGGCGGAAGGATTAGCCGCTTCCTCTGGCATGAGCCTGTGAGTATCATTCACGAATGATGCGAGCGAACCTCAACGATCTGGCGGCCTTTGCAGTCATCGCCCGGACGCGCAGCTTCACCGCCGCCGCGGCTGAGCTTGGCGTATCGCCCTCGGCGCTGAGCCATGCGATGCGCGGGCTGGAAGCGCGGCTCGACCTGCGGTTGCTGGCCCGGACCACACGTTCGGTCGCGCCGACCGAGGCCGGGACGGCGCTGCTGGGCCGCCTTGCGCCGGCACTGGCGCAGATCGATGCGGGGCTGGAGGCGCTGTCGGATTGGCGCGATGCGCCAGCGGGGACGGTGCGGCTGACGACCTTCCACTGGATCGCCTCGACGCTGCTGTCCCGTCGGCTGCCCGGGTTCCTGGCCCGCCATCCCGGCATCACCGTCGAGGTCAACGTGGACGATGGCCTGCGCGACATCGTAGCCCTCGGCTTCGACGCCGGCATCAGGCTGGGCGAAAGCGTCGAGCGCGACATGATCGCCGTGCGGATTGGCCCGCCGCTGCACACGATCGTGGTGGCGACGCCCGGCTATTGGGACGGGCATGGCCGGCCGAACCACCCGAAAGATCTGCTGGCCCATCCCTGCATCACCTATCGCAACCTCGGCAGCGGCACGCTGATGCCGTGGGAGTTCGAGAAGGACGGTCGGGAACTGCGCCTTCAGGTCCGCGGGCCGCTGGTCTGCAATTCCTCGGACCTTGCGCTCGCTGCGGTTCGGGCGGGATGCGGCGTAGGCTGGACGATGGCCGAGGATGCCGCAGAGGACATCGCCACCGGCCTGCTGGAGCAGGTGCTGGACGACTGGTCCCAGCCCTATCCCGGCGCCTTCCTCTATCACCCCAGCCGGCGCCAGGTCCCGCCGCCCTTGCAAGCCCTGATCGCGTATCTGAAGGGGTAGCAGACGACGGTCATGGAGCGGTAGTTGGCAGGCTGGCAGTCCTGCGCGGTCAAGGAAGGTCTGCTTCTCCCTCCATCCCGAGGCAATGAAGACCCTGCCAGTCTAGCTTGCCTGGGAAATCACATGATCGTCCACCGGCATTCGATCTGGCTGCCAAGAAGGTCTATCAAGGGTCGGCACTTGCGGATCATCCAAACCCTCGGATGAACAATCCGCCATTCCTCGGCAAGACGGGCGTCTGTTGTTACATGGCGGATAATGTTACAGATGCCGAAATTCAACCGGCTGCCGCCCGCCAACGGCTGCGCGGCAAGAAGCCGAAACTGTCGAACCCCCAGCACAAGGAGTTGCGGCGCATGTATGACATTGACGAGTATCCCAACAGCAACTTGGCAGAGATGTTTTCGATCTCGCGGCCGACCGTGTGTCGCCGCTTGAGCCGGAAGTTGGTGGCGTGATGGCAGATGATCCAAAACCCCCGCGGCCCCCATCGCTGAAAAGCGAGACCCGCCAGACGAACTGGCGCCGCACCAACCTGCCGAAGTACCAGGCCCATCTTGCCGTTCAGCGGGCGCTTATTTCCGGCGCACTTGAAAAGCAGGGCTGCGAGGTCTGCGGCGCTGCAAAGGCCGATGCCCATCACGACCGATATGATCAGCCCTTGAACGTGCGCTGGCTATGCCGCAGCCACCACGTCAAGCTGCACCACTACGGCGAGGATATGTTCCCCATCGGCCGGCCGTCCCCTGGGACAAAGACCTGACGCAGCGACTGCCTGGCCTCCCTGGGCTGCAAAGCTGCCGCACCGGTGTTGGTGCCCCCCGACGTTCCTGCAGCCCGGATGAGACACAAGATGACGATCACGCAGCAAGATGAACTGGATGGTCTGAAGAAGATCGGCCGGATCGTCGCGAACACCATGCAGTCGATGGCTGCGGCCATGGAGCCCGGCATGACGACGCGCGAGCTTGACGGCATCGGCCAGGCGTTGCTGGAGCGCGAGGGAGCCATGTCGGCGCCTCGGGCCACCTATGATTTCCCGGGCACCACCTGCATCAGCGTCAACGAGGAGATCGCCCATGGCATTCCCGGCGAACGGAAGCTTGCAGCGGGGGATCTGGTCAACATCGACGTGTCCGCGTCCTTGAACGGCTTTTTTGCCGATACCGGGGCAAGCTTCTGCCTGGGGCCGGTCCAGCCGTCGCTTGACCGCCTCTGTCGCGATGGAAAGCGCGCCATGCAGATCGGCATCGCGCAGGTGGGGCATGACAAGCCGCTGGCCGCGATCGGCAACGCCATCGGTGCCTTCGCGTCCAAGCGCGGCTACACGCTGATCCGGAACCTGGCCAGCCACGGGGTCGGCAAAGCCTTGCACGAAGCCCCCGAAGAGGTTCCGACCTGGCCCACCAGGGGGGACAAGCGCCGGATGCACAACGGCCTTGTGCTGACCGTCGAGCCGTTCCTGTCGCGTGGCGGACGATGGGCCACCTCAGGCGCCGGAGACGACTGGACACTTTACAGCACGCCGGCGGCGCCGGTTGTGCAATACGAGCATACCGTTGTGGCGACCCGTCGCGGCGCCATTGTCGTCACGGTGCCGGGCTGAGGCGAGCCGCAAGCGATGACCAGCAGCCCTGTGCCACCATCTCGCCAGCCATCCCATGAACCGCGCATCGGCGTCATCTCCGACACCCACGGCCTGCTCCGGCCACAGGCAATTGAGGCCCTCGAAGGCGTCGATCACATCCTGCACGCGGGCGATATCGGCAATCCGGGCCATCTTGACATGCTGGCACGCATCGCCCCGGTCACGGCCATCCGCGGCAACATCGACCGCGGCCACTGGGCCAAGACACTGCCCGAAACGGCAAGCCTCACGATAGGCAGCCTGCGGATCCATATGATCCATGACCGCAAGGCTTTGCAGGCCGATCCGGAAGCCGAGGGTTGGGACGTCGTGATCTCTGGCCACTCCCACAGGCCCGGCATCCACGAGACCGGCAGCACGCTCTGGCTGAACCCGGGCGCAGCCGGCCCCCGCCGCTTCCGCCTGCCGATCACGCTGGCTTTCCTTTGGGAAGAGGCCGGCCGCCCCCGCGCCATGATCCACCCCCTGCCCGTCTGACCTGCTTCCGCCGGGACAAGGCCACGCGGACCGCCCTGGGCTGCCGTCCAAGGGTTAGGTCTTCATGGCCTGCTGCGGATCATCGCAGGCTGCGCGGGATGAGGCTGCCTTGGCCTCACGCTCTCGCCGCCGCTTATACGGGGATAGGATGCGCTCGCGGCTCAAGCCGGGCCGATCCCCCATTTGAGGGGCCTGGCTTGAACAGCTTTCTGTTGAACACCTGCACGGCCGTCCGTGCGGCATCCTCGTCGGTCGAGCCGGGCGTCCAGCGGCCGAGATCGCCAAGCAGCATCTTGGTAATGACGCCATACATGTAGGTATGGCTCATGGCCCGCAGCATCACCAGGTCTTCGTCCGGATCAAGATAACCTTCCTCTTGGGCGCGCTGCAGGATCTTCATGACAAGGGCATGAACGGATTGCTCATATTGCAGAAGACGAGGGTGCCGCTCGAAAACAGGGGCAGGCATTTCACCGACAAGCCGGAACTCGTGCGGGTAGAGACGGGCCCAGTCGACATAGGCGACGGCGATTGCCTCAAGCTGATCGACGGGTGATGAACGCCGGGCTATTTCCTGCGTGATGGTGTGCAGCAACCGCTGCAGGGCCACATCGGCCATCACCACAAGCAGATGCTCGCGATCAAAGATGACCTGCTTGAGCAGATCCCTTTCGACACCAAGTTCCTTTGCCAGCGTTTTCAGAAGCGGCAGCTCACCCGTCTTGGCAGCGAGGCGGCTAGCCGTGCTGATGGCGGCCGAGAGGAGATGCTGGCCGGGGTGAAAGGTGGTGCTCATGGCATTTCAACCGATGATTGATGGGAAGGTCCCGTCCGGCTTACGGCAGTGCCGGAACAAGCGAAAGAGAAGGAAAATCTTTTCCGTCCCTTTGGATGAAATGCCGCATCCCGGGTTGCGCCGGACGACCCGGCAAGTGGCCGCCTGTCGTTCTGCAGGAACGCCATGATCGTCGATCCGGGCCGGCAGATGGCAAAGGAATGGACCGACAGATGCCCGGAGGGTCGGGCATGATCCGCTTGCGGCGAACGCCGTGGAAGGGGCGCTCACCCGCCCAGCGTCTGGTCCTGCTCCTTGAACCAGGCCAACGCATCCTCGAAATGCTCCGGCCTGAAGTCCGGCCAGTGCTGATCGACGACAAAGAAGTCGGCATAAACCGACTGGACCGGAAGAAAGCCACTCAGGCGCCTCCCGCCTCCCCACCGGACGATGAGATCGAGCCTGGATACATGCTCCGAGCGGAGTTGGCCCTTCTTCAACCCGTCGAGATCCCATTCCCAATGGTAGTTCACCAGGAAATTGACCTTGATGCCTTCCCCTTGACGTGTCCGGAAAGCCTTAAGTTCTTCGGGAAACTGCGGCGACCTTTCGTCACCGACCACCAGCAGGGCAGCGCCCCGGCGGACGATCTCTGCGGCAAAGGCCACGCAGGCCGACCGGAACGCCTGGATCTGCTCCGGCGGCCTTTTTGTGTTGTCCTGAGTGAAGCCGAAAACAGAGACCTCGGAGATGCCCCGGCTCTTGCACATCTCATAAAGCGCCAGACCCGGCTCGATGCCGGCCTGATACCCTGACTGCTTGGGCAGTCCCTGTCCGGCGGCCCAGCGTCTGTTGCCGTCCGGAATAAAGCCGACATGGTTTGGCAGCACCCGCCTTGTCATCGTTTTGCCCCCGGAGTCATCGCCAAGCCCAAGCCCTTTCCCGCAGCAGCAGGCTATGTCTTCCGGCTTGCGGTCCCCGCGGGAACAACCGCTCCATCCCCGGAGGTCTTCTTCGACCGTCCATTGCTGGCGGCTTTCACCGTTTCCGCGCCCTCCCCAGGTCCTGCCTTCGGCTTGCGGCCGCGCTTTGCCTTGGGCCCATCCGTCGCGACGTCATCCGCCCTGCCACCGGCCCGCGCCCGCTTCGCTGCCGGAACCCCGGCAGCCGCCTGATCCGCACCCGGACCCGGTTTGCGTCGCCGAGGTCCGGTGGTCCCGCCAACCGAAGCGGATGACGGTTCGTCTTCTTCCGCAGCGACCTCGCGCTCAGCCTGGGCCCAATGCTCGGCGTCCTGCCCATGCGGACGACCGGCCCGCTCCCACAAGGCATGAGCCCGTTCGCGGACCTTCTGGAGGTGATCTTCGTTCATGGTGAGCCCTTGTTCTGCCAAAGCATATCTTGCGAGCAGTCAGCAATCTGCTGTCATGGAACGCGTGGGCTTACCGTGGCACGGCGATGCAGGCTTGCCAATGGCTTCTACCATGCCTGCCTTCAGAAAGCAGCGGCCAAGCCTTTGTTGGGCATCATGGTAAACCCATAGGAACGATGGTCACGCGCCGCGTTTCCTTGGCCTCCCGATCAGCACCCGATCACGGCGCAGATATTGCGGCGATAGGCGGCATTCGCCTCGCTGTCAGGCATGGCTTGGGGCGTGGGGGCGGCGCAATCGGCCTGATAATCGGGGCTGATGCCGCGGTTGACGCAGGCGCCGATCTGCCAGCCCGGCGGAATGTCGGTCAGATCGACCGATTGCCATTTCGGATGGCCTTCCGTCCGCAGGCTGTCGATCCGCGTCAGGATCAGCGAGGCCATGTCCGACACGCCCTGGCAACTGGATCGGTGATAGGCGTTGTGCGAAGGGTCGTATTCATAGGTCATCAGCACGGCCTTGACCGCGACCAGTTCGACCGCATCAGGCTGAAAGGCATAGGTGCCTGCCGGAAGGCTGGCCGGGGTATAGACGGCCTGCAGCGTGGGATCCTGGATCGGCAGCAGATGAAAGCGTTCGCCGTCGATGTCGCCTTCGGCATAAAGCGAGGCCGGGGCGCCGGCGACATAGAAGAAGGCGTCGATCTGCCCCGCCTTCAGTTGCGGCAGCGCGTCGGCGGGCGCCAGCAGCAGTTTCTCGGCCGGTTCCGTCCCGCTGAGCGACAAGATCAGCGAGGCGGTCAGATAGGTCCCGCTGTTTTCGGTCCCGATGGCGACGCGCTTGCCCGCCAGATCGTCAAGCGTGGCAATGTCGCGGCGCGCCAGGATATGCACCTCCTCGTCATAAAGAGGAAAGGCGATGCGGACGCCGGTGATGGCCCGGGCGATGGCAGGATCGTTTCCCGCAAAGGTCTGCATGTATTCCAGGACATCGTTCTGCACGATGCCGAACTGCGTGTTCGGCCGCTGCCGCACGGCAAGGAAATTTTCCAGCGAGCCTGCGGATTCCACGACCTCCACGCTTTTGCCGCATTGCCCCATCAGGCCTGACAGGTCGCGGCCGATCTGGATATAGGTTCCGGTCGGTGCGCCCGTCATGATGCTGAGCTGCGCTTCCTGGGCCTGAACAGGCAGCGCCAGCAGGGCGGCCAGCCAGGCCGCGATCGCCAGACGCATTCCCGATCCGAACTGTCGCATCGTCCTGTTCCTCCCCATGAACGGTTTCAGCATCCCCCCAGCCGACCGACCAGAGCCACGAGGGTCTGGCGGTTGATCGGATCCTGCACCTGCGCCAGAGCCTCGGTCGTGCAGTGACCGTCGATCAGCAGGTCACGCAACCGGTTGCGCAGTGGTGGTTCCGGCAAGGCCGGTGCCTGCGCCAAGGCGGCATCGACGGATGCGGCGGCGCGCCGTCGCCCCGCCCCGTCGTCGGCAGGCCGAGGCGCAGGTCCGGCATCCGCTGTCGCGGATGGCGCGGCGGGGGCTACGGGCTCTGGCGGGGCCTCGGCGGCACCCCGTTCGCGGACCATCGCCGCCAGTTCGCTGCTCAATCGCTCGAAGTTTCCGGCAAGCTGACCCGGCTGCGGTTCCTGTTCGGCGATAGCCGGAGCAGGTTCCGAAGACTGCGCCTGCAGCGCATTCCCTTGGCCTGCGATGGCGCCCAGTTCGGCGCGGGCGGCATCAAGCTGGGCGGTGACTTCGGCCAGTTCCGATTTCGCCTTGTCCAAAGCAGCCTGCTGGCCCTGAGCCTCGGTCCGGGCTTGCGCGATCGCGGCCAGTTCATCGTTCATCCGGCTGATGTCCTGCGCCATCTGGTCCGACTGGCTCTCCTGCTCGGTGATCCGAGAGGCAAGTTCCTTCGAGCGGGCTTGCAACCCGTCCCGTTGGTCGGCGATGCTGCCCAACTCGGCGCGGGCAGTTTCTACCTGCGAGGTGACCTCGGCCAGTTCCGATTTCATGGCATCCAATGCAGCCTGCTGGTCCTGAGCCGCTGTGCGGGCTTGCGCGATCGCTGCTTCGACCTCGGTCTTGTTCTCGCCAAGCGCCGCCAGTTCGTTGCGGCTGCTTTCCAGCCGGCTGGCCGCTTCAGTGATCTGGCGGTTCAGATCCGCAAGCTGCCCCCGTGCCGCTTCAAGCCTGGGTTCCAGTTCGGCCGCCTCGGCCTCCATGGCCGCGATGATCTGACGCAAGTCATGTGCCCGTCCGGGCAGATCCACGTCCGGCACCTGCGCGCCGGAAGGCCCGCCGGCAAGCCAGAAACACGCTGAGGCAGCAAGAACAACCGGATACCAGCGGCACACGACACCAAACCCTCTGCACCATTCGATAATGTGACAGCGCGGAATTTTGTCAATGTTCTTTCGGGTAAGCCGGTCGGACGGTCCTGTCGCCGAGAGAGGATCCGGCAGGTCGGCCGCCTTGCCTCCGGGGCGGTTCATTCCGGTGTTGCTGGGGGTCAAGGCCGTTCTTCCGTTCACACGAAGAACATGAGGTTCGCGACGGATGCGACGGTCGAGTGGAAGAAAGATGGTCCAGGGAACTCAACAGCCGGGAAAGATGAACCCTTCGCATTCGGGCCCGGCCTGAAATCGATCCAACGGGTCAATTTCCTGCGCCAATCGGGCCTTTTGAAACGCGCATCCCATCAATTTTCCAGCAATCTCGCACCTGGCAGTGGCGCTTCCGCCCGACCACCTGGCCTGCCAAGAGAGGGGCGAAGGGGCGTCTGCCGCCATTCCTGCAGGTCGCCAATCTGGTGCGCGGCGGCTGTTGCCTGGTCTGGCCCGGCAGTCGAATGTCATCCTGCCCGCTGCAACCGGCCGAAAGCCAGATCAGATCGGATCCCGGTCCAGTTCATCTGCAATCGCCGCATCGATCGGCGTTTCATAGGTCTTCAGGACACCGCCCAGCACGAAATAGAAACCGACCGTTGCGATCAGGTCGAAGACTGCGGCCCGCCCGATGGTTGCCGCCAGTTCCGCCTCAAGTTCAGGCGGGATCATATGCTGGTCGAACAGCGCATCGACAGCACGCACGATCAACCCGTCCTCGCCTTCCGGCATGCCGGCGATGGCGCGAATCCGGTTGTCAGAGAGACCAAGCTTTCTGGCGCGGCTGACATGATGGGCCCATTCATAGGCGGATCCCAACCTGAGGCCTGTGCGCAGGATGACCACTTCTGATCGCTCAAGTCCAAGCGCCGTGTCCTTGACGACATGCTGGCGCAATGGCCCCCAGGCCCTGACCAGGGCAGGATGGTGCGCCATGGTGCGATAGACGTTCAACTGACCCGCAAAGCCATCCCGAAGGTCGCCCAGGGAATCCGGCCATTCGGCATCAGTCAAAGGCGGGCAGGCGGATCGAGACATCGGCGATCTCCGACTCATCAAGGTCTTCCGCATACAAAGCGGCCGGCATTCCGGCACCGACTGTCTCAGGTGCTATGGAAAACATCAACCCCCGCGACAGCCATCACTCCATTGACTTTGCTTCGAAAGTTTTTCTTTACAAATGACATAAAGAGATAACAATAAACGAAACACCGCCGTGGATCCGGCATGGAGGTGGCGGGCTTGCTGGCCTGCCGAGGCCCGATCCCCAGGCGCAGCAGAGGAGGTCCAGGAATGGAAATGTCGTCGCTGACGGCCCGGCAGATTTATGAACATGCCAAAGCCAATCCCACCCGCCGCCGCTTTGGATTTGGCAGAAAGCCGATGCTGATCAACATCGACCTCCAGCGGGCCTATACCGGCGTCGGCGAATTCGCGACGGCTTACGAAACGGATCCCAGGCAACTGGACTACGTGAACCAGTTGGCCGACCTGGCCCGCGCCAAGGGATTGCCAATCACCTGGACCTATGTCGCCTATATGCAGTCGGGCGAGGATTGCGGCGTTTGGGGCACCCGCACCGACACGCCGGATTCGCTGCAGAACATCAAGGTGGGATCGCGCCGAGCGGAATTCGATCCGCGCCTGAAGATCGACCACGACCGCGACATCGTCATCAACAAGCGCATGGCATCCCCCTTCCATGAAACGAACCTGCAATCGCTGATGGTCTGGCACGGCTGCGACACGGTGGTGCTGACGGGGGGGTCCACCTCGGGCTGCGTGCGGGCCTGCGTGGTGGACGCGATCTCTCGCGGCTATCGGGTCATCGTCCCCGAGGAATGCGTGGCCGACAAGCACGAAAGCCCGCATTTCGCGAACCTCTACGACATCTCGGTCAAGTATGGCGACGTGATCCCGGTGGCCGAGGCGATCGCCTGGTATGACGCCTATCAGCCCGAAGCACGCTGAGATGGGCGCGGAGCCGATGCAGTCGGACCTGGGGCTTTACGACTACCTGCCCTGGCCCGGGCGGCCGAAGATCACCTGGCCCGGCGGCAAGAAGCTGGCCGTCTGGATCGCGCCCAATATCGAGTTCTACGAATACGATCCGCCGAACAATCCCACCCGCACCCCCTGGGGCCGCCCGAACCCCGACGTGCTGCAATATTCGCACCGGGACTATGGCAACCGCGCGGGGTGGCAGCGGATGATGGCGGCGATGGACCGGGCTGGCTTTCGCGGATCGGTGTCGCTGAACGTCGCGCTCTGTGATCACCACCCGGAAATCATCCGCGCCTGCGCCGACCGGGGGTGGGAGTTCTTTTCCCACGGCATCTACAACACCCGCTATGTCTATAACATGACGGTGGACCAGGAACGCGAGATCATCCGCGACGCCTTCGACACGGTCAGGAAGCATACCGGGCAGGAGTTGGCGGGATGGCTGTCGCCCGCGCTGTCGAACAACCTGTGGACCATGGACATCCTGGCCGAGGCAGGGATCCAGTACACCTGCGACATGTTCCACGACGACCAGCCGATGCCGGTGAAGGTCAGGTCGGGCAAGCTGATCTCGATGCCCTATTCGCTCGAGATGAACGACGTGATCGTGTATAACAGCCAGAAGGTCACGCCGCGCCATTACGGCGAAATCATCCGCCGCCAGTTCGACCAGCTTTACCGGGAATCAGACGAAAGCGGCATGGTCATGTGCATCCCGCTGCACCCCTATCTTGTGGGCCAGCCGCACCGCATCGACGCATTCGCCGAGGCCATCGACTATATCGCCAGCCATGACGGCGTCTGGCAGGCCACGGGCCGCGAAATTGCCCAAGCCTATCACGCCAGTGGCGCCTATGACGCGATGAGTGCCGCCGCAGCCCGGCACGCACAGGGGGACCGGTGATGTCGCTTCCCGAGAATTACCTAGACTATCCCGCCCGCCGATACGGCATGGACCACGACCGCTACAACTGGTCCGACATGTTCGCGCGCAAGCCGATTGCCTGGCCCGGCGGCACGCGGATCGCGCTGTCCATCGTCACCCATGTGCAGCATTTCCCGCTGGACATGCCCGCCAAGCCCTTCAAGGCGCCGGGCGCGCTGTCTATGCCCTATCCCGATTTCCGCTATTTCACCAACCGCGACTATGGCAACCGGATCGGCGTGTTCCGCATCCTGCGGCTGCTGGCGGACAAGGGGCTGCAGACCAGCTTTGCCGTCAACGGCTGCATCGCCACCCGCTATCCCGCGCTGCTGAAGGCCGTCGTCGAGGGCGGGCACGAGGTCGTGGCGCATGGTCTGGACATGGGCAAGGTCCATCATTCGGGCCTGTCCGTTGATGACGAGAATGCGATCATCGCCGAAACGCTGCGCCTGCTGCGCGGCGCGACCGGCCAGCCGGTCGAGGGCTGGCTGTCGCCGGGCCGCGCGCAGGGCTTCAACACGCCCGAATTGCTGACCCGCAACGGCATCCGCTGGAACCTCGACTGGGCCAATGACGACCTGCCCTACCCGATGCGGACCACCGAAGGCGCGCTTCTGGCGATGCCGCTGGCCTATGAGACCGACGACCGGGTGGTCGCCAACGAATATTTCCAGTCCGAACCCGAATGGGTCCAGCAGGTCAAGGACCGCTTCGACGTGCTGTATCGCGAAAGCGCAGATTACGGCGGTCGGGTAATGAGCCTGCCGCTGCATTCCTGGGTGTCGGGGATGCCCTACCGCGTCGAATACCTGCGCGAGGTGCTGGACTACATCCTGGGCCATGACGGCGTCTGGACCGCCCCGGTGGGCCAGATCGCCGCTGCGGCCGAAAGCCAGGTCTGACGGGCCTGCATTGACAAGGAACGGATCGCCATGACGCCAGCATCCGACAAGACGCCGCGAACCCTGTTCGGCAAGATCTGGGACGCGCATGAAATCCTGCGGCACCCCTCCGGGCAGTCGCTTCTGTATACCGACCGCGACCTGATCCACGAAGGCAGCTTCCACGCCTTCGCCGACCTCAAGCGCCGGAACCTGCGCCCGCGCCGCCCCCAGCAGATCTTCGGGATCGCCGACCATTACGTGCCCACGCTGGGGCGCAGCGCGGATGACGCGGCAAGCCCGGCCATCGCCCGGATGATCCGCACCTTCGACGAAAACATGGAATGGGGCGGGTTGCGCCATTTCGGCATCGCCAGCCGCGAACAGGGCATCGTCCATGTCGTGGCGCCCGAACAGGGCATCACCCTGCCCGGCCTGACCATCGTCTGCTCGGACAGCCACACCTCGACCCAAGGCGCGCTTGGCGCGATCGCCTTCGGCATCGGGCAGTCGGAAAACGCCCATGTGCTGGCCACCCAGACCCTGTGGCAGATGCGGCCCAGGACCATGCGGGTGACGGTGGACGGACGGCTGGGCCAGGGCATCACCGCCAAGGACGTGATGCTGGCGCTGATCGCCCGGATCGGGGCGGCGGGCGCGGGCGGGCACGCCATCGAATATGCGGGCCAGGTCGTGCGCGACATGTCGATCGAGGCGCGGCTGACCATGTGCAACCTGTCGATCGAGGCCGCCGCCCGCCTGGGCATGGTGGCCCCGGATGAAACCACCTTCCGCTATGTCGCCGGACGCCATTACGCGCCGACGGACCAGGAATGGGATCTGGCGATGGCCCAGTGGCGGGCGCTGCCGACCGACGACGGCGCGACCTTCGACCGCGAGGTGGAACTGGACGGCGGCGCCATCGCCCCCATGGTGACCTGGGGCACAAGCCCCGAGGATGCCGTGCCGATCACCGGCCGCATCCCCGACCCCGCCAGCTTTGCCAGCGCGGATAAGCGCAAGGCCGCCGCCAAGTCGCTGGAATACATGGACCTCGCGCCGGGAACCGAACTGGACGGCCTGCTCATCGACCGGGTCTTCATCGGCTCCTGCACCAACAGCCGGATCGAGGATCTGCGCGCCGCCGCAGCCATCCTCAAGGACCGCAAGGCCGCCATTCCCGCCATCGTCGTCCCCGGTTCCACCCAGGTGCGCGAACAGGCCGAGGCCGAGGGCCTGGCCCGCATCTTCCGCGAGGCGGGCTTCGAATGGCGCCAGTCGGGCTGTTCCATGTGCGCGGCGATGAACGGCGACGTGGTCGGGCCGGGCGAACGCTGCGCCTCGACCTCGAACAGGAATTTCGTGGGGCGGCAGGGACCGGGCGCGCGCACGCATCTGGTCAGCCCCGCCATGGCCGCCGCCGCCGCCATCACCGGGCGGCTGACCGATGTCCGCAGGCTGTAAGGAGGATGCGATGAAGGCCTTCACCCGCGAAACCTCGACCGTCGCTTATGTTCCCGGCGTCAACTGCGACACCGACCAGATCATCCCCGGCCGCTTTCTCAAGGCCGACCGCGCCGAGGGCTACGACAAGTTCCTGTTCCACGACATCCGCCGCGACGCGGCCGGCAACCTCGACCCCCGCTTTCCGCTGAACCGTCCCGACGCACAGGGGGCCAGGATCCTGCTGGTCGAGGACAACTTCGGCTGCGGGTCGTCCCGCGAAGGCGCGGTCTATGCCCTGGCCGATGCGGGGATCCGTGCGCTGCTGGCACCCAGCTTCGGCGACATCTTCTTCAACAACGCGCTGAAGAACGGTATCGTCCCGGTCCGCCTGCCCGCCGCGGTTTGCGAAGCCGTGGCGGACCACCTGGCCGCCGACCCGCAAGCCACCGTCACCGTGGACCTGGAAGCCGCACAGGTGATCCTGCCCGGCGATCTTGGCGCCCACCCGATCACCATCGACGCCTTTGCCCGCGACTGCCTTCTGCAGGGCCTGGACGAGATCGAGATGACCTTCACCTACATGGACCGGATCGCGGCCTTCGAGGCCGAGAGGATGGCCCGGAACCCCTGGCTAGGGCGCTGATCGCGCCCGGCCCAAAGCCTTTACCGAGTCATATCAATAACAAGCAGGGAGACGACAATGACTTATACACTCAACCGCCGCGGCTTGCTGAAGGCGTCGGGCGCGGCCGCCCTTGTCAGCGGGCTGTCCGTGCCCTCGATCCTGCGGGCGCAGGGCCAGACCGTGAAGATCGGCGTGCTGGAGCCGTTGACCGGCAACCTGGCCTATAACGGCACGCAATGCGCGGCGGGCGCCAAGTTCGCGGCCGACGCGATCAACGCCGCCGGCGGCATCAAGAGCATGGGCGGCGCGCAGATCGAACTGGTCGTCGTCGATGCCCAAAGCCGCCCCGAAATCGCGGCCTCCGCCGTGGACACCCTGGCCGAGGCTGGCGTGGTGGCCTTCACCGGCGCAAGCGCATCGGCCCTTGGCCTTGCATCGTCGCAGGCGGCGGCGAAATACGACCTGGCGCAGGTGTTCTCGATCGGCACCGCCGAGACGATCGTGGAACGCGGGCTGCCCAACGTCTTCCGCTTCACCCCTGGCGTGAACAAATGCACCAGCGTCGCGCTTGAGAACCTCAAGCAGTTGAACGCGACCGCCGGTAACCCGGTCAAGACCGCTGCCATCGTCCACGAGGACGGCCCCTTCGGGTCGAACATGGCCAAGATCATGGCCGAGCAGCTTCCCCAGCAGGGCATCGAGGTGGTCGAGACGATTTCCCACCCCACGCCGCATCGCGATTTCAACAACATCGCGCTGCGCGTCAAGGCGTCGGGCGCGAACATCCTGATCCCGTCGAACTATCTGAACGAATACACGCTGATGGCCCGTGCCCTGCGCCAGCAGCGGGCGGAACTGATGGCGATCTATTCGATCCTGGGCGGGGCCGCGTCCAACATCAAGTTCGTGCGCGAGAACAACGACGTGGCGCAGTATGTGATGGACTGCAACCACTGGTACGACCCCAACAAGCCCGAATCGCAGGCGCTTGCCGCCAGCGTAGCCCAGGCCGGCCTGGACCTGACCTATGACGTGATGGTGTCCTATGCCACGATCCAGGTCATTGCCGACGCGCTGGAGCGCGGCGCCTCGACCGACCGCAAGGCGATGATCGAGACGCTGGCCGCGTCCACCTTCGACGGCTCGATCATGCCCTATGGCCCGACCAAGTTCGTCAACGGCGACAACGTCAATTCGCAGCCGGTGAACACCCAGATCCGCGGCGAAAAGATCGAGTTGGTCTTCCCCGAAGAATACGCCACCGCCGAGCCGGTCTTCCCGGTCCCGCAAGAAGGCTGATCCGACCAGGCCCCCGCCGGCAGGCGGGGGCCACCGGCCGACCCCTGACAAGCGAGAGTCCATGTCCAGCCTGATCCTGCCCGCCGTGCTCAGCGGCCTGACGATGGGGGCCATCTATGCGCTTGTCGCGCTTGGCCTGACCCTGATCTACGGTGTCCTGCACATCATCAACTTCGCCCATGGCAGCCTGCTGATGCTGGCGCTCTATGCGGCCTATTTCCTGTTCGTCCACATGGGCCTGGATCCTTATCTGGCGATCCCGATCCTGCTGCCGGCGTTCTTCTGCCTGGGCTATGTCCTGCAACGCTGGGTGATCGCCCCCATGAGCGGCGGGTCGGAACAGAACGTCCTGCTGGTGACGCTGGCGCTTGCGCTGATCATCGACAACCTGGCGCTTTACTTCTGGACGTCCAACACGCGCAGCGTGGACATCCCCTATGCCTATAACACCGTGGAGTTCCTGGGCGCCTATCTGCCGCTGGGCCGGGTGATCGCCTTTTTCGCGGCCCTTGCCGCCGCGCCCCTGCTGTGGCTGTTCATGACCCGCACCCGCACCGGTTCCGCCATCCGCGCCGTCGCCATCGAAAAGCGCGGGGCCGAGATCGTGGGCATCGACGTGAACCACACCTATGCCATCTGCTTCGGCATCGGCACGGCCTGCGTGGCGCTTGCCGCCTGCCTGCTGCTGCCGACCTTCTATGTGACGCCGCAGGTAGGCTACACCTTCGTGCTGGTGGCCTTTACCACCGTCGTCCTGGGCGGCATGGGCAGCCTGCCCGGCGCGCTGATCGCGGGGCTGCTGCTGGGGGTGATCGAATCCCTGTGCGGACTGTTCCTGGGCGAAAGCCTGGGCCAGATCGGGATCTTTGTCGCCTTTATCCTGATCCTGCTGTTCAAGCCCTCGGGCCTTCTGGGCAGGAGGGCCGCGTGATGAAACCGCAATCGATGGGACAGGCAGTCCTAATCGGCCTGGCGCTGATCTATCTGGCCAGCCTCTACTTCATGTCCTCGCCCGTCTGGATGGGCTTCACCATCAACGCGCTGATCGTGGCGGTCGTGGCGCTTGCCTGGAACATCACCGGCGGCTTCGGGGGCATGGCGTCCTTCGGCCATGCCGCGATGTATGGGACCGGCGCCTATGCCTCGGCCATCCTTCAGGTGCAGTACGGCATCAATGCCTGGATCGCGTTTGCGGCCGGGATCGTGGCGGGTGCGGCCATGGGCGCCTTCATCGGCGCGCTTGCCTTCCGCTATGGCCTGAAGGGGTCGTATTTCGCGCTTGTCACGCTGGCCTTTGCCGAGGTGCTGCGGATCTGCGCGTCGTCATTCGCCATCACCGGCGGCGGCAGCGGCCTGCAGTTGCGCCTTGAACCGGGGCTGTCCACGCTGCAGTTCAACGAGCGCGCCGTGGTCTATACGATCCTGCTGGTGATCGTGGCCCTGGTCATGGCGCTGACCGCATGGCTGAAATATTCGCGCTTCGGCGCCTATCTGATCGCCGTGCGCGAAAACGAGGATGCGGCCCGCGCCCTTGGCATCGACACCTATCGCATCAAGGTCAAGGCCATGGCGATTTCCGGCGCCTTCGCGGGGCTGGCGGGGGTGCTTTACCTGCAGGTCTGGCTGTTCATCGACAGCGCCGTCGTCTATGGCAGCGCCGTCTCGATTGAGGCGCTGATCGGCCCGATCATCGGCGGCGCGGGCACCGTTTGGGGGCCGCTGATCGGCACCCTGGGCCTGCACCTGCTGGGCGAGGGCGCGAAACACCTGCTGCACAACGCGCCGGGCCTGAACTTCGTTCTTTACGCGGTGGTCCTGATCTGCGCGCTGCGTTTCCTGCCGCAGGGCCTGATGGGGCTTGCCGCGCGCATCGGCACCTTCCGCAAGAAGGACGACGACAATGCTTGAGGTCCGCAACCTGTCCAAGAGCTTCGGCGGCCTGAAGGCGGTCAGCGATGCGTCCCTGGATGTGCCGGAAGGCGGCATCGTGGGCCTGCTGGGTCCGAATGGCGCGGGCAAGACCACCTGCTTCACCATGATCGCAGGCTTTACGAAGCCGGATCATGGCAGCGTCCGCTTCAACGGTCAGGACGTTACCGGCCTGCCCCCGCACCGCATCTGCGCGATGGGCATGATCCGCACCTTCCAGATCGTGCAGCCCTTCGCGGGCCTGACGGTCCAGGAAAACATCGCGGTCGGCGCATACCTGCACCACCATGACCGGGCCGAGGCGATGGCCGTGGCGCGCCAGGTCGGCAAACGGCTGGGCATGGGGGCGATGCTGGATCGCCCCGCGTCGTCCCTGACCATCGCCGGTCGCAAGCGGCTGGAACTGGCCCGTGCGCTTGCCACCGGCGCGAAACTGCTGCTGCTGGACGAGGTGATGGCGGGCCTGATCCCGTCCGAAGTGTCGGAAATCGTCGGCATCATCCGCCAGATCCGCGACGAGGGGCATACCTTCCTGATGATCGAACACGTGATGCAGGCCGTGATGAGCCTGGCCGAGACCGCCTATGTGCTGAACCACGGCAAGATGATCGCCCATGGCACGCCCCGCGAACTGGTCCAGGATCCCGGCGTGGTCGAGGCCTATCTGGGCCACGGCGCCGCCGCCCGCCTGCAGGAGGGACACCATGCTTGAGATTTCCGGCATCCGCGCGGGCTATGGCTCCATGGCCGTGCTGCAGAGCATCGACATGCGGGTCGAGGCAGGCGAGATCGTGGCCCTGCTGGGGTCGAACGGGGTGGGCAAGACCACGCTGAACAACGTCGTCTCGGGCTTCATCCGCCCCACGGCGGGCGAGGTGCGCTTTGACGGCACGCGCATCACCGGCATGAAGCCGCGCGACATCGTGGCGCTTGGCATCGCACAGGTGCCCGAAGGGCGCAAGATCTTCCCCAACCTGTCGGTCGCGGAAAACCTGGAACTGGGTGCCTTTCGCCGTGCAACGGCCAACCGCAAGCAGAACTTCGACCGCATCTGCACGATCTTCCCGCGCCTGCGCGAACGGCTGGACCAGCTTGCGGGCACGCTGTCGGGGGGCGAACAGCAGATGCTGGCGATCGGGCGCGGCATGATGTCCGAACCCAAGCTGCTGATCCTGGACGAGCCGTCCCTGGGCTTGTCCCCCCTGATGGTCGAGGAGATGTTCGGCCTGATCGGGCGCATCAACGACGAAGGCTGCGCGGTGCTGCTGGTCGAACAGAACGTGATGCAGTCGCTGAACGTCGCAAGCCGGGCCTATGTGATCGAACAGGGCCATCTGGTGATGCAGGGGGATGCCGCCGGGATGCTGGCCGACCCGCAGCTTCGCCAGGCCTATCTGGGTCTTTGACGACCCGCCCGCCGGGCGCGCGTCGTCCGGCGGCACAACAGACGCAAACGGAGAACGAAGAAATGTCGCTGACACGCACGCGCCGCCTGCGCCAGGCCTTGGCGGGCGAACGGGCCGTCATGGCCCCAGGGGTGGTTGACGCCATGTATGCCCGCCTTGTCGCCGAGGCGGGATTCGAGGCCATGTACATGACCGGGGCCGGCACCTCGGCCACGCGTCTTGGCTATCCCGATGTGGGCCTGCTGACCATGACCGAGATGGTGGACAATGCCACCCGCATCGCCGATGCATCCGACCTGCCGTTGATCGCCGACGCCGACAACGGCTTCGGCGGGCCGCTGAACGTGCGCCGGGCGATCCAGCTTTACGAACGCGGCGGGGTCGCGGCGGTCCACCTTGAGGACCAGGTGCTGCCCAAGCGCTGCGGCCACCTGTCGGGCAAGCAGCTGATCAGCGCGGAAGACATGGTCGCCAAGGTCAAGGCCGCCGTGGACGCCCGCGTGGACCCCGATTTCGTGGTCATCGCCCGCACCGACGCCCTGGCGCTGCACGGCCGCAACGCCGCCTTCGACCGGGCCGAGATGTATCGCGAGGCGGGCGCCGATGTGATCTTCATCGAAAGCCCCCTGCCCGACGACCTGCCGCACATCGCGCCGCGCTTTCCGGGCATCCCGCTGCTTTACAACATGGCGACCTCGGGCAAGACGCCGTTCCTGACGCGCTCGGAAATCGAGGCCTTGGGCTTCAAGCTGATCATCTATCCCAACTGGCTGTTGCTGTCCGCCTGCGAAGCCGCGCGCCAGACGCTCGAGGTGCTGAAGCGCGAGGAAACCATCGCCTCGGTCGCCCCCCATGTGATGAGCTTCAAGCAGTTCTTCGACACCGCCCGCATGGCCGAGGTCCAGGAACTGGAAGCCCGCTACGGCACGCCGGAAAACAGCCGCACCGACTATTGACCAACGAAGGAAAGATCTGATGGCCGTTCTGTCCGCCGCTGGCGTGGATTTCGATTTCGAGGTGCCGGTCGTGGTCGTCGGCGCGGGTGCCTGCGGCCTGGTCGCGGCGCTTGCCGCCCGCGACGCGGGACAGGAGGTGATGATCCTGGAACGCGACGACAATCCGCAAGGCTCGACCTCGCTGTCCGCCGGGCTGATCCCGGCGGCAGGCACAAGGCTGCAGCGCGAGGCCGGGATCGACGACGATCCCGACCTGTTCGCCGCCGACATCGTGGCCAAGACGCACGGCCATGCCCCGCAGGACATGGCGCTGCTGGCGGCAAGGATCTCGGGACCGATGATCGACTGGCTGATGGACAGCCACGGCGTGGGCTTTCGGCTGGTGACGGGCTTTCTTTATCCCGGCCATTCGCGGATGCGGATGCACGGGCCGGACAGCCGCACCGGGGCCGACCTGGAACAGGCGCTGCTGTCGGCGGTGTCGCGGGCGGGCATCGACCTGCTGACCGGCGCCTCGGTCGAGGATCTGTTCGTGGATGGGACAGGCCGCGTGACCGGCGTCCGCTTCCGCCGCCCAGACGGCGCGATGGAAACGCTGGGTTGCAAGGCCCTGGTCCTGGCCTGTTGCGGCTTCGCGGGCGATGCGGACATGGTGCGCCGCCACATCCCGGAAATCGCCGATGCCGAATGCTGCGGGCACCTGTCGAACACGGGCGACGCGGTGAAATGGGGCGCGGAATTGGGCGCGCAACTGGCCGACATGGGCGCGTATCAGGGCCACGGATCGGTCGCTCACCCGCACGGGCTGCCGCTGACCTGGGCGGTCGTCACGCAGGGCGGCATCCTTGTCAACACGGACGGCCGCCGCTTTTCGAACGAGATGCGCGGCTATTCCGAACACGGGGCCGAGGTCGCGGCGCAGCCCGGCCATGTTGCCTGGGACATCTTCGACGCCCGCTGCGAGGAAGCCGCGCTGGATTTCCACGACTATCGCGAGATCCGCAAGCTGGGCGCGGTGAAGTCCGCCGACACGGTCGAGGATCTGGCCGCCGCGACCGGCCTGCCGCTGGATGCGCTGCAGGCGGAACTCGACGGGATCTCCGCTGCAGCAGCCAACGGCACGCCCGACCGGCTGGGCCGCAGCTTCGCACCCGATCAGGTGCTGGCCCCGCCCTATCGCACGGTCAAGGTGAACGGCGCGCTGTTCCACACCCAGGGCGGTCTGGTCATCGACCACGACGCGCGGGTTTTGCGAACCGACGGCACGCCGCTGCCGAACCTGATGGCGGGGGGTGGCGCGGCGCGCGGCCTGTCCGGCGATTCCAACTATGGCTACCTGTCCGGCAACGGGCTGCTGTCGGCCACGGCCTTCGGGCGCCTGGCCGGCATCACCGCCGCGCGCATCGCGGCAGGGGGCTGAGGCGAATGGAGAAGACGATGAAGAACGTCCTGGTGATCGTCCCCTTCCCGATGGGCGACGAGGATCTGGCCCGACGGCAGGCGCAGATGGGTGCCGTGGACCTGGGTCCGGGGATCGAGTTCCATTACCGCCCGGTGCGCATCGGACCCAAGAACTATTCCAGCCAGCACGACATGGCGCTTGCCGACTTCTCGATCCTTGACGCGGGACTGGACGCGCAGGCGCAGGGGTTCGATGCCGTCTGCATCGACACCATGTCCGACAGCGGCATGGCGATGCTGCGGTCGGTGCTGGACATCCCGGTCATCGCACCGGGGCGGCACTCGATGCTGGTCGCGCAGATGCTGGGCGAGAAATTCTCGATCCTGATGATGTGGGATCGCTGGAAGATGCTCTACACCAAGACCCTGGGCGAGTTGGGGATGGAGCACAAATGCGCCTCGATGCGGTCCATCGGCGTGACGCCCGACAACAAGGCGCTGCTGTCGGGGAAAGAGGATCAGGTCTTTCCGCTGCTGCTGGACGCCGCGCGCAAATGCATCGACAAGGACGGCGCCCAGGTGCTGATCCTGGGATCCACCACCATGCACGAGGCGCATGACTGGCTGGCAAGCCGCCTGGACGTGCCGGTCATCAATCCCGGCCCGCTGACCTACATGCTGGCCTCGGTCGCGCTTGACCTGGGGCTGACCCATTCCAAGGCCACCTGGCCCGCGCCGCTGGCGCCCAAGCACGCCATGATCCGCGCCATCGGCGCCGCCGGGGCCACCTTCCTGGAGGACCGCGCATGACCCGCATCCTTGTCATCGTCCCCTTCGCCCTTGACGCCGAGGGCATCCGCAACCGGGAGGCGCAGTCGGGTTACGTCCCCCTGCCCGCCGACTGGGAACTGACCTATCGCCCCGTCACCTGCGGACCCACCTCGTTCATGTCGCCCCACGACTGGGGGCTGATGGACATGGCGATCTTCGAGGCGGGCTGCACCGCCCAGGACGAAGGCTTCGACGCGGTCTGCATCGACACCATGTCGGACAGCGGCATGGTCATGCTGCGGTCCGTGCTGGACATTCCGGTGATAGGCGCGGGCAAGGCATCCATGCTGTATGCGCTGACCCTGGGCGGGCGGTTCTCGGTCCTGGCGCAATGGGAACCGGCCTTGCCGCGCTATCGCAAGGCGATCCGCGAATACGGCTTCGACCGGCAATGCGCATCCGTCCGCAGCTTCGATCAGCCGCCGGATTTCGCGAACCTGCTGGGCGGGAAAGAGGACCAGGTCTTCCCCCGGATGCGCGACGTCGCCATGCGCTGCATCGAGGAGGACGGGGCCGAGGTGATCTGCCTGGGGTCCATCACCATGCATCAGGCGGGCGAATACCTGGCCGCGAACCTGCCGGTTCCCGTGGTGAACCCCGGTCCCCTGACCTACAAGCTGGTCGAGACCTTTCTGGCGCTTGGCCTGCGCCATTGCCGCGCCGCATACCCTGGGCCGGTCGAACCGCGCTTGGACATGCTGCGGGCGATGATGAAGGCGGGCGCGCAGGCCGAAGCCCAGGCAAAGGGCTGATATGACGGACGCCGCGCGCATCCTGTCGCTTGCCGCCGCGCGCAGCGACTTCGGCGCCCTGCCCCAGCAGGAGCAGGCGGTCTGGCGCGACTTCATCCTCGACACCCTTGCCGTCATGGCGGCAGGGGCCGCGCATCCCTCGGTCAGCGTCGCGCGCAGCGCCTTGGTGGCTGCCGGCGGCGTCGGGCCGGCCTCCGTCATGGGATTTGCGCAGGGTGCGTCGGCAGGAACCGCCGCCCTTGCCAACGGCATGGCGATGACGGTGCTGCAGCTTCAGGACGGCCACCGCCGCGCACGCGGTCATCCGATGAGCCATGTCCTGCCTGCCGCCCTTGCCGTGGCCGAGGAAACGGGTGCCACGACCGGCGAGTTCCTGAACGCCGTCGTGGCGGGCTACGAGGTTTCGGCCCGCATCGGCGCGGCGCTTGGCGGGATGCAGCCGCTGCTGCACGACACGGGCACCTTCGGCTGCATCGGCGCGGCTGTCGCCGCCGCGTTCATTCTGGGACGAGGCCTTGAACATCCGGCACGCGCCCAGCTGGTCGAAGCCGCCATCGGCAATGCCGCCGCCGTGGCGCTGTTCCCGTTTCGCGACACCTGCATTGAAGGCGCGGGGGTGCATCACCTGTTCGTTGGCCTTGGTGCGCAGAACGGCATCACCGCCGCCCGCGCAGCGCTTGCCGGTCTGTCGCCGTCACCCGCAACCCTGGAACGCTTCTTCGGGCCGCGCGCCGGGGAAGGGTTCGACCCTGCCCTGCTGACGCAAGGCATCGGCCCGGACGGGTGCTGGTCACGGTCCGAGATACTTTCGGCCTATCTGAAATGGCATCCGGTCTGCGCCCATCTGGGGTCGATGCTCGACTGCATCGAGGCGCTGCGCGACAGGCCCGAGGGGATGGACCCCGACCGGATCGCAGCCGTCACGATCGAAGTCTATTCCACGGCGCTGCAATACGATTCCCCCGACCCCCGTACCGATCTTGCCGCGCGGTTCAGCTTTCGTCATGCGGCAGCATTGTCCCTGTGCCTCGGCCCGCTGCGCCATGACGGCTTCTCGCCTGACCGGCTTGCACGCCCCGAGGTTCAAGCCATGGCGGCGCGTGTCCGGCTGGTCACGGATCCCCGACTGGATGCGCTTTATCCCGAAAACCGCCCGGCCCGCGTCACGCTTGACCTGACCGACGGCAGCCAGGCGCAGGCCGAAGTCAGGGCCCCCAAAGGCGACAGTGCCCGCCCGCTGACCCGGGCCGAAGTGCAAGCAAAGGCCGCGGTGCTGATGCAGGCCGCCTGGGGCGACGACGATCCGTTCCACCGGATCGTCGCCCTGCTGGACAGGCCGCCCCCCGATTTGCCGCAGCAGCTCGGCCGCGTGCTGGGCCGGGGCTTCGCGCCCTAGCCCGGCTGAGAACCGTCCAGCAGGAAATCCTTGCCCTGCTCGCGCTTCAGCGAGACGCGGTATTCATAGCGGTCGGCGCAATACAGGATCTCGGCGGCATAGAAGGCCACCATCCGGTCGTTGAAGAAAAAGCGGTTCACACGCATCAGCGGCGCGCCGATGGGCACCTGCAAAAGCTGGGCCGCGTATTCATCGGCAAGCGTCGCGGTCAACACCTGTTCGACCTGCTCGACCACCGCCCCTTCGCGTTGCACGAGGTCGATCATGTTCGTCGTCGCCAGATCGTCGCGCGTCAGCCCCGCGCCCACCTCGGGCAGCAGATAGGCCATCGACAGCGAATAGGGCCGCTTGTCCAGATCGCGGACCCGGACCGATCTGACCAGCTCGGCCGTGGGCGCGATGCCCATCTGCGCGCAGATCCGGGGCGGCGCCTCGCCCCGGTCGAGGCTGACGACCTTCAGCCGCGTGCTTTGGCCCACCGTGTTGAGATAGCTGAACAGCCCGTTGATGTTGGACACCACCGCCCGGGTCAGGGCCGATTTCTGCGCGCGGTCGGTGACAAAGGTGCCGCGACCGCGCATCCGGGTGATCAGCCCTTCGGCCGACAGCATCTCCATCGCCTTTCGCATGGTGATGCGGCTGACGCCGAAGCTGACGGACAGCTCGGCCTCGCTGGGCACGGGGATGCCGTCGGGATAATAGCCGTTCACGATCCGCTCTCGCATGACCGCATAAATCCGATGATAAAGCGGGGTCGGGGAATTCGCCTTGCTCATGTCCGCGTCACCTTGCCGAGGTCAGCCACTGCCGGAAGAACGCCTGGTCGATCGGGCGGTCTATCCGGCCAACCGATAGTCGAACATCCCGAGAAACGCACCGGGTCAGGCCCGTCGTCGGTGCAAAGCCCGCTGGACCGCGATCAGGCCTGCGTCGCGTTCGGCCTCCAGGTCGGCGATGCTGCGGCCCCCGGCTTCGGCCGCGATGCCTTCCACCAACTTGTCGCGGGTGGCGGCGTCCAGCCGCGGCTGCCCCAGATCCTGCCAACGCCGTTCCTGGCTGGGCCCCAGATGGTCCAGATAGTGTCCGATCCCGCCCGCCCCGCCGCCCAGGTGATACGCCATGTGCGCCCCCACCACGGACCATCGCAGGCCGGGGCCTTGGACAAGCGCGGCATCGATCTGGTCGACGTCGGCGATGCCTTCGGCCACCATGTTGACCGCCTCGCGCCACAAGGCCGAGGACAGGCGGTTGGCGATATGGCCCACGGCCTCGCGCCGCAGGAAGACCGGATGCCGGCCCAGGCTGCGGTAGAACGCGGCTGCGGCCTGAACGCGATCGACGTCGTGACCGAAAAGCTCGACCAGCGGCATCAGATGCGGCGGGTTGAAGGGATGGGCTGTGATCAGTCGCGACGGGTCGGCCATCCCGGCCGACAGGTCCGACCACACCAGCGACGAGGTGCTGGAGGCGACAGTGACGCCTGCCGGTGCCACATCTTCGACCACCGCATAGATGCTGCGCTTCAGCAAGGTCCTTTCCGGTGCGTTCTCTTGAACCCAGGCCGCCTGCCGCACCGTGTCCTCGAGTGTCGCGGGCAGGTCCAGCCGGCCAGCCGCAGGAAGGCCGGGAAAGAGTTCAGCGACCTGCGCCATCGGATTTCGCAGCTTGTCGACGAGGGATGACCGCAAATCCGGGTTTGGTTCGAACAACGAGACGTCGTAACCGAAGGAAAGGAACAGCGCAGCCCAACTCGTGCCGATCAGCCCACCGCCGATCACGGCGATCTTGGCACCGCTTCTCAGACTTTCCTGCATCCTTGCCTTCCCCCCTGTTCTTTATCATCCATCGACTTCAGATAAGGATCAATGGCTTTTAGTAATAAACTTATGATCTTTAGGTTTTGAATATCTGCCTGTGTGCTGTGCTCTGCCGCACAGTCGTCACACGTTCATTGAGAGCCCTTTGGGCTGATAGGTTTTGGTTTGGGGTGTGGCAAGCGCGCCGGGTGCTTTGCCATCACACGGCTCGCGCGCGGCGCGGTTCTGCAGGTGTCTTAATGCCAGTGAAGACTGCGTCCTGACCTGGTCATGGTCGTGGCGCCGGATTGCGGCGGGCATCGGCAGGCTGTCAAAGATCTCTTTGTCCAGGCGCTTGTCGTCCGGGCTGCCGTTGAATGACTCGATGTAGCCGTCCTGCGGCGGCTTTCCGGGATCGATGTAATGCCATTCCAGGCCGTTTTCGTTGGCCTACTTCAGGCACCAACAGACCTTCCTCGCAGCAAACCCGGTCGAGCTTCTTTTCGTTCATCACCATGCCCTTGCATTCAAGCATGATGCCCATGCGCCCATAGCAAAAGCGGCGACGCTTATCGGCGATCTTGCGCATTTCCTTGCGGATCCTCGGGTGTCGGGCGGCCGTTCGCGCTGCACCACCCTCGGACCGGCACCGATCAGGACGCTGACCCCGCGTCGTGGGATCGGCTGGTCGCGCACTGCCCGCGCAACGGCGCCCCGCCGCTGCATTGGCTTCGTCAGGGCCCAGCAACGGTCCTTGGATCAGTGGCGTTTCCGTGGCTTCAATCCCGGAAAATCCGTCAGCACCACGTTATCGAGAACGGCATCGGACAGGTCTATCCCGCCATATTTGGCCTTCAGCTTGTAGAAGGTTGCGGGGCTGGACCCGTGTTCGCGGCAAGATCAGCAGTGGGCAAACCAGCCCACTGTTCTTTGATCATTTCGATAAGCTGCGCCTTGGTGGAACCCTCTTCCCCATCTGGTTTCCTCCTTCAGACGGGGCAGACTCTACATCCCGGCGAGGAAACTTCGGGGGGGGGCAGGTCGATCCTTACCGCAAGACTTCAAAGGTTGACCGCAAGTCCTTGACAAACGCGTCGGGGCGCTCGAGGGCTGCGAAATGCCCGCCTCGGGCATGTTCGGCAAAGTGGACAAGACGTTCGAACCGGGCCTCGGCCCACCGGCGCGAAAGACGAACCTGCTCGCCACGGAACATCGAGATGCCAGCCGGGATCCTCATGGCGCCCTGCGGCATCCCGCCTGCCCGCAAGGCGTTCATTCCTTCCCAGTAAAGCCGCGCTGAACTTGGCCCTGCGTTGGGCAGCCAGTAGAGCATGATGTCGTCGATCATCTCGTCAAGGCCAAAGACGCTTTCGGGGTCGCCGCCGCTGTCGGAGACATCCTGGAACAGCGCATAGATCCATGCCGCCAGACCTACGGGCGAGTCCGCAAGGGCGAAAGCCACCGACTGCGGCCGCGTGGCCTGGAGTTTCATGTAGGCGGAATATTCCGCATCATAGCCTGCCGCATCCGAAAGCATCTGCCGCTCCTCGGCATCGGCATTTGCAATCTCGGCCTGACTGGGCTGGAAGGGGACGAAGTTAAGGTGGATGCCGGCGAGCGATTCAGGTGCCATGTGCCCGAGGATCATGGTGACCATCGCGCCCCAGTCGCCACCCTGCGCTCCCCAGCGATCATATCCTAGCCTGGTCATCAGCGTCGCCCATGCAGCCGCAATGCGCGCGGCTGTCCAGCCAGGCTCGGTCGGCTTGCCTGAAAAGCCGAAGCCGGGCAGGGACGGAATGACAAGATGGAACGCGTCCCCCTCGGTCCCGCCATGGGCAGTCGGGTTGACCAACGGATCGATGACATGCCGGAATTCCAGAACCGAACCCGGCCAGCCATGTGTCAGGAGAAGCGGCATGGCCTTTGGGTGCGCCGAACGGACGTGCAGGAAGTGGATGTCGATGCCGTCGATCTGCGTGATGTGCTGGTTCCATCCATTCAGAAGGGCTTCGCAGCGTCGCCAGTCATAGCCGTCCTGCCAGCGTGTGACCAAGGCACGCAGCTTTTCCAAAGGCGGGCCTTGGCGTCCGTCCTCGATGGGACTCCGGTCGGGCCACCGGGTGCGGGACAGGCGCTCGCCGAGATCCTTGATCTGGTGCTGAGGAATGTCGAGGGTGAATGATCTGACTGCGTCTGACATGATGGGGTGCCCTTGTGCGCGTGACTTGGGAAGCATATGGCACAGCCATGATTTAATTAAACGGTATCGTGTATTTATTTTTGGTCAAGCTCAGGGGTGTGAGGCAGTAATGTCACGCGAACGGAAACCTACCACGAGTCGCAGCGGCCGGCCCTCGCATGAGCGCGTGGCAGAGATAGATGCGCGCATCCTGTCCGCTGCCGCAGCGCTGTTCATCGAACGCGGTGTTGACGGGACCAGTCTAGAGGCTGTCGCAACGGCGGCAGCGGTGAGCAAGCCAACCCTTTACGCGCGCTATGCGGATAAGTCCGAGCTTTTCGTCGCGGTTATTCGAGCGAATGTCGCTGCGGCAATGCCGCCGATCGAGATAGCCGCCAATGCAGCCTCGCCAGCAGAGCGCCTGAGCCAGGTTGGGCGGGCGGTGATCAAAGGCGCCATGCAGCCAGTGCCTTTGGGTCTCATGCGCCTCTATATCGCAGAGGCGCCTCGGCATGGCGCTCTCATCAGGGAAGTCGACCGAATGGGACGCGAGGCAGCGTTGCACGCGGTTTCGATTGCAATCGCCAATCCTGACGACCCGAAGGACATGGATCGCGCTCGTCTCGTTGCAGGCTACTTTCTCGACCTCGTTTTCGTGCCCCACCAGATGCGTGCTTTGCTGGGAGATCTGCCAGACGATGATGATCCCCTGCACCCGCCACTTGAGAAGCGGATCGAAAAGGTAGTGTCGTTTCTCAAGGCTGCCGGGCTTCTTGCCTAGGGACGAAGGCTCGCCAGGCAGTTGTAACGTCAAGGTGGTCCCAGTGCTGCTGTGGCGAACAAGCGAAGCGTCGCGTGCCCAGATTGGGCATTGGTATGTCGGCCGTGCTGGAAGATCAGAGAAGAATGGCCGTTGCGCCATCCTCGTCCGGACGATCATGGCCTCGTGATCTCAAGGGTCAGGACAACCTGCCAACTTTCCCGTGCAGATCGGTCAGGTAGTAGGCAAAGGATCTGCCAAATACGGAAGGCTGTCTGTCATCGCCCGCGCCACATCGCGGATTGCCTGCTGGTTGGTGGTCAGGTCGTAAAGGTTGAAGATGGGATACCCTTCGGGCCGTGGAGGGATTTCAGCCGACAACGCGGCAGGGTCGGGAAGATATCCCAGATCATTCCGCGGCATCGTGTCAACACTTCGGCCTAACCAGAAGCAAAGCAGGGACCCTGTTTTTCGTCCGCAATTGCCGTCCTTGAGAAGCCGGTGATGGGGGAAGACGTGGCTTGCCGGGACCCAGAGCACCGGACCTGCACCGCGCCGAATACCACCTCGTCCCCTGTTGCTACTCTCGCGACCTTGGCCGGGCGATCGGCGAGTGGATCAAGGGCCGCATCATCGGGGTCCAGCCGCGGCCTGATGTTCAACTTGACCGGCAAGCTTTGGTGGCCTCAGGCAGAACAGGCCTTGCCGCGATGGAGCCATCCACGGCGCCCCTAAGATCACAGGCAGAAATGTTACATCCTGGACCCATGAAAGTCCTCAAAGCGGTGGGCGCTGCCGTTCGGCGACGTTGCGGTTCAGTTCAAGCATGGCGGCCATGGCCGCGCGGGCTGCGTGGGGGTCGCGCGCACTGATCGCTTCGGCGACCGCGATATGGCCTTCGCGGCTGACCCTTTCGTTGCGCTCGTCGGCAACGCCCAATTCGTAGGAAACGCGCAGCATTGTCAGGATAAGCTGGCGCATCTGCCGCATCACGTCGTTGCCGGTCATGTCGAACAGCGTGACGTGGAACTGGCAGTCGGCGGCGAACAGCGCCTCGACGTCCTCCTCGGCCGGGTGCATGGCCTGGGCGGCAGCCAGCAGCGTCTCGATCTGGCGGGCCGAGGCCCGCTCGGCCGCAAGCGCGGCGGCGGCCGGCTCGATGATCGTGCGCAGCTCGGTCGTTTCGGCGAAGATGCGGCGGATGCGGGGATGGTCGGGCGCGTGCCAGGCCACCACGTCGGCGTCGATCAGGTTCCACTCGTCCACCGGGCGCACGCGGGTGCCATAGCGCCGCGCGGTCCGCAGAAGCCGCTTGCCCGACAGGACCTTCACCGCGTCCCGCACGGTGGCGCGGCTGACGCCGAGGCTTTCGGCCAACTCTCCCTCGGTCGGCATGACCTCGCCTTCGCGGTAGATGTCGCTCGCGATCCGCCTGCCAAGCGCCTCCACCGCCTGCTTTGCCGCCCCCGTCGGCAAGGACGAGGCGAATTCGCTGGGGATCTTCAGGTCCAGCACGCGGCGTGACCCGCCAGTGGCCCGTTGTGAGATGTCCATCAAATCTGTCTTTACATCTGATCTAGAGCGCGTCATCATCTGACTTATGTAGCCCCGTGTGGGCTGCCATGGCAACGGCCGGTGCGGGTGGAGGACCCAGAACCGGATCAACCGAGCCCCAAGGGAGGATGACAGGATGACAATCAGAACCGCGTTCTATGCGGCGGCACTGGCCGCAAGCGTCAGCGTCTTCGGCCTGGCAGAGGCCGATGCGATGGAGATCAAGTTCGGGATCGGCATGCCCGAGGGCGATTCGCCCGAATACAACGCCTTGGTGCGATTCAAGGAATATGTCGAGTTCAAGACCAACGGCGAGATCACCGTGCGCCTGTTCCCCAACAACCAGCTGGGCGGCGAGCGCGAGATGATCGAGATGGTCCAGCAGGGTAGCCTGGAACTGAGCTTCCCGGCAGACGGCGCGATGGCGGGCTTCTATCCGCCGATGCAGGTCTGGTCGATTCCCTACCTGTTTGAATCCGCGCCCGTGGCCTGGCGAGTGATGGAAAGCGACTTCGCCGACCGGATGCGCGACGACATCCTGGCGCAGACCGGCATTCGCGCACTTGCCTTTTCGCAGAACGGGTTCCGGTCCTTCACGAACAACGTGCGCCCGATCATCGAGCCGGCCGACATGGCGGGCCTGAAGATCCGCACGATGGAAAGCCCGGTCTACATGGAAATGGTGGGCGCATTGGGCGCGACTGCGGTGCCGATCAGCGGCGCCGAGGTGGTGATGGCGCTGCGGCAGGGCATCGTCGACGGGCAAGAGAACCCCCCGGCCGTCGTCTATACCGGCGGGCATGGCGAGGTGCAGCGCTATTACACGCTGAACGAACACACGCTGGGGCTGCATGTCATCATTGCCAACGAAAAGTGGTTCCAGTCGCTCGAACCCGGCCACCAGCAGGTCATAAAGGACGCGGCCAAGCTGATGGCCTGGACCGAGAACCTGCAGAAGACCGAGGGCGACTGGCGCTTCAGCCGGCAGCTGTCCGAGGAACTGGGCATGGAGATCCACGTCTCGACCCCCGAGCAGAAGGCCGCCTTCCGCGAGATCGCGCAACCGCCGGTCTTGTCCTTCATCCGCGGCAATGTCGGGGACGAACTGGTGGACGATTTGCTGGCGACCGTCGAGGACGCGAAGGCGACCCTCTACGGCGGCGAGACGACGGCCGCCGAGTGACCTTCCCCCCTGCCCGGCTCCGCCACTCGCGGCCGGGCAGAGACCCATTTCCCATTCCGAAGATGACCCCATGACGCAGGCAGCCACCCTGGCCGCGCGGCTTCTGGCCTGCAGCACCGAAATCATCGCCGCGCTTCTGCTGATCGCGGTGACGGCCCTGAACCTGACGCAGGTCGGCGGTCGATACCTGTTCAGCACCGGCTTCAGCTGGACCGAGGAGGTGATGCGATACTCGATGATCTGGCTGATGATGCTGGGCAGCGTCGCCTGCATCTTCCGGGTCGAGCATATGGGCATCGAGGCGCTCGAGACGCTTGTGAGGCCGGACCGCGTGCCGCTGGTCAAGTCGGCGCTTTATTCCGTGGCCGCGATCTTCTGCGTGGTCATCCTGATCTATGGCTGGCCCCTGGCGATGCGGAACGCGTCCCAGGTTGCGCCAGCATCCGGCATTTCCATGATCGTTCCCTATCTGGCGCTGCCCGTCGGCGCGGCGCTGATGCTGGTGCAGATCGCGCTGAGCTGGCTGTCGGGCTTCGAGCCCGAGGGCGATCAGACCGGGGGCGGCGATGTCAGGACCGTCGGCAGCGACCGCGAAAGGGGCGTGCAATGATCTGGGTCGGCGGACTTGGCCTTGGCCTTCTGTTCATCGGCGTGCCGGTCGCCTTCGCGCTTGGCCTTGCCGGAATCCTGGGCGTCTGGCTGACGGGCATCCCCCTCAGCGTCACCGCGACGCGACTTTTCACCGGGGTGGACAGCTTCGTCTTCCTGGCGGTGCCCTTCTACATCCTGGCGGCCGAGATCATGAGCCAGGGCGGCATCACCGCGCGGCTGATCTCGATCGCGTCCATTGCCACCGGCTGGATGCGGGGCGGGACCGCTTACGCCAATATCGGCGCCTCGGTCATGTTCGCCGGCATCTCGGGCTCGGCCGTGGCCGATGCCGCCGCGCTTGGCCGCGTCTTCATCGAGGAGATGCCGAAAGAAGGTTATACCAAGGAATATTCGGCCGCCGTCACCGCCGCCTCGTCCATCGTCGGGCCGATCATCCCGCCCTCGGGGCTGGCGATCATCATGGCCGCGGTCACGGGCCTTTCGGTGATCGACCTGTTCCTGGCCGGGATCGGGCCGGGGCTGCTGATGGCGGGCGCCTGCGCCGCCGTGGTCGCCATTGACGCGTTTCGCGGCCGGCTGCCCCGCCCCCGCTCGCGCCGCAGCGCTGTCCCGAACGGCGAAAGCGTGCTGAAGATGGTGATCGAGGCGCTGGCCGTCATCACCCTGCCGGTCATCATCGTCGGCGGCATGCTTGCGGGCATCTACACCGCGACCGAGGGCGGCGGCATCGCCGTGGTCTATGCCATCTTCCTGTCGGTTGTCGTCTTCCGCGCCATGACGCTGCAGGGCCTGTGGCTGGCCTTCCTGCGGGCCGCGCGCACCTCGGCCAGCATCTACCTGCTGGTCGCCGCCGCGACGATCCTGTCCTATGCGCTGAACCTTCTGGGGATCGCTTCCTGGGGGGCCGACGCGGCCGGCATCTTCCAGGACAGCCCGATCCTGTTCCTCTTCGGCATCGCCCTCTTGATGCTGATCCTCGGCACGTTCCTTGATATTGGCGCGGCGATCCTGATCTTTGCGCCGCTGTTGATGCCGGTGGTCCGCGACCTTGGCATCGACCCGCTGCAGGCCGCGATGGTCATGATCCTGACCCTGGCCGTCGGTCTGGTCACGCCGCCGGTAGGCGTCGTGCTGTTCGTGGTGATGCGCGTCGGGCGGATCGGGCTGGTGCCGCTGATGCGGGCGCTGCTGCCCTTCCTGGTCGCGCAACTGATCGCGATCGCGATCATCTGCCTCGTGCCCGGCATCTCGTCCTACATCCCCAGCCTTCTCAACTGACGGAACGACCCCAATGAAGATCACCGGCATCACCACCACGGTCGTGAACGCGATCCACCGCAACTGGGTCTTCGTGAAGGTCCAGACCGACCAGCCGGGACTTCATGGCTGGGGCGAGGCGACGCTGGAATGGAAGACCCGCGCCGTCTGCGGCGCCGTCGAGGACCTTGCCCCCTTCGTCATCGGCGAGGACCCGCGCCGGATCGAGCACGTCTATGCCAAGATGACGCGCTTCAGCTTCTGGCCGCTGGGCGCGATCGGGCTGTCGGCGGTGTCGGCCATCGACCAGGCACTGTGGGACATCAAGGCCAAGGATCTGGGCGTGCCGGTCTGGCAGCTTCTGGGCGGGCAGGTGCGCGACCGGGTGCGGGTCTACACCCATTTGCGCCGCGCGAAGATCGGCGCGCAGGTCGGGACCGAGGATATCGGCGCCTTCTGCGACGCGGTGCAGGAAACGGTCGAGATGGGCTACAACGCCGTCAAGCTGGGTTTCGTGCCCTATTGCGGCCATGAAGCCGACCTGCGCGACATCCTCCATGTCGAAAAGGCCGCCCATGCCGTGCGCGAGCGGGTCGGCCCGGATGTGGCGATCATGACCGATTTCCACGGCCGCCCGGCTTCCGTCGAGGCCGCGCGCGCGTTCATCGAAGTCATTGCCCCCATCCGCCCCCTGTTCGTCGAGGAGCCGATCCAGCCCGGCAACGCCGCCGCAATGGCGGACCTGTCCCGCCGCGTTTCCTGCCCGCTAGCCACGGGCGAGCGGCTGTTCACGCCACGCGAATTCGCCGAACTGGCCGAACTGCGCGCCGTCACCCATGTCCAGCCCGATCTCAGCCATTGCGGCGGACTGACCGGCGGTCGCCGTATCGCCGCCATCGCCGAAGCCGGGCAGATGGGCATCGCTCCGCACAACCCGATGGGGCCGGTGGCCGGCACCGTGGCGCTGCATTTCGACGTGGCGACCCCGAACTTCCTGATCCAGGAAGAGGCCGTGGGCCTCGTGCCGTGGTTCGACGAGATCTTCGATCACCCGATGCGGCTTCAGGACGGTTGCTGGACGATCCCAGGCGGCCCCGGCTTGGGCATCGAGATCAACGAGGCCGCCGCCGCGCGTCACCCCTTCGAGCAAGAGATCGTGCCCGCCCTGGATGCGGTGCTGCCGGACGGGACGATCGCCAACTGGTAGCCGGGCGGCTTTCCAGCCGCACTTCCACATCGGCAGCGTGTCAGATCACCTTCGTCCTGCGGCGGAGTTAGCAGCAGGATGTGGACAGCCGGATCTTTGGTGCTTTCGCAGGTGGACCAGGTTCCATGAAAGACCACCATCCCTGAGACCGGCTCGCCGACCATGCCCGGAAACGCCGTGAAGCCTGCCGAGGGATCTCGCCTGCCGGGGCGATGAAGTCTGAAGCCATGACGGGTGGGCCACTCTTTCAGCCGTGAACCCGCGCTGAACGCCCGCACAGAAGAAAGAATGACGGAAACTGCGCCAGTTTGGTATATCTGGTCGGCAGTGAGACTGGATCCACGGCGGTCCATCCATGCAGCGTCTTGTTTCGATTGTAAGCCCCCATGCATGAAGACAAACCCTTCAGTCAGGTCGAAGGCTCGGCTTTGCCTTTCGATCTTTTCACGACGGAAGGTTTGAAGCCCAAGGACGGACTTGATGCCGCGCGAGAGACCTTGCGGCAAGTCCATGACCTGCACGTGCCAGAGGAATCCGGGCAAGACTTCCAGATGACACTTCGGGCCTTTCTGCCGGGCCCGTTCGCCTTCTTCTCGGGCTTCGGGACCGAGCGGATTCTCGTGCGGGATCAGCGCAAGCTGCGCCAGCATCAGGCGGACAGCTACCGGCTGATGATCCCCCTGAAATCCACGATGGTCAGGTTTCATTCGGATGGGCAATACCAAAGCATCTCCTCGGGCCAGGTCGCCTTCTCGGATCTTACCCGCGTTCATGAGATGCATGGCAGTTCCGGCGCCTTTGCCCAGATCGTGATCGGGCGGGATCGGCTGGATGCTCTTCTTCCAAACGCGAGACGACTGCATGGGTTCGTGCCCCGCGGCCCCTTGGCCCAGCTTGTTGCGGACCATCTGCGGGCATTCGAGCGAGAGCTTCCTTCGCTGACGGTAGCCGATGCGGCTCGTGTCGCAGAGGCAACCCTGCAGATGGTGGGGGCAATGGCTGCCTCGGGTCCACTGGATGATGCGGGACGTCCCGCCATCGAACTGGCGATGCGTCGGCGCATTCTGCGACACATCAACGAGCATCTGCTTGACCCAACGCTGAATTCAGAGCGGCTGTGCCGTGACTTCGGCCTGTCCCGCGCCTCGCTTTATCGCCTGTTCGAGCCCTTCGACGGCGTTGCTGCGGTCATCAGGGAACGAAGACTAAGGGCAATCAGGCGCGAACTTTGCGAGCCGGGACCCCACCATCTTGGCCAGCTTTCCTACAAATACGGCTATTCAAGCCAAAGCCAGATGACACGCGCATTTCGCACCCTGTTCGGACATGCGCCCAAGGACACGCCCTGTGCACCTCAGCACAAGGCAATACTGGATCTGCCCGACGATGCAGGCATGGTTTCGTGGAGCCGGATCTTGCGCCAGGTCGAGGAATAGAAACGTCCCGTTGGTCCGAGAGGCGGGGCCGATCCGCGGAGGGAACAACCTAGTCTTCCCCCAGGGGGCGCGACACTGGACTTTTCTTGGCGGGTCGGACTGGAGATCCCGGCTTCCGCAAGAAGCCGCCTCATCGTTTACGGTCACCGGATCCAATGGCAGAGGCTACGCGAGAGGTCCGATATCGTTCAAACGCCTCGCGGAACGGGGGTTGATGGCTCGGCTCGGTGATGGGGAGCGAGAAGAAAGGGCGGCGTCCTTTGCGGACAGCACGCTTTCCCGAATGTCGCCAGAAGATGTAGCAGATGCAGAAAAGAAACGTGATCCCTGGGCGGCGTATCATTGCCTTGATCAGGTAGGCCGCAAATGGGCCATACAATCTTGATCGAAGCGCCAGCAAGGCCGCGTAGGTGTCAAAGAACGTCCGGGACAGCGCCATCAGCGAAGGCGATATATCGGGTCGTTGCTGCTCGACGCGGAATAGCACCAGTTCGATCGACATCCGCATCCGTTCCGGATTGGCCGACATGCTGTTTCCCGTGATGCGGTAGCCCACAAGAAAGCCCGGCGCGGGCGCGACGGGCCAGCGTTCCGCGATGGCAAGGTAGAAGGCAAAATCCTCCGCTCCGAAAGCGCGGAACGCCTGGAAGGCCTCCTCGAAGCCCCCGACGGCCCGGGCGGCGTCCGTCCGGACAAGGGCATTGCTGCCATTGTTGATGAAGTTGATCGCTAGAAGATGTTCGAAGGCCTTGCCCCGGTGCATCGGCTGACCCTGATCGGCAATGACACGATCCTCGGCGTCGATGCTGCGACACCAGGAATAGACCAGGGCGGGGGCAAGGGGCGATGTCACCGCGACCGCCATCTGGCGTTCCAGTTTTTCCGGATGCCAGATGTCGTCGGCGTCCAGGGTGGCGATCCAGTCCCCCCGCGCCTCTGCAAGGCCCCGGTTCCGCGCCCTCGCGACGCCGGCATTTTGCTGGCAGATGACCCGCAAGCGCGGTTCCCTTGCAGCCATCCTTTCCACGATCAGCCGGGTCGTATCGGTCGAGCCGTCATCGACGACCAGGATCTCGATGGGCGCGTAGGTTTGTGCCTGGACCGAAGCAAGGGTGGCCAAGATCGTGTCCGCAGCATTGTAGGCCGGTATGATGACAGAGACGAGCGGTCGCATGTCCGGGTTATCCTCTGCCATGGTTCCCACCCTGCAGGATCTTGACCAGCCGGCGAAGGGGCCGGGTCATGCGCCAGCTTCGGGAACCGAGGATCCGGTTCATGGCCCTTTGGCTTGCTGCCAGTTCGGCTTCCAGATGGGTGATTGCTTTCGCTTTCTCGTCGGACAAGGCTTGCCAGGCCTGTCCAAGACGAATGACCTCGGCTTCGGCGGCCTCAAGTCTTGCCTTGCGCATCTCATCAGCCTGAACACGGGCGCTCCAGATGTCGGGATGGATCAGCGCCAGGACCGCTGTCCGACCCATGTCCTTGTCGGCGCCCCGTTTGCCGTCGCGCCGCATAAACAGAAGCAGGTTCTGGCGATACCATGGCTCGATCAGCGGATCGTTCCAGACTTCCCGGCGCAGCACATCCAGGCAGTCAAAGCCGGCAGCCGCGAAAAGATCGCACCAAACCTGCGGCCAGGCCTCGTTGAGGTGACCTGTCCCGCCCTGCCCCGGAATGGCAGCCGAAAACAGAATGGCGGGCGCATGACGGGTCAGCGTTCCAACCAGCGTCGCCGCGGCCTCGGCCGGCAGATGCTCGGCAACCTCGAGGCACAGGGCAAGATCGAAGCTCTGGCCCAGATCGATCGGCTTGGACAGATCCGCTTCCTGGAACCGATCCGCGGCAATCCCAAGCGCGTCATGCGGCACCCAAGGCCCGTCGAGGCCGAGACTGACGGCGCCCAGGGCTTCCGCCTCGGCAAGCCATGCACCTGAACCGCAGCCGAAATCGACCACGGTGCGCGGTTGGAGGCGATCAAAAACGAATGGCAGCACGCGCCGTGCGGAACGGCGGGCTCCTTCGTGAAGATCGGCGTAGAAGATGGCGTCATAGGCCGGGTCAGACATCGTCGGCACCTGCCTTCAAGCTGTGGTCCGATACAGGTGGCGCACGAAAGGCCAGCGGCAGATGGGCCAAGGCGCCAGCATAGCCGCGCAGCCACGATCCCGCCAGCCGGTCCGGCTTGCCGGCAAGCCTGCGGACAGGAGCCTTGAGCGCGCGCCCCAGAAGCCACAGCGGCATGGTCAGCAGCGCCCGGCGAAGGTCGCGGCGGTCCCGCTGTCGTCCATATTGCGCGAAAAGGGCGACGATGTGCCCAAAGCCATAGCCATAGGCTTGCCGCTTCAGGTCGGTCCAGTTGTCACGGTGCCGGTGGCGGACGACGGACCTTGGCTCATAGACGATCCTGCCCCCGGCGTGCAGCACGCGGTGCCAGTATTCGCTGTCATCCCCGCAGCCGCCCGCCGCCCCGGGTCCGACCCTCTCGTCAAAGCCGCCCAGTTCCAGCACCCGGCGGCGGCGGACGGCCATGTTCGCACCCGCGCCGATATCCCAGACAGGAGGACTGCCTGCGGTCTTGTCCAGAAATTCCCTGTCGAACATCAGGGGAAGATGCCCCATGCCCCCGAAGCCCAGATCATATTGGAAGGCGATCTGCGCCTCGGCCCCCAGGGTTTCAGGAAGGACCAGGCCGCAGACGACATCGACCCCCGGGGCGAAACCCGCCAGCAGCGGCTCGATCCAGCCCGGCTCGGGCCGCACGTCGTCATCGACGAAGACGGCCACATCGCCCCGCGCGACGGCAATGCCCGCATTGCGCGCGCGGCTCAGCCCCGGCCGCGGTTCCTGGACATAGCGGACGCCCGGATTCCTGCGCGTGACGGCCTCGGTCTCGGGGTCGGGACCGTTGTCGACAACGACAATATCGCGACCTTTCGCGATTTCCCCCAACAGGCTGGCCAGGCAGCCGTCGAGATCCGCGGCCCGGCGGCGCGTGCAGATCACGATGCTTGCCTCTAGGTTGCTTGTCACGGCGCGCCTGGCAGTGATGAGACGCGCCAGACGATCCAGCGACGTGGCATCAGGAACCGGGGATAAGGTCCAGTACCTGCCAGCCTCACAGGGCGGGATCGGACGCAGCCCGCTGCCCAGCAACAGGGCCACGGTGTCGCCCGTGGCCAGCGCGGCGCGGCGCGCAAGATCGCCCCTTGCCATGGGGAAGGCGTTCGGCAGTTCGTGCGCAAGGCCCAGCACCATGCCCCGAAGACGGAAGTAGAGGACGACCCCGCGGGCGCCGGCGGGTGCCTCCAGACGCTTGGGAAGCTGCTCAAGGTCGATGTGAAGGATCGCCCAAGGTGCAGGGGGTCTCATCTGCCATGTTCCTGACGACGAAGGGCAACGCGATGCCGTGAACGGTCGTATTCCCCGGCCAGCCCCTGGACGAGGCCGCCAAGCTCGGCCAGGACCATCCCCGGAGGAAGCGCGGCGCGTCCCAAAGGATATCGCGCAAGCATCGGTCCGTAACGCCGGACCAGAAGCCATGCCAGGACACGACGATGCGCCGCGGCCGTTTCGGGATCGAGGCGCCTGTTCTTGCGCGACAGCGCGCCCATCGACAGACCCCAGGACCGGAACTGCCGGCGCAGCCCCGGGATGTCGCGGCGGTGTTCGTGATGGACCGCCTGCCGGGGCGAGTAGGCGACCGGGACGCCCGCCCGAACCAGGCGGAACAGGATGTCCAGGTCGCCGCCGCCCGGAAGCGGGGGGCCGGTATCAAGGGCTTCGTCAAAGCCGCCAAGGGACCGCAACCATTCGGTGCTGAAGATCATGTTGGTGCCGGTTCCCAGCCTTCCCGCGCCGGCAGGGTAATAGGGATCGTCCCACCGCTCTTGTCGATAGCTTTGCCAGTCGATCCCTTCGCCGAATCCCCCCGCAGCCTCGAAGCGCACCTGGGCCTCGGTTTCCAGGGCCAGTGGCAGCACCGGTCCGGTGAAGGCGCCCGCCTCTGGCTGGTTGCGGAGGCTTTCGGCAAGGCCGTCCAGCCAGCCCCCGTCCGGGACGGCATCATCGTCGATGAAGCCCAGATAGGCCCGGTCGGTTTCTCGCAAGGCCCGGTTGCGACCGAAGTTCAGCCCTGGCACCGGTTCCATCGCATAGCGCACGCCCGGAAAGCCAGCGACGACCATGCGGGTCGAGGAATCAGGAGGGGCGTTGTCCACGACAAGGATGTCGAACGGCGTGGCGTCGCCCGACCGGCCGTCCCGCAAGGCAACAAGGGCCGCCAAGGTCCGACGCAGAAGGGCCGGCCGGTCGCGCGTGCAGATTGCAATGGTCAGCGGGGGCAGCGCGGGTGCGCCGGATCGGGCGGTCAGGGCGTCATAGACTGCGTAAGCCGCGGCAAGCGATGCCCCTGCCTTGCGGACAAGGGGCGCAAGCTGCGAAGCCGATATCCCGCTGCCGAAGGCAGAGCGTCCGATCAGCAACCGGCCCGCCGGACGTCCCTGGTGACGCAGCAGCAGATAGGCGCCATGGGCCTTGCCCAGGTCCAGCGGCGTCAAGGGCTGCGTCATCTCGCGGTCGATGATCGCCCACGGCGCCCGCAGATCCCGCGATGTCCAGGTCCGCGTCATGCGCCGCCCCCGTAAAGTTCAGCATAAAGCCCGGACGCGGCCGCCAGATCCCGTGGCCGCCCTTCCTGGACCAGGACCCCGTCCCGAAGGACCAGAACCCGGTCGGCAAAGCCGATGGTTTCCCGCCGATGCGCGATGACGATGACCACACGCGGGCGGTTCGCCTGTTCCAAAACTTGCCGGACGGCGCGTTCCGTGATCGCATCCAGCGCATTCGTCGCCTCGTCAAGGATCAGGACGTCCGGATCCCTCAGCAGCGCGCGCGCCAGGGCGATCCTTTGGCGCTGACCTTGCGAAAGGCGGGCGCCGCGTTCGCCGATCAGCGTGTCATAGCCCTGTTCAAGTGCACTGATGAAATCATGGGCCTGCGCTTCGCGCGCGGCCCCCCGCACCTCGTCGAGGCTTGCTCCTGGGCGACCATAGGCGATGTTCGCCCTGACCGAGCCGCTGAACAGGAATGCGTTCTGTTCGACAAAGGCGATCCGCTCGTGCCAGGCCGCGCGTGAAATCTGGGACAAAGGCACGCCGTCGACCAGGATGCGGCCCCGTTCAGGCGACGTGAAGCGCAGCAGAAGGGCCACAAGGGTCGATTTGCCGGCCCCGGAACGCCCTGCAATCGCCGTGACCTCGCCCACGCGGAAGCTGCACGAGATATCCGTGACCGCCGCGACATCTGCCGACGGATAGCGGACCGTGACATTCTCCATCCGGATTTCGCGGGCCAGCGGCGGCAGGGGCTGCCCCTTCTCGGGGATCGTGCCGAAGTGCCCGATGGCATTCTCGATCTCGGCAATGGGGGCCTCGAAGCTCAGAAGGCCTGCACGGGCGGACAGCACGTTGGCCACCCGCAACTGGACGCGGTAGGCAATGGCAAGAAAGCCGATCAGCACCGCTGCCTCGTCGCCCCGCGCAAGGGAGACCAGTCCCAGGATGATGACGATCCCCAGGGTCATCAATTGCACCAGGGGGCCGACCAGCCCCCTCAGAACCGCCAGGCGCATGAAGACGAAGCTGATCTTCGATGACCGTCGCAGGAAGCGGCGGCGCTCGTAGATTTCGCGGCCAAAGCCGCGCACGACCCGCAGGCCGTTCAGCAGGTTGAAAAGATAGGTCGTCAGCCCCTCGTTGGCGGCAGTCGCCCGGGCCCCGAGGTGACGCACCCGACGCGTCACGGATGCGACCGAAAGTGCCATCAATGCTGTCAGCACGGCCAGCAGCAGCGCATGAAAGGGCGAGATGGCGACAAGGAAACCCGCCAGAACGACCAGGGCGATCGCCTGCACGATCAGCGAGATCACGACGAACAGCGCATCGCAAGCGCGCCAGCTTTCGGTCGCCATGATGTTCATCAGCTTGCCCGACGACTTTCCTTCAAGCAGGACGATGTCCTGATGCATCAGGGTTTCGAAGATTTGCGCCCTCAGCCGTTCCGCGAAGACCAGCGACAGCCTTGTCGACAGGACAAGATTGACAACGCCGATGACCAAACCCGCAAGGAAGATGGCGGCCGCGGCCACCATGAGAGGGACGGCAGAGGTGTCGTCTCCAGACAGGCTCCTGATCAGGCTGCCAATATGGGGAAGGTCCCGCGCTTCGCCGCTCGCCAGGGCGATCTGGGCTATGGGGATGATGAGCGAAAGGCCAAATCCCTCGAAGACTGCGGAAACAAGGCCCAGGACCACGATCAGGACAACATGGCCCCTTTCCTCTCCTGCCAGGCGGAGGGCTCGCAGCATGACATCAAGCGCACCGTCGCGAAACATCGGCAGACCCGGGCTGGCCCTTCTCAAGGCACAGCTTGCAGCCCGAAACCGTCCAAGGCAAAGGCCTTTGATTGCGGCTGCCATGAATTCGGACGTCGCAAACGCAGCGCATCAATCAGAGGTCGTCGCGGGGACACTACCAACTCGCCAAATACGGTTGTGCGACATCTGCGGCAGGTGCGGATATCGCAAACCTGCGGGCGTGGATGGAAGCCGACAGACGACGAGAAGGGCGCTTTCCCCTCGTCGTCCATCGAGATGATGTCAGCTTGGGACCGTCCTATCGCCCCAGAAGCTTGTTCAGAAGCCGGGTGACCAGCGATCCCTTCTCCGGTGCGCGCGGCGTCGAGGACGATGACCATTGCGGCTGCTGGGTCGTGCTGGGCTTGACGTCTGCGGGCGCCGGAGAGACGCGCTGCGCTGCCTCGACGGGCTTTGGTGCCGCAGCCTGCTGCCTTGCCTCGACCGGCGCAGGTTTCGCCTGGTGCTTGGCCAGATGGGTCGCGATGGCGTCCATCAGGGGCGGCGACAAGGTATCATAGGGGGTCAGCCCCAGTTCGCGCAGCCGCGCCCGAATGCCGTCCATGCGCGACGGATCGACGCCGGACTCGATGACGGAACTGACAAAGG
>NZ_BNCL01000021.1 GCF_014656455.1 Paracoccus aerius
CCTTCTACGCAAGCTTGAACGCAGCCGAAAAAGCAGCCTAATCATTGAACCACAAACTCTCCGGTAAACCCGGGGCGGTTCACACCGTATCGCCTGAATTTTTCTGCCATCAAGCCAGCTCAGCTTTTCCGGTGCGCCAGTTGAGCAAGAGATTGAGTGCCCTCGTGCGTGTCGCGAGTGTGGTGGAAATTGTCCGTCGTCGAATGACTTGGAGCAGGTGGCCTCAAGGAACCAACGGCTCCGCCGTAAAATCACATGGCATGAGACCGGGGAAACCCGCTAAGTGTCGCTGACCCTGAAAGCAGAGCTACACGAAGCCGATACCATGTCGAGAAATGAAAGCAGCCCGTCAGAAGGATCTATCAGTCCACGGAGAGGCAAATTCCCTGTCGAGGACATCATCTATGATCGCATCATCGCGCTGATCATGGAGAAGCACCTACGCCCCGGTCAGCGGCTCAATGAGGTGAAGCTGGCGGCGGCCTATGATGTCCCGCGCTCACGAGCGAGGCGTGTGCTTGAACGCCTGAAGGATGAAGAGATCGTCACCTTCGAACTGAACAAAGGCGCCTTTCTCAGCCGGCCGTCGGCCGAAGAAGCCCGGCACGTATTCGAAACCCGGCGGCATCTCGAATATGCCGGCCTGTCCCTCATCTGCGAGCGGGCGACAAAAGGCGACCTCGACGTCCTGCGCGAGCACATCCTCGCCGAGCAGCGGGCCTTCAGCGAACAGCGCCGCGACGCGAACCGCCTCGCGGGTGAATTCCACGATCTTCTAGCTCAGATGACGAAAAACCCAATTCTCGAGAAGCTGCTGATCGGCCTTGTCCGGCGCTGTGTCCTCATTCAGTCGGTTTATGAGGTGGAAACGAACTCGCTGTGCCTGACTTCCGAGCATTCGCAGATTGTAGATGCCATCGAAGCGAAAGACGCGCAGGCAGCCATCAAGGTTATGGCTCAGCACTTTGACCATATTGTAGGCAGTCTGGACCTGCGGGAGGATCGTGAGCGTGCGACCGACGTCTACGCTCTTCCCAACTGATTTCTTCTAATCCGTTAATACAAAAAGACGACAGCGCAACGCAGTGTTCTTGATCTGTCGTTGAACCCGCAACTTCAGTCTTTTTGTGTGGAAATAATACTTGCCAGATAAAAAACCTAGCTCCTAAAGTGCATGCAATCTTGCACGCATTGCTAAGGGCTCTTCATGAACAAACCTGCGCGCGACTTTGTTGGATACGGCAGACAGCGCCCCACAGGTCGTTGGCCAAACGGCTCAAAGCTCGCTGTAAATGTCGTCGTCAACTATGAAGAGGGGTCAGAAAGATCCTTCGCGATGGATGATCCAGACCAGGAGCCGATGACGGAGTGGGGCGCCTATCCCTTTCCGAGAGACATCCGCAATCTCGCAATGGAATCCATGTATGAATACGGCTCTCGGGTCGGTGTCTGGCGGGTATTGGATGCCCTGAACCAAGCCGGGATCAGGTCAACCTTCTTCGCTTGCGCCGTCGCGTTCGAACAGAACCCCGAGGTTGCGGCCGAGGTTGTGCGCACCGGTCACGAAGTCTGCAGCCACGGGTACCGTTGGGAAGAGGTCTTTCGCCTTACCCGGGATCAGGAACGCAAACATATCAGGCTGGCGCTCGACTCCTTTACCCGGACATGCGGCAAGCCTCCTGTCGGCTGGTACTGCCGCTATGGAGCAAGCGTCCACACCCGCGAACTGCTCGTGGAGCATGGCGGCTTTCTTTATGACAGCGACGCCTACAACGACGATGTCCCATACCGGGTCGACGTCAACGGCATCTCACAGCTTGTCTTGCCCTATTCGTGCGACATCAACGATCTGAGGTTCTGGATCGCGCCAGGCTTTATAACGGCCGATGACTTCTATCGCTATCTTTGCGAGAGCTTGGACGTGCTTCTGGCCGAGGCAGAACAGGGTCCGCGCATGATGTCGATCGGCCTGCACCCCCGCATGATTGGCAGGCCGGGCCGCATCCGCGCCCTGAGCCGCTTCTTCGACTATGCCAAGGCAAAGGAAGGCGTTTGGTTTGGCACGCGCGAGGAAATCGCGCATGCCTGGAACCAACGAGATGGCCAAAATGGCGTATGACCTCGTTGCCGAGCCTCTCTCCGTCGAACGCTGCTCTGGTTATTGCGATCTGCTTGCGCAGCAGGGTGACACGGCCTGCAGCCGCGATCCGCGCGAGAATGCCCGGCTGGTCATCGAAATCATCAGCGTCCAGCCTGCCGATCCGGCGGCCGCGACTTTCAGGATGGAACGTCACCCTACGTCGGCGCAGGCCTTCATCCCGCTTGATGACGGGGACTATCTGATCGTCATGTGTCGGAGTGATGCAGGGGATCGCCCCGATCTTCAGGATCTGCGCGCCCTGATCGTGCCGGGTCACACTGCCATTCAGTACCGGCCGGCCATATGGCATGTGCCGATGCAGACCGTCTCAGACCCCGGACGGTTTTGTGTCGTGACCAACAGGGCAGGCACGCCGAACGACTGCGAGTGGGCCGAAACCGAGCCCTTCACGGTCCACCTCAAGCCTCATCTCAAGCGAGCCTGACTCATGTTCGACATTATCATTCGCAACGGAACAATTGCCACGGCCTCGGACGTCTTCATCGCCGACATCGGCCTTCGCGACGGCGCAATCGTCCAGATCGGCGGTGAAATGACAGAGGCGCGGCAGATGATCGATGCCACTGGCAAGTATGTCCTGCCAGGGGGGATCGACAGTCATGTCCACCTGTCGCAGCCCCAGCCTCCGGGCATCGAGATGTGCGACGATTTCGAAAGTGGCACCCGGTCCGCTCTGATCGGCGGCAACACAACAGTCATGCCGTTCTGCCTGCAGGAAAAAGGCCGCCCGCTACGCGAGGTGTTGGCGGAATATCATGCGCTTGCCGAAGGTCGCTGCCATACCGATGTCAGCTTTCACCTTATTATCTCTGAAATCACGCCGCAGCTTCTGGGTCAGGAACTCCCTGCGCTGGTTGAAGATGGCTACACGTCTTTCAAGGTCTTCATGACCTACGAAGGGCTGCGGCTGCGCGATGACGAGATCCTCGAGACCATGGATTGCGCTAGGCGTTCGGGAGCCTTGGTGATGGTCCATTGTGAAAACGAAGATGCGATCCGGTATCTGATCGGCCGTCATGAGATGGCAGGCGATGTCGCGCCCAAGGCCCATGCGACGACTCGACCAACCCTTGTAGAACGTGAGGCGGCGCACCGTGCGCTGAGTCTGGCGCAAGTTGTCGACGTGCCAATCGTTATTGTTCACGTCTCTAACCGAGAGGCGATGGATGAGATCCGCCGCGCCCGCGAGCGCGGCCAGAAGGTCATAGGCGAAACCTGTCCGCAATACCTGATGCTGACCGCCGATGACCTTGATCGCGACAACTGGGAGGGTGCGAGATATGTCTGTTCGCCCCCACCGCGTGACAAGGCCTCGCAAGAAGCATGCTGGGAGGGCCTGGAGCAGGGGGTCTTTGACATCTACTCCTCGGACCATTGTCCGTTCCGCTTCAACGATGACAAGGGCAAGCTGAACCCACCGGGAAAAACGAGCTTCCGCCATATTCCAAACGGAATTCCCGGCATCGCGATGCGCCTGCCCATCCTGTTCTCGGAAGGGGTCATGAAGGGACGGATCGACATCTCGCGCTTCGTTGCGCTCAGTTCCACCAATCACGCAAAGACCTATGGCCTTTACCCGCGCAAAGGCTCGATCACGATTGGTGCGGATGCTGATCTCTCGATCTGGGATCCTGCGGTCCAGCGTCGGATCACCCATGATGATTTGCAGGACGGTTGCGACTACACCCCCTATGAGGGGCTCGAGGTCCAAGGCTGGCCTACGACCGTCCTCCTGCGCGGAGAGGTCGTAGTCGATGATGGCCAGCTGGTCAGTTCGCGCCGGGGTGTCCATCTGGCTCGCGACCGGTCGCCGCTCGCAACCAAGGTTTTCAACGACAAAACACAGCCAAGTATTTGATCGCCGACCACCGGGATCAGAACAGGGAGACAGGAATGCAGCATACCCATATTGAAAGGGGCGCCAGCGCCCAAAGCCTGGAAGGGCAGCTGACCCGCGCCCTTGATGCGATGCCGGTCAGAAGTGCCCATATCTGGCTGTTGCTGCTTGTATCGTTCGGCGCTCTGCTGGATGCGATGACGCAGGCCAATATCGGCTTGGTTGCACCACGCCTTGCAGACCTTTGGGGCATTTCCGCACTCCAAATCGGGCTGCTGTCGACCTTGACCTTTTTCGGCATGGCAATCGGGTCAGTCTTGGCAGGCTACACGAACGACCGTTATGGCCGGAAGTTCACCTATACTTATAACCTCGCTCTTTTCACTGTTGGCTCGCTTGTCGCGGGTCTTTCTGGCTCTGTTGAAGTTCTTCTCATCGCGCGGTTCATGTGCGGAATTGGCCTCGGCGGTGAGCTCAGCACCGCGTTGACACTGATTTCCGAAGTTATGCCGACCCGTATCCGAGGTGCTGCCCTAGGCGTCGTCAATGTCGCGGCAGGCGGGCTGGGACTGCTGATCGCACCCGCTCTTGTCACATTGATGCTTGGGCCGCTCGAACCGGTCTTTGGCGGACCGGAAGTTGCTTGGCGGTGGGTCTTGGGCATTATGGCCGTTCCTGCGCTTGCCATCTTCGTCTACCGCATCTTCCTTCCGGAATCCCCTCGGTTCCTGCTGGCAGAGGGTAATGTGGATGAGGCAAATTCGGTTCTGACACGGCTTTCGTTGAACCGGCTGCGCAAGCCCCGCGGCATGGTGGTCAAGGAATTCATCAAGGCCGGTGCAACTGAGCGGCTCGTGTCGCAGAAAGTTCCTTTCAGCGCGATCTTCCAGGGTGAGCTGTTCCGCCGGACGGCCGTTGTCTGGACGGTCATCGCCATGACGTTCGGTGCCCAGCTGACGATCCTCGTGTTCATGCCCACGGTGCTCGTGTCGCGCGGCTATGACCTGCAATCCTCTTTGCTCTACACAACCATCATCAACATTGGTGGCCTTGTGGGGGCACTTATGGCTAGCTACTTTGGTTATCGTGTCAAGCGTCGGGCCGTGCTGGGCTTCGGATCAGTCTTGGCGATCTTTATAGCCTTAGCCTTCGGCTACTCTGAGACGTTTGGGCCGATCCTGTTCTTCGGGGGCCTCCTGCAGGTGATGTTCATCCTGCTGAACACCACCGCCTGGATGTGGGCGCCCGAGCTCTACCCGACCCGCGTACGTGGCTTCGGTACAGGATGCGCGGTCACTGTCGGCTTCCTCTCAGCCTCTATTTTCCCGCTGCTTGCCGGTTATCTGTTTGAAAGCGGCGGTGTCGCCGCGATGTTCGCGATGATCGCAGTGATGTATGTCGTGATGGCGCTCGCCGTCATGTTCGGTCCTGAAACGCACGGAAAGTCTCTTGAGAGCGTTAGTGGCGAGGAAGCGCTGTAGCTATCCGCTCAGCCGTTCTCTCAAAGGAAAGAGCAAGGGGGGCTCAATCGCTCCCTTTGTTGTTGCTTTGACGTAAGCTGCCCCATAACACCCGTTGATAATCATCAATGCGATCGGCAATCATCTTGGGTTGCGCGGCACGGGGCCGAATGGACCCGTTGTCCTTTTCGCCTTGCCCCCACGGCATGCGGGAGCAAGCCATGTCGGCGGCGATTAAGAGTTGACGCTGTCCTTCAGAGCCTTGGCCACCGTAAACTTTACTACGCGATCGGCAGGCTTTGTCATCGCCTCGCCTGTTGACGGATTGCGGACCTGTCGTTCGGGACGATCCCGACAGGCGAGCTTGCCCAAGCCAGGAAGGGTGAGGGCGCCACCCTCGGCCACAATCGAGGTCGCAACTTCGGAGAGCGCATCAAGGACAGAAGAGACATCCTTTTTCTCAACGCCAGACTTTTCGGCCAGAGTGGCAAGCAACTCGGTCTTGGTCATGGGCTTCATCGTTCTTTCATTCTCATGTGAATATCTGGGATAGGGGTAGCCAGTGTCGGCCGGTTTTGCCACCTGAATGCGATTTATGCCAAGGTCAGGGCGCGCGTGGGATAGGCTTATTTAAAGACGAGATTAAGGCGTCGGCAAGTGCCGACGGTCGCAGGTGCAAGTGCGACACAATCTTCCGGCAAATGACGTTCCGCTCCCTGCTACGGGCGGCGCCTGTAACGAGGCTCAAAGCCAGAGCACCTGATGGGAGAGGAAGGGCAGGGCCATGCGGATCGCCACTTACAACATCAACGGCATCAATAGCCGGCTTGAGACGCTGCTCGCCTGGCTGGCTGAGACACAGCCCGACATCGTCTGCCTGCAGGAGTTGAAGGCCCCGCAGGCGAAGTTCCCGGAGCGGCAGCTGGCCAAGGCCGGCTACGCTTCCGTCTGGCACGGCCAGAGCCGGTGGAACGGCGTGGCGATCCTATCGCGTGTCGGTGAGCCAGTCGTGATCCGAAGGGGACTGCCCAAAGAACCCGATCCGTCGCAAAGCCGCTATATCGAGGCGGCGGTGAATGGCATCCTGGTGGGCTGCCTTTATGCTCCCAATGGCAATCCCGCACCGGGTCCGAAATGGGAATACAAGCTCACATGGCTAAAGCAGTTCAGCGCCCATTCAAAACAGCTGCTTGCTCTGGACGTCCCGGTGATCCTGGCAGGCGATTACAACATCATTCCGGCCGAGTGCGATGTCTACAATCCAGACCCCTGGCGCGATGACGCCCTGTTTTTGCCAGAGGTCCGAAAGGCCTATGCGTCCCTTCTGAAACAGGGCTGGTGTGATGCCATTGCGACCATCCATCCCGACGAGCCCGTTTACACCTTCTGGGATTATCTGCGACAAGCCTGGGAGCGGAATGCCGGATTGCGGCTCGATCACCTGCTGCTCTCTCCCGATTTGGCAGCAAGACTCAAGGACGCGGGAGTTGATCGGGATATGCGAGCTCGGCCGAAAGCCAGCGATCATGCTCCAGCCTGGATAGACTTGGCTAGCGAGTGATCCGATTTTTCCTTGAAGATCAAACACGCTTTCCAGATGAGAGGCTTTCCTGTCAGGAGTGGTTTCTGTATTGCGACAGGCAAATGAGGAGATCGTCATGGACATCAATTACAACGAACTGTCACTCGAGCAGCTGAAAGAGATCAACAAGAAATCAGCCGCAGCCATTGCCGATTTCGAGAACCGTCGGAAAAAGGACGCCATCCAGAAGGCGACCGAGATCGCCAAGGCCGCGGGCTTCGCCTCGCTCGAAGACATGCTGGCCGCTCAGCCTGCCAAGCAAAAGGCCGAGCCGAAATACCGCCATCCGGAAAACTCTGAGCTCACCTGGAGCGGTCGCGGCCGAAAGCCCGGATGGATTGCCGAAGCTTTGGAAGCCGGAAAGTCGCTGGACGATTTCGCGATCTGATGGTTCGCTCTAACTTTGGGATATGCGCTCAAGGGAATGCGCATGCCTCATCCAATTATCCGGCTGGCATAACTGCTAAACCTCTTCCGCTGCCATCTGCCTCAGCGTTCAACAGGTTTCTTCCGAAAGGGTTCATCATGGCCAGAGGTACCGTCAAATGGTTCAACGCCACCAAAGGGTTTGGCTTCATCCAGCCCGACGAGGGCGGGCAAGATGTCTTCGTGCATATCTCGGCGGTCCAGCACTCGGGCTTGGCCGAGTTGGTCGACGGCCAGAAGGTGTCCTATGACCTGGAGCGTGACAAACGCTCTGGCAAGATGTCGGCCGGAAATCTGCAAGCAGGGTGAGCGGGGGGTGCCGTCCTTCTTCACCACCCCATTGCTTCTGGTGAGGATACACCGCCGGGCAAGGCCAGGCATGTTGCGTGGCCTTTGTTCATGATCGGCAGCTCAGCAAGGCCATAAGGGAGACCAGAAATGACCGAGAACCGCAGTGACGCACGTCTGAAGGCCGAGCTTGTCTTTGGCAAACTGCAGGCTCCACCCTCCGCCCGTGATCGCGCGTTCGAGGAGATCAACGCTGTTCGGGCGGCGGGGGCGGAAAAGGTCCAAAGGCTTCGGGAAGCCCGGCTGGCCAGGGAACTGCAGGACAAGGCTGCGCTGAAGAGGCCATCAGAACCTGGGTTGCCCGAAACATCCTGAGCACGGCTGCAGCACAGGCAACCCCTTGCAATTGCCCTTGGCAGTCGGAGGATGGCTGCAGACAGTGTTGGCAAGCTGGCGGGGGCAAGCCACCTCCAAGGTCAGCCGACCTGAACCTGTCCTGATCCGAAACCTGATCCCACGCCCACCCGTTGTTGATCGCACACACGAGGAGACATCATGATGGAAGACCGCACACGGCGGATCGAGGAACGCGCGCATTCTCTCTGGGAGATGGAGGGTCGTCCCAATGGCCGGGACGCGCAGCATTGGCAGCAGGCGGAACGCGAGATCGACACGGAAGACGCGGCCCGGGCATCCGCCTCGGCCGACACGGCCGCGAGGGGCCGCAAGCCAAAGCCGAAGGCTGCAACGACAAAAGCCAGAAAGGCCGCACAGGCAAGCCAGGACCCGACAGCCGGTCCGACTGCGGATGCTGCCACGGAGGAGCCGGCCAGGACCCGAGGCCGCAAGCCAAAGGCTGCAGCAGGGGACGAGTCCGAGGCGCCGAAGGCAAAACGCGGCCGTCCTTCCAAGGCCGCAGCCGAAACCCCGGCAGCGGCATCAGCATCGGGCAAGGGCCGCAAACCAAAGGCGGCGGCCGCAGAGGGCGGCGAGGCGCCAAAGGCCGCGCGAGGACGCAAGGCAAGGGCTGCATCAGAGGCTGGACCGGTCGGTGCAGCGGCAGACAGGGAGCCCGCGCCCCAAGACCGCGCCGCTCCGGGCGAGGCCAAGGATCGCAGCCCGGCGGCGGATCTGGACACCCAGGTGTCGCGAGAGGCCGCAGGACCTGCAGAACCCTCTGGGACGGCTGAGTGAAGTGAACCCTGTACCGGCTGGCCATCGAATGGCCCTTTGCGTCGCAAGGCTGCGCAAAGGGCACTGCCTGTCTCCTACCGGCGGTCGCTGCAGCGGCGCGAAGACTTCTGGTTCAGGCAGTCAAGGCCAGTGCTGCTAAACTTCTGCGCTGTCTGGTCTGTCAGAGCTTTGCTGACTGCCGGTAGGGCACGCGATCGTCGGCCGTCGAGGCCTAAAGCTGGCGCCCGTGGTCATCGTGACATGCTCCGGGCAACACCATTCATCATAATCGACTGCTCGCTTACGGGGGTCATTTCTTGGCCAACGCGCGTGCCATGTCTTGCATTCGGTTTATGGACTCAGCCACACCTGTTGTCGCTTGAGAGACCGCCGGATGCGCTACAAACGCCATCGTATTGCGACTGATCGTGGTTTTACCTTCATAGGTTTGCTCGGCCGCTTGAGCCATGGTCTTCACCGCTGAGGCCGCGTTTTTATCGCCTCCCATATAAGACCCTACACTCCTTCCCGCTATGAGGCCAACAGCCGCCAAGCCCATCATTTGCATGTGTCCAGACACAGAACGAACAAGGAAGGGCAGCCGCGCCATGCAGAGCAGGATCAGGATCATCAGGACGATGAACGGCACAAAGGCCCCGATGCTGGCGAAGTTGGAGGTTCCGATGCGTCCTACCAAGTCAGTTCCCATGGAGATCATGATCGAGAAGATCGAGGCGATGAATAGGGGGTTAGAGGGACCAGCTGACGCAGGCTGATATCCACCGCTCGAAGAAGCCCTTTGTTGCTTCAAACAAGGTCAGGGCAATGACAATCCTCCATGCTGTCCCGCAGGAAAGACAAGAGCAGCGTCAGGGCGGGACCAAGTTTTCCTTGGTCGCTCCATACGAGATAGTAACACCCTTTCGTTTCGGTATAGCTGGGCCAAGCGCGCACCAGACGTCCCTCGGCGAACTGTCGTTCGGCGAGATAGTCGGGCAGAAGCGCGATACCGAAGCCAAGCGCGGCAGCATCGGCCATGTTCGTAAATTGGTCGAACAGCATTCCGCGTAGACGGACCGCACGGGTGCCCTGTCGGTCGAACCATTCCTCCCAAGCCCCCGGCCGACTTTCCAGATGCAGAAGGGGCTTGGAGAGCAGAGAGGTGGAATTCTCTTCATCCGGAGCCAAGTCCGGATGGCAGCAAGGGATCACCCGCTCGCCTGCAAGAGGCAGATAATTTACCCCCGTCCAGTCTCGACCACCAAAATGAACTGCGGCGTCGATGCCTTCGCGCGCCAAGTCGAAGGGCGCCAGCCGGGTCGAGAGATTGACCGTGACTTCGGGATGGCGCCGCGCGAAAGCCTGCAGTCGCGGCGCGAGCCAGTGCATTCCGAAGGCGGGGCGGATCGCGATGTTCAGGCTGACCCGCGACCCCGCCGCACGGAGCTTGAGGCTGGCACGCGCCAGATCACGAAGGCAGTCCCTCGCGGCATGGGCGTAGTCGATCCCGCTTGGCGTCAGTGTAAGTCCCTTTCCGCTGCGGCGGAACAGTTCGACCCCAATTTGGTCCTGCAGGATTTTCAACTGCCGGCTGACTGCCGAATGCGTCAACGCCAGGTCTTCAGCCGCGGCGACGACCGAACCCAGCCGGTCCACCGCCTCGATCGCCAAAAGCGACTGGATCGACGGCAGGAAGCGGCGCGGTGCGATCATGTGACTTTTCCTTCATGTTCCGTGAGAAATCATTGTTTCTGCACGGCGCGGCCTGCGGATAGGGTGGTCCGGCTGCCATGCCCCGCGCATTCGCGCGATGCCATCGCAGCATTCTTGGTTCTGGATGGAAGATGAAAAGCAAAGGCAATCTTTGGCGCGTGTCGACCACGGTTTCGCAGGTGGCCCAGCCCTTGCCGGAAGACAAGTCGGTGGATCTCGTGGTGATCGGGGGCGGGTTCACCGGAAACTCCGCCGCGCTCGAGGCGGCACGCCGCGGGGCGAGCGTGGCCGTTCTTGAGGCCAGGACCGTCGGCCACGGGGGATCGGGACGAAACGTCGGGCTGGTCAATGCCGGCCTGTGGATCCCGCCCCAGGAGGTGATCGGAATAATGGGCAATGCGGCCGGCCATAAGCTGATGGCTGCCTTGGCCGAAGGTCCCTCGCGCGTCTGGCGCATCATCGAGGACGCGGGGATCGACTGCGAAGCCACCCGCAACGGGACGTTGCACCTGGCTCATTCGGCAGCCGGGGTCAGGAACCTTCAGGAAAGGCATCGCCAAGGGGCGGCGATGGGTTGGCCGGTTGAATGTCTTGATGCCAAAGAGACCGCGCGGCGCACTGGAAGCCTGGCCTTCTACGGATCGCTGTTCGATCCCCGCGCGGGCACGATCCAGCCGCTTTCCTATGCGCGCGGTCTCGCGGCCGCCGCGCATGAAGCCGGTGCGCGGCTTCATGATCAAACGAAAGTGACGCGCATCCGGCAGTTGGGGGATAAATGGATCATCGAAGCGAACGGCTTCACGGTTCGCGCGCGGGCCCTGTTGCTGGCGACCAACGCCTATTTCGACGGGATCGAGATGGGCTTTCGGCCCGAGTTCGTCGCCGTCAGCTACTTCCAGTTTGCCACGGCCCCCATGCCTGCAAGACTGCGCGAAAGCATCCTGCCTGGTGGCGAGGGATGCTGGGACACTGCTGTCGTCATGTCGTCTTTCCGCATCGACGAGGCGGGCAGGATGATCGTGGGCGCGGTGGGCGATCTGGACGGCCCGGGCCGCCCGATACACGCCGCTTGGGCGCGGCGGGCCCTTTCGCGCGTTTATCCGCAACTGGCCGACCTCCCGTTCGAGCACGACTGGTGCGGGCGCATCGCCATGACGGCGGACCACATCCCGAAGATCGTCGCCCTGGGCCCCAACGCCTATGCATCCTTCGGCTATTCGGGTCGGGGTATCTCGCCGGGCACGGTTTTCGGGACGCAGGCGGCCATCGCCCTTCTGGAAGCGGACGAGAGCGTATTGCCGGTCGCGCCCGTCCGCACCCATCGCGAGCGGTTGGTGCGGGCCAAGGAAGTCTATTACGAAAGCGGCGCGGTGCTGACCCATGCGTTGCGACCTGCACTGTTCTAGGAACGTTCAGCGTGCGCCGGGCTCCGGAACGAGAAGAGCGCTTCTTATACCAACGGCATTATCCACTGACCTGCGCCCAATCGCGTGAGGTGATTGAAGCGACGCGTTCCGGCATTGCGAGGAGCGTGTTCCAGGCATCGCAGCAGACGTCGACGATGGCTTCGTAGCTGTCGAAGACCCGGTTCGCGAGGGTGTTCTGACGGAGGAACTGCCAGAGGTTCTCGACCAGGTTCAGTTCCGGACTGTAAGGTGGCAGCGGCAGCAGGCTGATGTTGGGCGGGATGATGAGGTCTGTGGAGCTGTGCCAGCCAGCACCATCGAGAACAAGGAGCGCGTGTGCACCGGGCGATACCTGCCCGCTGATTTCGGCCAGGTGGGCGTTCATCGCCTCCGTGTTCGCGTAGGGCATGACGAGTGCCGCACCGATCCTGCGGGCCGGGCAGACCGCCCCGAAGATGTAGGCCCAGGCGTAGCGGCAGTCTTTTGGCGCCCGCGGGCGTGTGCCCTTTCTTGCCCACACGCGTGTCAATGTTCCCTGTTGACCCACCCTGGCCTCGTCCTCACATGAGGGTTCAGCAGTCAAGCCGTCATTTTCGTTTCCTTCGATCCGTTAAGGGGAGCTTTGTTCCTGTCGATAAAGGTCCGGGGTCGATCGCTTTCGCAGCCGCGGCTGCATCACCTTACATACAGTCGGGTCTTGACCCGTACCACGATGCCTCATTCACGAGGCCTTCCCCGGCGAGACGCGACCAACCTGGAACTCGGCGGTCTGAACGGCCGCCAATGACGAAAACGGTCGCGCTCCCTTCTCGACGCCAGCCGGTGTCCCGGCGGTGTCGATCCTCTTACGCCTTGAGCTTCATACCCGCTGGCAGCACACCCGTCTCGACGTAGCGCCACAATGTGACAAGCAGTTTGCGCGCCATGGCGACGATTGCGATGCGTCGGCTGCGTCCGGCCAAGGCGCCGACACGCTCACGGAACCAGGCGGCCAGCCCGCTGTCCGGCTGGTAGCGCAGCCAGAGCCAGGCGAGTTGTATCAGCGTTGTCCGCGCTCGAGCGTTCCCTGCTCGTCCGATCCCATGGTCCCGATCCATGGCCCCGCTCTGATGTGGTATCGGTGCAATGCCGACATAGCTCGCAAGCTGCCGGCGGTTGTCGAAATGGCGATAGAAGACCTCACGCGTGAGCACAGCTGCGAAGGTGTCGCCCACGCCTCGGATGCGCGACAGCGCTGCGACCTTGCAAGAGGCGTCATCGGAGGGGGGCGTTGCCAGCATTGTTGACCGCTCTCCCTCGATCTCCCGGATCAACTCCATGGTCAGCGTGAGCCGGCGCTTCAACCTGTCAATCTCCGCACGAAGAAGCGGCGGCATGGCGCGACCGTCCGCTGTCCGCAAAGCGTCCATCCCGGCGTCCCAATAACGCAGGGAGGGGCGCTTGCGAATGCCCTGGGTAAGCAGAAGGGCCTCTATGCGGTTCTCGATCCGGACGCGCTCTTGCACGAGACGCTCGCGCTCCCGATGCGGACGCTTGGCGTCTTCCTCCTCGGGAGTGGGAACACGCAGGACGCTGCAGATCTGGTGGTCGCCCCGATGGCGGGCCATCAGCACTCGCAGCAATCCTTGCGCATCAAGCCGGTCCGTCTTTGCGCGTCGCGATCTGCGGCTGATGAGGATGCTGGTGGGCTCCACGATGACGTTGTCGATACCGTTCGCGACCAGAAGCCGATGCAGCCAGAAGCCGTCCGGCCCCGCCTCAAAGCAGGAGGCGACCGCGACGGATGCGCCAAGGCTGGCTTCCGTGCGTGTGCAATGCGCCGCAACAAAGCCGAGCAGCCTTGCCGTGTCGCCCGCCTCCAGGCGATGAAACACGAGTTTCTCGACGCCAGGCAGGCGCACGGCGACAAGCCAGATCGCCCGACTGAGTTCGAGCGCAACATAGACAGTCGTATCAGCTGTATTGTCGATGGGTCGCATGATCAGCTCCATGGGCATGAGGGACCCCGTCACTATCCGCGAAGCCCGGCCTCATAGCATCTGGAACCAGATCTCCAAGGGCTTTCCTTGCGCTTCGTCAGGCAAGGCCGCGCGCGCCAGTTCGGCAAAGTTTTTTATATACCGCTTGTGCTTCGCCATCGGCCTGCGGATGGCGCGGCCGGACTGAGAGACGGTGCAAAGCTGAGCCGGTGAAGGATCGCGCTCATGGTCCTCTCCGCCACGCGAATGCCAAACCGCTGCTCAACCACGTCGCAGAGGTCAATCCGACGCCAACGCACGACCCCATCCGTTTCCGGGTCCGGCCCCGTCTCGACGATCACGGCGAGGTCGCGCATCTGCTCGGCGCTGAGCCGCGGGGGCCGCCCGGGAAGCGGCCGGTCAACCAGGCCGGCCAGCCCTTCGGCATTGTAACGGTGAACCCAGTCACGCAGCGTCTGCCGATCCATACCGCAGCTCTGTGCCGCTTCCGTCCGGCTTCGCCCGTCAAGCACATGCGCCAGCGCAAGCATCCGGCGCGTCGCTCGCGCGTCCTTCACGCGAGCCGCCTCTCGCCGCAGATCCGATGCTGAAAGGTCCGTGCGTGTGATGCCCACTGCCATCCTGATCCTCCTCCGCCTTGCAAGGGAGTGAATCAGAGGTCGGCCGCAAAGAAAACCACCTTCAGAGTCGATGGTTCATGCCGCTGGTATTATTGGTTAAATTATTTTATTAACAAGATCCCAAGGTCAATCTTTGCTACCAAACCAGAACAGGCCGTTGAAAACCCCATAAGGAGCGCGGAAGGCTTGAAGCAACACAATGTGTCTGGAGCCTAACGGAGGCCAAAGATGTCTCCTTCTTTACCTGCCGAGGGTCTGGCGCAGGTCGCTTGCCTCGGCCGCCGCATCAAAGACCAGTTGGGCCTCGATATGGCGCAGATGCGCTTCCAGCAGGTCGCCGGCCCTTGTCCCGTCGCCGCTTTGGATGGCGGAGGCGATCTCGCCATGCTCCTTATCTTGGCAAAGAACATGGCTTGAACCTGCAAACAGGCCGATGATGAGGGAACTGCGGATGATCAGTTCATGCAGGAACTCGGCCAGGACGTCGTTCTGCCCGATCTTGGCCAGGACCATGTGAAACTCGCCTGACAGGCGGATGGCCTTGGCGCGGTCCCCGTTCTTGCGTGCCAGGATCTCGGCCCCCACGACATGGTCCAGTTCCGCAAGGTCGGCCCCTGTCGCGTGCTGCGCCGCGTTTCGTGCCAGGGTCTTCTCGATGGCGCGGCGGGCCTGGAAGACGTTGTGGGCCTCGGGCTGGCTTGGCACGCGCACGAAGGCACCCCGGTTGGGCCGCAGCTCGACCGTCTTTCGGGTCGCGAGGATGACAAGCGCGCGACGCACATCGGTCCGGCCGCAATCATAGATCTCGCACAGCTCCGGCTCGCTCAGCTTGGTGCCGGGGCGCAGGCGCCGTTCAAGAATGGCCTCGACCACGCCGTCGACGATCCGGCTTTCTGCATTCACTGCCATGGGACTGCGTTTCTCCTCCCTGCCCGGGGAAATTATGCCGCCGATCCGGGCAGCACAAGAAGCCCCACGCCAACTGCGATACGAATCGATTACACATCACATGCTAATCGTCCACGATCCAGAGACAGAAACAGGCCGGAGACGCCCATGATCCTTCAGGTGGCGACGGTAGGAATAGGAACCTCCGCAATGGCTGCGGGTGGCTTGAGTGCTGGCGTCCTAGGCGCCTTGGGTCTTTGTTCCTCTACCCCCGAGGCAGCAAGGCGGGCCATTGAGGAGGTACAGCAGCTTATTCCTTAAAAGTTCTGTAAAGCTGACCCCAACCTGGATCATGCATGTAACGACTGGCTCCAGAACGTTGCACCAGTTTGATCGCTTCTTGTTCAGCTCTACGGAGGGCCTCGCCCTCGTCCGTGGTTGTCACCCGTCCTCCTTCCAGCAGAATATTCCCATCGACCATCACCAAATCGACATCAGCGCCGGTGGCTTGGTGAATTAGCCGATGAACGGGCATCCACTGAGGCGTGAGGTGCGGCCGGTTCATGTCTACAATAACCAGATCCGCTTTTTTTCCGGATTCCAGCGATCCAATCTGGTCCTCCATCCCTAGAGCGCGGGCCGCGTCGATGGTGATCATCTCCAGCACCTTGCCCGGGGGAAAGAAGAAGCGGTCGTGATTCCGCAAGACGTGCTGGACAGACTGGAATAGGCGTGCGGTCTGAAGCATGTCGAAATACCGACTGGGGGCGGTACCATCGGTGGTAAGTGCGACGTTGATGCCGCGCGCCATCATCTCGATCACCGGAGTAGAACGACCGGGAGGTGCGTGGGTCACGTGCGTGCCGGTCTCGGCCAGGATCTCGATCTCGGCCGGAGAGATGCCCCAGCAATGTTGCAGATGGATATCGGGACCCAGAAGGGCGTTTTCCTTATCCTGCCAAGCCAGACGGATATGACCGGCGAAGGCATCGGAATGCAATCGGACGCGGTGCTTCCGCGCCAGTTCCCGCACGATGCGGGCATGCATGCGGTCGTCCGGCGTCAGCGCAATGGCTTGGTCGGGGGTCGAGATGTTCGAGGTCTCGATCGAGGGGACGATGGTGAAGGGCGTCAGGTAGACGCGGATGCGGCCATCGTCGCTGCCGTCCAACATCTGGATCGCGGCCTCGGCCCCTTCCATCATCTCGGCAAAGGTAACACTGCGGCGCTTTGGTTCCCCTGTTTCCCAGCGGGTCACCTCGCGTGGCCACGGCAGGCCGGCAGGGCCGATGCAAATGACTTCGCGGAGCCCGATCTCGGAATAGGCGCGGGCGTGGTTGACCGCGAATACTGGATCGTCACTCCGCGGCATGGATGAGATAATGCTCACGCCGGTTGTCACCCCCGCGCGCAGCCGTTCCAAGCCGGAGACTAGGCCGTCGGCATACCAGAATTCGCGCGTGGTCGCATGGTAGTAGATCGGCGTGACGATCTTCATCCATTGCGGATTGACGTCGGACGCGATGCTGCGGATGAGGCAATGGCCTGCATGGCCATGGGCGTCGACCAGCCCGGGAATAATTAGCTTGCCCCGGCAGTCGATGATGCGGTCGCCGGGCTGGGCAAGGACCTCTGCGTCGGGACCAACCTGGTCGATCCGGTCATCCAGCACGCGCACCGCCCCATCCTCGATGATGCGGCGCTGCGTATCTACGGGGATGACGGTCGCGTGCCGGAAGACGATGGCGGTCATGGTCTGGCCTGTCGCTAAGGTGAGGGACGGCGCCCGGTGGCAGGCGCCGTCTTGCTGCAGGTTCCGGCGCGCCTTACTGGGCGACGGTGGTGAACCAGTGGCGCGGCTTGTTGTCCGCCCGCAGGTCAATGTTCTCGACACGGTCGCGGCTGGCCCAGGCAATCGGCTGCTGGTGCAACGGGATCAGCAGGACCTGTTCCTTGGCGATGCGAAGGGCCTGTTCCTCAAGCTTCAGGCGCTCGGCCGGATCGACGGCCTCGGCTGCCTGCTTGACTAGGGCATCCAGCTCGGGCACCGACCAGCCGCCATAGTTGGCCACGCCGTATGCGCCCTCCTTCGTCGACAGAACCTGCGACAGCAACGAGAAGGCGTCCAGCGTCGGCTCGTTGGCCCAGCTGAGGTTGAACATCTCGGTATTGCCCTGCGACCGCTTGGGCGACTGGACCGAGCGCGGTCCCATGTCGATATCGACCTGCAGGCCGGCGCGGGCAAGCATGTTGGCAATGCCCTGGCACCAGTCTTCCTCGTTGATGCTCTCGTCGTTCATGCAGGTATAGGTGACGCGCAGCGATTCCGCTCCAGCCTCTTTCAGCAGTCCCGCCGCTTTTTCGGGGTTGGCGGGCTCGAAGGTGTCAAGCGCCTCGGAATAGCCGGCTACCTCGGGGGCGATCAGCGACCCCGACGGCCGGGCTAGGCCTCGCATGACCCGCTGGTTGATGAGGTCGCGGTCGATCAGCGCCTCGATGGCCTGGCGCACCTTGATGTCGTTGAAGGGATTGGGGCGCCCGTCCGGCAGCGTCTCGCGGCGGTTCATCGCCACGAAAACGGTGCGCAGTTCAGTCAGCGTCTGCACGTTGATTGAAGGGTCGGCTTTTAGCCGTTCCAGATCCTGCATGGGCGCGCTGTCGATCAGGTCCACCTCGCCCGACAGAAGGGCGGCGATGCGGGTCGCGGCGGACGTGATCGGCACGAATTCCAGGCGGTCGATGTTGTGCTTGCGGTCGTCCCACCAGCCGTCGTTGACTAGAAGCACGGTCTTGCTGTCGGGCGCACGGCTTTCCAGCTTGAAGGGCCCGGTTCCGTTCGTGTTGTTCGTCGCAAACCCTTCGACGCCCGCGCCGAAGTCGGTCGGCTTTTCGGTGTTGTTGGCTTGCAGCCAGCCCTGGTCGAAGACGAAGATGTTGGTGATGTCGTTCAGAAACAGCGACGACGGCGTGGTCACGCCGATCTCGACCGTCATGTCGTCGATCTTCTTGATGTCCTTGAACAGCGGCATGTTGCCTTTCAGCGGAGAGGCCGGGTCGGCCGCACGCTGGAACGATGCCACCACGTCGTCTGCGGTCATGTCCGCGCCGTCATGGAACTTGACCCCTTCGCGCAGCTTGAAGCGCCAGGCCGGCCCCTCGACTAGTTCCCATTCGGTCGCAAGCGCAGGCTCTAGCCCGAAGGTTGGATCATAGCGCACGAGGCCTTCGTAGATGTGGTTCAGGAAGGCCAGGTTCGCAGTCGAAGGGATCGAGTTCGGATCCAGCGAGTAGATATCCGCCCGAGAGCCCCATTTCAGCGTGTTTTCGGCATGGACGGCCGCAGCGCTGACCGAAAGGGCAAGGGCCGCCGCGATCGTGGTGAATAGGTTCATCGACATCTCCTGTTGGCTTTGTTTTCTGGTTGGGGGGCGTCAGGCGAAATGGCAGGCCACGCGAGCGCCGTCGGGCTTGGTTTCCAGATTCGGGCGTTCGGTCTTGCAGCGGTCCTGCGCCAGTGGGCAGCGCGGGTGGAAGGTGCAGCCCGAGGGCGGGGACAGCGGGCTGGGCACTTCGCCCGCGACGATCTTGCGGTCGCGATGCGGGCTGTTCACGTCCGGGATCGTTTCCAGCAGCAGCCGGGTGTACGGGTGCTTTGGATCGGCGAACAGGACCTCTGTCTCGGCATGCTCGACGATGCGACCCAGATACATGACCGCGATCTGGTCGGACATGTGGCGCACCACGGACAGGTCGTGGCTGATGAAGAGATAGGTCAGCCCCAGTTCGTCCTGCAGCCGCCGCATCAGGTTCAGGATCTGCGCCTGCACCGACACGTCAAGCGCACTGGTCGGTTCGTCGCAAACCAGGAATTCGGGTTCCGACGCAAGCGCCCGCGCGATCGAGATGCGCTGCCGCTGCCCGCCCGAGAATTCATGCGGAAACTTGTCGCCGTCCGCTACATTCAGGCCGACGATGCCCAGTAGCTCGGCCACGCGTTCCGCGACCAGGGCCTCGGTGTCGCGCAGCTTCAGTTCCCGCAGCGGTTCGGCGATGATGGTCTTGACCCGCCAGCGGGGGTTCAGCGAGGCGTAGGGATCCTGAAAGATCATCTGCGCCGACAATGGCTGTCCCGACCTGCCCGGCGCAAAACGGATCTGGCCGGAGCTGGGCGGATAGATGCCCGTCACCAGTCGCGCCACCGTGGATTTGCCGCAGCCGGATTCACCGACCAGGCTCAGGCAGCCTCCGCTGGGCACGCTGAAGCTGACATCGTTCACGGCATGCAGGTAGCGCCGTTCCTGACGGTAGAGGAGGCGGCTGAGGAACGGGGCCGACACGTCGAACACACGGTCCAGCTTCTCAACCCGCAGCGCTGCGGTCTGCGTGGCGGTCATTCGACACCTCCTTCGTAAAGCCAGCAGGCGGCCTGGCCCGACCGGGTGGGAATAAGATCGGGACGGTTGCGGCGACAGCGGGGTCCGGCCAGGGTGCAGCGGGGATTGAAGGCGCAGCCGGCCGGGATCGCGTTCAGCCGCGGCATCGCGCCGTCGATCTGGTGCAGCGTCCGGACGCGCGCCCCAAGCGCCGGGATCGAGGCCATCAGCCCGCGGGTATAGGGATGGGCAGGCGATTTCAGCACGTCCTCAACCGGGCCGATCTCGATAAGGCGGCCGGCATACATCACTGCGACCCGGTCGGCCGTTTCGGCGATCACGCCCATGTCGTGGGTGACCAGCATCACCGCCGTGTCGTGTTCCTTGCACAGCTTGCGTAGAAGCCCCGTGATCTGTGCCTGAATCGACACGTCCAGGGCCGTGGTGGGTTCGTCGGCGATGATCAGCTTGGGCCGCGCGGCCAGGGCCAGGGCGATCACCACGCGCTGCCGCATGCCGCCCGAAAACTGGTGCGGGAAATGATCCACGCGTTCCTGCGGGGCAGGGATGCCCACTTCCTGCAGCAACTCGACCGCGCGCGCGCGGGCCTGGGCGCGGCTGGTGCCGGGGATATGCTGGCGGATCGTTTCCGACAGTTGCGCCCCGACCGTGAACAGCGGGTTCAGCGAGGTCAGCGGATCCTGGAAAATCGCGCCGATCTCGCGGCCGCGCACCTTTTCCATTGCGCGGTCGCCCAAGCCATCGATGCGTCGGCCCGCCAGACTTATCTCTCCGCCGGCGATGCGTCCGGGGCGTTCCAGAAGGCCCAGGATCGCGGCCCCTGTCATCGACTTGCCCGCACCGCTTTCGCCGACGACCCCCAGGATCTCGCCGGGGCGGATGTCCAGGGTGATGTCGTTCAGCGCGGTGACGGTGCCGTGTCGGCCGGGAAACTCCACGACCAGGTTTCGGACTTCCAAGCAGGACGGCGTGGCATCAAGCATTCTGGCTTTCCTTCACGGGATAGCTGGGGGGAAAGATCTCCTCGACCGGGGGATGGTCCCAGGTCCGGGCCGGGTATTGCGCCACAAGGCGGTCGTATTGCTGCTGCGCCTGCACGCGGGCCCGGGCCATGTCGATGCCCGCGACTTGACCCGCCCGCATTGACAGCCGCCCGTCGACGAAGACCGCGTCGGTGACTTTCCCCGACCCCCCGACTACCAGGGCGGCGATCGGATCGACGGTCGGGGCCATGACCGGATCGTCCAGGCGGAAGACGGCGATGTCCGCCTTGGCCCCTGCGCGGATCACCCCCAGGTCGTCGCGGCCAAGCGCCCTGGCGCCGCCCAAGGTCGCCGCATCGAACAGGTCGCGGCAGGCGATACGGTCGGGGCCGCCGTCATTCATGCGGCAGGTGATCAGCCCCACCAGCAGGTTCATCAGCATGTCCGCGGGCGCGGTATCGGTCCCCATCGCGATCGTGATGCCCATGTCCCGCAGGCGCGAGAAGCTGTTCAGGCTGCTGCCCCCGCGACCCGACACCAGCGGGCAATGCACGACCGACACCCCGTGGCGGGCGTAAAGGGCCAGATCCTCATCCGTCGCATGGGTTCCGTGCGCGGCGATCAGCCGGTGGGACAGCAGCCCCTCACGGGCCATCCAGGCGGGGGCCGTGGTGCCGTGCAGGGCGCGGACCGTCTGGACCTCCATCGCGCCCTGGGCCATGTGCAGGCGGACTTTGATGTCCAAGTCCTCTGCGGCCCGCATCGTCGCATGCAGCAACCCCGCCGTCGAGGTCTCGACACGGTCGGGGGCCAGCATCCCCTGAACCAGCCCGCCGTGCCGCCCGGTCTGGCGGCGGATATAGGCCACAGCATCGGCCAGCCCGGCCAGGCCGCGTTCCTCGTCGAAATGGGGGCGCATGTCGCCGGGGCCGTGAAGGACCATTCCGCCCGAACGATAGGCGGGCGACAGATAGACGCGCAGGCCCAGATCCCCGGCCGCTTCGGCAGCGGCATCGAATTCGGCCACAGTCTCGCCCCATTCGCGGTAGAAAAGCGATGCGATGGGCGCGGCGGTGGTGATGCCGTTCAGCAGCAATTGGCCGAAGGCAAAGCGCTTCTGGAAAGCCAGCTCCTCGGGCGAATACATCTCGTACGGACCGGCCTGGACATAAGACAGTGGCCAAACGCGGCCCTTCTTCCAAGGCGGGAAATGGTCGATGCCCAGGATGGTGGTGTCCAGATCCGACAGCGCGTCCAGATCGATCAACCCCGGAGAGATCAGCGCCGCGCCCAGGTCGATCCGGCGCGCGACCTCTCCGGCGAAGTCGTGGCCGGCAAAGATCACCCGGTCGCCTTCGATTACGACCTCCCCGCCCTTGAGAAGGATAGGGCCGCTTCCGTCATGGGCTAGAACCCAGTCTGCGGTCAGGCAGGTGCGTCCGGCAGGGCGCGCGCCAAGGGTCAAGTCGGCAATGGAATGGCGGTTCGTCATGGCATGTCCACCACGCAGGCCCCACCCCGGGCAACGACCTTACCGCCCTTGACCACCAGCGGCCGGGGTGCGCGGTTGACCACGGCATGGGCGACGGTTTCGCCGTCCAGCAGGGTGAAGTCGGCCTTGCAGCCGATGGCCGCGCCATAACCGTCCAGCCGCATGACGTCCGCGCCGCCCTGCGAGACGATCTCCAGGGCCAGGCGCAGGTCGCGGTCCGACCGGAAGCCGTTCTTCATGCCAATCACGGTCGCCCGGTCGATCATGTCGGGCTGGCCCCAAGGGCCCCAGGTATCGCGGATGCCGTCGCAGCCCGCCCCGACCCGCACGCCCGCCGCAAGCAACTGCTTGACCGAGGGCACGGCCGCCGAAGGCGCGCCCGTGGTCAGGATCGCGATGTCAAGCGCGGCGATCTCGTCGATCAGGCGGCCGACTCGCGCGTGGTCGTTCATGCCAAGCGCGAAGGCATGGCTGATCGCGAAGCGGCCCTGCATCCCGTGGACGCGGACCCGTTCGAAAATCAGCTCCATCGTGAAGGCGCCAAGCTCTCCGGCTTCGTGCAGGTGGATGTCCACGTCGCAGCCATGCCGGTCGGCCAGGACGAACAACGCATCAAGCTGGCCCTTGGGATCGCGGTCGATGCCGCAGGGATCGATGCCGCCCAGGACTTCGCATCCGTTCGACAGGGCCTCGTCTAGCAGCTCGACGGTGCCGGGCATGACCATCACGCCCGATTGCGGGAACGCCACCATCTGGATGTCGACGATGCCTGCCAGCTTTTCGCGGGTCTGCTGAACGCCCTCCATCATCCGCAGGCCGTGGGTGGTGTCGATATCGACATGGCTGCGGATATGGGTGGCGCCATGGGCGACAAGCCCGATGGCATGGCGCAACGACTGACGGTGCGGGTCGATGTCTAGGGTCAAGCGATTTTCACGTTCAAAGTCGATGCGGCTGCGCAGGACGGCCTCTCGGTCGTTCTCGTGCCAGGGCATGCCCCAGGTGGTCTTGTCCAGATGCGTATGCGCGTCGATCAGTCCGGGCCACAGGATCGCGCCATGGCCGTCCTCGGCCGGGGTGGCGTCCGGGGCGGTCAATTCGGAACCGATCCCGGCGATGAGGCCGTCGCGGATCAGCAGGTCCGTGGCCTGCCCGCCCAGCGGGCGGACGTTCTTCAGAAGCAGGTCGGTCATGATCATCTCAGCTTCGGGTTAAGGGCGTCGCGCAGCCAGTCGCCCAGCAGGTTCACGGATACGACCAGCAGTGACAGTTGCAGCACCGGGAAGATCACGATCCACCACATGCCGGAGAACAGGTACTGGTTGCCGACCCGGATCAGCGTCCCCAGAGAGGGCTGGCCCGGCGGCATGCCGATGCCCAGGAAGGACAGCGTGGCCTCGGTCAGGATGGCCATCCCGAAGCTCAGCGTGGCGGCAACCAGCACGGGCGTCAGCGTGTTGGGCAGGATGTGGCGCGCCATGATGCGGCGGGCCGGCACCTTCAGAAGCTTGGCCGCCATCACGTATTCCTTGCCCTTTTCCACGATGGTCTGGGCGCGCACGGTCCGGGCATATTGCACCCAGCCGGAAATCGTGATCGCCAGCACCAGCACGGCCGAGGCGCCGACCTCGCGCAGGTCGGGAGGCAGCATCTGGCGCACGACGGCCGAGACCAGGATGGCGATCAGGATCGTCGGGATCGACAGGACCACGTCGCCGATGCGCATCAGGATGTTGTCAACGATACCGCCGAAATAGCCCGCCACCAACCCCATGCTAAGCCCGATCAGCAGCGAGAACGTGACCGAGGCGATGCCGATCATGACTGAGGTGCGCGTCCCGTAGAGCATGACCGACAGCATGTCGCGCCCCTGGGTGTCCGTGCCCAGCAGATACGGCCATTCGCCACCCTCCAGCCAGATCGGCGGCAGTTCGGATTTCCACATGTCCAGCTGCGCCGGGTCATAGGGGTTCTGCGGCGCGATCAGCGGGGCCAGGAAGGCCGAGACCACCAGAACCAGCAGGACCACCAGGGCGATCCGGGCGGAGGGCGATCGGCTGAAGGACCACCACAGGTCGCTGCCGCGCGCACGGGCCAGCCGCGAAGGCCGGACGGGAAGTGCATTCAGGTCGGCCATGGATGGATACCCCTTATTTCGCGTCGCGCAGACGGGGGTCGATCACTGCATAGGTGATGTCGACCATGGTGTTGAGAAAGACGAAGATCAGGGCGACGATGCACAGATAGGCCGCCATCACCGGGATATCGATGAAGGTTACCGCCTGGATGAACAGCATCCCCATGCCTGGCCACTGGAACACCGTTTCAGTGATCAGGGCGAAGGCGATCAGCGTGCCGATGTTCATTGCTGTCAAGGTCACGACGGGCATCAGGCAGTTGCGCAGCGCGTGGCGGAAGTAGATGCGGTGGCGCGGGATGCCGCGGGCACGGGCGAATTTCACATAATCCGACCGCATAACCTCGAGCATTTCGGCCCGCACCAGTCGCATGATCAGGGTCACTTGGTACAGGGACAGCGAGATTGACGGCAGGATCAGTGCCATTAGTCCAGACTTGGTCAGGAAGCCCGTGGACCACCATCCCAGCTCCACTACCTCTCCGCGACCAAAGGCCGGCAGGATGCCCAGGGTGACGGAAAAGACCAGGATCAACAGAATGCCCACCACGAAACTGGGCAACGACACCCCGATGATCGAAGCAAACTGCAGGATCTCGGAATACCAGGTGCCGCGCTTGATGGCTGTCAGGATGCCCAGCGGCAGGCCGATCAGCAGCGACAGTACAGTGGCCACCAACACCAGTTCCATTGTGGCGGGAAAGCGATCGGCGATCAGGCCGAGGACCTCCTGTCCGTTGCGATACGAGATGCCGAAATTTCCCTGAGCGGCATTAGCAACAAAGCGGACGTACTGGACCAGGAAATTATCGTTCAGCCCCAGCCGTTCACGCAGTAGGTCACGGTCTGCCTGGGTTGATTGTTCGCTGGACATCATGTCCACCGGATCGCCGGCCAACTGGAAGATCAGGAAGGCCAGGAACGACACCGCAAGCATTACGAGCGCCGCATTCAGCAGTTTCTTGACGACGAATACCAGCATGGCCGGATGGCCCTCCCTTATCGCGCAACGGGTCTTCGCCCATCGCCGCCATCCTTGGCGATGGCGCTGTTGTCATCCGAAAGTGTACGTCAGGTCATCTTGCTGTCAACTAAATTGTAGACAATAAAGGCAACATTAGGATTTTGCTTCTTCTGTTTGCGGCTCTGCAAAAAATGTGTTGGGATTGCCCAGAGGGTTGGCAGTGGCCAAATCGGATAGAGCCTGCGGTATCTTCGCAGTTGATTCCGCCTTGATGCGCGGGAAGGCGTAGGAGTTGACTTTAGCGGTTTTCAGCCCCGCGCCGACTAGGGCCTCTGCCAGCTTGACAGCGACGATGACGCCATCGATTACTGTTACGCCAGTTTCCTCGGACAGGCGATCTGCAAGGTCCGACATGCCTGCGCAGCCAAGGACGACTGCCTCGGCCCCATCCTCATCGCGAGCTTTGGCAATCTCGGCCAGAAGCATGGCATAGGCATGACTGCGGTCGGATTCGAGCGACAGAACTGGCAGATTAACAGCGCGGACCCGGCGGCAGTGGCGATTGGCACCATAGCGGTCCACCAGATCCTCAATGGCGGGGATCGAGCGTGGCAGGGTGGTGATGATTGAAAATCGCTTGGCCAGAGTCATGGCGGCCTGCACCCCAGCCTGGCAGATCCCGATCACCGGCCCCGCCGCAACTTCACGTGCGGCGTCCAGACCGGGATCGTCGAAGCAGGCGATGACCGTGGCTTGGGCGCCGTCGGCCTCGGCGGTACCGATCTGGGCCAGCATCGACGGGACAGCCCTTGCCTCATCCGCAAAACCTTCGATGCTCAGGGGCGCATCAATGCCGGTTCTGAGTATGATTTCAGTGGATTGCAGAGCAACCCGGCGGGCTGACCGGGCCGCCTGTTCCGTCATTGAGGCTGTCTGGTTCGGATTGATAATCAAAAGGCGCATCGGGTTCTCACTCAGGCACTAGATCATCGAGGCGTGGAGCCTTCAGTTCGAACTGTTGGTCGGCGACGATGTAGTTGTCGGCATGCAAGCGGGCGATTGGGTGATAGGCTGACGGATTAACGTAGCGACCCTGTCCATCCAGGCAGTCGGTGCGGACATGCATGTGCAGGACCTCGCCCAGCACGATCACGCGACGCGGATATTCGATCAGACGGTCTACGCGGCATTCCATTGCGCAGGGGCTGGCAGGGAGCCAACAACTTTCGACTTGCCTGCCGGGGGCTGTTCTTTCACTGGCCAAGTCCAGTTCGTCAACGTCAGTCCCGACCCCTAGCCCGCAGATTAGCATCGTCCGCGACAAGGCCATGTCAACCATATTAACTGTAAACTGTCCGCTGCGGCGGATGTTGGAGACCGTGTCCTTTTCCCACCCGTCGGCTCGTGGTTGGATGCCAAGAGCCAAGATCGCAGGATCGTGCGAGAAAACGTTGAAGAAACTCATCGGTGCGCCGTTGTTCGCACCAGATGGGCTGCGCGTTGTCACGAGCGCGATCGGCCGAGGACCCACAAAATTGGTAAGGAGGCGATAACAGTCCTGTTGAGGAAGTTTGGTGAGGTCAAATTCCATTGCGATCCTCTCTTTCGGTCATCCTTAGCTTATTGTCGACATTGTAGTCAACAATCATGGTGGCCTTTCAGGCTGGACGATGGTGACACGGCGACTATATGTATGAATGGCAAGCAAAGGGGCGCCAGGATGGATATTCTGACTGTGGAACAGATTGCCGAGCGCATCTGGTTGTCCATTGCTGACCGTCGCCTGCGTCCCGGAACACGGCTGAAGGAAACGGAACTGGCCGAAATCTTCGGCATTAGCCGAGCTCGCGTCAGGCAGGTTCTTGCGCTTCTGGAACGCGAGGGTCTGGTCGTTATTGAAAGCCATAAGGGCGCGGTCGTAGCCAAACCTAGCGTGACCGATGCCGAAGATATCTTTCATATCCGCGCGACGGTTGAACAGCGTGTGCTGGAACGCCTAATGATGCAATTGGATAGCGCTAAACTGGTCGAGATGTTCGAGCACGTCGCCAAAGAGCGAATTGCCAACAACAACAACAATCAGCGCGACATCATCAAGCTGTCCGGCGGCTTCCACGTCCTGCTGGCCGAGATGGCCGAAGCCGAGTTCCTTACTGGAATGATGCGTGACTTGGTCAGCCGGACCTCTCTGATCATGGCGGCCTTCCGGGATTCCAACATGCACAATTGCGGCCCCGACGAACACGAACATATCCTAATTCATTTGAAGAACGGCAACCTAGAGGCTGCCAAGCAGGCGATGGTTGATCACCTTGAGCATGTAGAAAGCGCGCTCAACTTGCTTCAAGACCGCGACTCCCCGAAGAACCTGCGTGATGCTCTAATCTAGTCACCTGGAACTGTAATTCGTGTCGTTGGCTCATTGACAGAACTGCTGGAAGGGAAGCAACTCTGCCTAATGAAGCCTTGCGGATCATGTTCACCAACTGAATGCCCCGCAATGGTCGAACTGGCTGAGGTGGACCTCTTGAAGCCCGGCATCGGTCTCACCCGACGCTTGATGAATAGATGAGCCTATATGCCGCTCACGTAATCTAGCACTCCATAACACCTGTGTCAGGGGCGGAGCGATAGCGAAAGCATTGATCGGGGCGTCGTCACGTCATTGACAGCGACCATGCCAGTTGCCATGGTCCGGCCAACATCAACGGGGGTGCTCCATCCAAGGGGCTGAGATGCGCGAGCTCGCGCGAACCCTTTCAGCTGATCCGGGTAATGCCGGCGGAGCGAGGCAAGCATGTTCATTGGCGCCCAAGTGTCGCTTTATCCCATGACGTCCGATTTCGTGGACGTCATAATGTCCAGCCTTAGGGCGCTCGATCCCTATCGCGACACGTTGCGGATCGAGACGGATGACATCTCGACCCTGATGGTGGGGGCGCCGGAACCGCTGTTCGACGCCGTGCGCGACCTGTTCGCCTGCGCGGCACGCCAGCCGGATCATGTGACGATGCATGTCACCTTGTCCCGCGGCTGTCCCGGAGAGCCGGATGATCCGATCTGTCGTTGCGAGACGCTGACGCGCGCGCAAGGCTTGTCCCTGTCAGAACGTCAGGCCAAGGCAGAGGAGGCTGTTCGGACCGCGTCGGCCCTGGGCGTTGTCGTCGATGTGCAGTTTTCACTTTATGTGCTGGGCCAGGACCGTCACATGGACGAGATTTATGGCTGCATCGACTTCCTCAAGAACTCTGGCACTTTCCTGCGCTCCAAGAACTTCTGTACCCGGCTGCGTGGCGATGCAGGAGCGGTATTCGAGACGCTGCGCCAGGCCTTCCTGCGCTTTGGACCGGCCGAGGGACACGTGACGATCGACATGACGGCCTCGGCGAACAGCCCAAGTACGCGCTGATCCCCCGGAGGCACGGTCATGCTGCCGAGTATTCTGCCGCCTCTGCTTCTGGCCGCCTGTCTTCTGGCGGGCTGGGAGATCTATTGCCGACTCGCAGATGTAGCGCCGCTGATCCTTCCGGCGCCCTCTGGTGTGCTGCAGGCCTTGGTCTTGAACCGGGCCGACATCGGCGCCCATGCGCTCTCCACGATAGCGGTGGCGGCCTTGGGCTTCTCGCTTTCGGTCGGCTTCGCCTTTCTCGTCTCTATCATGTTGCATTTCCTGCCTTGGGCCAAAAAGGGTCTGATGCCATTGTTCGTGGCAAGCCAGACAATTCCCCTAATCGCCCTGGCGCCGCTGATGATCCTCTGGTTCGGCTTTGGCCTTCTGCCAAAGGTACTGCTGGTGATCCTGGTCACCTTCTTTCCCATGCTGCTGAGCCTGCTGTCCGGTTACCGGCAGACGCCCGCCGCCTTTGCGGATCTTCTTGCGTCGATGGGCGCGGGACGGCTTTCCATTTTCCGCCGCGCCGTGCTGCCCTCGGCTCGGCCCAGCTTCTTCGCTGGGCTGCGGATCTCGGCCACCTATGCGATCGTGGCCACGATCTTTGCCGAATACGCCGGGGCGCGGCGCGGTTTGGGCATCTACATTCTTGCAGCCAAGAACAACTTTCACGCCGATCTTGTGCTGGCGGCGGTAGTGGTGTCTGCGGCGCTGACGCTGGCCCTGTTGGGCGCCATCCGGCTTCTGGACCGCCTAACGGCCCCCGGCTCTAAGGCGCGCCATGCTTGACTTGCGCGGCCTGTCCATCGGTGGCGCAGATGGGGCAATGGTAGTTCGTGATCTGTCGCTTTCTTTGCCGGCGTCCGGGATCACTGCCCTGATCGGCCCTTCCGGCTGCGGTAAAAGCTCGGTCCTGAAATGGTTGGCGGGCATCCTGCCCAAGGACCTGGATGCCGAAGGGCAATTGATGCTGGATGGGCAAGCCTCTGCACGCCCTAGTCCCGCGATAAGCTACCAGCCGCAAGGCGACGGGCTATTCCCGTGGCTGACGGTGGCTCAGAATGCCGCCTTGGGCCTTCAGGTCAGGGGTCTGTCTCGTGCCGAAGCCCTGAGCCGCGTTGCACCACTGTTTCGCAGCTTTGGCCTGAAGGGGACTGAAAGCCAGTTTCCCGATCAGCTTTCCGGCGGGATGCGCCAGCGTGCCGCCTTTCTGCGCACCGTCGTGCAGGACAGCCGCTATATCCTGCTGGACGAACCATTCTCGGCCCTGGATGCCGTAACGCGTCTGCGCATGCAGGACTGGCTGGTTGCCCGGCTTGCCGACCGACCGCGCGGCGTCCTGCTGGTCACCCATGACCTTCACGAGGCAACCAGGCTTGCGGACCGTATCCTGGTCATGACGGGCTCGCCTGGCCGGATCGTGGCTGAAATCCCGGTGCCAGGTCCCCCCACACAGCGCAGCGAGGCCGCCCTTGCGCCGCTGCGCGACGACTTGAAGTCCCTGCTGCTGGAGAATGCCCCATGACGATCCGCCCGCTTGCGTTTGGCCTTTGCCTTGCCATCCCGATGCCCGCTTGGGCCGACACCAGCGTCAGCGTCGCGCTCGACTGGATGCTGAACACCAATCATGTCGGCCTGGTCGTCGCCCGTGACCGTGGGCTTTATGCCGCCGAGGGGCTGGAGGTCGAACTGCTTCCCTATTCCGACACCAATTCCGCCGCGCTGCTGGCGGGGGGTGCCGCGGATTTCGCCTATATGACCTCGCTGGGCTTCATGTCGGCGCGGGCCGGTGGGGCCGAACTGGTGGCACTGTGGGCCACGATGCAGCACGATCCGGGGCGGCTGGTCTATAACAGCGACAATGCGGACATCACCCGGCCCGCAGATCTGTCGGGCAAGACCTATGCCGGCTTCGGCAGCGCGTGGGAGGAGGCGCTGATCGGCACGATGATCCGCAATGACGGTGGCGAGCCGGCGTGGGATACTGTGACACTGGGCACGGGCGCCTATGAGGCGCTGGCCTCGGGGGCAGTGGACTTCACGCTGGAGGTCTCGACCTGGGAGGGCGTGAACAGTACGCTTCAGGGCCGAAAGCAGTCCTCATTAACCTATGCCGACTACGGCATTCCGGACCAGCAGACAGGCTATATCGGTACGCGCGCGGACACCCTGGTCCAAGACCCGGATCTGGTGGGGCGCTTCATGCGCGCGACACTGGCGGGCTATGAATGGGCCGCCGACCATCCGGATGAAGCTGCGCAGATCCTGATCGCTGCCGGAGACTTTCCGAACCCCGAACTTGTCCACGGCTCGATGAAGGCGATCACCGAGGGCGGTTATCTTCGCGATGGCGACACGCCCGTTGGCAGCATTGATCCGGAGCGATTTTCGGCAATGGCACGTTTCCTGTTTGACAGTGGCGTTCTCAAAGACGCGAGTGGCAAAGCTTTGGAATGGCCTCGAGATGTCTCGACCTGGTTCAAGCAGCGCTGGAGAGAACAAGAGTCTTAATAGCCTGAATGATTGTCTATCGCGCCAGCAGCTAATCATGGAGCAGAAGACTCATTTGCGATAGACGGCTTGATGACGTGAACAACCCCGGACGGCATCCGTATGCCAGGGGAACTGCAGCCGACCCATTGACACCGCCCACCCCAGCGATCTCTGCGAACGTGTCACGTGCAAAATCCAGTGTGAGGTGGCCTGATGCCATTGTAGCTTCTTGCATCAAAGTTAGCAAAGAAGGCCTCCACGAATGCGGGTCTATTCACTATCGGACATCGCTGCTGCAACTGCGATTATCCATAAGAATAGAACTTCAGGGCTAATCGGCCCTGAAGTGAGCTTGTTTCCGAAGAGGCTCCTCAAGCTGCGTCCTTTATGGCGCGGTCACTCTCCCGAACCGTTGGCACGATCTGGTCTCCCCAGGATCCGTTGCCGCCGTGGTGGCGCGAGACGCGCACCAGCTCGACCGAGACGCCCTCGTTGACGGCGCGTTGGATTGCCTCGTTCAGGCGGTGGACAGCATCGGCCACGCGATGGATAACGCGGTCGCGGGGATCAAGGTCGGCACGCTCGACCCGTTCGAAATCCGGCTTGTTCATGGTTTCCTCCGGAGGTTTGGGGCCCTGGCCCGACGCGGGACAGGCTGCTGGCTTCTATTCGGCCGCGAACTGGTTCATGGTGTTGGCGTGGCCACCCGCCTTCAGGGCCCGTTCGCCCGCCACCATTTCCTTGAAGCTGTCCCCCAGGTCGGACCCTACCTCGTGCTGGTGCTTCACGGCGCTGATGCCACGGCGGATCTCCTCGCGCTGGACCGTCTTCACATAGGCCAGCATCTTTTCCTCGCCGAAATAGCCGCGCGACAGTTCGTCGACTGACTTGGCTGTCAAGTGGAAGGTCGGCAGCGTGATCAGGTTGTGGAACACGCCCGCGCGCGCCGCGATGTCGGTTTGGAAGCGCTGCAGGCGGGCATCCGCCTCGCGGCCCAGGTCAGTGTCATCGTAATCCGCCTTCATCAGTTCGATCCCGTCGGGATAGTCGTTTTCGGGGATCTTCTGGTCGCGGACCCACTCTGCACGCACCTGCTTGCGCAGGTTCAGTGTCCAGTTGAAGCTGGGCGAGTTGTTGTAGGTCAGTTTGGCGTTCGGCACCTCCTTGCGGATTTCGGCCACCATACTGGCAATCTGGTCCACGTTCGGAGTGTCGGTCTCGATCCACAGCAGATCGGCGCCGCCTTGGGTCAGGGATGCAATGCAGTCCTCGATCACGCGGGCTCGGCCGGTATTTTCTCGGAACGGGAACAGGCCGTTCGGCAGGCGCATGGGACGCACGAACTCGCCGCCCTGGAAGATCGCCAGTTCCCCTTCGCGGATCGGATTGTCCTTGGTGATCTGCTCGGTCTTGAGCCATTTGATATACTGGCTGGCTAGATCGCCTGGCTGCTGGCTGACCGGAACCTTCTGGGTCAGGCCCGCCCCCAAGCTGTCGGTGCGCGCGACGATCACACCATCCTCAACGCCCAGTTCCTCGAAGGCTAGGCGGCAGGCGCGCAGCTTTTCGATGAAATCCTCGCGCGGGACGGTGACCTTGCCATCCTGATGGCCGCATTGCTTGGCATCCGACGCCTGGTTCTCGATCTGGAGCGCGCAAGCACCCGCCTTGATCAGCTCCTTGGCCAGCAGGTAGGTCGCATGTTCGTTGCCGAAGCCCGCGTCGATATCGGCGATGATCGGCACGACATGGCTTTCGAAATTGTCGATGCGGTCGATGATCCGTGCCCGCTCGTCCTCGGACCCCGCCTTCTTCAATTCGCGGAACAGGTCGTTCAGCGCGACCTCGTCCGCTTGGCGGAGCGAGACGTAGATTTCCTGGATCAGGTCTGCAACGGCAGTCTTTTCGTGCATCGACTGGTCGGGCAGGTGGCCCCAGCGGTTGCGCAGCCCTGCCACCATCCAGCCAGACAGGTAGACATAGGTGCCCTTGGCGGTGCCGCGCATCCGCTTGACGGCCTTGATCATCTGCTGGGCGTGAAAGCCCGACCAGCAACCCAGCGACTGGGTGAACTTCGACGGATCCGCGTCATAGGCCGCCATGTCGGCGCGCATGACCCCTGCCATGTCGCGGGCGATGTCCAGATGCGTGTCATAGGTGTTCTGCATCCGAAGCTGCACAATGTCATCGACCGAAACGCCAGCCGGGGTGTGACCGGAGGGGTAGCGCGACAAGATGTCGGATCGGATGGAAGAATAAGTCTTTCGATTTGTCATGGTCTTTCCTTTCAGCAGAATGGTCCTGGATCAGGGTGGGCTGGGTGGATGTTTTCCTAACCGACTGGGTTGGAGTGTCCGGAGGGTATGGTGTCTATCGGGACCATCGCCTGTCGGACCCCTTTGCAACGGGTCTGAATTTCTGGCGGCGATGATCGTCAAATCGACATGATCAGCTTCTATGATTCCTCGTTTTGTTACGCTGGTAATGTTACGATGCAGGTGCAGCATTGGCTGCATACAAAGAGGTTGTGTTGTCACTGAGGTCACGATCACAGCTTCAAACTTGTAACATTGTCAGAGAGGATACCCCCAAATGCCTGCTCGTCCGGAAAAGCTCATCATCGGCCAGCGGCTGCGCGTGCTGCGCCTGTCGCTAGGCTTGACGCAAGCGCAGATGGGCGCGGAACTGGGTGTCTCAGCCAGTTACATCACCCTCATCGAGGCCGATCAGCGTCCAGTTTCGGCCCGCCTGCTGCTACGCCTTGCGGAGGTCTATGACCTCAACATCTCGGAACTGGTACCGTCTGCCGATGCTCAGCTGGCGACGGATTTTGCATCCGCCTTGAAGGATCCCGGGCTTGATGCTGGCAGCCTACCCCGGGCTGAAGTCGAAGCAGTTCTACAATCGTCACCCCGAATTGCCGCAGCCTTCGTCCGCCTGCACGACCGGTATCGAGATTCCATGCTGCGCGCGCAAAGCGACGCCAATCCGATGATCGATCGTGACAAGGTCGAGGTGCTCACGGAAAGCTCTCGTCCGGTCGAGGAGGTCCGCGCCTGGTTTTATACACGCGGCAACTATGTCGAGCCCCTGGATAATGCGGCCGAGGCCTTGGCGAGTGACCTGGGCCTGCATCGCGGCGAGCCGCATGTGACGCTGTCGATGCGCCTGGCAGCCCATGATATCCAAGTCCGCATCCTGCCCGCCCCGGTCATGGGCGACCAGCTGCGCCGCTTCGACCCACATCGCAAGGAACTGCTTTTGTCGGAACTGCTGGGCCAGCCAAGCCGGCGCTTCCAGATCGGCGTCCTTCTGGCGAAGCTGGAAGCCGGCGATGTCATCTCGGCTTTAGTGGCTGAGGCAGGGCTTATCGAACCCGCCGCGATCAGTCTGCTGCGGGTTAGCCTTGCCAACTATTTCGCCGCAGCGTTGCTGATGCCCTACCGCCGCTTCCTGACCGCCTGCGAAAGCACTCGTTATGATGTCGAGCTGCTGAGTCACCGCTTTGGCACCAGCTTCGAGCAGACGGCTCATCGCATGTCCACGCTGCAGCGTCCGCAGGCGCGCGGCATCCCGTTCTTCTTCGTGCGGGTGGACCGCGCCGGCAATATGTCCAAGCGCTTCAGCGCCGGGCGGTTTCCCTTCTCACGTTTTGGCGGCAGTTGCTCTCTGTGGAACATCCATTCCGCTTTCGAGACACCTCATCAGGTTCAGACGCAGGTGATCCGCATGCCCGAGGGCGCCAGCTACTTCTCGATCGCGCGTACTGTCACTCGTGCCGGGGGCAGCTATGGCGCGCCGTCGCAGCGCCTGGCGATCGGGCTTGGCTGCGATATCGCTTATGCACCACGCCTTATCTATGCGGACGGCATCGATCTTAGTCGAACCAGCCCGACTGATATTGGCTTGAACTGCTATCTGTGTGAGCGGCAGAACTGTCCCGCCCGCGCCCATGCGCCCATCAACCGCAAGCTGGCGGTCAACGAACGTGAACGCAGTTTGGCGATTTTCCGTTTCGAAGAGGAATAGGACTGTCTTTCGCAAGCCAGAAATACACCAAGCACGAAAAACAATGAGGTAATCTGGCCCTATAAATTCTCAAAACTGGCTCTAAGAATACTCTGCTTTCGCTGCGACCCTGCGACCAAACGCTGCTGTGGGAAATCGAGGTGCCAACCAGCATTGCAAGATATTGCTTAATATGGGCACTCATACGCGACGGAGGAAAAGCACCTTTGGCCAGCCGCCGCATGACCGGACGCCTGTATTCCTTCCTGCCTTCTTCCCCGCCTCGGTCCTGGTACCGGTAATAGCGGACAACACGGCATTGGTAGCGCCTGGATGGCGAAGTCCGCCAAGCTTCTAGGAGACAAGTCGCTGTCGAGTTTTGAACTGGCTGGCTGCTTCCTTAGAGACCACCCGATTGCAGTTCTATGTCCAAGCTTCTCTCGCCCATGTCAAATCCTTCGAAAGGAAAAATGATGACCGCTGAGCCCCGCAACCCAGACCAACCGAACAGCGATACGACCCAGTTAAAATCTCGTCGTGCCTTCATGAAGACGACAGGCCTGACGGCCTTGGGTGCGATGCTGGGTATGGCCGTCCCATTTGAGCGCAACCTGCTACCGGGCATTATCCCCGTAGCACTCGCACAGGACACAGGGATGGACCTGATGGCGGCGAAGAAGGGCCTCGTCGTCTTGGGTGATCGTCCGCTGAACGCCGAAGTGCCGGCGCACCTTCTGGACGCTGACATCACCCCATATGAGCATCTTTTTGTCCGCATGAACGGTTTGGTTCCGCAGACAGCTCTGGATCAGAACGCCGAAGGTTGGACCTTGACCATCGATGGCGAAGTCGAAAACCCACTGGAGCTGACCATCGATGACCTGAAATCGCGCTTTGAGAATGTCACCAGGTGCCTGGTTATCGAGTGCGGCGGCAATGGCCGCGCATTCTTTCAGCCGGGAACCTCGGGCAACCAGTGGACGGTCGGTGCAGTCGGGTGTCCCGAATGGACCGGCGTTCGGCTATCAGACGTACTGAAGGAGGCCGGGCTGAAGGAGACGGCAGTCTATACGGGTCATTACAGCAACGATGTTCACCTGAGCGGTGATGAGGAGAAAGAGGTCATCTCGCGTGGGGCTCCCATTGCGAAGATCATGGAAGGTGATGCGATCCTTGCCTGGGCCATGAATGGAGAGCCGCTGTCGCCCCTTCACGGGTTTCCACTGAGAGTCATTGTACCAGGCTATCCTGCTTCTGCTTCGCAAAAGTATCTGACCCGGATCTGGATCCGCGACAAGGAGCATGACGGTGCCAAAATGACCGGCGATTCCTATCGCATTCCTGCCTATCCGGTGGCCCCAGGAACCGAGGTTCCCGAAAGCGACATGGTTGTGCTGACTGACATGCCGATCAAGTCCATTGTCACATTCCCCCAGACCGGCGCCGAGGTGAAGGCAGGCGAACAGGTCGAGGTGCGCGGCCATGCCTGGTGTGGTAAGGGCGATGTTAGCGCAATGCATGTCTCCATCGACTTTGGCCAGACTTGGCAAGAAGCGGCGCTCGAACCGGCCGTGAACCGGTTTGCCTGGCAGCGCTGGCGGGCAAACGTGACCCTTCCGCAGCAGGGCTATTACGAGATCTGGGCGCGTGCCACTGATGGAGACGGCATCAGTCAACCGCCCTTGTCACCCGTCTGGAACCCCCGCGGCTATGCCAACAATATCCAGCACCGCATTGCACTTGTTGCTACGGCCTGAGGGTAGGGTTGCAGCATGAAACATCTCATCCGCACCAGCATTGGTGCAACCGCTGCCCTCGTGCTTGGTATTGGCTTGGCCCTGGCCACGCCAGCACCCGATCCGATGAAATCCCTTTCAGGCAGGCCCGCTGGCGCCGATCCTTTGAATCCTATGACAGCGCTGATGGCCCGTTCAGACGAGGCAACAGGAGGCGAAGGGAACGTGGAACTGGGTGGCTTGCCGGACGGTCCAGGCGCGGAAGACACCTATTATCAGTGTGTTGCGTGCCATTCGACTGAAATCATCAAGCAGCAGCGCGTTACCGATCACCGCTGGGACGAGCTGTGGACCTGGATGGTCGAAGCGCAGGGCATGGTTGAGCCGGATGATCAGACCAAGAAGGTCATTCTGACCTACTTGAAAACCAACTTCTCGTCCGAACGCTGAACTCAGCGGGGCGCGGGTCACCGCGCCCTCCTTTGAAGTTGGCTACACAGTCAGCCAGCCTGGGCCAGGTCTTGGGCCATCCGATCGATCAGATCTATTCCCTCCGGGATCAACTCTGCTGTAATCGAGGCATACCCCAGTCGGAATACTGGACATGGAGATGGCGGAGCTTCGAAAAAAACCGCGCCCGGCTCAATCAGCACGCTTTTGTCGGTCAATCGTGCAGCCAGTTCAGCGCTGTCGGTCCCCTGCGCACTGAGCCAAACGCTCGATCCGCCCTGCGCTGCAGCGCCTTCGATCCTCAGCGATGTTCTGGAAATCGCTTCCTCAAGAATGCGCCGCCGTTCCTTCAACGTCTGTCTCAAGCGAACGATATGTGCATCGTAGTGACCCAAGGCGAGAAAGTATGCCGTGATCCGTTGAAGGTGGCTGGGCGGATGGCGCAGCATGATCGCCCGCAAGGCGCGTGCGCGCGCGATGAATGGAGCGGGTCCGACCATGTAGCCGATCCGCAGCCCTGGGAATAGTGACTTGGAGAAGCTGCCGATATAGATGACCCTTCCGGTGGCATCCAGGGATTTCAACGCCGGAGCCGGAGGCGCCAGGTAGGACATCTCGAAGTCGTAATCGTCCTCGATGATCAGAGCGTCCATATCGTCCGCACGCTGAAGAAGGGCGCGTCGCCGGGCAAGCGGCATCGTTGCACCCGTGGGGATATGGTGACTGGGCGTGATGATGATCAGGCGGCTGTTTGAGGGCAACATTGCCGGATCCAATCCCATAGAATCCACAGGTAAAAAGGTAGTCGGGCTGCGCGCCCGGCGCAGAGTCTCGGCGAAATCGGGATAGCCGGGCTCTTCGGTGACGGCGAGCCGGTCGCCACGGGCCAGCAGTTCGGTCGCGAGAAATAACGCGTTTTGCGCACCCAGCGTGACCAGGACCTCATCTTGCCGGGCGTGAAAGCCCCGGCGCGGCAGGGTGTTTGAGCAGATGTAATCGATCAACAACGGATCGTCCGCGCCGTATCGGTCGGCGGCAAGGTCAGAAAAGTCGCGTGTTCCCAATGCTCGCCGGGCGCAATCCCGCCAGGCGATATGGTCGAACAACGCTGGGTCCGGCTGACCGAAGATGAACGGATAGCGATATTCCCGCCAGTTGCTGGGTTTGCGGATGACGCGCTTTGGCAGATCATGATCTGACAGCCAACGCGACCATTGCATCGTTTGTGCCTTCGTCACGGGCTGAGGCTCTACGTTCACGCGGCGGTGCGGCACGGTCGCGGCGACCGCGATACCTGAGCGTGGCAGGGCCGCCAAATAACCTTGGCTGACCAAATCCTGATAAACCAGCGTAACGGTCATGCGCGAAATGCCTAGCCCCTGGGCAAGCTTGCGACTGGAAGGCAACCTTGTGCCTGGGTGCGCCCGCGTCTCCAAAATCGCGCGCACGATCGCGGCAGCAAGCTGGCCCTGAAGGGTCGGCGCATCCTGGCGCAGGAAGATCGCATCAACCGGAATATCGCTTTTCATCTGGACCTACAGTTCGGCTCAACTGGACATATGCCTTTGCTTGGCCTGCGGCAATATTACGCATCGTAATGCGATCGGTGGAGGCTGGTCGCGCAAGGGAGGGGAGCCCCAATGAAAACGACACGAATTTTGCTTGCCGGAACCACCATCTGCCTGATGGCCGCTTTTCCCGCATTTTCGAAAGAATACCGCATTGCGGTAGGTGACGGAGCAGGTGGCACGCAAGAAGCACTTGGCAAGGCCTTCGTCGAGGCGCTTGAACAGGAAAGCGGCGGCGAGATGACAGGCAAGCTGTTCGTGAACGGCCAGCTTGGCGACGAACAGGATACGGTTACCGCCGCAGCGACCGGAACGCTGGATTTCTCGATCCTGGCAATCAACAACATCACGCCGTTTTCGCCCTCGGTCGGCACCTTGACCCTGCCCTATGTCATTCTGAGCCAAGAGGACGCAGAAAAGGTCACACAGGGCGAGGTCGGTCAGCAGATGGTCGAACAGACTATCGAAGATGCGGGTGTGCGGATTATCGGCTGGGGCTATTCCGGATTTCGCGTGCTGACCAACTCGAAGAAGCCAATCTCCACGGTCGCTGATCTTCAGGGGTTGGTCGTACGGGTGCCGAAGAACGAGATCATGATCGAGACCTACAAGAGTTGGGGCATTAACCCGACCCCGATGGCGTGGGGCGAGACCTTCGCGGCCCTGCAGCAGAAGGTCGTGGATGGGCAGGACAACCCCTACATGACCGTCAATGCGATGAAGTTCTATGAAGTCCAGAAATACATCACCAACCTGCGCTATATCTTCTCGATCGAACCTCTGATCATCAGCGAGGCGCTGTTTGAAAGCCTCGACGAAGAACAGCAGCAACAGGTTCTGGCCGCAGGACAGGCTGCAACGCAGGCGTCAGCGGCGTTCCTGCGCGAGCAGGAAAGCAAGATCCGCGACGAGTTGGTCGCACGGGGTATGGAAATCACCGAGCCTGCCGACGACGAAAAGGAATTCATTGACCTCGCCACATCGACCGTCTGGCCCAAGTTCTATGATCAGATCGGCGGCGTCGAAGTCTTGAACAATGTGCTGACCTCTCTGGGTCGTGATCCGGTGCAGTGACGGATGTTTGGCGGCGGTCAGTCCGCGGCCCTTCGTGTCATCTTGGATTGCCACCACCGGAGACCCATGCATGCCCGCATTCTGGAAACATCTCGATCAGCTTGAAAGCTATGTCTGCCGCGCGCTGCTGGCCGTCTTCGTGACGCTTCTGTTCGTGCAAATCGTAGCCCGTCAGCTTTTCGGGTTCTCGATCACCTGGATCGAGGAACTGTCCGTCATTCTATTCGTCTGGTTCGCCTATTTCGGCGCGTCCTATGCGGCGCGCATGGCGGCGCACAATCGGGTGACGTTCCACCTCAACATGATGCCGCGCAAAACCGCGCGGATCATCGAGGCGATTGGCGATCTGTTCTGGATCCTCTTCAACGTCGTCTTCATCTGGCACGCCGTCCAGTTCATCAGCCGCCTCAAGCCCTTCGTGAAAGCCCAGACCCTGGGGTGGGAGATGCGCTATGTCTACATGGCCCTGCCCATCGCCTTCGCGCTGATGACGATCCGCATTCTGCAGGTGAACTACCTCAAGCTGGTCATGGGCATCGACCCGCGCGATCCGGACAAGGTCGAGGTTGAGCAGGCCCTGGAACTGGCTGAAGACGAGATGCGCGCCTATCAGCGGAGCCACGCAAAATGAACGAGCATGTCGTCGAAGTCCTGTTCGGCAGCTTTGCCCTGCTGATGGTGCTGGGCGCACCGATCACCGTAGCGCTTGGCGTCGCTGCCCTGGCCGCGATGTATTACCTGGGCGATAACCCGATCAAGATGGTCCAGATGGCCTGGTCCTCGGTGGGGTCCTTCCCGCTGATGGCGCTGCCGTCCTTCATCCTGGCCGGCGCGCTGATGGAAGCCGCAGGTCTGTCGCGGCGCCTGATCAACGTCGCCGAAAGCATGGCCGGCCCCTTCACCGGCGGTCTGTCAGCAGCCACCATCATGGCCTGTCTGTTCTTCGGCGCAATCTCGGGGTCTGGGCCCGCCACCACGGCAGCGGTAGGAATGCTGATGATCCCCGGCATGATCCGCAATGGCTATGGCCGCGACTATGCGGCCTCGGCCACAGCGGCGGCAGGGGGTCTGGGCATTGTCATCCCGCCCTCGATCCCAATGATCATCTTCGGCATCTCGGCCATGGGCATCGCGCCCGATCCCGCCGCCGTCGAGGCGCACGGCCAGTTCCAGTCGGTGTCCATCTCCAAGATGTTCATCGCCGGCTTCCTGCCGGGCGCGGTGATGGCGGGCGGCCTGCTGCTGATGAACTATGTCCGCTGCAAGCGCCGCGGCTATCACGGTTCGTCCGAGCCGCTGTCGCTGCGCAAGGTGATGTGTGCCTGCTACCAGGGCTTCTGGGCACTGATGGCGCCGGTCGTGATCCTGGGCGGCATCTATACCGGGATGTTCACACCGACCGAAGCTGCCATTGTTGCTATCTTCTACACGCTGTTCGTCGGTCTCTTCATCTATCGCGAACTGAACATTGCGGAGGTGTTCAAGGCTCTAGAAGCAACGACGTGGTTGGCAGGTCGCGTGCTGCTGGTTCTGTTCGCCGCCACGATTTTTGGCCGGATCTTGGTCGAGAACAATGTGCCCGGCATCATTGCAGGCGGCATCCTTAGCCTGACCACTAATCCCTATGCCATCTGGGCGCTGATCATCGGCATGCTGCTGATTGTCGGGATGTTCATGGAGACACTGGCCGCGATCATGATCCTGGTCCCGGTGATGCTGCCGGTGGCCTACATGGTTGGCATCGACCCGATCCACTTCGGCATCGTGATGATCTGCACGCTGTCGGTCGGCTTCCAGACACCGCCGCTGGGCGAGAACCTGTTCATCGCCTCTGGCATCTCGGGCGAAAGCATCGAACGGATCAGCGTCACCGCGCTTCCCTTCGCCGTCGCCTCGACAGTTGCGATCTTCATCATCGCCCTGTTCCCGCAAATCGCCCTCTGGCTTCCGGCCGTGCTGGGCTACTGACCAAGGAGTTTCCCATGACCCGCACCCTGACCGCAGATGATCTGAAGGCCACCTTCGACGCTTTCAACCGCCACGACATCGACGGTGTCATGACCCACTTTGCCGACGACTGCGTCTTCTACACGGTCGCCGGTGACCACGAATACGGCAACAAGATCGAAGGCCGCGCGGCCATCGCCAAGGCCTTCGAGGGCGTCTGGACCGCCTTGCCCGACGTGCAGTGGGCCGACCACAGCCACTTCGTGTCCGAGGACGGCACCCGCGGCGTCAGCCAGTGGACCTTCCGCGCCACCAACCCTGACGGCACCCGGACCGAGGTGCAGGGCGCCGACCTGTTCCGGTTCCGCGATGGCCAGATCGTGGAGAAGCAGGCCATCCGCAAGCAACGCCCCGCCGTCGCCGCAAAATGACCGCCATGCAGTCCATACCCGCGCGCGGGTCGGCGCCCTTCGACCCCCTTTATGACCCGATGACCGCACGGGTGATCGGTCCGGGCAGCGACTATGCCCCGACCTACTGGATCGGCACCGCCGGTCCCGCGCCCGAGGGCGACGGCCCCGTGACACGCGACATGGATGTCGATGTCGCGGTGATCGGGTCGGGCTATACCGGGCTGTCGACGGCCATCCACCTGGCCAAGGAGCATGGCATCAAGGCCACCGTGCTGGAGGCCAACGGCGTCGCCTACGGCTGTTCGACCCGCAACGGCGGACAAGCCCAGATCAGCGCTGGTCGGCTCAAGCGCAGCCAGTGGATCCAGCGGTGGGGCCTCGATGTCGCCCGCGAGATGCATGCCGAGATGGTCGAGGCGTTCGCGCTGTTCCGCGGCCTGCTGCGCGATCACGACATCCAGTGCGATCCGCAGGATGGCGGCCACTACTACATCGCTCACAAGGCCAGCGTCATGCCGACGCTGGAGGCCGAGGCGAAGCTGTTGCGCGACACCTTCGGCTACGATGCCCGGATGCTGTCGCGTAGCGAGCTGTTCGCCAACGCAGTGCGCGACCAGGAAGCACATGGTGCGATGTGGGAAGCCGACGGCGTCAGCATCCACGCCGCAAAGCTGGCCTTCGGATATCTGCGCGTGGCCCGCGAACTGGGGGCCACCGTGCATCCCGACAGTCCCGTGCAGGGATGGGAGATCAAGAACGGCGTCCACCATCTGCGCACGCCGGGCGGTATAGTCCGCGCCCGCCGGGTGGCCGTAGCCACCGCCGCCTATGCCACCCGCAGCCTGCACGGCCGCCTTCGCGACCGCCTTATGCCGATCATGTCGAACAGCATCGTCACGCGTGTCCTGACTCCGTCGGAACTGGAGGCCGTAGGCATCCGGACCATGTCGCCGCTGACGGATACCCGCACGCTGCGTCATTATTACCGCCTGCTCCCAGACAATCGGTTGCAGATCGGATCGCGCGCGGCGATCACAGGGCGCGACGCGGCAAATCCAGCCCACCTGAATGGATTGCGCGAAGGCATGGCCCGCAAGTTTCCCGCATTGCGCGGGATCGAGCTGGACTACAGCTGGTGGGGCTGGGTCGATGTCAGCCACGACATGATGCCCCGCATCACCGGACTGCCCGATCTGCCGGGAGCCTTCTACTCACTGGGCTATGGCGGCAACGGCGTGATGTATTCCGCAATGGCGGGGCGGCGCATGGCGCAGCTGGTGGCAGGCGAAAAGGTGCCCGACCTGCCGATCTTCAACACCGAACTTCCCCACGAGGGCTGGAAGACGCCGTTCCGGCGGCTGGGCCAGTGGGGCCTTTATCAACTTTACCAATATCGCGACG
>NZ_BNCL01000022.1 GCF_014656455.1 Paracoccus aerius
TGTATGGCTATGCCCATGTGCCCTGGATGTCCAAGCGCCAGGTGATGATCCCCGAGGACGCCCTGCCCGGCAACGAGGATCGGCTGACCCTGTTCAACACCGCCCGCGACCTATTCGTGGCCGATGGTTACGCCGAGATCGGCATCGACCATTTCGCGCGCCCTGGCGACGGGCTGGCGGTTGCGCAAAAGGCGGGCCGGTTGCGGCGCAACTTCCAGGGCTATACCGACGACGGGGCGCAGGTTCTGCTGGGCCTTGGCGCATCCTCAATCTCCCGCTTCCCGCAGGGCTACGCGCAGAATGCCCCCGCGACCGGCGCCTATACCGCCCATATCCGCGAGGGTCGCCTGCCCCATGCCAGGGGCCATGCCTTCACGCCCGAGGATCTGTGGCGAGGCCGGATGATCGAGCAGGTGATGTGCGATTTCCGGGTGGATGCGGCGGAAATGGCCCGCGACTACGGCCTGACGCCCGCCCAGTTGCAGCAGGCCTTCGATCCCCTTGTCGCGCAATTCGGCAACATGGTCCAGCTTGGCCCCTGGGGATTGAGGATCACGCCAGAAGGCCGGCCGCTTGCGCGCATGGTCGCCAATATGCTGGACGCCTATACGGCCGCGCCGACCAGTCATTCGTCGGCGGTCTAGGCTCTAGATGGCGTACTCGGCTTGCGCCCACTTCCTATCTCGCTCGTCATGAGGTGCTGCGCTTTGGCCTTATAATGGAATGAGGCATGAGTGAAGCAGCCAAAAGGGCCAGGGAAGAAGCGCAGCAGGAAGCATTATGCCGAGTTGTATGTATCGGAAAAAGAGACCTCTATTTGCATCGTCGAGGAGGATAGCCGAGTATCGTCCTCATGCACTGCAGCTCGCCAAAGATCTGGCTTGATCCCGAACTGCGTCTAATTCAGTAGCTCTGACGGTTGGCTGCCTGAAGCTCAAGAGACAACCTGCACGTGCCTGCGGGTGGTGATCCGATACTTCATATGTCTCGTTAGAGCTCTGCCCCTGCCCTTGCGATCACGTGCCGATCTTTGACCAGCCGCAAAGACGTGCAGGCATTAAAGGCCATAATGCGGTTTCGGACTTTCGCCGGAGGTGTCATGATCGGCAAGCAGATTGCACGTTGGACAATGGCTTGGTTCGCCTCGGCGCTGTGTTGTTTGATCGCCTCGCTGGGCTTTGCAGCGGTGGGGCTGGCGGGGCCCGGAGGCTGGGCTGCGGGCACTGCTATGGCAACCGTGCACCTGTTCGCGCTTGGCTGGCTGTGCCAGATGATGATCGGCGCGCTGATCCAGTTCACGCCGGTCTTGTGTGCGCGGCCACTGAAGATGCCGGGGCTGTCCCTGCCCGCGCTGCTGCTGACAGGCCTGGGCACCGCGATGCTGGCTGCCGGGTTCCTGTCAATGGACGGTTGGGTGCTTGGGCAGAACTTGCTTGGGCTGGCGCCTGCGGTCGTGGTGGCAGGGTTCGGCCTGACGGCGGTGATGCTTGTGCCGACGCTTCTTGCCGGGCAAGGCCTTCGACAGGCCGAAGTGCGGATGGTTGCCCTGGCCCTGATCGCGCTTGCGGGACTGTGGGGCACGGGAACGGCAATGGCCCTGACGCTGGCAGGATACAACCTGTTGCCCGTCTTCATTCCTGATGCATTGCCCTTACACGTCCTGTTGGGCACGGGGGGCTTTCTGACGCTTGCGGCCTTCGGGGTCAGCTACAAGCTGTTCGCTATGTTCCTGCTGGCGCCCGATCGTGACGGCCCCCTGCGCAAGGCGGTGTTTGGGATGGCGGCCCTTGTCGTGGTGCTGGTGCTTGGACTGGCGGGGTCGATCCTGGCCAGGGGGCCTAGGCTGCCCTTGGGCCTTCTGGTCGCTGTAGCAGGTGCCGTGACCGCCGGCCTTTATCTGGTCGAGATGCTTCGCCTGTGGCGCAGCCGTCACCGCCTCCAGACCGAGGTGAACATGCGATGGAGTCGCGCGGCCATGATCTGCCTTGCCATGTCGGCAGCCTTGATGGTGCCTACCTTTCGCTGGGGCGCCGCCTGGGCCGAAGCTGCGATGTTTCTGGCCCTTGTGGGCTGGCTTTCGACGCTGACGCTGGCGCAGATGGTCAAGATCGTGTCCTTCCTGACCTGGATCCAGGTATTCGCCCCGCAGATCGGACGACGCCCGGTGCCTCTGGTTTCCGATCTGACCGATGCCCGCTTTGCCGGACGCTGCCTGGGCCTTTGGGCCACGGGCGTGGCCGGCGGGACGTTTGCTATAGCTGTGGGACATCCCCTGCTGTTCCAAGTGTCGGCGATGATCCTTCTGGTTGCAGTCTTGGGTTTGACCCGTGAACTTCTTGCCATCCGCCGCCTGCGCCATCTCGATCCGGCGCGCCTGCCCGACCATCTGCCGCCCCTTGTTCTTCCCGTCCCTTTGCGGAGTTCGTCCGATGACCACGCCCTGCCCGCTTGAACTTGATGTCCGCCCCCAGCTTGCGCGCGGAGAAGAGCCTTTCGCCGCCATCATGGAGGCCACCGACCGGTTGCAGCCCGGACAATCGTTGCGCCTGATCGCACCGTTCCGACCGGCACCCTTGTTCAGCGTGATGGCAAATCGCGGCTTCGGCGTCAGCGACCGCCGCCGGCCCGACGGGGCATGGGAGGTGGTCTTTGCACCGCTGGAGGATGCCGTCTTGGACCCCGGCCTTGCCCCGGGATCAACACCGGGCGCTGCCCTGTGGCCCGATCCGTCGCATGTGCTGGATCTTGCGGGCCTGATGCCGCCCGAACCCATGGTGCGCATCCTTGAAACGCTTGCGGGAATGCAGGCAGGCGAGGTTCTGTTTGCGCTGCTGGACCGCGAACCGATGTTCCTGTTTCCCGAGCTTGCACAGCGCGGACATGAATGGGCTGGCAACCTTGCCCCTGACGGCATGTCCTATCGGCTGCTGATCCGTTCAGGCGGCCCGGATCGCGCGGTGCATCATGGATGACCTGCAGCAAGCGGTGACCGCCGCTCTGCGGCAGGTGGTGGACCCGGAAACCGGACGCGAAATCGTCAGCATGGGCCTGATCTATGGAGTGACCGTCCAGGGCGGCCGTGTCTCTATCACCATGACGACGACGACCCGCGGCTGCCCCCTGTCCGAGATGCTGCGCCAAGGGGCCCAGGCCGCAGTGCTTGGGGTGGCGGGCGTGACCCAAGCCAGCGTGGCGCTGACGTGGGACCCGCTTTGGACGCCCGACAGGATCGAGGTGCGGGCGTTCTGATCTTGCTTGCGTCAGGCCATCGCGGCCTTGGCCTTCCGCCGCACCCGCAGAAGCATCCCCAAATGTTCGGCGACGAACAGACCGAAGGCCGCGATCCACAGCAGACCGGACGCCTCCATCAAGCCGACGAGGCCTGTCAGATCCGCCATCGGCCGCGCCAGGGCCGCGGCGAACAGGCACATATAGGACAATGCGGTCCACCGCGATGCGGTCAGCGCCTGGCCGGTATGGCCCCGCGTCGCTCGCGTCATCACCGCCAGCATCATCGTGGCGATCACCCCCACGCTCAGCACATGCAGCGCCGAGGCCGGCATCAGCAGGCCCATCCCCGCCGCCGAAAGCGCCAGGAACCCCAGTGGCACGAAGGCGTAAGCCGCGTGCAGCACGAACAGCAGCGACTCGCTTCTCACCGCCAGTCCACGCCACCGAACCAGCCGGGCGCCGTTAAGGACACCCGCAACTGCGCAGGCAAAGGCCGCCAGCCGCGATTCTGGCGCCAGGGTCCAGATGGCAAGGGCCAGGGCCGACAGGGCGATCACCCCCATGTCGAAGCGGTCATAGGCCACGGGCATCGCGCCCGCGCCCTGCCGGGCCAGCCAGTTGCGTGTGAAGCTGGGGATGATGCGCCCGCCGATGATCAGGACCAGCAGCACATAGCCGGCCACCGCCGCGCGCAGCCAGGCGCCAGGATGGCCGCCCAGCAGCACCGCACCGTGAAAGCCGAGGTTGCCCGCCATGATCGCCGCGACCCCGCCCAGGACCTTCAGGTCGTTCCACTTGCGGCCGGCGACGATCTCTCGGGCTGCCATCGCCAGCACCAGGGGCAGGAAGGCGGAGTCGATCAGCGCCGCAAGCCAGGGGCCGGTCAATGCCGCCCCGGCCATGACGGCGCGCCCGGCAGCCCAGACCGAGGCCAGCCCGATCAGCGCCCGGCCCGATACCGGCAGGCATCCGGTCCAGTTCGGGATCGCGGTCAGCAGGAAGCCTGCCAGCACTGCCGGGGCAAAGCCGAAGACCATCTCGTGCGCGTGCCACTGGGCGGGGCCATAGTCGCCGCCCAGAGGCAGGCCGTGGATCAGCGCGGCAATCCACAGGGCCATCGCGGCCACCGCCCAGATGGCACCGCCCAGGAAGAAGGGCCGGAAGCCATAGGACCACAGCGCGGCCCCATCCTTGGCAAGACCGCGGGGGATTCGAGGACGTTTGGTGTCGGGCATCGAAGGGTTCCTTTCCATCGCCTTTCCCAGCGATAGGCCGCAAATGCGCCCGCTCTTTGCGGTGGCGCAAGCATCGGCGCGAATGGGACGCAGTTGCTTGTTCCAGCACAACGTCCCGGCGCCACCGGCATGGCAGTATTCACTCAACCGGATTGAACCGGGTCGCACCAGTCATCGAGTATGAGGGAAACCAGCCATGACCAACCTGTCCGTCAGTCGCCGCACGATCCTGGCCGGCGTCGCCATCGCCGGCGCACTGAGCCAAGTGCGCATCGCCGCCGCCGAAACCGCGGATGCGGCCAAGGTGCTGACCCCCGCCGCCGCAGTGGATGTGGACAGCCTGCCGCGCGTCAAGGTCGACCTGGTCGATCCTCCCTTTGTCCACGCCCACGAGCAAGTCGCGACCGGCGGCCCGAAGGTGGTCGAGTTCGAGATGAACATCATCGAGAAGAAGATCGCCTTGGATGACAGCGGCGCGGAATACTGGGCGTCCACCTTCAACGGCACCGTTCCCGGCCCGCTGATGGTGGTCCATGAAGGCGACTATGTCGAACTGACCCTGATCAACCCGCCCACGAACGAGCTGATGCACAACATAGACTTCCACAGCGCCACCGGCGCGCTGGGCGGGGGCGCGCTGACCCAGGTGAACCCCGGCGAACGCTGCGTGCTGCGCTTCAAGGCCACCAAGCCGGGCGTCTTCGTCTATCACTGCGCCCCTCCGGGCATGGTGGCATGGCACGTCGTGTCGGGCATGAACGGCGCCATCATGGTGCTGCCGCGCGACGGGCTGAAGGACCGCGACGGCAAGCTGGTCAGCTATGACAAGGTCTACTACATCGGCGAGCAGGACTTCTATGTCCCGCGCGACGAGGCGGGCAGCTGGAAGACCTATGCCAGCCCCGGCGAAAGTTACGAGGATGTCGTGACCGTCATGAAGACCCTGACGCCAACCCATGTGGTCTTCAACGGCGGGGTGGGCGCGCTGACCGGCGACAAGGCGATGACCGCGAATGTCGGCGAAACGGTGGCCTTCGTCCACAGCCAGGCCAACCGGGACACCCGGCCGCATCTGATCGGCGGGCATGGCGATTACGTCTGGGCCACGGGCAAGTTCAACAACCCGCCCGAAACCGGTCTGGAAACCTGGCTTGTTCCCGGCGGCACGGCCTGTCTGATGGTCTATACCTTCGAGCAGCCGGGCATCTATGCCTATGTGAACCATAACCTGATCGAGGCCTTCGAGCTTGGCGCCGCAGCCCATGTGGTCGTGAAGGGTCAATGGAACGACGACCTGATGAAGCAGGTTCTGGCCCCCGCCGCCGTCTGACGCGGCCCCGGCCCATGCCGCCCCTGCATCAGCCGCAGGGGCGGTCCATCCCTTTCCCCAACCGGAGCGAAGGACATGCACGCGACTGCCTTCATGCTGGCCGGGGCCGTTGCCGGTGCGCTTGGCCTGACCCTGTGGCCCCAGGACCGCGAACCCCCTGTGGACCTGCCTCGGATGGTGCGGCTTGACCCGCAGCCCTTCGCGCACCGGTTGGACGGCGACTGGCGCCGGGATGGCCGGGCCACCGACGCCCCCGTGCAGACCACGCAGCTTCCCGCCCCGATCGAGATCATGGAAACCCCCGTCAGCACCGGGCAGTGGCTGGACTGCGTGGCGGCAGGCGCCTGCCTGCCCGCCGGCGGTCCTACTGATCGGCCCAATCTGCCGGTGACGGGGATCAGTTGGCTGGACGCGGTGGCCTTTGCCGAATGGCTGTCGGAACGAACCAACCAGACCTGGCGGCTGCCTTCCGATGCCGAATGGGCCTTTGCCGCGGCCGAGATGTTTCGCGACGATGCGCTTGGCGTGGAAGCCGATCCCGACAACCCGGCCGTCCTGTGGCTGGCGGAATATGCGGCCGACGCGGCCCGCAGCCGCGACCTGGACCGGGAGCTCCGCCCGGTGGGCAGCCTGAACGTCAATTCGCGCGGTATCCGCGACATCGGGGGCTCGGTCTGGGAATGGACCTCGACCTGCCTGCGCCGGGTCGATCTGGACGCGGCGGGTCGGATCCAGCGGCAGGACGAGACCTGCGGTATCTTCATCGTCGAGGGGCTGCACCGCGCCGCCGTGGCCGATTTCGTCCGTGATCCGAAATCGGGCGGCTGTTCCGTGGGCGTGCCCCCCGCCAACCTTGGTTTTCGTCTTGTCAGAGAGGTGGCAGGCTGACCGATATTCTCGAAAGCTTTGCGCCCCACTCCGTTTTGCGGCACACATGGAGAGACCCATGGTGAAGGCGCAAGACGTGGCAATTGACGTATCCCAGGTGCGCAACCTGCCCCTGTTCCGGCAGATGGACCCGGCGGCGCTTGCACGTCTGATGGCCCGCGCCACGCCGCGCCGCGTCCTGCCAGGGGGCCTTGTTTTCGAACAAGGCGCCGAGGCGGTCGCCTTTTACCTGCTGCTGCACGGGCGGCTGAAGGTGACGCAGGTCACGCCTGACGGCCAGCAGGTGATGGTCCGCGTCGTTCATCCGGGCGACCTGTTCGGCTTTGCCCGCGCCCTGGCCCGCCCCGACTATCCTGGCACTGCGCGCGCCGCTGTCGAATCCATCGTCGTGGGCTGGCCCATGGCCGACTGGGACGCGGTGGTGGAAAACAACCCGCGCCTCGCCATCAATGCCATGCAGACGATCGGGCAGCGCCTGGACGAGGCTCATACCCGCCTGCGCGAGATGTCCACCCAGGAGGTCGAGCGCCGCGTGGCCCATGCGGTGCTGCGCCTGGCCGAAAAGGCCGGTCGAATCGAGGCCACCGGCACCCGGATCGACTTTCCCATCACCCGCCAGGACATCGCCGAGATGACGGGCACCACGCTGCACACCGTGTCACGCCTGCTGTCGTCCTGGGAGGCGCAGGGCCTGGTCGAAGGCGGGCGGCAGAAGCTGACCGTGACTGATGCCGAGGGCCTAGCGCGCATCGCCGATCCTTCGGATTAATAGCCTCGCTCTTTGCGTTATGTCAAAGTGGAGCAGGCGCCGGGGCGCTAATTCCTGACCAGCGGGTTCAACAATCGATCCGCAGCCTCAGGAGATAACAGATGAAACGCGCACTCTTCCTTGCAGCCCCTGCCCTTGCCCTCGTCCTGGCTGGCACTGCTTTCGCGGCCGAACACGAGGTCAAGATGCTGAATAAGGGCGAAGCCGGAATGATGGTGTTCGAACCCGCCTATGTGAAAGCCGAGCCGGGCGACGTGATCCACTTCGTCCCCACCGACAAGAGCCACAACGTCGAGGCGATCCAGGACATTCTGCCCGAGGGCGTCGAGACCTTCAAAAGCAAGATCAACGAGGAATATTCGCTGACTGTGAGCGAGCCGGGCCTTTACGGTGTCAAATGCACCCCGCATTTCGCGATGGGCATGGTCGGCCTGATCCAGGTAGGCGACGCGCCTGCGAACCTGGAAGCCGCCAAGACTGCCAAGATGTCGAAAAAGGCGCGCGAGCGCATGGATGCGGAAATCGCACAGGTTCAGTAAACCTTTTTCCCGACGGGGCGGCACTCGCCGCCCCATAGCCAATCCGGGGCGGCGGCCTCCACCGCACCCCGGCTTTCTTTTTCAGGAAGGATCGTTCCGATGAGCCTGAAACTGTCTGCCGCGCACCGCCAGATCGCCTGCCAGTCGCGGCTTTTCGCCACCCTGCCGCCGGAACTAAGCGACGGGCTGCTGGATGCGGCCCATGTCGTCCGGCTGCGGCGCGGGCAGGTGCTGTTCCAGCATGGCGACGACGCCCATGCGATCCATATCGTCGCGGATGGCTGGATGAAGCTGTACCGTATCGCACCCAACGGGGCCGAGGCGGTGGTGGGCGTGATGACGCGTGGCCAAAGTTTCGGCGAGCCGATCGCCCTGCGCCGCGCAGCCTATCCCGTGTCGGCCGAGGCGACGACTGCCTGCGATCTGATCGCCGTGCCTGCGCGGGCCTTCCTCGACATGCTGCAAACCCGGCCTGAGGCCGCGATTTCCATCCTGTCCGCGACCTTCCTGCACCTGCAGGGCCTGGTCGAGCAGATCGAGCAGCTGAAGGCCCGGTCGGGCGCGCAGCGGGTCGCGGAGTTCCTGCTGGAACTGTGCCCCGAGGGCGCGGAAAGCGCGACCGTGGTGCTGCCCTATGACAAGGGGCTGATCGCGGGCCGGCTGGGCATGAAGCCCGAAAGCCTGTCCCGCGCCTTTGCCAAGCTGCGCGAGTTGGGCGTGCGGGTGAACCAGTCAAGCGCCGCCATCGCATCGGTATCACGGCTGCAGGATCTGGCCCAGGCCGACGCGTTCGGGGCCATGAGCAAGGTCATCTGACCGCAGCCAGTCCCCAGACCAAGGCCAGCCACAGCCCTAGCGGCACCAGGAAGGCCGACAGCCATTCCGGCGCGCGGTCCAGGTGCAGGAACCCGCCCAGGATCGCGCGCGACTTGGCCCAGGCCAGGGCTAGCAGGCCCGCGGCGGCGATCCCCCCATCCTGGGTCGCCAGTCCTGTTGTCGCCAGGATCAGGGCGATCAGCAGCAGCCAGTTGCGGGTCAGCCTGTCGGTCATCACGCCCTCACATCAGCAGATAGATCGGCGGCAGGATCAGCACCCAGATCAGATCGACCATGTGCCAGAACATCGCCCCGGCCTGCACGGGCTCGGGGCGGACGCGCACGGCCACCAGGGCCAGCACCGCCACGCCTGCGATCACATGGGCGGCGTGAAACCCGGTCAGCAGGAAATAGAAGGTGAAGAAGGGATGCGTGTCGATCCCGATCTCCGTCGACAGGTCATGCGCGTATTCCAACCCCTTCGCCACGAGGAAGATCACCCCGCCCAAGGTCGCCAACATCAGGTTGCGCCGCGCGCCGCGCCGGTTGCCCGCGTGCGCCGCGCGTTCGGCGCGTGCGGCGAACAGGCCGGACGTGACCAGTACGACCGTGTTCAGCGCGGCCATCCGCCCGTCCAGCATGGCCTGCGCGTCGGCAAACCCCGCCGGATCGGTCAGGCGCATGGCCGACATCGCCGTGATGCCTGCCGCAAAGACCAGGATCTCGGAACCGATTAGGATCCACATGATCAGTTCGCCCGGCAGGTCGTCCAGGTCCATTACATCACCAACTGGCGATAGATCTGAGGCAAGGTGCCGATCAGCCGGTCGGGATCGCGGATCACGGAAAAGCCGCCTTGGCCGAAGATGCGCGGGAACCAGCTTTGCGCGCCCTTGTCGATGGTGATGCCAAAGACCGCATGACCCGCCCGCCGCGCCTCGCGCACGGCCATGGCGCTGTCCTCGATCCCGTGGCGGCCTTCGTAGTGGTCCAGGTCGTTGGGCTTGCCGTCGGTGATGACGATCATCAGCCGCCGCGACCGGCCCTCCTTGGCAAGACCTGCCGAGGCATGGCGGATCGCCGCGCCCAGCCGGGTATAGAAGCCCGGGCGGAGGGCGTGGATGCGCGCCTCGGTCCTTCGGGTCATGGGTTCGTCGAAGGACTTGCAGTCGTGGATCCAGACCCGGTCGCGCTTGAGCGAGGAAAAGCCCTGGATCGTGAAGCGGTCGCCGCAGGCGTCCAGGCCCCAAGCAAGCGCGGTCAGCGCCTCTCGTTCGATATCGATGACGGGACGGCCGGTCACGGCGCTTTCGGTCGAACGCGATACGTCCAGCAGGATCGACACCGCCAAGTCGCGGTTTTCCGGCTGGGCCTGGCGCCAGATGCGGTCGCTGCCGCGACCCGAGGCACGCAGATCGGTGACGGATCGCAGCGTCGCGTCCAGATCCAGGTCGTCGCCGTCGGGCTGGGCATGGCGGATCAGGCGCGCCGGGCGCAGGGCCTGGAACTGGCGGCGCACCGCGTCGATCCGGCGGCGGGCGGCGGGGTCGGTGATACCCGCGTAATCAGGCGCGGGCTCGACGGGGGCTGCCAGGACGCGGCAATGATCAGACATCCAGACGCCGCCCCGCGCGTCCCATTCGGGATAGGTGTGCTTGCCCGCGACTCGTTCGCGGTCCACATCTTCGGGTGCCAGATCCAGGTGCAGCTTCAGCTTGGTCGCCGGCGCCTTGCTGATCTGGCCCAGCACGATTTCCTCGTGGTCCTCAGCGGCCTTCTTGGCCGTATCCAGATCGTCGTCTTCCACCCGGCGATTGATGTTCAACATCTCGGCCCAAGTCAGCATGGCCTCGAACTTGTAGAGGATCAGACTGTCCTTGCGCTCGGCCTGGTCGGCCTTGATCCGCCGCGTCTTGCGGGCGGTGCCGTCGCCGGTTTCCTCGGGTTCGCCGCCGGTGGGCAGGCTGGCCACCTCGGAGGCGATGCCACTGGTCAACCCGCGCAGGTCGGGCCACATGGGCACGGGCAGCATGGGCCGGTATCCGCGCGGCGCGCGCCAGTGGATGGGGGGACTGCCCAGACCTGCCAGAAGCCCCGCGTGAACCCGGACCGGATCGCCCAGCAGATGCCGGACCAGACCTTCGACGCCCGCCTCGGCCCCCGACAGGTTCGGGCGGATGCGGTCGGCCAGATGGGCCGCGCAAAGCCGCGTCCAGACGGGGCGCAGGCCGGGTGCGGATTGCAGCGTCGCCTGTGTCATTGCCTGGCCTGCGCGGATCGCGGCCAAGTCGGCCAGGAAGGGATCCTCCTGGGACACGAAATCCGGCGCATGGGCCGAGGCGGCGGCCAGCCACAGGAACAGCGCCTCGTTGTCGGCCCTGTCGGGAAAGACCGCCAAGTCCACCGGCAGGCGCAACGATCCGCCGTCGAAGCTGGCGCGGGCCAGGTGTTCGGTCTCGAAGGCTAGCTTGCGGCGCAGGGATATGCGGTGCCGGCAGGCCTGGTCGGCCACCGGCTTCAGGTCCACATCGGCCGCCCCGCCAAGCCCGCGGAACAGCACGACGATGCGCCCGCGCATGTCGTCGAAGCGCACCGCCGCATCGGGATAGCGGCGCGGCGGATCCATGCGCGAGGCCAGGAAGTGCCAGATCTTGCCGACGCTTTCCTCGGGTTCCCAGGGGGCGATCTCGATATGGCCCATGGCGTCAGCCCATCACCGCGACGACCAGATCCATCAATCCGGCGCGGATGTCGGCATCGTCGGTCAGGGGTTCGATCATGGCGGCGCGGATGGCGCGGTCCATCGACATGCCGCCCGCGATCAGGGTCGCGGCATAGACGACCAGACGGGTGGACACGCCTTCCTCCAGATCCTGGCCCTTCAGCCCGCGCAGCTTGTTGGCCAGCCGCACCAGCAGGGATACGCGGTCGGCATCCAGCCCGCTTTCGCGCACCACGACCGGGATTTCGTGTTCGGGTCTGGGGAAGGTGAACTCCACCGACAGGAACCGCTGCCGCGTGGACGGCTTCAGCGTCTTCATGATGTTCTGGTAGCCGGGGTTATAGCTTGCCACCAGCATGAAGCCGGGAGCCGCCTGCAATTCCTCGCCCGTGCGGTCGATGGGCAGGATGCGGCGGTCGTCGGTCAGCGGGTGCAGGACCACGGCCACGTCCTTGCGGGCCTCGACCACCTCGTCCAGATAACAGATCGCACCTTCGCGGACCGCGCGGGTCAGCGGGCCGTCCACCCAGGCGGTCTCGCCGCCCTTCAGCAGGTATCGCCCGATCAGGTCGGCCGCCGACAGGTCGTCGTGGCAGGCGACCGTGTAAAGCGGTCGACCCAGGCGCGCTGCCATATAGGCCACGAAGCGGGTCTTGCCGCAGCCAGTAGGGCCTTTCAGCAGAAGGGGCAGGTTCCTAGCATAAGCCGCGGCGAAGATGTCGCATTCGTCGGCCTGGGGCAAGTAGAAGGGGGCATCAGTTCCCCTTGTGTTGAAGCTTCCATCCATCGTCGTCACTCCGCAGCGATTTGGTCGGGGTTGTTGGCCAGGCGTTTGCGTTCGACCGGGCCGGGGCGCACGACTTCGCGGCGTGTGAAGGACAGGGCATAGATGAACAGGATCGCACCCAGCACCACGGCGACGCCCGACCCGAAGCGCATCCAGTAGAACAGCGCCAGCTGGTCCTGCACCTCCATGTAGCCCATGCCCAGAACACGTTGCAGATGGGTCTGCACCGTGCCCGCGAAGGTCAGGGTGAAGGTCATGAACAGCATACCCCCCGACATCAGCCAGAAGGACGCCATGTTCAGCACCTGGTTATAGGGATCGCGCCTGCGCAGGATCGGCATGGCATAGGAGAACAGCGCCAGGTTGAGGCAAACATAAGCGCCATAGAAGGCCAGGTGCCCGTGGGCGGCGGTGACCTGCGTGCCGTGAGTGTAATAGTTCACCCCGTGCAGCGTGTGCAGGAAGCCCCAGATCCCCGCGCCGAAGAAGGCCAGCACGGCGCAGCCCAGGGACCACAGCAGGGCCGCCTTGTTCGGGTGGTCGCGCCGGCCCTTCCAGACCATTACGAAAGCAAAGGCCATCATCGCGAAGAACGGCACCACCTCGAAGGAGGAGAAGATCGAGCCGATCCACTGCCAGTATGCGGGCATCCCGATCCAGAAGTAATGGTGCCCGGTGCCCAGGATGCCCGAAAACAGCGCGGTGGCGACGATGACATACAGCCATTTCTCGACGACCTCGCGGTCAACGCCCGTCAGCTTCAGCATCAGAAAACCTAGGATCGAGGCCATGATCAGTTCCCAAACGCCTTCGACCCACAGGTGGATCACATACCACCAATATTGCTTGTCCAGGCCCAGGTTCGCGGGGTTGTAGAAGGCGAACAGGAACAGCAGAGCCAATCCCCACAGCCCGATCAGAAGGATCGTGCTGATCGTGGTCTTGCGGCCCTTTAGCACCGTCATCGAGACGTTATACAGAAAGATCAGCGCAGCCACGACGATGCCGACCTTGACCCAGGTGGGCTGTTCCAGGAACTCGCGCCCCTGGGTGCCGACGAAGTAATTGCCCTGCCACGGGTTGAACAGATACGTGGCAACCGCCCCTGCCGTGCCCGCCACTAGGATGAACAGCTGCAGATAGGCCAGGAAAGGCGAATGGATCTCGCGCTCGGCTTCCTCGGGGATCAGGAAATAGGCGGCCCCGAAAAAGCCGGTCAGCAGCCAGACCACCAGGGCGTTGGTATGGACCATCCGGCCCACGCTGAAGGGCAGGATCTCGGACAGGAAGTTCGGCTGGACATAGATATAGCCGATGATCAGCCCCATCGTCACCTGTGTGGCGAACAGGGCCAGGGCCACGGCGATATAGGCCAGGGCGATCTTTTGTGATTGATACTTCATGATGGATTCCAATCAACCGGCGTCGTTGGGGGGCCAGTCCTGGGTGCGGATCTTGTTGGTCCACAGCAGGAAATCGGTGACTTCGCGGATTTCTTCGTCGGTCAGGTTGAACTGCGGCATCTGGCGGCGGCCCTCGATCCCGGAAGGCTGCGCCTCCATCCAGGCCTTCATGACCTCGAAGGCGGCCTCGGGGTCGTCCTGGACACCCCAGCGGGTCATGACGTTGCCCAGTTCGGGCGCGAAATAGGCGCCTTCGCCCAGGATGGAATGGCAGTTGACGCAGGCGTGCCTTTCCCAGACGTGCTTGCCGCCGGCCACGCTGGCGGTCAGCGGCGCGTCATTCGTGGACACGTTCACGATATACCAGTGGCTGTGCACCGACAGGCCGATGAAGATGAGGATAAAGAACAGCGACCCGCCATAGAAGATGTTCCGGGCCATGCTCTTTGTCAGGACTTCGCGCATGGCGAGGATCTCCCGATACAATTGCGATCGGTTGCACCATCGCCGGTCGGACGGGGGCGATCCTTGTCGAAAGTCAAAGAAGCGAAACGAAAACCGCGCAAGATGGCGGCATGCGCAACAAGGGGAGCATGAGCATGGACGATCGCTGGCCGGTCTGGAAACTGTCGCTGATGCTCTATGTCTTCGCCGTTGGGGCGGTGGCGATCAACCTGTTCATGCTGGGGCTGCTGGGACAGGCGGTGGGCTTGCCCGCGCTGTCGCCCGTCACGGCGCTGATGGCTTCGGTGGTGCTGGGCATCCCGGCCGCCTGGCTTTCGGGACAGTGGGCCCGTCACCTTATGGACGAAGGGGCAAACCCCTAATTGGCCTGAACACTCTATGGTTTCCTTGCTGAATATGCAGCGAGTGTCTTGTTTGACACATATCAAAGACCCGCTTTGGCAGGCAAGCTATCAAGGCCCATGACACCCGCTCAACGCCCTTCGCGACCTCGGCCCTGCCTGACAATCCTGCCGGTCCCGTTGCCGTTGGCAGGCAGTCGAGGGCAGGCCTCGGCAGCGATTACGGCATCAGGGGCAATAGAGATTCGCTGCCATGGGATCATCGAAACCGTCCTGGTCACCGCTCTGGCCGCCACTGGAGAGCCCACAAAGGAATGCCGCCACTGTCCAGCTTGCCATCTGCAAATTGCTTGGGCCCCTGTGTCGAGCGATCTTTTCAAACGCAAGGCGATTAAGCAGCCGTTTGCCTTCTCGCGGCACGTCACACGTGCCGTCCCGCCCTTTGCAAGAACCCGCCCCTTGTCTCGCGGTCCTTCCAACCAAACCCTTTGGCACCACGCATGACCTTGTCCAGCTTGTCTCCCCTTCGATTGCTGTCTGCCCTGCTGCTTCTGGTGTGCCTTTTGCTCACGGAGGCCCCGTCCGCGGCGGCGCAAACCCTCCTGCAAGACCTTCTGCCCGACCAGACCGCGTCCGACCTCGTTCCCGGTGCCGACAGCTTTGGGCCGATCCGGGACGACCTGGCCGCGGCCCCCGTGTTGAAGGGGGATGAGACCGTGGCATGGGCCTTTGTCACCTCGGATTTCGTGGGGACCACGGGATATTCCGGCAAGCCCATCCATACGCTGGTGGCCGTTGACTCTGACGCGAAAATTGCGGGCGTCCGGCTGGTCAAGCATTCCGAACCCATCGTTCTGATCGGCATCTCGGAAGCCAAGGTCCGCGCCCTGGTCGAGGGTTACAAGGGTCTTGATCTGGTGGCCGAGGCGCGGTCGGGCGGCACCACCCATGAAGTGGACATCATCTCGGGCGCGACGGTCACGGTGATGGTGATCGACGACTCTGTCATCCGGTCTAGCCTGAAGGTCGCGCGCGCCCTGGGTTTGGGCGGCTTGGCGCCCGAAGTTGCTGCCGCAGGGCCGCGTTATGAGATCGACCCCGCCGTTCTGGCCCCGGCCGACTGGGCCACCATGGAAGGCGACGGCACCCTGCGCCGCCTGCTGCTGGACGTGGGCCAGGTGAACGAAGCCTTTGCCGCCAATCCCGACATCCGCGCCACCCAACGCGCCCTGACGGAAGCGCCGGACACCACATTCATCGACATGCAGGTGGCGCTTATGTCGGTTCCCGGCATCGGCAGGGCGATCCTGGGCGAGGCGGCGGACCAGAACCTGCGAAGCTGGCTGGCCGAGGGTGACCAAGCCATCGCGGTCTTTGGCGGCGGTCTCTACAGTTTCAAAGGGTCGGGCTACGTGCGCGGCGGCATCTTTGACCGGATCGTGCTGATCCAGGACGACGTGTCCGTCCGCTTCCGCGACCGGGATCACCGCCGCATCAACGCCATCGCCGCCGAAGGCGCGCCCGATTTCGCGGAAATGGACCTGTTCCGCATCCCGGCGGGCGCGGGATTCGATCCCACAAAACCCTTCCGGCTCCAGCTGCTGGTGCAGCGCGAGGTCGGACCGATCGAAAAGCTCTTCCAGACCTTTGAGCTGGGCTATGAGTTGCCACAGCAATACCTGCGCCAGATCACGCCTCCGGCGCCCGCCCCCGAGGCGACGCCCGTCGCGACGCCCACTGCTCAAGAGGAAACGCAGGCCCAGGCCGAGTTGTGGAAGCGGATCTGGCTGGACTCGCAGGCCAAGATCGTGGTGCTGGGCATCATGCTGGTGGTGCTGACGGGCGTGTTCTTCTTCCAGCATTACGCCGTCAGGAACGAGCGGCGCTTCCATGCCTTCCGCATGATCTATCTGGCCCTCACGCTGATCGTGCTGGGCTGGATGTTCAACGCGCAGCTGTCGGTCGTCAACATCATGGCGCTGACCGGGTCGCTGGTGACGGGCTTCAGCTGGCAGGCCTTCCTGCTGGATCCGCTGACCTTCATCCTGTGGTTCGCGGTCGCCGCCGCCCTGCTGTTCTGGGGGCGCGGGGCCTATTGCGGGTGGCTCTGCCCCTTTGGCGCGCTGCAGGAACTGACCAACCAGGTCGCGCGCAAGCTGCGCATCCCGCAATGGACCCTGCCCTGGGGCCTGCACGAACGCCTGTGGCCAATCAAGTACATGATCTTCCTAGCGCTGTTCGGCGTGTCGCTGGCCAGCGTCGAACAGGCCGAGCGCCTGGCCGAGGTCGAGCCGTTCAAGACCGCCATCATCCTGAACTTCGTGCGGGCCTGGCCTTTCGTCGCCTATGCGGTGGCGCTGCTGGTCGCGGGACTGTTCGTCGAACGCTTCTATTGCCGCTATCTGTGTCCGCTTGGTGCGGCGCTTGCGATCCCCGCGCGGCTGCGGATGTTCGACTGGCTGAAACGCTATCACGAATGTGGAAACCCCTGCCAGATCTGCGCCCATGAATGCCCCGTTCAGGCGATCCATCCGACCGGAGAGATCAACCCGAACGAATGCGTCAACTGCCTGCACTGCCAAGTGCTTTACCAATCCCCCAAGGTTTGCCCTGTCGTCATCAAGAAGCTGAAGCGGCGCGACAAGCTGGCGGCAAGCGCGGTCCCGAACCTGGGCCGGCCCCCTGCAGGCCATCCCAACGCGGCGCGCATCACCGAACCCTCCACCTGATCCGCAAAGGAGATCATCATGGAAACAATCGACAAGAAGGGTCTCAGCCGGCGGATGCTGCTGGGCGCGACAGCGGGGGGCGCGGCTGCCGCCACCGCATTCGGCGGGCGGCTGGCGCTTGGCCTGGGGGGCGCTGCGGGCGTCACCGCCGCCACGGCGGGCTCGGCAATGGCGGCCGAGGGCACTGGCGCGGTCGCGCCGGGCCAGCTTGACACCTATTACGGCTTCTGGTCGTCGGGCCAGAGCGGCGAGGTGCGTATCCTGGGCGTTCCCTCGATGCGCGAACTGATGCGGATCCCGGTCTTCAACCGCTGTTCTGCGACCGGCTGGGGACAGACCAACGAATCGCTGCGCGTTCTGGAACGGTCGATCACCGACAAGACCCGCCAGATCCTGACCGCCAACGGCAAGCGCGTCCACGACAACGGCGATCTTCACCACCCGCACATGTCCTTTACCGAGGGCAAGTATGACGGCCGCTATCTGTTCATGAACGACAAGGCGAACAGCCGCGTGGCGCGGGTCCGTTGCGACGTGATGAAATGCGACGCGATCCTGGAAATCCCCAATGCCAAGGCGATGCACGGGATGCGCCCGCAGAAATGGCCGCGCACCAACTATATCTTCGTCAATGGCGAGGACGAGGTGCCGCTGGTCAACGACGGCACGAACATGGACGACGTGTCGAACTATGTGAACATCTTCACCGCCGTCGATGCCGAGGAGATGCAGGTCGCCTGGCAGGTGATCGTGTCCGGCAACCTGGACAACTGCGACGCCGATTATGACGGCAAGTATGCCTTCTCGACCTCGTACAACTCGGAAAAGGGCATGACCTTGGCCGAGATGACGGAAGCCGAGATGGATCATGTCGTCGTCTTCAACCTGGCCGAGATCGAAAAGGCCGTGGCCGAGGGCCGCTATGAGGAGGTGAACGGGGCCAAGGTCCTGGACGGGCGCAAGGAAGCGAACAGCCAGTTCACCCGCTATATCCCGATCGCCAACAACCCGCACGGCTGCAACATGGCGCCCGACAAGGTGCACCTGTGCATCGCGGGCAAGCTGTCGCCGACCGTGACCGTTCTGGATGTCACCAGGTTCGACGCCCTGTTTGCCGAAAACGCCGATCCGCGCAGCGCCGTGGTGGCCGAACCGGAACTGGGACTTGGCCCCCTTCACACGGCCTTCGACGGGCGCGGCTTCGCCTATACCTCGCTGTTCCTGGACAGCCAGGTCGTCAAGTGGAGCATCGCCGACGCCATCCGCGCCTTCAACGGTGAGGAGGTCGATCCGATCAAGGACAAGATCGACGTCCATTACCAGCCCGGCCACCTCAAGACCGTGATGGGCGAGACACTGGACGCGCGGAACGACTGGCTCGTGGCGCTGTGCAAGTTCTCGAAGGACCGCTTCCTGAACGTCGGGCCGCTGAAGCCAGAAAACGACCAGCTGATCGACATCTCGGGCGACAAGATGGTGCTGGTCCATGATGGCCCCACCTTTGCCGAACCCCATGACGCGATCGCCGTCGATCCTGCCATCCTGTCGGGCATCAAGTCGGTTTGGGACCGCAACGACCCGATGTGGGCCGAAACCCGTGCGCAGGCCGAGGCGGATGGCGTCAACATCGACGACTGGACGGATACGGTGATCCGCGACGGCAACAAGGTCCGCGTCTACATGACCAGCGTGGCGCCGAACTTCAGCCTGGAAAGCTTCACCGTGACCGAGGGCGACGAGGTGACGGTTGTCATCACCAACATGGACGAGATCGACGACCTGACCCACGGCTTCACGCTGAACAACCACGGCGTCGCGATGGAGATCGGGCCGCAGCAGACCAGTTCGGTCACCTTCGTGGCAGGCTCGCCCGGCGTCTACTGGTATTACTGCCAGTGGTTCTGCCACGCGCTGCACATGGAGATGCGCGGCCGCATGTTCGTCGAACCGAAGGCCGCCTGACCATGCGCCGGCTTGCCCTGATCCTTGGCCTGCTGTCTGCCCTGCCCGCCCTGGCGGCAGAGCATGAGGTTGCGCCCGGTCCGGGCAGTCTGGCCCAGGCCATCGCCGGGGCCGCCCCCGGCGATGTGCTGATCTTGACCGGCGGGGCCTATCCCGGCCCCGTCACCATCGACCGCCCCCTGACGATCTCCGGCCCGCAAGGGGCCGTGGTGGACGGCGGGGGCCAGGGTTCCGTCATCACCGTCGACGCCCCCGACGTGGTGCTGCGCGGCTTCACCGTCACCGGGTCCGGGACGAAAAACGAAGATCTGGACGCGGGCGTGAAGATCCTCAAGGGCGCGGACCGCGCGGTGATCGACCGGCTGGTCCTGACCGACAACATGCACGGCATCGACGTGCATGGCGGGCGGGACGCGCAGGTGACGGGCAACCGCATCACCGGGCGCCAGAACCGGCAGATGAACGAACGCGGCAACGGCATCTATGTCTGGAACAGCCCCGGCACGCTGCTGGACGGCAACGTGATCCGCTACGGCCGCGACGGCATCTTTTCCAACGCCAGCGCCGACAGCGTCTATCGCAACAACACCCTGCGCGACCTGCGCTTTGCCGTCCATTTTATGTACACGCGCAACACCGAGGTGTCGGGCAACATCAGCATCGGCAACCATCTGGGCTTTGCCATCATGTTCTCGGACCGGGCCAAGGTGCTGAACAACCTCAGCCTGGGGGACCGGGAACACGGCTTGATGCTGAACTATGCCAACAATGCCGACGTGACCGGGAACCTGATCCGGGGCGGGACGAAGAAATGCCTGTTCATCTACAACGCGCACAAGAACCTGATCTGGGACAACCGCTTCCAGGACTGCGGCATCGGCATCCATTTCACCGCCGGGTCCGAGAAGAACGTCCTGACCGGCAATGCCTTCATGGGCAACCGGGAACAGGTGAAATACGTCGGCACCCGCTTCATGGAATGGAGCCACGAGGGGCGCGGCAACTTCTGGTCCGACCATCCGGCCTATGACCTGAACGGCGACGGGGTGGCCGACGCCACCTATCGCCCGAACGACCTGATCGACCACATCCTGTGGTCGCAGCCGGCCGCCGCCCTTCTGACCGGATCGCCCGCCGTGCAGCTTGTCCGCTGGAGCCAGTCGAGCTTTCCCGCCACCCTGCCCGGCGGCGTTTCCGACAGCCACCCGCTGATGCGCCCGCTGACCATCCCCGTCGCTCCCGACATCGAGGCCCATGAGGCCGAGGTGGCCGGACGCTGGGCCAAAGGAACATACGATGACATCGACCCTGACGATATCGCATCTCACTAAACGCTTTGCCGGGGTCGAGGCGCTGCGTGACGTGTCGCTGACGGTCGAGCCCGGCCAGCGCGTGGCGCTGCTGGGGCACAATGGGGCGGGCAAATCTACGATGATGAAGATCATCCTGGGTCTCATCCCCTTCGACGGTGGTGCGGTCACGGTCTGCGACGCGGCCCCCGGTTCCGCTGCGGCGCGCGCGCAGGTTGCCTATCTGCCGGAAAGCGCCGCCTTTCATCCGGCCCTGACGGGCGAAGAGCAGGTCCGCCATTATCTTGCGCTGCGAGGCAAACGTCCGTCGCAGGCCTTGGACCTGCTGGCCCGCGTGGGCTTGGGCGATGCCGCCAAGCGCCGCATCGGCACCTACTCCAAGGGGATGCGGCAGCGCGTCGGCTTGGCGCAGGCGCTGATCGGCAAGCCGCGCCTGCTGGTCCTGGACGAGCCGACCTCGGGGCTTGATCCGGTGTCGCGGCGAGATTTCTATACCCTTTTGGACGATCTTGCGGCGGGGGGCACCGCGATCCTGCTGTCATCCCATGCCCTGACCGAGGTCGAGGCGCGGACCGACCGCATCCTGATCCTGTCAGGCGGGCGGCTGATGGCGGAAGGGTCACTGGCCGACCTGCGCCGCAAGGCCGCCCTGCCGGTCGCCATCAGCGTGGCGCCGACCGCCGGGCAAAAGGCTGCCCTGGCCGCCGCCCTGCCCATGGCGCGTGCCAATGGCGACGGGCGGCTGCATCTGGATATTGCCCAAGGCGAGAAACTACCCATGCTGGCGCGGATCACCGGCCTGCCGCAGGTGGCCGACCTTGAGGTGATCCCGCCCAGCCTGGAAGACATCTACTCTCATTTCAGTAGAAGGGACGGGCAATGAACCGCATCCTGTCCACTGCCGCCGTCGAATTCCGCATCGCGCTGCGCAACCGCTGGGTCGCCATCGCCGTGGCACTGATGGTGGTCTTTGCCCTCGTCCTTGCCGCCGCCGGGGCCGCCCCTACGGGCGACATCGGTGCCGACCGGCTGTCGGTGATCGTGGCCTCGCTGACCTCGCTGGCGGTTTATCTGGTCCCGCTGATCGCCCTGCTGATGAGCTTCGACGCCGTCGCCGGGGAAGTCGAGCGCGGCACCCTGCCGTTGCTTCTGACCTATCCCGTTTCGCGGGCCGAGGTGCTGGCGGGCAAGCTGCTCGCGCATCTGGCGATCCTGACGCTGGCGGTCGTGGTGGGCTACGGCGCGGCGGCGGGGGCGGCCTTCTGGATGGACCCGGCGTCGGCTGCCGGGCTGCCTGCCCTGCTGCGACTGGTCGCAAGTTCCGTCCTGCTGGGTGCGACCTTCCTAGGGGCGGGCTATGCCTTGTCGGCGCTTGCGCGGCGTCCGTCCGGGGCTGCAGGGCTTGCGGTTGGGCTGTGGCTGGGGGCGGTCGTCCTCTATGACCTGGTGCTGCTGGCGCTGATCGTGTCGGACGGGGGCGGCGCGCTGACGACGCAGGCGCTGCCGCTGGCGCTGCTGGCCAATCCGGCCGACGCCTTCCGCCTGTTCAACCTGGCCGCAGCCGAAGCCAGTGCCGCCGCAGGCGGGATGGGCGGCGCGGCGGCGGCCATTCCCCTGTGGCAGTCGGCCCTGTCCGTTGCGCTCTGGCCCCTGCTGGCCCTGATGCTGGCGATCGCCGCCTTCCGAAAGGTCACGCCATGAAGCCCGCCCTAATCCTGGCCCTGGGCCTGGCCCTTGCCGCCTGCAAGGAGGAGGTTGTCCAGGACACCTCGCCCATTGAACTGACCGCAGAAACGCTGGGACATTTCTGCCAGATGAACCTTCTGGAACATCCCGGCCCCAAAGCGCAGGTTCATCTGGAGGGCATGCCGGGTAGGCCCCTGTTCTTCAGCCAGGTCCGCGACGCCATCGCCTATCAACGCCTGCCAGAACAAAGCCACCCGATCCTGGCAATGCAGGTCAACGACATGGGCGCCGCTGACGCCAACTGGGACGATCCAGGCCAAGGCAACTGGATCGAAGCCGAGGACGCTTTCTATGTCCTGGGATCTGCACGCGAGGGTGGCATGGGGGCGCCTGAAGCAGTGCCGTTCGGCACCGAGTCCGCAGCCCAGGCCTTTGCTATGCAGGAAGGCGGCACCGTCATGCGCCTGGCCCAGATCCCCGACAAGCTGGTCTTGGCGCCTGCTGAAACCGGGACATCCGACAATGCTGACGACGCGGATTTCGAAAATCGCCTGCGCGCCCTGTCGCCCCCCGAGGATAAGCCATGACCCTGACCCGCCGCCGTTTCCTGACCATCTCAGCCATCGCCGCCATCCTGCCCGGCGCGTTTGCCGCTGCCCCGGCCCGCCATTGGACCGGTCAGGCACTTGGTGCCCGCGCCTCGATCCGGCTGGATCATCCGCAGGCCGAGGAGATCACCGCACGCTGCTTGGCCGAGATCGATCGGCTGGAAAACATCCTATCGCTGTATCGTACCGACAGCGCCCTGTCGCGGCTGAACCGCGATGGGCGCCTGGACAACCCGCCCTTCGAACTGCTGGAAATTCTTTCCCTGGCCGGAGCTGTTCATCATGCCAGCGGCGGTGCTTTCGATGTGACGCTGCAACCGCTTTGGGCGGTATGGGCCGAAGCGGCCGTGCAGAACCGCCGCCCAACGCGCGCCGAACGCGCTGCCGCCGTGGCGCTTGGTGGCTGGAACGACGTGGCCCTGTCACCCCAGGCGATCACGCTGCGGCCCGGCATGGCGTTGACGCTGAACGGCATCGGCCAGGGCTATGTTGCTGACCGGGTGGCCGCCCTTCTGGAAGCCGAAGGGCTGACGAACGTCCTGATCGACACGGGCGAGTTGCGCGCCTTGGGCGAACGCCGCTGGCCCGTCCGCATTCAGAACGGTGACAGCCTGTCCCTGTCGGCTCGCGCGCTTGCGACATCGGCCCCGCAGGCGACGTCTTTCGACGCGAACGGACAGGACGGACATATCCTCGACCCGCGCACCGGCAGGCCGGTGGCTTCGCCCTGGACGCAGGTGACAGTATCTGCGCCAAGCGCAGCGCTTGCCGATGCCCTGTCCACCGCCGCCTGCCTGACGACCGACTGGAGCCAGCTGGACGCCTTGGTGACCTCGTTCAACGATGTGCAGGTGGAGGCAGTCCGACCCACTTTCTGATCTTGGTCATAGCAGAGCGGTGACCTGCCTGCCTCAGCCGGACGAGCACCGAGCGGGGCAGACGAATGCCCGCCCGGTCAGCGCGGATGTTGCTCCATCAGGCTACGAACAGATGCCGAAAGGCATCCGGGGTGCGTGCGGCATCCGACAGGCGACACTTGTCCAACACGGCTATGAAGGCTTCCCTGGCCTCGGAAAAGACGTCCGGCAGGCTGCATCCTTCGGCGATCCGGCAGGTGCTGCAATCGACGAGGCCACCATCGCGTTCGGTATGCCGGACAACCTGACCAATGGTGATGTCCGCAGCCGGCCGTGCCAGCGACAATCCACCGTGACGTCCCCTGGTGGTCTTGACGAAGCCAGCAGCCCCCAGATCCTGGATGATCTTCATCAGGTGGTTCTGCGAGATGCCATGAGCTTCCGCGATCTGCCGGATCGACACCAGCCCGCCATCATGGTTGGCAAGGTAGATCAGCGCACGAAGCGCATAGTCGGTGTAGCGGGTCAACTTCATCTTTTTACATTAGATGCATTCCATTTGCATGTATAGGGATCTATAGATGCATTGAGAATGCATGATTAGGAGAGACTCATGCCGCGCCCCCTGTCGCAACAGACCATCACCGTCGTGAAGGCGACGGTGCCCGCGCTGGAACAGCATGGTCCCGTGATCACCGAGACGATGTACCGCCGCCTGTTCCGCAACACAGACATCGCTGCGCTGTTCAACCAGGCCAATCAGAAGAAGGGCACGCAGCGCCTTGCCTTGGCCCAGGCGGTGCTGGCCTATGCCCAGAACATCGAAAACCTGTCCGTTCTGGGCGCGGCGGTGGAACGGATTGCCCAGAAACACATCGGCTATGCGATCCTGCCAGAGCATTATCCCTTTGTGGCGGAAGCTCTTCTTGGTGCCATGGAAGAGGTTCTGGGCGATGCGGCGACACCGGACATTCTGCAGGCATGGGGCGAGGCCTATTGGTTCCTGGCTGACCTTTTGATCGAACGCGAAGCCGCCATCCGCGCAAAGATCCAAGCGCAGCCCGGAGGCTGGACTGACTGGCGCCGCTTCGTGGTGGCTGAGCGGCAGGTCGAGGCGGAAGGGATCGTCTCATTCATCTTGCGGCCCGAGGACGGCGGCCTTGTTGTCCCGCACCGGCCGGGGCAGTATCTGACCCTGCGCTTTGACGAGGCCGGCCTTCCGGGCGTGAAGCGGAACTACTCCATCTCCAGCATCCCAAGCGACGAGGGCTACCGGATCACCGTGAAGCGAGAGCCGAATGGCGAAGCATCCTGCTTTCTTCATGATCGCGTGCCTGTGGGCATCATCCTTGAGGCCACGCCACCTGCTGGGGACTTCCATCTTGCCAAGAACCCGCAGCGTCCCCTGATCCTGCTGTCGGGCGGGGTCGGCCTGACGCCCATCGTCAGCATGCTGGAGGTGCTGGCAGAACAGCATCGCGACGTCCCCGTCTTTTATGTGCACGGCACAAGCAGTCCTGCCCATCATGCCCTTGACGCTCAGGTACGGCTTGCGGCCGCCCGGCACGGTAATGTTCTGGTCGAGACCTTCTACGAGAGTGGCGGCGACGACAGGGCCAAATCGGGCCGGATCACCATCAACTGGCTCCGGGCCAACACGCCTCTGGATGACGCGGAGGTCTATCTCTGCGGCCCCCGTCCTTTCCTGCGGCACTTCGTTGGCGGTCTGAAGGATGTGGGCATACCAGCCGACCGCATCCACTACGAGTTCTTCGGCCCGGCCGACGAACAACTGGCGACCTAGAGGAAAGGACCCGTGTCATGAGTCTCGACTTTGCCACAAAGATCGCGTTCGACCAGGATCGTCCCATCGTTGAGGCGGCCGAGATTGCACCGCTACTGGAACTCGATGTGACCAGCTTTCAGGATCTCATGCGCTCTGGGAAGATCAGGAACATTGTGGAACGAGGCGAAGGAGAGGATGGTGGGAAGTTCCGCCTGACGTTCCAATCGGCTCAATGGCGAGTTCGCTTGACCTGCGGGCGCGACGGCGAGGTGTTAACCGTGACGCGTGCGGCTTGCTCTTTTCCTTGAGACGCGGGGCCACCGCTTCAGGGACGGACTATGAGATGCGGCAGAGAGTGCGGCTTGGAAAAGCGCATGTTGCAGCGCTTGTTGTCCTCCCGCGACCATGCGGCAACTGCATATCGCATCGCTGTCACGGCGCACGGGTGAAACGCCGGCCATTGAGGCTGCCTGATACGCCGTCATGCGGCTGAGTTCCGGCATCTCCGAAAGCAACGTGGTCGCACAAACCGGACCGATCCCCGGAAGGGGTGGAGCAGCTTCACCTGAGCGGCGGGGGCATTCTCTCACGCAAGGATGCCTGCGGTCCCCTGCTCCATCTTCCGGATCTGGGCCCCGAGCATGGGCCTGAGCTCCTCGTCCACGAAGTCCGGTTCTGCTGCATCCTGTCTCATGTGCGCGCCAAGCTGTTCAAGCAGATGGCGCGAAGCGGCGCAGGGTCAACTCGATGGTGTATCCGTCCCGTCGCGTTGATTGAGCACTTTCCAGCAGAACTCGCTCATTCTTGCCGTCCATCTCGATTTGTCCGTCCTTGAGCCGGCGGAATTCCTCTGGAATCATGTCAGTTCGGGTGTGAAAGCGCAGGTAGTCACCTCCGGTTTCAACAACACCGATAAGCTGAGGACTGCCTTCCAGCTTCAGGATCGCGTTTTTCATAGTCTCCTCCCTTATTGCTTTGCCAGCAGCAGGTAAGGACAAAACGCGCTTCTGGCAGTGCGGGTCCAACGAAGAAGGAGTGTGCGCAACTCTGACGGCTGGCCTGACCGGCCGCTCCCAAGAATACCCCCCTCCAACAGGGTCGGCTTTGCCAGTAGCGCCCTGCGCTTTTCACGGGTGCTATTGGTGTCTTGTCACCAGTGTATCCCATTGCCACGAAAGCCCGAGCATACAATGCTTCACTCATCATGAAGCGTGCTGTCCTTACTGATTCTCGGACAAAGGCCATCTATCTCCTTGAGAACCCGCCTTGGCGGCTCGGATGGATCACTCCCATGCACGATGGTTCATTCACTGTTCTGATGATCCACCAAAGTGGTGACAAACTGACTGTGCACGTGGTGGCTGATCCGGATTCGCTGACCAAGCGATTTGAAGGCTGGTGAACGCCTCCCCTTACAGGCCCATTTGGGGGGCAGACGATAGCTCTTCTTGCCGGCAATGAAACTGGCGCACCGTTAGCTTTTGGGAGACTAAGGAGACTCCTTTGACAAGGTCATGTTGGCCAAGCCAGGCTCATGGAGCCGTGTATCCTGAGCAGTCACGTTCGCTGAACTGATCTCCAGGATACTGCTCCATCCTTCAGCCCGGCGCGCGTTTCAAGCAGCATTTCCTTTGAAGATTTCGCAATTGCTCTGGTCGAGGAGATCGAACCCCGGTTCACCCCTCCCGGACCTTGGCCTAGATCGTATTCAGGTGGCAAAACTAGCCGACACTGGCTACCCCTACCCCAGATGTTCAAACGACAAGGAAAGAACATGAAGCCGATGACCAAGACTGAGCTGCTTGCCACTCTGGCCGAGAAGTCAGGCATTGAGAAAAAGGATGTCTCTTCTGTTCTCGATGCGCTTTCGGAAGTTGCGACCTCGATCGTGGCCGAGGGTGGCGCCCTCACCCTTCCTGGCTTGGGCAAGCTCTCCTGCCGGGATCGTCCCGAGCGACAGGTCCGCAATCCATCCACAGGCGAGGCGATGACAAAACCTGCCGATCGCGTGGTAAAGTTTACGGTAGCCAAGGCTCTGAAGGACAGCGTCAACTCTTAACCGCTGCCCACATGGCTTGCTCCCGCATGCAGTGGGGGCAAGCCGAAAAAGACAACCGGTCCATTCGGAGCCGTCCTGCGCAACCCTAGATGATTGCCAATCGGCATCGATGGCTATCAACGGGTGTTATGGAAGGCTGGGAAGAGACTGCCCGACTTTCGGATTTCGGCCATGTGGGCCTGAGCGGTGGGGGATCGACCGCATAGCCAACTCCAGTACGCGCCTGTACCGACCCTTGACCAGCAAACCCATGGCGCTCAATTATCAAACAGCTTGGATTACATTAAGGATATGTCAGCGCGACAATTCAATGACCACAATAGGTGAGCCTGACGATGCGTCAGCCCGATCGGATGAGGAAAGCGACACTGCCATGCTGATTCCAGTCAGCAGTCTTCGATTTAGCAAAGTCGTTAGCCTCCGCGCTGTCCCCCGGACTGCTGCATCATTTTTGCCGTGGCTCCCTAAACCCGCGCGAGGCATCGGCGCGGTGCCCGGCGCGCGCATCGCTGACTGCCTGCAAGAGCGTGCGGGCAGCATTGCGCACCTCCTCCTGAATAGCTTCGTCGTCATCAAGCGCCTCGTGAGAGGTGGCGTAGGGCTTCCAATAGCCAATGTAGCGATCAAGCTCGGCCATGCGGCCCGCGGGTCTCAGTTCCATGAACCGAAGCCAGTCGGCCAGCGACCTTCGCACGCCCTCGGCGCCCTCCACATCGCCATGCGCGACCACCGCGAAGAACCGCCCCGCCAGATGGCGCGGATAGGGCCAGCCTTCCAGCTCCCGCGCCTTGGCCTCCTTGGCGTCCTTGCCATGGGTCAGCGTAGGGTCGGGGTTTCCGCCGTCGGCGCAGACCAGGCGGTCCATCATCAGCTTGATGGGTGAGGACACCGAGTACCAGTGCACCGGCGTGACGATAAGGATGCCATGGGCGGCGACCCACATGGGATAGATTTCGTTCATCCAGTCCTGCACCTGCCCTGCGGCATAGTTGGGGTAGCACGAGCAGGGCCAGTGGCAGAGCGCCGCGGCCGTCGAGAAGCAGGCTTTACAGGGATGGATGTGGCGCCCGTATTCGGATGTCAGGCGCGACAGGTCCAGCACCTCCACTTCCGCACCCTCTGCCTCTACTGCTTCTCGCGCGATCTCGATCTGGCGATAGCTCTTGGACATCTCGCTCGGGCAGGTGTGCTCGGACCGAGGCGAGCCGTTGACGAGAAGCAGGCGGGGCGGCCGCATCGGGTCACGGTGACGCAGCGCGGCCGCATCGATTGCGGCCTTTGCCTCGATCCAGTCCACTGAAAGGTCGTAGTCGGGATCGTGATAGCCGTCACCCGCCTTGCGCGTGCGGGGGCTCTTGTTGCCTTCGCGGTACTCCTGCCAGGCTGCTTCGGTCAGGCGGTCAAGTTCAGGGCCGAGCGCATCGAAGGACGGCCCAGCGAATTGCGATCGAAAGCGTGCGGCAAAGGCGGCATGGTCAAGATGCGGATCGGGCATGCCCTTGCGTGGCGCGGGTGTGGTGAACGGCAGTCGCATCGGCGGTTCCTCGGGGAATGGCCCCATAGCCAAGGCAGGACGCCTGCCTCATCAATCTTGCGGTAGACAGCATCCTGAAGACCCGGGATGAGGGATGAGTTCCGTCTGGACGCGCATGCCTGTAGAGGCCGCCGCCTTGCGCAAGGCGGCGGCCCATGACGCTCTTAGGTTTGCAACGAGCCCGTCTTGCTGTTGCCGCCCCCAATGGTTTCACTGCTGCCGCTGGTGCTTCCAGCACCGATGCTGCTCGCGCCAGTGCTCCCGGTGCTGCTGCCACCCGTGATCCCGCCACCGCTGCCCATTCCGCTGCCGGAACCGCCGCTCATGCCGGTCGAACCGCTGCCGGACATGGAACCGGAAGAGCCGCCCGACATCTGGCGGTCCTTGACGCGCAGGTTGTTCTGGACATGCTTCACGCCCGAGCAGCTTTCGGCCAGATCCTCGGCATGGCGCTTGGCCGAACGGCTGTCCACCGTGCCGTCCAGTGTCACCTCGCCCCCGCTGACCGAGACCTCGATGTCGGAGGCGTCGATATGGCGGTCGTCCGACAGGCGGTCGCTGACATCCTCGCGGATGCGGTCATCCGAACGGCTGTAGTTTC
>NZ_BNCL01000023.1 GCF_014656455.1 Paracoccus aerius
GGCACATAGGCGAAGCCGCCGGGGGTCAGCAGATGTTCGGTGCCGCCGATGGTCACGGACATGGACCCGCCGGTGACGAACAGCGCGTGCTGGATCTCGGGGTCGTCGTCGGGGTTGTCCGAGCCGCCGCCCTCGGCCAGTTCGACGATGTACTGGCTGAAGGTTTCCGCGAATCCCGACAAGGGCCGGGCGATCATCCACATCCGCATCCCGCTCCAGCCCGGCAGGTAAGAGGTGACGATGTCGCGCATCACGGTGCGGGGGATGACGGCATAGGCCTCGGTAAAGACCGCCGTGTCGGTGGTCATACCGGTCTGCGGCGGCAGGCCCGCCACCGGGCCGGCATAGGGGATGCGCTGCGGATCGGCCCGCGGGACTTCGGCCACGTCGCCCGTCGGCGCGCCGGCGGGGGGAAGGTCTGGGGTCATGTCGGTCATTTCAGGGCCTCTTTCAGGCGTAGTTCGCCGATGCGCATGACCTGGCGTTCGGCCTCGGCGCGCTCGGTCGGGGTGTCGTTGTCGATGCGGGCCTGCATGGCGGCCATGATGCCCGGCTTGTCGTGGTCGCGCACGGCGATGATGAAGGGAAAGCCGTGCTTGGCGACATAAGCGTCGTTAAGGCGCGTGAAGGTGGCGCGTTCGTCATCGGTCAGGCTGTCGAGGCCCGCGCTTGCCTGTTCGGCGGTGCTGTCGGCCGTCAGCCGCTTCGCCTGCGCCAGCTTGCCCGCCAGATCCGGGTGCGCGTTCAGTACGCCCAGTCGTTCCTCGTCGGAGGCACTGCGGAAGACCTGCGCCATCCGCGCGGCCAGGCCCGACGCGCTGTCATGGACCGCGCCCATCTCGGCGTCCCAGACCCGTTCTGCAATGAAGGGGGAATGTTCGTAGATGCTGCCGAAGGCCTGGACGAAGCTGTTGCGATCCATCTGCGACGGACGCTGGCGCGGCTGATAGGGATGCAGTTCGGCCCAGTGGCGCGCGATGTCCAGGCGGCTGGCGAACCAGACGCCCTCGTGCTGGCGACAATGGTCCAGGAACCGCTGGATCGCCATGGCCCGGCCCGGACGCCCGGCCAGGCGGCAATGCAGCCCGATCGACATCATCTTGGGCGCGCCCGCCGCGCCTTCGGCATAAAGGATGTCGAAGCTGTCGCGCAGATAGTCGAAGAAATCCGTCCCCGTGCCGAAGCCCTGGCCGGACGAGAACCGCATGTCGTTGGCATCCATCGTATAGGGCACCATCAACTGCGGCTTGCCGTTGTGGACATGCCAATAGGGCAGTTCGTCCGCGATCGTGTCGGCCAGGTATTCGAACCCGCCTTCCTCGCAGCCAAGCGCCACGGTGTTCATCGAACAGCGCCCCTGGTAGAAGCCGCGCGGGCGTTCCCCGGTGACGCGGGTGTGCAACTCGACCGCCTGGGCGATGTGGTCGGCCTCGACCTCTCGCGGGATGTCGCGATAGTCGATCCACTTCAGCCCGTGGGTCGCGATCTCCCATCCCGCCGCCTTCATCGCGGCCACCTGTTCGGGGCTTCGCTCAAGCGCCGTCGCCACGCCATAGACCGTCACGGGAATGTCGCGCAGCATCCGGTGCAGGCGCCAGAAGCCCGACCGCGCGCCATAGTCATAGATCGATTCCATGTTCCAGTGCCGCTTGCCCGGCCATGGCTGGGCGCCGATGATCTCGGACAGGAAGGCCTCGGAGGCGGCGTCGCCGTGCTCGATGCTGTTTTCGCCGCCTTCCTCGTAGTTGAGGACGATCTGGACCGCGATCCTTGCGCCGCCGGGCCATTGCGGGTCGGGGGTGGTCTCGCCATATCCTCGCAGGTCGCGGCTGTAGCGCATCGGACATCCTTTCTGTGGCAGCGTGGTCACAGCAAACCGCGTGCCGGCCTGCACGGCAAGCGGGCAGAGGCGTAATTCTGTATCAACGAATCGGAAAAGATCGCTGCTGTTTCAATTCGCTGTTGAAAGACTTGCGGGCTGGCGATGATTGTTGGGCCGAACAAGGCCCCCATAAGCTGCGCGCATGGCGGCCGACATGAGCCGCGCGGGAGGGAAACCCATGGAACGCTACTTCAAGCTGTCGCAACACGGCAGCACGGTCAGGACCGAGGTGATCGCAGGCATCACCACCTTCCTGACCATGGCCTATATCATCTTCGTCAACCCCGACATCCTGTCAACGACGGGCATGGATCGCAACGCGGTCTTTGTCGCCACCTGCCTGGCCGCCGCCATCGGATCGGCCGTGATGGGGCTATGGGCCAACTGGCCCATCGGCATGGCGCCCGGCATGGGGCTGAACGCCTTTTTCGCCTTTACCGTCGTGGGCGCGATGGGCTTCACGTGGCAACAAGCGCTTGGCGCCGTCTTCATCAGCGGCCTGATCTTCCTGTTCCTGTCGGCGACCGGCATCCGCCGCTGGCTGGTGGCGGGGATCCCCGTGTCGATGCGCAGCGGGGTGGCGGCAGGGATCGGGATGTTCCTGGGGATCATCGCCCTGCAATCGTCGGGCATCGTGGTGGACAGCCCCGCGACGCTGGTCACGCTGGGTGACCTGACCAACCCCGGCACGCTGCTGACCATCGCGGGCTTCTTCATCATCGTGGCCTTGGATGCGATGCGGGTGACGGGCGCGATCCTGATCGGCATCCTGGTCATCACGGTGGCCGCGATCCTGTTGGGCGTCAGCCAGTTCGGCGGCATCATGTCGATGCCGCCGTCGATCGCGCCGACGCTGATGCAGCTTGATGTCTGGGGCGCGCTTGGCTTTGGCATCTTCCACGTCATCCTGGTCATGGTCCTGGTCGAGGTCTTCGACGCCACCGGCACCCTGATCGGGGTCGCCAAGCGGGCAGGGCTGCTGAAGGAAGGTCCGGTTCACACCAATCCCGGCCTGTCGCGCGCGCTGATGGCGGATTCGACCGCGATCACCGTGGGGTCCATGCTGGGCACGTCCTCGACCACCGCCTATGTGGAAAGCGCCTCGGGCGTGCAGGCGGGGGGGCGGACGGGGCTGACCGCGCTTGTCGTGGCGCTGCTGTTCCTGCTGGCGATGTTCTTCGCGCCGCTGGCTGGGTCGGTGCCGGCCTATGCCACCGCGCCGGCCCTGCTGTATGTGGCGACGCTGATGGTGCGCGAACTGTCTGAAATCGAATGGGAGGACGTGACCGAATCCGCCCCCGCCGTCCTGACTGCCCTGGTGATGCCCTTCACCTATTCCATCGCCAACGGCCTGGCCTTCGGCTTCATCAGCTATGCGGTCATCAAGCTGCTGACGGGCAAGGCCAGCCAGGTCCATGCGGCGACCTGGATCGTGGCCGCGCTGTTCGTGATCAAGTTCGCCTTCTTCGGCGGCCACTGATCCCGAAGCCCCGGCGCAACCCAAGGCTTCGCGAGCGATCGCGAAGCCCTTTTTTATCCGCCCATCGCATGGCTCAGTTCCGCGGCTGCGGCCGCCACGACCGCGCCCAGCGTCTTGACATGCTCGTGCCCGATCCGGTGCGTGGGGCCGCTGACGCTGACGCCGGCAATCGCCTCGCCCGTCAGGTCGAAGACGGGGGCGGCGATGCAGCGCATCCCGCGGGTCCGTTCCTCGTCGTCAAAGGAAAAGCCGCGCGACCGGATGCGGGCCATGTCTGCCGTCAGGGCGTCGGGCGTGGCCAGCGTCCTTTCGGTGAAGCGGACAAGGCTTGCACCGTCCAGATAGGCCTGCAACGTCTCGGGCCTGCCAAAGGCCAGCAGCGCCTTGCCGATGCCCGATGCGTGCAGGGGCGAGCGCGTGCCCGGCGGGAAGAAGGCGCGGATGGTTTCCTGCGTTTCGGCCTGGCTGACGAACAGCACCGCATCTCCGTTCAGGATCCCCAGGTTCGCGGTCTCGCCCGTGTGTTTCATCAGCGCCTGCAGGATGGGCCGGGCGCGCTCCACGATGCCGGACCGGCGCATGAAGGCCGAACCCAGCCGGAAGGTCGCGGGGCCGATGTTCCAGGCCTGCGTGGCCGGGTCGCTTTCCACGATCCCGCGCGCGGCCATGGAATGCAGCAGGCGATGCACCGTCGAAGGCGGCTGATCGATGCGCTCTGCCACTTCGGACAAGGTCAGGCCGGGATGGGCCGCCAGCAGGTCCAGCATGTCAAGAGCCCGGTCCAGCACCTGCACGGTCCCGGCCGCGTCCTTGGTACTGCGAGGACGACCTCGGCGGCGGGTGGGTTCGGTCATTTTCGCCCTTTTCTTAAGAATACATAACGAAAACCGCAATAATCAGAAACATGGCCTGAAAAATGCCAAGATGCTGATCACGCGGCTCAATTCCGCTTTCTGGCCCATAATGGAAAACATTTCCAGAAAAATTGTGGCATCTGGTCGCAGGGGGTATGCTGGACGTATCAGAGGAGGAAGAGCCATGACCAGCCAGAATCCCGTGTTCATTCCAGGCCCCACCAACATTCCGGAAGTGCTGCGCAAGGCCGTGGACATGCCCACGATCGACCATCGCAGCCCTGTCTTCGGCCGGATCCTGCATCCTGCGCTTGAAGGGGTGAAGAAGGTGCTGAAGACCACGCAGGGCCAAGTCTTCGTCTTCCCCTCGACCGGGACCGGCGGGTGGGAGACCGCGATCACCAACACGCTGTCGCCCGGCGACAAGGTTCTGGCCACCCGCAACGGCATGTTCAGCCACCGTTGGATCGACATGTGCCAGCGTCACGGGCTGGAGGTGCAGGTCGTTACGCAGGAATGGGGCGAGGGTGTCCCGGCGGATCGGTTCGAGGAGATCCTGACCGCCGACAAGGGCCACCAGATCAAGGTCGTCCTGGCGACGCATAACGAGACCGCCACCGGCGTGCGCAGCGACATCGCGGCCGTCCGCCGCGCCCTGGACAATGCCGGCCATCCGGCGTTGCTGTTCGTGGACGGGGTTTCTTCCATTGCGTGCTATGATTTCCGCATGGACGAATGGGGCGTCGATATTGCCGTGACCGGCAGCCAGAAGGGCTTCATGCTGCCCCCTGGCCTTGCCATCGTCGGCTTCTCGCCCAAGGCGATGGCGGCGGTCGAGACCGCGAAGCTGCCGCGCACCTTCTTCGACATCCGTGACATGGCGAAAGGCTATGCCAACAACGGCTATCCCTACACGCCGCCGGTCGGGCTGCTGAATGGCCTGAACGTCGCCTGCGACATGCTGCTGGACGAGGGGCTTGAGAACGTCTTTGCCCGCCACCACCGCATCGCCGAAGGCGTGCGCCGCGCGGTCGCGGCCTGGGACATGCAGCTTTGCGCCAAGCGGCCCGAGCTTTATTCCGACAGCGTCAGCGCGATCCGCGTGCCGGAAGGTTTTGATGCCAACAAGATCGTCAGCCACGCGCTGAACGCGTATGGCGTGGCCTTCGGGACCGGGCTTGGCGATGTGGCGGGCAAGGTGTTCCGCATCGGCCACCTGGGCAGCCTGACCGACGTGATGGCGCTGTCGGGCATCGCCACAGCCGAGATGGTCATGGCCGACCTGGGACTGCCGGTGACGCTGGGCAAGGGCGTCGCCGCCGCGCAGGACCATTACCGGCACAGCGCCACCGCAATGAAGGCTGCCGCGTGATGAAGGACGCCATGCAGATCCCGACCTATCAGGACATGCTGGACGCGCACGAGCGCATCCAGCCTTACATCCGCCGCACGCCGGTCCGCGTCTCGGACTACCTGAACGACCTGACCGGCGCGCAGCTGTTCTTCAAATGCGAGAACTTCCAAGAGCCGGGCGCCTTCAAGGTCCGCGGCGCCGCTAACGCCGTCTTCGGCCTGGACGAGGCGCAGGCCGCCAGGGGGGTGGCGACGCATTCCTCGGGCAACCACGCCTCCTGCCTGTCCTATGCTGCAATGCGGCGGGGCATTCCCTGCAACGTGGTCATGCCGCGCACCGCGCCGCAGGCCAAGAAGGACACGGTGCGCCGTTACGGAGGCGTCATCACCGAATGCGAACCCTCCACCTCCTCGCGCGAGGCGACCTTCGCCGAGGTCCAGGCACGGACCGGGGGCGACTTCGTCCACCCCTACAATGACCCACGGGTGATCGCGGGGCAGGGCACCTGTGCCAAGGAGTTCATGGAGCAGACCGACGGGCTGGACATGGTGGTGGCGCCCATCGGCGGGGGCGGCATGATCTCGGGCACCTGCCTGACGCTTGCGACGCTGGCCCCGGAAACGAAGGTCATCGCGGCCGAGCCCGAGCAGGCCGACGACGCTTATCGCAGCTTCAAGGCGGGCTACATTATCGCCGACGACGCGCCCAAGACCATCGCCGACGGGCTTCTGGTGCCCTTGAAGGACCTGACCTGGCACTTCGTCAGCAACCATGTGTCCGAGATCTACACGGCGTCCGACGCCGAGATCGTCGAGGCGATGAAGCTGATCTGGAAGCACCTGCGCGTCGTGATGGAACCCAGCAGCGCGGTGCCGCTGGCCACCGTCCTGAAGAACCGCGACGCATTCGCCGGCAAGCGCGTCGGCATCATCATCACCGGCGGCAATGTCGATCTCGACAAGCTGCCCTGGATCTGAGGGAGAGGCATCATGAACGCACCTGTCAACTTCGACAACCTGGAGGTCGGCTTCGACGTGCCCGCATTGCCGGGCATGGATGAAAAGGACATCCAGACGCCCTGCCTGATCCTGGACTTGGACGCGCTGGAGCGGAACATCCGGAAGATGGGCGATTACGCCAAGGCGCACGGGATGCGCCACCGCGCCCACGGCAAGATGCACAAGTCCGTTGACGTGCTGAAGCTGCAGGAAAGTCTTGGCGGCGCGGTCGGCGTCTGCTGCCAGAAGGTCTCCGAGGCCGAGGTCTTCGTGCGTGGCGGCATCAAGGACGTGCTGGTCAGCAACCAGGTGCGCGATCCGTTGAAGATCGACCGCCTGGCCCGCCTGCCCAAGCTGGGCAGCCGGATCATCGTCTGCGTGGACGACGTGGCCAACGTGGCCGACCTGTCGGCGGCGGCGCAGAAGCACGGCACCACCATCGAATGCTTTGTCGAGATCGACTGCGGCGCGGGCCGCTGCGGCGTCAAGACCACGCCCGAGGTGGTGGAGATCGCTAAGGCCATCGACGCGGCACCGGGGCTGAAGTTCACCGGCATCCAGGCCTATCAGGGCGCGATGCAGCACATGGACAGCTATGCCGACCGCAAGGCCAAGCTGGACGCGGCCATCGCCCAGGTGACGGACGCGGTCGAGGCGCTGAAGGCCGAGGGTCTGGAACCGGAACTCGTGTCCGGCGGCGGCACCGGCAGCTATTACTTCGAAAGCAACTCGGGCGTTTACAACGAGTTGCAGTGCGGCTCCTACGCCTTCATGGATGCGGATTATGGCCGCATCCAGGACAAGGACGGCAAGCGCATCGACCAGGGCGAATGGGAAAACGCGCTGTTCATCCTGACCTCCGTCATGTCCCACGCCAAGCCGCATCTGGCGGTGGTGGACGCGGGCCTCAAGGCGCAGTCGGTCGACAGCGGGCTGCCCTTCATCTATGGCCGCGACGACGTCAAGTACATCAAGTGCAGCGACGAACATGGCGTGGTCCAGGACGACAACGGCGTCCTCAAGGTCAACGACAAGCTGCGGCTGGTGCCGGGCCATTGCGACCCGACCTGCAACGTCCATGACTGGTATGTGGGCGTCCGGAACGGCAAGGTGGAAACGCTGTGGCCGGTCTCGGCGCGCGGGAAGGCCTATTGATGTGGGTCGTTCCTGAAAGCGAGATCGCCGGCCTGATGACCCCCGAGGCCGCGTTCGACGCGGTCGAGGCAGTCTTCGCCGCCATGGCGCGCGGTGAGGCACGGAACTTTCCCGTGGTGCGCGAGGCCATCGGGCACGAGGATGCGCTCTATGGCTTCAAGGGCGGGTTTGATGCCAGCGGCTTGACCCTGGGCCTGAAGGCCGGGGGATATTGGCCGAACAACCAGAAGCACGGGCTGATCAACCACCAGTCCACCGTCTTCCTGTTCGACCCGGATACGGGGCGCGTGTCGGCGGCGGTCGGGGGCAACCTGCTGACTGCGCTGCGCACGGCTGCGGCAAGTGCCGTGTCCAGCAAATACCTGGCCCCCAAGGGCGCCAAGGTGCTGGGCATGATCGGGGCGGGCCACCAGTCCGCCTTCCAGATGTGCGCCGCCGTCCGCTTCGGCAGCTTCGAGAAGGTGATCGGCTGGAACCCGCATCCCGAGATGCTGTCCCGGCTGGCCGACACTGCCGCTGAACTGGGCCTGCCCTTCGAGGCCGTGGACCTGCCGCAGCTTGGCGCCGAGGCCGACGTGATCATCTCGATCACCTCGGCTTTCGAGCCGCTGCTGATGGACGGCCATGTCCAAGGGCCGACGCATATCGCCGCGATGGGCACCGACACCAAGGGCAAGCAGGAACTGGATCCCGCGCTTGTCGCCCGGGCGCGCCTGTTTACCGACGAGGTTGCCCAATCCCTCAGCATCGGTGAGTTCCAGCACGCCGCGGCGCAGAAAACCATATCCGCACAGGACGTCACCGCGATAGGCCAGGTCATCATCGGCAATCATGCGGGACGCGGCGATGCGGAAGTCACCATCTTCGACGGAACAGGCGTGGGGCTGCAGGATCTCGCAGTCGCAAGCGCCGTGGTGGAACTGGCCAAGCAGCAGGGAAAGGCCACCAGGGTCGAGATCTGAACGAAACAAGGCATCCGTGGAAAGGGAGGTCCGCCATGTCTGACGCAACTTACCAAGGCAGCACGCATCCGGTCGATGAAGTGCTGCCCGCCCCCAAGCTGTTCACGCTTGGCTTCCAGCATGTGCTGGTCATGTATGCAGGGGCCATCGCGGTCCCGCTGATCGTCGGCCGCGCGCTGAACCTGCCGCCCGAGGAGGTGGCGTTCCTGATCTCTGCCGACCTGTTCGTCTGCGGCGTGGTGTCCATCATCCAGAGCCTTGGCGCGACCCAGTATTTCGGCATCAAGCTGCCGGTGATGATGGGCGTGACCTTTGCATCCGTAGGCCCGATGGTCGCGGTCGCGACATCCTTGCCCGGCCATGAAGGCGCGCGCGCCCTGTTTGGCGCGATCATCGCGGCGGGCATCATCGGCATCTTCATCGCGCCCTTCATTTCGAAGATGCTGCGCTTTTTCCCGCCGGTGGTCACGGGCACCCTGATCCTGACCATCGGCATCAGCCTGATGCCCATCGGCATCAACTGGATCTTCGGCCTGCAAGTCGGCCCCACCGCGCCCAAGATCGTCGACCCCGAGGCCGCTGCCTGGCTGGAGGCCGCGCGCGCGGCAGGCAACGTCCCCGCCAGCGTGACGCTGGCGCCCACGGTGCAGAACCCGCTTTATGCGGCGGGGCAGAACATCCTGATCGCGGTGCTGGTGCTGGGCACGATCCTGCTGGTGTCGAAATTCGCCCGCGGCTTCCTGTCGAATATCGCGGTGCTGGTCGGCATCGTCGTGGGCGGCATCGTCGCGGCCATGATGGGCATGATGAACTTCGACAAGGTCGGCGCGGCGGAATGGTTCGCGGTGATCAAGCCCTTCCATTTCGGGATGCCGACCTTCGACCCGATCATGATCGCCACCATGGTGCTGGTCATGCTGGTCACGCTGATCGAATCCACCGGCATGTTCCTGGCCCTGTCGGACATCTGCAAGAAGCCGCTGGACCAGAAAGCCCTGGCCGCAGGACTGCGCGCCGACGGCTTGGGAACGACCATCGGCGGCATCTTCAACACTTTCCCCTATACCTCGTTCTCGCAGAACGTCGGTCTGGTGGGCGTCACCGGCATCCGGTCGCGCTTCGTTTGCGTGGCAGGCGGCGCGATCATGATCGTGCTGGGCCTGATCCCGAAGATGGGCGCGCTTGTCGAAAGCCTGCCGACGACCGTTCTGGGCGGCGCGGGCCTGGTCATGTTCGGCATGGTGGCTGCGACCGGCGTGCGGATCCTGGCCCGGGTCGATTTCGCCACTAACCGGCACAACCTGTTCATCGTCGCGATCTCGGTCGGGATGGGGATGATCCCGCTGGTCGCGCCGAACTTCAACCAGTGGATGCCGCACGCGATCCATCCGCTGATCCATTCCGGCATCCTGCTGGCGGCGATCACGGCGGTTCTGCTGAACTGGTTCTACAACGGCGCGGCCCATGTGGACGAGGAAGAGCTGCGGGCGGCGGGTCATGTCGCGGACCATTAGGACGCTGTTCCGGGGCGCCCAGGTCGTCGTCACCATGGACGACGCCCGGCGTGAGATCCGGGGCGGTGACGTCCTAGTCGAGAACGGAAAGATCGTCGCGGCGGGTGAAAACCTGCCGCGCAATGGCGCTGAAATCATTAACGCTGCCGGCTGCGTGATCACGCCGGGCCTGGTCAACACCCATCACCACCTGTTCCAGACCCTGACCCGCGCGGTGCCCGCCGCGCAGGATGCCGCGCTGTTCGGCTGGCTGCGCACGCTTTACCCGATCTGGGCGCGCATGACCCCCGACGACATCCGCCTGTCGGCCGAGGTGGGGCTGGCGGAACTGGCGCTGTCGGGCTGCACCTGTTCGTCCGACCACCTTTACCTGTTCCCGAACGGATCGCGCTTGGACGACAGCATCGAGGCAGCCGGGAAGATCGGCATCCGCTTCACCGCCACGCGCGGGGCCATGTCCATCGGCGAAAGCAAGGGCGGCCTGCCCCCCGATGCCCTGGTCGAGGACGAGGCCGCGATCCTGCGCGACAGCGAACGCGTGGTGGATGCCTTCCACGACGCGGGCGAGGGCGCGATGGTGCAGGTGGCGCTTGCGCCCTGTTCGCCGTTTTCCGTCAGCCGGGAACTGATGCGGGATGCCGCGATCCTGGCGCGCGAAAAGGGCGTGCGCCTGCACACCCACCTGGCCGAAAATGACGAAGATGTCCGCTATTCGCTGGACAATTTCGGGATGCTGCCGGGCGATTACGCCGCAAGCCTGGGCTGGACCGGCGACGATGTCTGGCACGCCCATTGCGTCAAGCTGTCCGCGCCGGAAATCGACCTGTTCGCTCGCACCGGCACGGGGGTCGCACATTGCCCCTGTTCCAACGCGCGGCTGGCCAGCGGCATCGCGCCCGTCCGGGCCCTGCGCGACGCGGGCGTTCCGGTGGGGCTTGGCGTCGATGGTTCGGCCAGCAACGATTGCAGCCATCTTGGGCTGGAGGCGCGGCAGGCGATGCTGGTCGCGCGGCTGAAGGATGGTCCCGCCGCCATGGGCGCGCGCGAGGCATTGGAGATCGCGACCCTTGGCAGTGCGCGGGTGCTGGGGCGCAGTGACATCGGGGCGCTGAAGCCGGGGATGCAGGCGGATCTGGTGCTGTGGGACGTGTCGGATCTGCCGCTGGCGGGGCAGTGGGATCCGGTGGCGGCGCTGGTTTTCTGCGCGCCGATCCGGCCCAGGGCGGTCTATGTCGGGGGCAGGGCAATCGTTGACGATCACCGGCTGCTGACGGCTGATCCGCGCGAATTGCGCGCGAGAGCCGAGAAGGCCGTCGCGCGCTTGGCCGGGTAGTGCGGGGGCTGTCTGCCCCCACGCGCTTCGCGCTCCGCCGCGGATATTCAGGCCAAGATGAAACGGCATTTTCTACGAAATCTTAAGACTACCTTGCTTATGGTCCCTCTCTGCGGATGCGAAGGGATCGGTTATTCAAGAAAACAGCGATAATGAGGGAGGGCGACGATGCCTGGATACCTGACCACCCATGTGCTGGACACGGCGCGCGGCCGCCCGGCCGAGGGGATGGAGGTGGTGCTGTTCCGTCTTGAGAACGGCCAGCGGACCGAAATTGCACGATTGAAGACCAACCACGACGGCCGCACCGACAGCCAGATCCTGCCCGCGGCGGATTTCGCCACCGGCACCTATGAGCTGGAATTCCACGCGGGCGCCTGGATGGACGCCACCGGCGTCGATCCCGAAAGCCCGCGTTTCCTGGACGTGATCCCGATCCGCTTCGGGATGTCGCAGCACGATCACTACCACGTTCCGCTGCTGGTCTCGCCCTTCGGCTATTCCACCTATCGGGGAAGCTGATCCATGCTGCATCTTGTCCCCGACCAAATAGTCCTCTGGGAATGGCTGGCCTTCGCGATCCGCTGGACCCATGTCATCACCGCCATCGCCTGGATCGGATCCTCCTTCTATTTCATCGCCCTGGATCTTGGGCTGCAAAAGGCGCCGCACCTGCCGAAAGGTGCGCATGGCGAGGAATGGCAGGTCCACGGCGGCGGCTTTTACCACATCAACAAGTACCTGGTCGCACCTGAGCAGATGCCGGACCACCTGACCTGGTTCAAATGGGAAAGCTATTCCACCTGGCTGTCGGGCGCTGCGCTGTTGATGGTCACCTACTGGGCGGGCGCGAACCTGTATCTGATCGACACGGCCAAGGCCGACCTGGCGACCTGGCAGGCGATCCTGATCTCGGGCGGGTCGCTGGCGCTTGGCTGGCTGATCTATGACACGCTGTGCAAGTCGAAGCTGGGCGAGACGCCGACGATCCTGATGCTGCTGCTGTTCGTGGCGCTTGTCGTGATGGGTTGGGGCTATACGCAGGTCTTCACCGGCCGCGCGGCGCTGCTGCACCTGGGCGCCTTCACCGCCACGATCATGACGGCCAACGTGTTCTTCATCATCATGCCGAACCAGCGGATCGTGGTGGCGGACCTCAAGGCCGGGCGGGCGCCCGATCCGAAATACGGCAAGATCGCCAAGCTGCGTTCGACGCACAACAACTATCTGACGCTGCCGGTCATCTTCCTGATGCTGTCGAACCATTATCCGCTGGCCTTCGCCAGCCAGTACAACTGGCTGATCGCAGCGCTGATCTTCCTGATGGGCGTGACCATCCGGCATTTCTTCAACACTATGCACGCCCGCAAGGGATACCAGTGGTGGACCTGGGCGGTGACGGTGGTGCTGTTCATCATGGTGATGTGGCTGTCCTCCGCAGGCCTGAACCAGGACACGCTGGAACAGGCCGAGGCGCGGCCCCTGACCCCGGTCGAGGCCCGCTTCGCCGAGGCCGAGGGCTTCGGGCAGGTCAGCGACGCCGTGCTGGGCCGCTGTTCCATGTGCCACGCGCGCGAGCCGGGATACGAAGGCATCCATCATGCGCCGAAGGGGGTCTTCCTGGAAACCCCCGGCGATATCGCGAAGCACGCCCGAGAAATCTATGTCCAGGCTGGCTTGACCGACGCGATGCCGCCCGCCAACGTCACCTACATGGAGCCGCAGGAGCGCGAGCAGATCATCCGCTGGTTCCGTGCGGCAGGCGGGGCAAGCCTGGCGGGGATGTAGGCCGTGTTCCGTATCCGGCCCGCACGGCCCGAGGATACAGCGTCCCTGTTCGAGGTGCGGACCTCGGTCCGGGAAAACCACCAGGGGGTCGGGGAACTGGCCGGACTGGGCATCACGCCCGAAAGCGTTTCGGCGATGATCGGGGCGGACCCTTGCTGTTGGGTCGCCGTCGAGGACGACCGGATCGCCGGCTTTTCCATGATCGACGACAACGCGGGAACCCTGTTCGCGGCCTTTGTGCGTCCTGAATGCGAAGGGCGCGGCATCGGGGGCGCGCTTGTCGCCAGGGCCGAGGCTGCGCTGTTTCAGCGCCACCCTGTCATCTGGCTTGAAACCGGACGCGGCACCCGCGCCGCTGCCGTTTACCGCCATCTCGGCTGGGGCAGCGAGATCGATCTGGGCGGCGGCAATATCCGCCTTTTCAAGACGCGCCCGGCCTAGCGGTCGAAGACCTTCTTCAATTCCCGCACCGCGAAGTCCGCGAACATCCGCACCTTCGGGTCCTGCAATCGCCGATGCGGCGTCAGGGCGCCGAACTGCGCAGGCAGGGGGCGGTTCTGCGGCAGGACCTCGACCAGGCGCCCGGCCTTGATATCTGCCGCGACCTCGTAGAGGGGCCGGTTGGCGATGCCTTCGCCGCCAAGCGCCCAGGTTGTCAGGACGTCGCCGTCATCGGTGTCGAAACGCCCCGAGACCATCATCTTTTGCGGGCCGTCATCGGTCTGCAGAACCCAGTAGAACTCGGGGCTGCGGGGATAGCGCAGCAGCAGGCAGTTATGGTCGACCAGATCCTCGGGCGCCTTGGGCGCGCCGTGCCGCGACAGGTAGTCGGGCGAGGCGACCAGCACGCGCGGACAATCGGCGATCTTGCGCCATTTCAGTGCCGAATCGGCAGGTTCGCCCAGGAAGAAGGCCAGGTCGATGGCGTCCTCGACGATGTTGACGTTGCGGTCCGACAGCCTCAGCCGGAATTCGACACCAGGGTTTTCCTTGCAGAAGGGCGGGATCAGCGGCGCGATCAGCCGTCGTCCCAGGCCCAAGGGCGCGGTCAGGCGGATCACCCCCTGCGGGCGGCCCGAGAAGCTGCTGACCAAGGCCTCGGCCTCGTCCAGGGTGTCGATCACGCGACGGGCATTGTCATAAAAGGCGCGGCCGATCTCGGTCGGGGTCAGCTTGCGGGTGGTGCGGTTCAGAAGCCTGACGCCGAACCGGTTCTCCAGATCCTTGATGCGATTCGAGGCAACTGCCGGTGAAAGCCGCAGATCCCGCCCGCCGGACGTGATCGAGCCCAGTTCGACCACACGGACAAAGACGCGCAGGCTTTCAAGATAGGACATGGGTGATAGGCCGTTTTCAAGGATTCGTGTAAAGTCTTCCGGGTCGGCACCAATTTCGCAACCGTTTTTTTCGGCCTAGCTTGATGACGGGTCCACAGCCACGAAGGAATGCCATGACACCCGCCCTGCGCTTTCTGCTGAACGGTCAGCAGGTTGAACTGACCGAGGTCGGTGCCTCGGACACGCTGCTGGATTTCCTGCGCATCAACCGGCGTCTGACCGGTACCAAGGAAGGCTGCGCCGAGGGGGACTGCGGCGCCTGCACGGTGCTGGTGGGCCGGCTGACCGACGACGGGCTGATCTATGAACCGGTGAACGCCTGCATCCGCTTCCTGGCATCCTGCCATGGCTGCCATGTCGTGACGGTGGAACATCTGCGCGGCCCGGATGGCGGGCTGCACCCGATCCAGGCGGCGATGGTGGAATATCATGGCAGCCAGTGCGGCTTCTGCACGCCGGGCATCGTGATTGCGCTGTATGGCTTGTGGATGACCAATCCGGGCGCCACGGCCACCGATATCGAGGTCGCGCTGCAGGGCAATATCTGCCGCTGCACGGGATACGAGCCGATCATCAAGGCCGCGCTTGCCGCCGGACGGGCGGGCGGACAGGCATCCGATGCCCTGGCGGTGGAACGGGAACTGGTGACCGCGAAGCTGCGCGAGATGCGGGGCGAGAGGGTCGAGCTTTCGAAGGGTGGCGAGCGTGCCATCATCCCCGCTGATGTGGATGACCTTGCCGCCGTGCTGAAAGCCGAGCCGAAGGCCACCCTGATCGCGGGCGCGACCGATGTGGGCCTGTGGGTCACGAAATTCATGCGCGACATCTCTCCCGCGGTGTTCATCGGCCACCTGATGAAGTCCAAGCGTGTGGAGGGCGAGGAGATCCGCCTGGGTGCGGGCGTCACCTATTCCGAAGCCGCGCCCCTGATCCGCCAGCACATCCCCGCCGCCCATGACTACTGGCTGCGCATAGGCGGCTGGCAGGTGCGCAACATGGGCACGATTGGGGCCAACATCGCCAACGGATCGCCCATCGGCGACACGCCGCCCCTGCTGATCGCGCTTGGCGCGCGGATCGTGCTGCGCAAGGGCGCCGCGCGGCGCGAATTGCCGCTGGAGGATTTCTTCATCGAATACGGGCGTCAGGATCGGAGCGTTGGCGAGTTTGTCGAGGAGGTCATCATCCCGACCAAGCCGCAGGCGAAGATCGCCGCCTACAAGGTCAGCAAGCGCCGCGACAGCGACATCACCGCCGTCGCCGCCGGTTTCTGCCTGACCGTTGAGAATGGCACCATCACCGACGCCCGCATCTGCTTCGGCGGAATGGCGGGCATCCCCAAGCGCGCCGCAGGGGCCGAGGCCGCGCTGAAGGGCCAGCCCTTCGCTCGCGACACCTTCGAGGCAGCCGCCCGCGCCGTGGCCGACGACTTCCAGCCCCTGTCCGACTGGCGCGCCAGCGCCGATTATCGTCGCACGGTCGCCGCCAACCTGTTCCGCCGCTTTTGGCTGGAGCAGACCGAGACCGGCCTGCCGGTGCGCCTGCATGAAGCCGTTGGAGCATGACATGAAAGACGATCTCATCATTCGCGGCCAGGCGCACCAGGACACGATCCACGACAGCGCCATCAAGCATGTCACCGGCCGCGCGGATTACACCGACGACCTGGCCGAGCCTTACGGTCTGCTGCACGCCTATCTGGGCCTGTCGCAATGCGCCCATGGCAAGATCACTGGCATGGATTTTTCCGAAACGCTGGCGCATCCCGGCGTGGTGGGCGTGCTGACCGCCAAGGACATTCCCGGCGTCAACGACGTGTCCCCCAACGGCAAGAACGACGACCCGATCTTCGCCGAGGAAGAGGTCCTGTTCTGGGGCCAGCCGATCTTTGCCGTGATCGCGGAAACCCGCGACCAGGCGCGGCGCGCGGCGCACAAGGCGCGCATCACCTATGACGTGCTGCCCCATGCGCTTGATCCGATGGCCGCGAAGGACGCGGGCATGGGCTATGTCACCGATCCCCTGACGCTGCGCCGGGGCGATGCCGACGCAGGCATGGCGGCCGCACCCCGCCGCATCAAGGGCCGCTTCAACATCGGCGGGCAGGACCATTTCTACCTGGAAGGCCAGATCGCCATGGCCGTTCCGGGCGAGGACGAGGACGTCACGATCAACGTCTCGACCCAGCACCCGTCCGAGGTGCAGCACATGGTGGCCCATGTCCTGGGCTGCCAGAACAACGCGGTCGTGGTGAACGTGCGGCGCATGGGCGGCGGCTTCGGCGGCAAGGAAACGCAGATGAACCTGTTTTCCTGCGTCGCGGCCATCGCCGCGAAACGCTGGAACCGCGCTGTCAAGATCCGCCCCGACCGCGACGACGACATGACCGCCACCGGCAAGCGCCACGATTTCGTCGTGGACTACGAGGTGGGCTTCGACGACGACGGCCGCATTCGCGCCGTGCAGGGCGACTGGTATGCCCGCTGCGGCTTCTCGGCCGACCTGTCCGGCCCGGTCACCGACCGCGCGCTGTTCCATTGCGACAACGCTTATTACTATCCTGACGTGCGCGTCAGCAGCCATCCCATGAAGACCAACACGGTCAGCAACACCGCCTTCCGGGGCTTCGGCGGGCCGCAGGGCGTGATCGTGGCCGAGCGCATGATCGAGGAGATCGCCTATGCCCTGGGCCGCGACCCGCTGGAAATCCGCAAGGCGAACCTTTACCAGAACGGCCAGCTGACCCCCTATCATCAGGAGGTCACCGACCAGATCCTGCCCCGCATCTTCGAGGATCTGGAGGCATCCAGCGACTATCACGCCCGCCGCCAGGCCGTGCTGGACTGGAACGCCAAGGGCGGCGTCATCCGCAAGGGCATCGCGCTGACCCCTGTGAAATTCGGCATCAGCTTCACCGCGACCTGGTTCAACCAGGCGGGCGCGCTGATCCATGTTTATAACGACGGCTCAATCGCGCTGAACCACGGCGGCTGCGAGATGGGGCAGGGCCTGAACACCAAGGTCGCGCAGGTCGTGGCCGAAGCGTTTCAGTGCGACATCGGCAACATCAAGATCACCCGCACGACGACGGAAAAGGTGCCCAATACCTCGGCCACGGCGGCGTCGTCAGGGACGGATCTCAACGGCATGGCGGCGCTTGACGCGGCCGAGCAGATCAAGGCCCGGCTGGTCGAATTCGTGTCCGAACGCTGGCAGCAGCCCAAGGATGAGGTGCGCTTCGTTCCCGGCCATATCCGCGCGGGCGATCACATGATCCCCTTCAGGGAAGTGATCGCGGCGGCCTACATGGCGCGCATCCACCTGTCGGCGGCAGGCTTCTACAAGACGCCCAAGATCCACTGGGACCGTTCGACGGGTCGGGGGCGGCCCTTCTATTACTACGCCTATGGCGCAGCGGTGTCCGAGGTTTCGGTGGATACGCTGACCGGGGAATACGTGATCGACCGCGCCGACGTGATCCACGACGTCGGACGCTCGCTGAACCCGGCGCTGGACAAGGGCCAGGTCGAGGGCGCCTTTGTCCAGGGCGCGGGCTGGCTGACCACGGAAGAACTGTGGTGGGACGACAAGGGGCGCCTGCGGACCCATGCGCCTTCCACCTACAAGGTGCCGCTGGCGTCTGACAGGCCGCGCGTCTTCAACGTCAAGCTGGCCGACTGGTCCGAGGCGTCCGAGCGCACCATCAAGCGGTCCAAGGCCGTGGGCGAACCGCCCTTCATGCTGGGCATCAGCGTCTTCGAGGCGATCAACATGGCCGTCGCATCGTTCAGCGACTATCGCGAACCGGCCCGCCTTGACGCCCCCGCCACGCCCGAGCGCGTGCTGATGGCGATCGAGAAGCTGCGGGGATGATCCGCGTCCGGGTCATCCAGGCCTTGGGGTCCACGCCGCGCGATGCCGGGGCCGAGATGTTCGTCGGCCCCGCATCGGTCGATGGCACCATCGGCGGCGGGCAGTTGGAATACATGGCCATCGACCGCGCCCGTGCCATGCTTGCCAGCGGAGAGTCTCAGGCCCAGATGGACATCCCCCTGGGCCCCGAGATCGGACAATGCTGCGGGGGCAGGGTGGTCCTGCAACTGGACCGCCAGGGCCCAACGCCCGAGGATCACCCGGACGTGCTGGTCTTCGGCGCGGGCCATGTCGGCCGTGCGCTGGCCCAGGCCATGCAGCCCCTGCCGGTCAACGTGACTCTGATCGACAGCCGCCCCGAGGAACTGGCCCAGGCCGCCCCTGGCATCGAGACCCGCCTGACCCCGCTGCCCGAGGCCGAAATCCGCGCGGCCCGCCCCGGCAGCGCCGTGGTGATCCTGACCCATGACCACGCGCTGGATTTCCTGCTGGCCGCCGAGGCGCTTTCCCGCGACGACCCGTCCTATGTCGGCATGATCGGCAGCGCCACCAAGCGCGCGCAGTTCACCCGCTTCGCCCGCGAACGGGGCTTGGACCCCGCGCCCCTGGTCTGCCCGATCGGCGCGGGCTTCACCCATGACAAGCGCCCGGCGGTCATCGCCGCCTTCACCGCCGCCGAACTGATCGCGCGGCTGACCGCAGCTTCTTCGTTGAAAAAATACCCATGCAACAGCTGATCCGGGGCCGCGTCCTTGGCTTCCATGCCGACCCCCACGACACCCAGGACAACCACCGCTACATCGAGGACGGCGCCATCCTGGTCGAGGACGGCCGCATCCTGGCTGTGGGCGGTTACGCCGACCTGGCCCGCGACGGCCTGGCCGAGATCGACCACCGCCCGCACCTGATCATGCCGGGCTTCATCGACACGCATATCCATTTCCCGCAGGTGCAGGTGATCGCAAGCTGGGGCGCACAGCTTCTGGACTGGCTGAACACCTATACCTTCCCCGAGGAAGCACGCTTCGCCCAGCAGGGCCACGCACCCGCCATGGCCGACGCTTTCCTGAACCTGCTGACTGATCACGGCACCACCACCGCCGTCGCCTTCTGTTCCGTCCACAAGGAATCCGCCGAAGCGCTGTTCTCTGCCGCCCATGCCCGGAACATGGCCATGGTCGCGGGCAAGGTGATGATGGACCGCAACGCCCCACTCGAGGTGCTGGACACACCGCAGCAGGGATACGACGACAGCAAGGCGCTGATCGACCGCTGGCACGGCACCGGCCGCCAGCGTTACGCGATCACGCCGCGCTTCGCGATCACCTCGACGCCCGAGCAGATGGAGATGGCGGGGACGCTGGTCCGCGAACATCCCGACTGCCACATCCAGACCCACCTGTCGGAAAACAGGGACGAGATCGACTTCACGCTGAGCCTTTATCCCCAGGCGCGCGACTATCTGGACATCTACGAGACCTACGGCCTGCTGTCGGACAAGCTGCTGCTGGGCCATTCGATTCACCTGCGCCCGCGAGAGATCGCGCGCATGGCCGAAACCGGCAGCCGGGCGGTGTTCTGCCCGACGTCGAACCTGTTCCTGGGCTCGGGCCTGTTCGACGAGGCGGGCCTGCGCGAGGCAGGCGTGGTCAGCGGCATCGCCACCGATGTTGGCGGCGGCACCAGCTATTCCATGCTGCAGACCCTGAACGAGGGCTACAAGATCCTGCAACTGCGCGGGCAGAAGCTGGCGCCGCTGTCGGCCTTCCACTGGATCACGCGCGGCAATGCGATGGCCCTGGGGATGGCGGACCAGATCGGCACGCTTGACCCCGGCAGCATGGCGGATCTGGTGGTGCTGGACGCCCGCGCGACACCCGCGATGGCGCTGCGCATGGACCGGGCCGAAACGCTGGAACAGGAACTGTTCGTCCTTCAGATCATGGGCGACGACCGCAGCATCCGCCAGACCTATGTTGCGGGCAAGCCGATGAAGGCACTGGGTTAAATCTGGCGGGTCAACCCACGAAATCGTGATCTTCGGGAACTTCTTCCATACCTTCCGGATTTTCCCGCAGACAAGGAAACGGAGATCACGATGAAGACCCTTCTGACCCTGACTGCCGCCACCTGCCTTGCAGCCGGTGCCGGCCTGGCCGAGACCACGATCATCCAGACCCAGCCTTCGACCACGGTGACACAGGTCGAAAGTGACCCGAACACGACCGGCGGCGGCGCGCTTGGCGGCGCGACCACGGGCGCGGTGGCCGGTGCTGCCATCGGTGGTCCCGTAGGTGCGGCCATCGGCGGCGCGGCTGGCGCGATCGTGGGCGATGTCAGCGAAGACGCGATGACCCCGGAAACCCGTACCTATATCATGGAGAACCGGACCGAGTCCGTGGTGCTTGACAGCGACCTGGCGGTCGGGACGGTCGTGCCGGAAACCGCCACGATCCAGACGGTCCCGAACTCGAACGTGCAGTATGTCTATGTGAATGACCGCCCCGTGGTGGTGAACCCTGAAAGCCGCGAGATCGTCTATATCTACGAATAAGCGCCGGCTGACACTTTCGGTGAAAGGCCGGCCTTAGGGTCGGCCTTTTTCGGTGCAAGCCCTCTTATGTGCGGGCTTTTCTGCCGCGTTGCGGCAGGTTATCCTTTGCGAAACAAGGCGGATCGCAAGGGACAGCTTCATGACCAAGATCACCCCCGTCCTGATGGCAGGCGGATCGGGAACCCGGCTTTGGCCCGTGTCGCGGCAAAGCTTTCCCAAGCAGTTCGCCCCTCTGATGGGGGAAGAGACGCTGTTCCAGGCTTCGGCCCGCAGGCTGTCCGGCCCGGATTTTTCCGAACCGCTGGTCACGACCAATTCGGACTTCCGCTTCATCGTGGCCGAGCAGCTGGAACAGGCGGGCATCCATCCCGGCGCCATCGTGATCGAGCCTTCCGGCCGCAACACCGCGCCCGCAATCCTGGTCGCTGCCCTGATGGTGGCCGCCAAGGATCCCGAGGGGTTGCTGCTGGTGGCGCCCTCGGATCACGTGATTCCGGACAGCGCGGCATTTGCGCGTGCGGTGCGACAGGGCGTGGGCCCGGCATCCGAGGACCGGATCGTGACGTTCGGCGTCACCCCCGACCGCCCCGAGACGGGCTACGGCTATCTGGAACTGGCGGGCGAGGGCGAGGGGCCGCAACCCCTTGCGCGTTTCGTGGAAAAGCCGGATGCGGCCTTGGCGGCCCAGATGCTGGCGCAGGGCAATTTCCTGTGGAACGCCGGCATCTTCCTGTTCCGCGCCGACACGATGATCGACGCCTTCCGCGCCCATGCGCCGGAATACCTGTCGCCGGTCCTTGCCGCCCTGGACGAGGCCAAGGACGATATCGGCTTCCTGCGCCTGGCGCGGGGGCCCTGGGACAGCCTGCCAGACCAGTCGATCGACTATGCCGTGATGGAAAAGGCTCACAACCTTGCGGTCGTGCGCTTTTCCGACCGCTGGTCGGACTTGGGGGGTTGGGACGCCGTCTGGCGCGAGGCGCTGCTTGAGGCGCCGTCCGAGAACGGCGTGGTGGCCGACGGCAACTCGACCGCGATCGACTGCCATGACGTGCTGCTGCGGTCCGACAGCGACGACCTGCAGGTCGTGGGCATCGGCCTGACCGACGTGATGGTCGTCGCAACCTCGGACGCGGTGCTGGTCGCGGACAAAAGCCGCGCACAGGATGTCCGCCATGCGGTGGGCGCGCTGAAGGCCAGGGGCCGCAAGCAGGCCACCGCCTTTCCCCGCGACCATCGTCCCTGGGGCTGGTTCGAGACGCTGGCCCTGGCCGACCGCTTCCAGGTCAAGCGCATCGTCGTGAAGCCAGGCGCAGCCTTGTCCCTGCAAAGCCATGTGCATCGGTCCGAACACTGGATCGTCGTCAGCGGCACGGCGCGCGTCACGGTGGACGACAAGGTGACGCTGGTGACGGAAAACCAGTCGATCTATGTGCCCCTGGGGGCCCGCCACCGAATGGAGAACCCTGGCAAGGTGCCGATGGTCTTGATCGAGGTGCAAACCGGCAGCTATCTGGGCGAGGATGACATCATCCGCTATGAGGATGTCTACGCCCGCAGCAGCACGGACTGATCATTCAGCCCGGGGGCGCTTCGCCCCCCGGACCCCCCGAGGATATTTGCGCCAAGGTGAAGGGATATGCGCCCCGTTCATAATCTTCTATAGGATTATGAATTTGCCGTTGGGGGCCTGCGTCCTTATATCTGCCGCTTCCTGGCAAGGGTGACATGATGACCGGCAGACTTTCCCCATCCCCCGCATTTGCGGCGCTTGACGCTGCGGCGGCCGAACGGATCCTGATCCTCGACGGGGCGATGGGCACCCAGATCCAGCAGCTCCGCCTGGGCGAGGACGACTATACTGGCCGCGGGTCGGGCCATGCATGCCGCCACCATTCCGACCACCCGCAGCAGGGCAACAACGACCTTCTGATCCTGACCCAGCCCGAGGCGGTCGAGGACATCCATTACCGCTATGCCAAGGCGGGCGCGGATATCGTGGAAACGAACACCTTTTCCGCCACGACCATCGCCCAAGCCGATTACGGGATGCAGGACGCCGTCCATGACCTGAACGTCGAGGGCGCGCGGATCGTGCGCCGGGCGCTGGACCGCGCCACCGCGCAGGACGGGCGGCCCCGTTTCGTCGCGGGCGCCATTGGGCCAACGAACCGCACTGCGTCCATCAGCCCCGACGTGAACAATCCAGGCTATCGCGCCGTGACCTTCGACGACTTGCGCATCGCCTATCTGCAGCAGGCGCGCGGCCTGATCGAGGGCGGGGCCGACATCCTGCTGATCGAGACGATCTTCGACACGCTGAACGCCAAGGCCGCGATCTTCGCCTGCATTCAGGCGATGGAGGCCCATGGGCAGGCGCTGCCGCTGATGATCTCGGGCACGATCACCGATGCTTCGGGGCGCACGCTGTCGGGCCAGACGCCGACCGCCTTCTGGCATTCGGTCCGCCATGCCCGGCCCTGGTCGGTGGGGCTGAACTGCGCGCTTGGCGCATCGGCCATGCGCCCGCATCTGGCGGAACTGTCGGGCGTGGCCGAAACCAACATCTGCGCCTATCCGAACGCCGGGCTGCCCAATGCCTTTGGTCAGTATGACGAAGGCCCCGACGACACGGCCGTGCAGGTCGCCGAATTCGCCCGCGAGGGCCTGGTCAACGTGGTCGGCGGCTGCTGCGGCACCACGCCCGACCATATCCGTGCCATTGCCGAGGCGGTGGCGCAATTCACCCCCCGAAAGGTGCCCGAATATGCTTGACCGTTACTTGCGCCTGTCGGGGCTGGAACCCTTTGTCCTGACGCCCGACATTCCCTTCGTGAACATCGGCGAACGCACCAACGTCACCGGATCCGCCCGTTTCCGCAAGCTGATCACCAACCGCGATTACGCGGCCGCCCTCGAAGTCGCGCGCGATCAGGTGGAAAACGGCGCGCAAATCATCGACATCAACATGGACGAAGGCCTGATCGATTCGAAGGCCGCCATGGTCGAGTTTCTGAACCTGCTGGCGGCCGAACCCGATATCGCGCGCGTCCCGGTGATGATCGACAGTTCCAAATGGGAGGTGATCGAGGCGGGCCTGCAATGCGTCCAGGGCAAGCCGGTCGTCAACTCGATCTCCATGAAGGAGGGAGAGGAGCAGTTCCGCCAGCAGGCCCGCCTGTGCCTGGCCTATGGCGCGGCGGTCGTGGTCATGGCCTTCGACGAACAGGGCCAGGCCGACACCTGCGCCCGCAAGATCGAGATCTGCGCCCGCGCCTACAAGATCCTGACCGAGGAAGTGGGCTTCCCGCCCGAGGACATCATCTTCGACCCCAACATCTTCGCCGTCGCGACGGGGATCGAGGAGCACAACAACTATGGCGTCGATTTCATCGAGGCGACGCGCTGGATCCGCCAGAACCTGCCCCATGCCCATGTTTCGGGCGGGGTGTCGAACCTGTCCTTCAGCTTCCGCGGCAACGAGCCTGTGCGAGAGGCGATGCACGCCGTGTTCCTGTATCACGCCATCCAGGCGGGCATGGACATGGGCATCGTCAATGCGGGCCAGCTGGCCGTCTATGACGGGATCGACCCCGATCTGCGCGACGCCTGCGAGGACGTGGTCCTGAACCGCCGCCCAGACGCGACCGAACGCCTGCTGGACATCGCGGAACGCTTCAAGGGCGAAGGCGGGGCCAAGGCGCGCGAGAAGGACCTGTCCTGGCGCGAATGGCCGGTCGAGAAGCGGCTGGAACATGCGCTGGTGAACGGCATCACCGAATATATCGAGGCCGATACCGAGGAAGCTCGCCTTGCAGCCGAACGTCCGCTGCATGTCATCGAAGGCCCGCTGATGGCGGGGATGAACGTGGTGGGTGACCTGTTCGGCGCGGGCAAGATGTTCCTGCCGCAGGTCGTGAAATCCGCCCGCGTGATGAAGCAGGCCGTGGCCGTGCTGCTGCCCTATATGGAGGCCGAGAAGGCCGCGAACGGCGGCAGCGGCGAACGGCAGGCTGCGGGCAAGATCCTGATGGCGACGGTCAAGGGCGACGTCCATGACATCGGCAAGAACATCGTGGGGGTCGTGCTGGCCTGCAACAACTACGAGGTCATCGACCTGGGCGTCATGGTGCCCGCGCAGAAGATCCTGCAGGTCGCGCGTGAACAGAACGTCGATGTGATCGGGCTGTCGGGCCTGATCACCCCGTCCCTGGACGAGATGGTCCATGTCGCATCCGAGATGGAGCGCGAGGGCTTCCAGGTGCCGCTGCTGATCGGCGGGGCGACGACCTCGAAGATCCACACGGCGGTCAAGATCGCGCCGCGCTATCACCAAGGTCCGGCGGTCTATGTCACCGATGCCAGCCGTGCGGTGGGGGTGGTATCGTCGCTGCTGTCGCCCTCGCAGCAGGCGGATTACGTCGATGCGATCCGCGCCGAATACCTGGACGTGGCCGAACGCCACGAACGCGCCGAGGCCGCCAAGCAGCGCCTTCCCCTGGCTGCCGCGCGGGCGAACGCGCTGAAGGTGGACTGGTCCGCCTATCAGGCCACGGTGCCGCAGTTCACCGGCACCCGGATCATCGAGGACTGGGACCTGGCGGACATCGCGCGATACATCGACTGGACGCCGTTCTTCCAGACCTGGGAGTTGAAGGGCGTCTATCCCCGCATCCTCGAGGATGAGAAACAGGGCGAGGCTGCCCGCGCCCTGTTTGCCGAGGCGAAGGAGATGCTGGGCCGGATCATCGAGGGCAGGTGGTTCAACCCGCGCGCCGTGGTTGGCTTCTGGCCCGCCAATGCGGAGGGCGACGATATCCGCCTGTTCACCGGCGAGGATCGGCAACAGCCGCTTGCCACGCTGCATACCCTGCGCCAGCAGGTGACGAAACGCGGCGACCGTCCGAATGTCGCGCTGTCCGATCTCGTGGCGCCCGAAGGACGGCCCGATTACGTCGGCGGCTTCGTCGTCACCGCCGGTCCCGAGGAATCCGAGATCGCCGCCCGCTATGAACGCGCGAACGACGACTATGCCGCGATCATGGTCAAGGCGCTTGCCGACCGCATCGCCGAGGCCATGGCCGAGATGCTGCACGAACGCGTCCGCAAGGAATTGTGGGGCTATGCTGCAGATGAAACCTTCAGCCCGCAGGACCTGATCGGCGAACCCTACAAGGGCATCCGCCCCGCACCGGGATATCCCGCCCAGCCGGACCACACGGAAAAGCTGACGCTGTTCCGCCTGCTGGACGCGGAAAACGCTACCGGCGTCACCTTGACGGAAAGCATGGCGATGTGGCCGGGTTCCTCGGTATCCGGCCTCTATATCGGCCATCCCGACAGCTATTACTTCGGCGTCGCGAAGATCGAGGAAGACCAGGCCCGCGACTATGCCGCGCGCAAGGGCATGGATCTGGCCGAGGTCGAACGCTGGCTGGCCCCGATCCTCAACTATACGCCACGGAAAAAGGACGCTGCCGCCTAGGGCGTGTTGCGTTTGATCGGTTTCATATCCGGCGGCTTTGAAGAAATTGTAGCATTCCCCATCG
>NZ_BNCL01000024.1 GCF_014656455.1 Paracoccus aerius
CTGATCGGGCCGATGATCTGGCCCGAAACGCCCCATCAACGCGAAGCATTGGCTGGCGGATAAGGTTGTTCAGAGCCGACTATCGAGCCGGAGATCGGGCACATGAAAACCGACGGACGTCTTGCCAGATGTCCGCTGAAGGGGCGCATCGGCGACGCAACCTTCGCCGTCCTCTGCGCCTGCGGTCACAATATCCGCAAGGTCCTGGCCCATCTCAGGGCTCTTTGGGTCCTGCTCTTTCATCTGATCGGGCCGATGATCTGGCCCGAAACGCCCCATCAACGCGAAGCATTGGCTGGCGGATAAGGTTGTTCAGAGCCGACTATTCACTCACCTATTACGTTTTGAATGCTTAACGCTTCTTCTTTGTTTTCTCTCACTACAATGAGCGTGCTGACCTCAATTGAGCTTGAGTAAACATTGCCGTCGCACGTAGATGTTCTCGAATACTGGTCATCAGGTAAGCCGTCAGGATCCAGCGATACTCTTACTGCAAACTGCCCGAAAATTTGGATGACATTCACATCAGTTATGTTTTCTGCGGCAATCTCTCTGACGTGCTAACGCGCTTGTCCCGGGCTAAAGCAGGGCCGAGTGAAGATTTCGGTAATTCTTATAATCGATCTGGGTTTGAGAGTTTTCTCAACTGTCATCTCCCCCGTATCAAATTTGAAATTAACTGATTTATTTAGGTTCCCGGACCTTACTGGAACGCCCATCATATACGCTAACGAAACAGCGATACATGCAAAGAGAAAAATTTTACTTTGCTTCATGGCGCTGCCTTGCATTACAAATATAAACATGGAGCCTGCCTATATGCGCGTCCACAGCATTTCGCAAATGGTGCAGTGGTGGAGGGAACCTGCCACGGAAGAGGCTGGGTAGATCGAGAAGATGATCGCCACCTGAAGGGCAACGCGGTGTCCCGGACATATTTTAAATGCACAAAATGGACATTCCACGCTCGTTAAGTACATTTTATGGACAAATCCCCTGGATGTCACCTCCTTAAAGCCGTATTTCGAACAAAGATCGGGTGGGAGTACGAGATGGGAGGGCTGCTCTTCGACAATGGGGATGACGCGGCCCTGTCGCGAAGACTGCGCCGCCAGGCCGCCGCTGGCAAGCTCATCCGGATCCATCCCGGGATCTTCATGGAGCCGGGCGGCGAGCCAGAGACGCTCGCCATCCGCCGGAACTGGCCCCAGGTCGTCGCGCATCTCTTTCCGGATGGCGTGGTGACGGACAGGAGCGGCTTCGACGCCAGGCCGATCGAATGGGAGAAGTCGGAGACGGACGCGCGCTACCTCTTCGTCAGCCGGCCAGGACGGCCGGGCCAGTTCACCCTGCCCGGTCTGGTGATCTCGGTGCGCGATGGCATAGGTCCCGTGCCGGGCGAGGACATGCCCTATATCGGCACCTGGATCGCGGGTCCCAACAGGAAGTTCCTGGACAACATCATGCCCTCCCGCGCGCGGAGCGGGCCCGCCCGGACGCTGGGACGGACCCGGGTCGAAGAGAAGCTCGACGAACTTTGCCGGGACCATGGCGAGGACCGCCTGAACCAGATCAGGGATGCGGCGCGTGCTCTGGCGGGCCAGATCGACCGCCAGGAGGCGTTTATCGAGCTCGACCAGCTGATTGGCGCGCTGCTGTCCACGCGCTCTTCGCCCCTGAAGACGCAGTCAGGCAGGGCCAGGGCCGAAGGACGCCCCTACGACCCGGGCTGCATGGAGCGCCTGCTGATCCTGAGCCGCCATCTTTCGGACCATCCCCCGCCTCCCGTGCAGGATGCGAACATTCCCGCCGACCGTCGCGCCAACTCCTGCTTCATCGAAGCCTATTTCTCCAACTTCATCGAAGGGACGGAGTTCGCAGTGCGGGAGGCCGAGGACATCGTCTTCGAAGGCCACATTCCCTCGAGCCGGCCCGCGGACGGACATGACGTGCTCGGGACCTATATGAAGTTGATGGACCCGCCCCGGCCCCGGCTGAATGAGCTGGCGCCCGACCGGGTCATCGATCTCCTGCGGGCGGATCATGCGGAGGTGATGCAGTATCGCCCCGGCATTTCACCCGGCCAGTTCAAGCAGCGCCCCAACAAGGCTGGCGACACCTTCTTCGTCAGCCCCGCCCTCGTTCAGGGAACGCTCCTGGCCGGTTTCGAGATGATCAGGGCCGTGGCAGAGCCCTTCGACCGCGCGCTCCTCGCCCACTACCTCGTCTCGGAAGTGCATCCCTTCAACGATGGGAACGGCCGCCTCAGCAGGATCGTGATGTCCCGGGAGCTGACCTCGGCCGGGCTGTGCCACATTCCCGTGCCGCGCGTCTTCAGGAACGACTACCTCGACGCGCTTCGGGCGCTCACGCGAAGGAACGACCCGGACATCCTGGTCCGGTCGCTCCTGAAATGCCAGTCTGTCGCCGCGGACTGCTCGCATGGGGATCGCAATCAGGCGATCGAGATGTGGGCCAGAACCTTCGCATTCGTCGAAGAAGGAAAGCATGCCCGTTTCGAGCCACTCAATCCGTCCCTCGAGATCGAATGGCGCGACGAGACGCCGGCGCCGCGCGCCTATTGGCAGGCGCTGGAGCAGGATCGGGAAGGCCCAGGCGTGTTCGGCTCGTAGTCGGGGTTGGCTATAGGGGCGGTGCAGGCACGCTTAACGCATTTCGAGACGGATAATCTGTGGTAGAAAAGAAGTCCAGATGCTACACTTCATGTGGCCGTTCTGAAGGGTTTGAACATGAAGAACCACTTGGCCCTCAGGGTGATTGTTCGCGGGTTCACATTACTGCTTCTGCTGATCTTGTTCGTGCTCGACATCCCTATGGGCAAGGGCAGCACCATTCTATTGTTGATCATCTTTGTTGTATCGGAAGTTTCCCTCGTGCGGTGGCGGCAGAAGAATTCAGCCCGCAATCGGGCGTAAACTGAATCTGGTTGATCAATCCCTGCATGAGATTTTCCAAGGTCTCGTTCCCACACAGGACGGCGCCCTTATGGCATTTGGTCAATGCCGCGAGGAAGTCGTCCCAAGTTATGATGTTCCTCCGCAATCGCATGGCAACGTGCCGGATGGCCTCTCCGTGCATATCCAGCAGCCGCAGCAAGGGAGCCTTCTTCGTGAATGCGGCCGGATTTGCCCAGACCTCCTTCATGCCGCCCTCGTCGTCCAGGCGGAGCATCTTGCGGGTCCGGACAACCGACTTCGCAGGGACGAGATAGAGAAGCCCAAGATGCTCCTTCCTGCCGTGCAGAGTTTCTTCGAGTGCGGCGAGGGTGCAATATTTCAGATACTGCTCTCCATCATGACGATGGCGTTGTCGGCGACATAGAACCCGTCATGCTGGGTGAACTGCCTGGGCGAGAGCGAGGCATGACGGGACAGGATCTCCCGGCCGAATGTCTTGATGCGGCCCGAGGGCCGGATGCCTAGAGGAGCAAAGAAGGCGTCAGCGATGAAGTCCGAAGGTGCAATGGCAAGTGCGATCTCGATCACCTGGTTCAGCAGCTCCTCCTTCCGAGCGATCTCCGGCCGCCAAGTCGGGAAATCCGACACCCTGGCGTAGAGGCTCTTTCCGCCGGACAGGCGCTCCTTCGGGACAACAAAGCCAGTGCCATCCTCAGTCGGCTGCTGCTGGACGGTGCCCAGGTTGATCATGCCGGGTGACCAGTAGACCTGTTCCAGATTATCGAGGACCTTGTCGTTCCATGCCATCGCGCGCTCCGCTTCGGGTAATCCGATCCTTAACCGCACCATGATCATGTGCTCCCTTGGCAGCAAGATACTGCGTGGGGCAAGAGTTGCGGCGCATTCCAGTTGAAGTGGCAAGAGCGAAGGTGCAACGAAGGGATCCCACCCAGAAACAAGCACCCAATTCAGCGTGGCATACGACAAGGACATCCTCGACAGGCTCGCGCGATCGCGCTTCCGCAGCCGGTTCAAGCTTTCAGCGGTGGAACGATCCTATGCAAACAAGAAAGGCCGCAGCACCATCCTCAGTCACGCAAGAGACTTTGTGACCCTGAGGCTCGCGCCCGCTCATCCGCCCAATGATGGGAAACAAACACCGATGCGGGGCCATCCTGCGTTTGTGGCCCAGCATGCGACCGCGACGTGTTGCCGCAGCTGCTTGCAGAAGTGGCATGGCGTCGACATCGGCCGTCAGATGAACGGCGCCGAGCAAGAGGAAGTGGTTTCGCTCATCATGAAATGGATCGACCGCCAGATGAGGTCATAGGCACCTCCCAACCCCTCGAAACGGTCGGTCGTCCATCTTCGCGACCCAGCAAGCCAGAGCCCGAGGTCCAAGCGCTTTCGAAGCTCATGTCCTGGAAGAACCACTGCCTGGTCTCCATATCAGCCATTTGATCCAACGGAGGTTCTCTTGGCCAACATCTTCAAGCTCATGAAGCTCGCACGAACCGCCTACAAGGCGGCGCCGGTCGTCATTCCCATCGGATTGGCTGTCGCCAAATATGCGAAGTCCAAGCTGGAGAAGCACGCACCTGCCCGCGCCGGCCGATCGCCGGTGTTAACGTCCGAGGAGCTGGTGTAATTTCGTCGCCATCGGCGGTGTGATCCCGGGTGGCCATCGAGGTGTAAGATCGAGGTGGAGTTTCGACGCTTCAACCACGCCCCTTACGGAGACCCCGATGACCAAGACGAACATGGACCTGTCCGAGCTTCTGGCCAAGCACGATCAGGGCGACTTTCTGCGCGGCATTGCCGAGGCCGTGCTGCAGCTGATCATGGAGACCGATGTGGAAGGTATCATCGGCGCCGGTCGCCATGAGCGCAGCAGCGAACGGACGACCTGGCGGAACGGGTATCGAGAGCGCGCTCTCGATACCCGTTTGGGCACGCTGAACCTGCGTGTGCCGAAGCTGCGCCAAGGCAGCTACTTCCCGGGCTTCCTTGAGGCCCGCAAGACGTCCGAACAGGCGTTGGTGGCCGTGATCCAAGAGGCGTGGATCGGCGGCGTCTCCACCCGCCGGGTCGACGAGTTGGTGCAGCGATGGGGCTGAGCGGCATCTCGAAGAGCACCGTCTCCAAGCTCTGCAAGGACATCGATGAGCGGATCGGCGAGTTCCTGAACCGCCCGCTGACCGGGGAATGGCCCTATGTTTGGCTGGACGCCACCTACCTCAAGGTCCGCCAGGGCGGTCGGATCGTGCCCGTCGCAGCCATAACCGCCGTGGCCGCTAACACCGAAGGACGCCGCGAAATCATCGGTCTAGGCATCGGCCCGTCCGAAGCCGAGACCTTCTGGACCGAATTCCTGCGCTCGCTGCGCGCCCGGGGGCTCGGCGGAGTCAGGCTGGTCATCAGCGACGCCCATACCGGCCTCAAGTCCGCCATCGCCCGCGTGTTTGAAGCCACTTGGCAGTGCTATCGCGTTCACTGGATGCGCAACGCGCTGGCCTATGCCTCTCGGGGCCAGTATACCGTCGTCGCCGCCGCGATCCGACAGGCCTTCGACCAGTCCGACCGCGCCCATGCCGGCGAGACCTGCCGCAAGGTCTCCGAACAGCTGCGCCCGCGCTGGCCAAAGCTGGCAGACCTGATGGACGCCAGCGAATACGACGTGCTGGCCTACATGTCTTTCCCCCGCCAGCACCGCACCAAGCTGCACAGCACCAACCCGATCGAGCGTGTGAACAAGGAAGTGAAGCGCCGCGCCGATGTTGTCGGGATCTTTCCAAACGAGGCATCAATCATGCGCCTGATCGGCGCGGTGCTGTTCGAGCAGAACGACGAATGGCAGACCTCGAGCCGTTACATGCAGGTCGAGGCCTTCGCTCAGATCGATAAGGAGGAGATCGACCCCATTCTCAGTATTACCACAAAAGCCGCCTGATCATGACCTCAGGCCATCTGGGAAATTACACCAGCTTGACGGACGTAATCCGCTCTGTCCATCGAGAGCGGCAGTCAGTTTCTCGGTTGCCTGATGACCGCACGGCCGATCTTTTCCTGCCCTGTCTTGGCACATCTGGTTCTTTTCCATGGCGTCGACGCCGAACAGCCGGGTGCGTCGCATTGCACCGGCCCTGCTTCGCGATAAGCAGTGCGAGGCCGAAGCAGGTCCGCGCGAAATCGCCGGGAACCAGCAAGCATCTGTCGTGATGTGCAAGGTTGAAAATGCGCGGGGTTTGCCTTTTATGTTGCGAGATCACCTGCTCTAATCTCTGTGGAACCAAACTTGAGTAAACGGTTTTCAAGCGTAGAGCACATCAGTGCCCGGCAGGCGGATTTCGGATGGACGAGCAGGAAGACTGGCATCTGACGGATGCTCTCCATCACGAGCAAGGGCGGGGCGATCCGTTTGCGGCGGCCGTTCGCGCCACACGCATGCCGATGATTATTACCGATCCGAACCGGTCCGATAATCCCATCGTTTTCGCCAACGCAGCTTTTCAGAAGCTGACGGGCTATTCGCGTGAGGAACTTATCGGTCATAACTGCCGCTTGCTTCAGGGCGAAGAGACCGATCCAGAGGCCGTTGATCGGATCCGAAAAGCCGTTGCTCAAGGTGAAGATGTTGCCATCGATATCTTGAACTACCGCAAGGACGGCACGGCCTTCTGGAATGCCCTCTATCTCAGCCCCGTCCGCGACCATACGGGAGAAATCCAGTTCTTCTTCGCATCCCAGCTCGATGTTACCGCCCGTGTCGACGCTCATACGCGGGTGGCCCGGGAGAAGCGGCGCATCGAGGAGGAGGTAAACAAACGCACTGCCGATCTGCGTGCCGCCCTGGAGGCGCAAAAGTTGCTGTTGCATGAGGTCGATCACCGTGTAAAAAACAACATGACGATGATCGGGTCGATCCTTCGCCTGCAACTGCGAGAGATTGACGATCCCGACTTCTCGGCTCGGCTTCGTGCCATGATGGGACGGATTGATGCCCTCGCGACGGTCCACCGCCGCCTTTATCAGTCGGACGATGTGACCCGCTTTGATATTGGTGCCTTTGCAGCCAACCTTGCCGGGGATCTTGTCCAAGCCTCTGGACATCGCGACATCCGGATCATGACGGATCTCAGGCGCGCTGATGTGTCAATAGAGCAGGCATCGGCCTTGGGGCTCATCGTCAATGAGATTCTGTCCAACTGCATTCGTCATGCTTTCACCGCGGGAGAGGAAGGCCAGATCACCATCGTGGCCCGTCAGGAGAACGATCAGGTTCGTCTCTCAATCGCGGATAACGGCATTGGCTCGTCGCAAGGAGATCAGGTGCCAGCTGGTCTCGGGGGCATCATCATCAGCCGTTTGTCCAGGCAGGCGGGAGCACAGATCAAATGGGCATCGTGTGCTTCTGGCACGCGCGCTGATCTTACAATCACAGTTGGAGCCGTATGGAACGCGCCGCCAGACCACTGAACTTCCTCATCGTCGAGGACGAACCGCTTATTTCAATGGATATCGAGATGATGGTTGAGGATGCAGGCCATCATGTGATCGCCATCGCCGCCGCGCTCGACGAAGTCGAAGCTCTTCCGGATGGAAAAGCGCCAAATGTCGCGTTGGTCGACATGCACCTTGCGCGTGGCAGCACTGGTCTCGACGTAAACAGTTATGTGCAGGTGAGATGGCCCAATGCGATCATCGTCTTTGTAACGGCCAATCCCCAGAAGATACCTCAGGACTTCGCAGGCGCGCATGGCGTGATCGCAAAGCCATTCTCACTCGCAGGGTTCATGTCAGCTGTGCAGTATCTTGAGGAAGTCGTCTGCAATCCTCCGCCGGTCTCGGCCCCACCCGGAAGCTTTGTCGCGTCTGAAGCCTTCGCAGCGTTCCGGGAAGCGCCATAACGTCATTCAACGGATCGGCGCTGTCACAGTGGCCCGAAGCCCCGGACTGTTATCGGCGTAATCCACCGACCCCTTCAGACCATCCACCAACGAGGCAAGCATTCGTGAGCCAAACCCAGTACCTTTGGTCACGCCCGCAGCACCTATGCCCTTGTCCGAGACTGTCAGGCGGAAGCTGTCGCGATGCTGCTCCAGGCCGATGGAGATCGGTCCTGGTTCTCCCTGGTAGGCATATTTGGTTGCGTTGATGACCAGCTCGTTCAGAATAAGACCGATGCTTACGGCCCGGTCTGTCTCGATCAGAACAGGCGCGAGTCTGGTGGAAATGTTGTTTGCCCAGTTCCCACTTAGGGCTGCCTTCAGCTCCTCGCACAATTCTGCAAGGTAGAGTGATAGGTCGACGATTTCGGTGCTGTCTGCCTGGTAGAGCCGTTTGTGAACAAGGCTCACTGCCTTAAGGCGGTGGTCCGCCTCGTCCAATTGCTGCTTGACCTCTGGAAGCGCGTCGCGCCCTTGCATTCTCAGAAACGCCGACACCAGCGAGAGGCTGTTTTGCACCCGGTGGTTCACCTCGCGCAAAAGGAAGTCCTTTTGCTGCATCAGGCTTTCGTTTTCCTTCAGGGTCGTTGAGAGCTCCGCGTTCAAGGCTCTCATTCGGCGGTTGTTGCGCGCTTCCAGCATGGACCGGACAAGCCGCATGGCGGACTCGGTTTCGGCGATGGTCCAGTCCGGTGCGCAGCCTTGGACCTCTTCCGACCAAGCGGCAAAGGACACACGGGGTTCAAGTTGTGCACCGGGAACAAGCTGGACGTCTTTATGAGGGTTCCCGGCCCATGTCACAGTTTGCAGCCTCTCCGCGCGAAACCACATCAGGATTGTTGGCACCTCCGTCGACATGGTGACGGCGAGCAGACCGCTTGCCAGATCCCGAAATGCCTCAGCCGCTGGCATTTCTCGTCCCAAACACGCAGTCCTAAATGCCTTTATGGCCGCAGGGGCGCGCACGTAGTCGGCTACAGCACGGATGTCGATCGGGTCCGGGCATTGGCCGGATACGAACAGATCCGCGCCCTGCACGGCTGCGAAGCCATCCGCGCGCATCATCTTCGCCAAGTCATCAGCCGACTCGGTGAAAAACTGCTCCAGCGTGACGTCCGAGCCGAGCCGTCCCAAAACAACATCTTCTTGTGCGCGAAGGTGAATGCGCTCGCGATAAAGCTCTGCTTCCTCCCGCAACTTGATCTGCCGCGACAGACTTGTTGCAAGCGCCTGACATGCAAGACGTATGGTGAGCGGCAAGGGCCGCGGATTGGAATGATGACAGGCAACAAGCCCCCATAAGATGCCGTCCTTGACAATCGACATTGAGGCAGAGGCGGCAACGCTCATGTTCTTCAGGTATGTCAGGTGGATCGGCGACACACTGCGCAGGGTGGAGTCGCTCAGATCGATCTGCCGAATTGCATCGTCGACGCCGATGATCGGGAGGGAGGCGCCGGCTACATCCGCAATGACCCGCACCCTGTTCCGAACATAAAGGGCTCGGGCCTGCCGCGGAATATCTGAGGCGGGAAAATGGTGGTTCATCAAACTCGACATATCATCTGAGCGGCTTTCGCCAACCACCTTGCCAGCTTCGTTATCAACGAACTGATAGATGAGGACGCGATCATAGTCCGTGAGTCTTCGGAACACCCGCGCTGCGCTGTCAAACAAATCCGCATAGGAGGTCGCACGCTCGAACCCGCTGCTCATCGATTCAAGATTTGCGAGAAAGGTAGAGTTCATTGGCGGGCTATCCGCCTGTTGGGTCAATTCAACAACGACGTGGCCATCCGTTGTGAACGCATGGACATCGTAGAGGATGTCATCGATCAGGGTGGTGCCGAGGACTGCCGGACCCAGGTCCAGTGCTGCTTCATCAATAACCGAAGACAAACCAAGATAGTCTTCGAGCGTTTGGCCCTTGGTGGCCCTGAACAGGCTTACTCCTGCGGCGCCTATGATCTCATGGGTGCCGATCCGGCCAATCAGAAGAAGGCCATGAGGCTGGATCGAGCCGGGGATGTGGATAGGTTCACGATCGCAGGCGGTTAGATTCAGGGCGCCGATGTCGTTCATACTTTCTCGTTTGGCGATGAATGGGCTGAACGGTGGTCGTCACGCACCTGAGACTGTCCTAGTCCCTGCACAAAATAGGAACAGGCGAAATCATGCAAGAGCGCAAGCATCGCACCTTCATATCCCCGCGCCGCTCAGCTGGCCCCCGGTCCCTGCAGGCCTGGCGGGGGCAGGCCTTCGGCATCGGGATCGCGGCCCTGCTTGCGGTCCAGAAGGCGCATCGCCGGCGTCACCGTGAGCCCATGCATCAGGACGGACAAAAGAACCACAAGACCCAGAATGGCCCATAGGCGCTCGGCGCCAGCAACCTCCATGTGGTTCAGCCCATAGGCAAGATAATAGATCGACCCCACCCCACGGATGCCGAAAAAGGCAATGGTTAGCTTTTCGCCAAGGGCTGCGCGAAAGCCCCAAAGGCCGATCAGCCCCGTTACCGGGCGGATCACCAGCAGGATCACCAGGGCCGCTGTCACATCCCCCCAAGACAACCCTTCCAGAAGGCCCCGCGCCAGGGCACCACCGAAGAGCAGCAAGAGCACCATCATCGCCAGGCGCTCGACCTGCTCGGTGACATCGTGCATCTCGCGGTGGAAGTCGTGGCTGCGATGGGCGTGGCGGAAGGTCAGGGCGGTGACAAAAACCGACAGGAAGCCGTAGGAATGAATCATCTCGGTCAAGCCATAGGACACGAAGGTCGCCGCCAGGGCGATCAGCCCGTCCCCGGTCTGCGCGAGCTTGGTTTCCGCCGGGATGCGGAAGGTAACCCAGCCGAAGGCGCGGCCGATCAGGTATCCGCCGGCGACGCCTGCGCCGACTTCCCATAGGACGTTGTAAGTCAGCCAACGCATGGCCCAAGGTTCGCCCGTCGCAGCGGCCAGGGACAAGGCAATAGCCAGGTGGACAAACGGAAAAGCTGCGCCGTCGTTCATGCCGGCCTCGGAGGTCAGGCCGAAGCGGACCTCGTCCTCCTCGCCGGTCTTTGGGGGCCCTACCTGCACGTCGGAGGCCAGGACCGGATCGGTCGGCGCCAGGGATGCGGCCAGAAGCAGCGCCACGGGCCAGGCCAAACCCATCCATATTCCAGCAAGTGCGGTGATTCCCGCAATGCTGAGGGGAAGGGTCACCAGGATCAGCCGCCACGTCACCTGCCAGCGGCGCAGTCCGAAGATCCGGTCCAGCTTCAGTCCCGCCCCCATCAGCGCGATGATGACCACGAACTCCGTGAATCGCTCCGTGAATTCAGGATGGGCCAGGGGCGAGGGATCAAGCCCCATCCCCGGCAGTGAGAAGATCGCCGCCCCCAGGCCGATGCAGACAATGGGCAGCGACAAGGGTAGCCGCTTGAGCGCCAAGGGCAGCCAGGCCACCAAGGCAATCAGGAGCCCCGCGCCGGTCAGAACGAGAATATAAGGGTCGGGCTGGAGCAGCGCGGCCATGGAATTCCTGTGAAAAAATGGAGCCTGCCTCGCCGGAAGGAACGGCTCGCTCTCGGCTGCTCGTCCCTTCATTGCCTTCACTAACCCCCGCCCAAAGGCGGGCGGGGGTCAGGGATCGTGTCACAACTGCGTTTTGCTGCTACCGCTTCCGGAGCTGGTCGTGCTGCCGCTGCCGATCGTTCCGGTGGTGCTGCTGGTGCTGCCCGTCCCACTGTTACTGGTGCCGGTGCTGCCCATTCCGCTGCCGGAACTGCCGCTCATGCCGGTCGAACCGCTGCCGGACATGGAACCGGAAGAGCCGCTCGACATCTGGCGGTCCTTGACGCGCAGGTTGTTCTGGACATGCTTCACGCCCGAGCAGCTTTCGGCCAGATCCTCGGCATGGCGCTTGGCTGCGCGGCTGTCCACCGTGCCGTCCAGTGTCACCTCGCCCCCGCTGACCGAGACCTCGACGTCGGAGGCGTCGATATGGCGGTCGTCCGACAGGCGGTCGCTGACATCCTCGCGGATGCGGTCATCCGAACGGCTGTAGTTTCGGGGACCGCGGCCGCTGTGGCCCGCGTCCCTCTCGCGCCGGCGCTGCGCATCCTCGTCACCGAACCAGGACGCCACCTCGTCGCCCGCGCGCTCGAAGAAGCCCCGATCACCGGAGCCACGGTAATTGCCCTGGTCATAGCCGCGCCCGCCATAATCGCGATCGCCGTAATCCCGATCCCCATGGCCGCGGCCCCCGAAATCCCGCGCGCCATATGTACCGAACGTGCCCATGCCGCGCCCGGCCATTCCCGAGCGGATCGCTTCCGAGAAATCGCCCCGGCCATAGCCCGCGTCGCGTCCGCCGCCATAGCCGCGATCCTGGTCATAAGGATCGTAGCCGCCGCCTGACCGGCCATAGTCGTTGCCATAGCCGCCGCCCGAACGGCTGCCGTAGTCACCGGAGCGGGATCCATAATCACCGGACCGGCCATAGTCGTCGCCATAGCCGCCCCGACCGGACCGCCCGTCATGTCCACCGCCCGAGCCGCCGTAGTCGCGGTCATCATCCATGCGGCGGCGACGGTCGGCATCGTCGTCGCCGAACCACGATCGCACCTCGTCCCCGGCCTTGTCAGACCAGTCCCGCGATCTGTCGCGGCGCGAATAATCGTCGCGGCGGCCATAGCCCCGGCCAAAACGATCTCGATCTTCCCAGTCACGTGTCATCTGCTGTCCTCCTGTAGCAGTGAGTGCGGATTGGGCATCCACAGACTAGACAAACGTTCCGGATTGGTTGGCGTTCCAACGGACACGACGTGGCCTACCGGCGTGGTCCTGCCCCGGGTGGGATGCAGAAGATGCCGAGGGCAGACGACGTTGGCTATCGAAAACTGGGCTGCCCTCCTGGTACGGCACCCGCTTATCGTCCCAGACCCGGCATCGTTGCGGAGCAAGAGCGCGTTCAAGGCGTAGCTCCTCATCATAGAACGACAAGAGCCCCAGTCAGGGCGCCAAGACGCTGTTTTGCTTCGCCGGCGACATGACATTGATGCGCAAGCCATCGAAATGCAGGACGTGACAGGTGAGAAGGCTTTGCCCATCTGGGCGGCTGTAGTTCTTGAGGCTGCGGCTCCGATGGCCAGCGCCGTTCTCGCGGCAGCGCTCTGCATCCTCGTCGCCAAACCACGAGGATATCTCATCGCCGACGTGCCCGAAGAAGCGCGATCCGACTGCACAGTTCGCCTGTGATGGCGCCCCCGGCTGGTGCGCTCGCTGCTATGGCTTGTGGAGTGACGCAGTCCCGGTGGGCAATGCGGAGGGCGAACTTGCCGGAACATTCCGCGGTGCGCCGGGTTGCACGCTTGATCCCACACCAGAAGTAGACGTCCCGATGAACGAATTGCCAGATTTCTCGCGCCGCGGCTTCATGCGGACGTCCGCGCTTGGCCTCGGCGCCGGGATGGGCCTGGGACTTGGAGGCTTCGAAGCCCTGGCCCAGACCGCTGGACGCGCTATCGGTAGTGGGCAGACCCCGCCTGCCGATCCGCTGGAACGCCAGGCTGCGGGTCGACCCGAGCCGGAGTTGGACGGGACACCCCGCCCCATGCCACCCGGGCGGCGCATGGGCTGGGCCGTCTGCGGCCTGGGCCATTTCGCGCAGAACTACGCCGTTCCCGCCATAGACCGCGCGGCCGAGTCGAAGCTGACCGGGCTGATCTCGGGCAACCGCGACAAAGCCTTGGGCGTGGCGTCGGCTTGGGGGGTGCCTGAGGGGTCGGTCTACGACTACGGGATGCAGGGGCTGGCCGACAACGACGCCGTCGACATCGTCTACGTCATCACCCCCAACGCCATCCACGAAGAGAACGTGATCGCCGCGCTCGAGGCCGGCAAGCACGTCTTCTGCGAAAAGCCGTTCGCGCACAACTCGGCCGCAGCGCAGCGGATGATGGACGCGGCCAAGGCCGCCGACCGCAAGATCATGATCGCCTACCGCGCCCATTTCGAGCCGAACAACGTTGCGCTGAAGGAGATGGTGCAGAAGGGCGAACTGGGCGACATCTGGTACGCGACCTCGGACCATCACCGCCCGCTGGACCCCTCGGTCGAGCGCGACCAGTGGCGCATGGTGCGCGGCCTCGCGGGCGGCGGATCGCTGATGGACATCGGGATCTATTCGCTGAACGGCCTGATCTGGCTTCTGGACGAGATGCCCGAGCGGCTGGTCGCGACCACCTTCTCTCCCCAGACCGAGGATGGCCGCTTCGGCGAGATCGAGGCCATCGGACAGGTGCAGCTGATCTTCCCGTCCAGGCGCCGGGCCAGCATCTCATCCGGCTATGTGGCCGACAAGAAGCGGATCGACCTCTGGGGCTCCAAGGCTGTTGCAGTGCTGGATCCCGCAACCGCATACTCTGGCAACAAGTTGACGCTAAGCACTGCCGAGGGAGAGGAGACCCCGATGCCCTCGAAGCCGAGCGAGCAACAATTCGTGGGCGAGATCGACCATTTCAGCAAGGCGGTCCGCGACGGGATGGAGATCCTGACCCCGGCCGAGATGGGCCTGCGCGACATGCGCCTGCTGGAAGCCATCTATGTGTCGGCTGAACGGGGAGAGTGGATCGAAGTGAACCCGGACGGCACCATGCGCTGACAAGTCGTTGACTATATCTCTCTTTTCTCGCTGTTCGGCACTGCCTGCGGCGAGGAACTTAGACGAGACACTGTCAATGGCAACTGCCAAACTAGGCCTCCTGCGGAGCCAAATAGCCTCGACGATAACGACGTAGTGTCAGAGCAGATTGTTGAAACACAGGTTTGATTACCTTGGTGTGGGCACCCCATAACCAAACCAGCCTATTTCGTGAATGCCGCTCCAGGTTCTAACGGGTGTTATGGTTCAGTTGGCTGGGCAGGATGGTGTCACGCTCTGATCAGGTAGGCTCTCGCCAAAAATGGCTACCGGCCATACACCAGCTGCCATAGCAGTAGGCCCTCGGTTTTTGCCGGCCTCTAAACACATGAATAGAAAAAATGATAGCCTTTAGCGGCCTGCTTGGGCCGAGGATCAATGTCCTCGAAGGAGGCGGTGCACATGGGGACTTCCCGTTCCAATGAAGATTTGCATGATGATCGTGGCACTCTGGAGCGAAAACAGTCTCCCCGGGAATAACAAGAGAAGAGCAAGGGCAGTGACATGAACCTCATCTTAAAAGCCCGGGCCGGCTTGGCCTTGGCTGCGGCTGCACTCGTGCTGTCAGGCTGCGGTTTCGGCTCCCGCATGTCCGAGCAGGAATGCATGGAACGAGCAATGTATTTCGAGTCGAACCGCTCCAGCCGGGATGGCATGATCGCGGTCGGCAGTGTTGTCATGAACCGCGTCCAATCCGGCCAGTATCCCCGCTCCGTTTGCGGGGTCGTCGCCCAGAAGAACCAGTTCGCCTCGGGGATCATGTCGCGGAAAATGAACCTCAAGACCGCGCCCAAGCTGCGTGAGGCCGCCCGGTCCGTCCTGCGCGGCGAGCGCCACCCACTAATCGGCAATGCGATGTTCTTCCATACCGCGGGGCACCGCTTTCCCTATGACAACATGCACTATGTCCTGGTGACAGGCGGCAACGCCTTCTACGAGAAACGCCGGAACTACCTGGTGACGCGGCCTGTGCCGCCGCAGCCAATCGAGGGGATCACCCGGCGATAGGCTACCTTCAGTATTTGAAGGCCGACGTATTGCCCGCGACGTCCTTCTCCGTCTCGATGCAGCTTTCGCGGCAATGGGAAGAGAGCCTCCAATGGATGGCGTTGCGGCAATTCCGAACGCGATAGGGACAGCAACGGTCAGGAAGCGGCGCCTTGCGCGGAGCACATTTTGCGGACGGCAGCGATCCTCCAAAACACGAGACTGCGGGCAGTATCCTGCCGAGTGAGCGTTTGAACTGTTTCATAGGAATGCCCCGCCGAGAATAGACTTGCAAGGCGGGCAGGGGGCCTGCAAGCGCTCCTTACAACGGCAAGACGGAGATTTTCATGCCTACTGGAACAGTCAACTGGTTCAACAGCGACAAGGGCTATGGCTTCATCGCCCCTGAGAACGGCGGAGGCGATGTTTTCGTCCATATCAGCGCGGTGGAACGCGCGGGTCTACGCGGATTGAACGACGGCCAGAAGGTCTCTTACGAGACAGAGACCCGTAACGGCAAGACCAGCGCTGTAGACCTCCAGGCACTCTGAGCCATCCTGAAGCGCGGATGGCGGTCCCAAGCATCCGACGGGTATCGCTCAGGCCGTCAATTTGATGCCAGCGAAGTTCGATGCGAAGGGCCTGACCGTTCAAGGTCCCTCGCCGGGAAAAGCCTCCCTTGGTAAAGAAGAGGCATCGTCGACAAATCAAGCGCACCCCTTCGGCATGACCTCCGGATAGTCTACACGGCGTCATCGGCCCAGCCTATGGGCATTGGTGGTGTAGATGATCTTGCGGAATGTTGGATCGAAGCCAAAGAACGGGATCACTTCCTGCCATGCCCGGCGCCAAGCCGGGGCGATGGAGGCATATTTCCCGAACCATTTCTCCTAAGGACATCGGGTTCGGCCTCCGCCATATCGGCAGTGATCCTGTGTCACGCGGTACGGTTTGCGACAGAACCCTCAGGCAATGCTGTCAGCATTGATCTCGAGTGAACGCATCTGCGACTTAGGAACGACGCAACACATCGTGCCATTCGGGATGGCGATCGAACTGCGCCTTGGCGAAGGGGCATAGCGGGACGATGGCAATCCCGGCCTCGCGGGCATCATCGACCGCCTGACGCACCAGCCGCTCGCCGACCTTGCGGCCGCGCAAGGCCGCAGGAACTTCGGTATGGTCGATGATGATCATCGCCTCTCCCGCCCGGCTATAGGTCATCACGCCCTGGTTGCCAGCAATTTCCAAGATATAGCGACCCTTCGAAGGGCCGTCCTCTCGGACCACACGGCCGTCTTCCGATGCCAGGGGTTCGGCTCCTGTTACGGTATCGACCTGTCGCACCCGACGCGGCCGCCCCGGCGAGCATTCCAGCAGGTCCCGGTCCCACTTTCCCAGAGTGGCGGCGGCGGCGTAAGTCGAGACGAGAAATGCCATGAGGGCGTCATCGGGCTCTGCCGCCGATTGCACGGCGTCGTAGGGCAGGATGAACTCCGACAGGTCGTCATGCCAGAATGCGGCGTCGGGCTTGACCGGCGCAGAGCGGAACCCGTCTGGCGCCGGATAGGCGTAGGCGTAGAAAGCCGCATAGTCGATGCCGCCGCCGCCTGGCCAGAAACCGACCGAGGAGACCTCGCGATCGGAGGCCTCACGCGCGACATCGTCCGGCAGCGCGGGAATGCCCGCAGGATGCAAGGGCGCCCGCCGCCCCGAGAACTGGGTCACAGCCAGGTCCATGGCTCCCCAGAAAAGGTGAACCGGACTGGACTTGCCCAGGAACGACGTCCGAAAGGCCTTGAACACGCGATTGATCTGAACGGACGCCTCGTGAAAGCGCCGGACGGCATCCCGGTCATAGGGCCGCTCGCGGAAGTCCTCGGCAAAGGGCATCGGATGTGGCACTTCGTTCGGCTCTCCGTGGAAGGTCGGGGTGCCGCCAAGCTGCGTCACCAGATCCATGAAAGCCGCATGAAACGCCGCCACGGTGGTGGGGCCGAGCGGGAACGAGGCCTTACGCCCTTCTGCGTTAACCCCCCCGACCTCATGGGCATGAAGGTCGAACAGGATCTCGATCCCGGGACCGTCGGGGATCGGAGACGAGGTGAAACCGGCCGGCGTGACATAGAATGTCGCATTCCAGGAATGATTGAGCCACGGCGAATGGGCAAGCCGATACTTTCCCGCGACCTGCAGATAGAGATGCAGCGCGGAACAGGTTTCCCGCCAGTCGAGATAGTTCAATACGGGCCAGTTCATTTCGCATCCTTTCTGGGGCGTCCTGCATCGGGAACGCGGTCATGTCATTTGCGCGCAGATCGGTCGCGAAGCGACATCGACCTGTTGCTGCCCGGTGTACTGTTCGTGACGATGCTCATTGCGGAAAGAAAAGGTATCAGGGCCAGTGCATCCGCCACACAGGCGCGGGCTTCTGGTCTATGCTGCCGCCATGCGTGGCGCCTGTCCAGCGGCCTCACTCCGGCGCCGGAATATGTTCGTTGCGGTCGTCTGGGGGCAGATCGAAATTGCCTTCGCCCCAGCGTTCCTCGCGCCACGCGGTCTTGGCCTCCTCGATGCGTTCGCGGGACGAGGCGACAAAGTTCCACCAGATGTAGCGGGGGCCGGAGAACGTCGCGCCTCCGAGGATCATCAGCCGCGCGCCACGATCACCGGCGGCCACGGTAATCCGGTCGCCGGGGCGGAAGACCATCATCCGCCCGGCCGCGAATTCCTGCCCAGCAACCAGGATCGAGCCGTCGACGACATAGATGCCGCGATCCTCGTGATTGTCAGGCAGCGGCAGGCGGCGCCCCGTCTCCAGCGTCACATCGGCGTAGAAGGTCTCGGAATACATCTGCGCCGGGGCCTTTGCGCCATAGGCATCGCCAAGGATCAGCCGCACGGAGACGCCCTCATCCTCGATCATCGGAAGCGTATCCTTGCCGTGATGTTCGAACAGGGGCGCCATGTCCTCGGCGTGGTCGGGCAAGGCCAGCCAGGTCTGGATGCCGAAGAGGCTGTTCGGGCCGGTGCGGGCCATCGCCGACGTCCGTTCGGAATGCGACACACCGCGCCCTGCAACCATCCAGTTCAGCGCGCCCGGACGGATGATCTGGTTGGCGCCGGTGCTGTCGCGGTGGTGGAAATCGCCGCGAAACAGGTAGGTCACCGTTCCGAGGCCGATATGCGGGTGCGGGCGCACGTCTACTCCTTGCCCGGTCAGCAGCTCGGCCGGACCAGCTTGATCGAAAAAGATGAACGGGCCGACCATCTGACGCTGGGGCGCGGGCAAGGCGCGCCGGACCTCGAAGCCGCCGAGGTCGCGGGCGCGGGGAATGATCAGCGTCTCTATCGCGTCGATGCCGACATCGTCGGGGCAGCCGGGATCGAGCGCGGGGTTCCAGCTCATCGTCGTCCTCCTGTCTGTTCGGCTTCAGTGTTTCTCGCATTCGGCGCGCGGCCTAGTCGCAGCGAACGCAAAACCGTGTCACGGCGCGGGGAACGCTTCAACGGTCGCGGCCCCAGACGTCGGGGTGCTGTTTCAGGTGCTCGGTCAGCATCTCGATCAGGACGCGGACCTTGCGCACCGGATGCCGGCCCGGCGGACGCAGGACATAGATGGCGGCATCGGGTGGGGGATGAGCCGTCATGATGGGAACAAGGCGGCCGCTTTCGACGAACTCGTGCGTGATGCAGTCGGGCAGCCAGCCGATGCCCAGCCCTGCTGCGGCCGCCGTGGCAAGCGCGGTCGCATTGTCGGCCTTGAAGCTGCCCTGGGGCTGGACCGAGACGATCCTGTCCCCGTCGACGAACTGCCAGGTTTCCGTGCCCTGCATCACGGCTCTGTGGCGGGGCACGTCCTCGGGTCTCTCGGGGGCACCGTGCTGCTCGATATAGGCGGGACTGGCGACAAGCTTCCCATAGAGCGGGCCGACCCGCTTTGCGATCAGGTTTGAATCAGCAAGATACCCGGCGCGCACGGCGCAGTCATATCCTTCTGAAACCAGATCGACGAAGCGGTCGCTGAAGGACGCATGGATCTGCAGGCGAGGATGCCGTCGCGCCATCTCGGCAAGGACAGGCGCGAAATGGGTGGGGCCGAAGGTCAGAGGCATGGCGATCCGCATGCGGCCCCGCAGATCGCCATCGGGCAAAATAGCCTCTTTCGCGCTGTCCATCTCGGCTACTGCCCGCGCCGCGTGATCGCGGAAGGTTTCGCCCGCTTCGGTCAGGGCGGCGCCGCGGGTCGTTCGCGCCAGAAGCTGAATACCGAGTTCCGCCTCAATCCGCAGCAGGCGCCTGCTGACGATGGATTTCGACAGGCCCAACCGGCGCGCGGCGGCCGAAACACCGCCGGCATCGGCGACGACGACAAAGGTCTGCAGATCCTCGGTATCCATGCAGTCGTTCCTTGTTCGGCGACACAGTTAAGCGAACTATGACGCTATCGGATTGGAAAAGGGAACGGCTTACTGCGAGCGGGGCAGCGATCGCCTGCCCGGCAGAAACGCAGAAAGGACTTCCCGATGACCTTCCGCAACGGCCTCGACTCGCTTCTTCGTCCCGAGGACTCGGTTCTCGTTCTGATCGATCATCAGGCGTATCAGCTTGCGAACCTGAACAGCCATGACCCACAAGCCGTGGTCAACAACACTGTTGCCCTGGCAAAGCTGGCGAAAGCGTTCAATGTGCCGACGATTCTGACCAGTGTGATCGCAGAACGTGGTGGGCTGCTCTTCAAGCAGATCACCGATGTCTTTCCGGGTCAGGACGTGATCGACCGGACCTGGGTGAACACCTGGGAGGACAAGAAGGTCGTGGACGCGGTCAAGGCGACCGGCCGCAAGCAACTGATCATCGCGGGGCTCTGGACCGAAGTCTGCGTCGCGATGCCCGTCATCCAGGCGCTTGGTGAGGGCTGGGACGTGACCGTGATCACTGACGCCTCGGGCGGCAGTTCGCTGGAGTCGCACCAGGTCGCGATCCAGCGGATGATCGCCGCGGGTGCGAACATGATGACGTGGATGGCCCTGGCCGGCGAATGGCAGCGGGATTGGGCACGCACCGAGCATGTCAAGGAACTGACCGAAGTGCTCATCTCGCACATGGCGGGCAGCGGCATCGCCTATCTTTGGGAGCAGCAGCTCTTGAACACCCCGGTGGCAGACAACGCAAGTTGAAAGGCTGCGGGTGCCGTAATTGCGACGCCCGCGCGCGTCTTGCAAGGAAGCGCACATATCGCCTGACAGGGGATAAGAAGCGACCTGCTGTTGACGCTGGCGCGCACCCCAAACGCCTAGCCGAAGGCCTGCTTTGGCCGGGCCAAACGAGACCCGAGAAACCTACCCGTGTTCATGTTCAGCAAAGGAACAGGAGCCATGAAAGTTCAGAGCTTCACAATCAAGCACGCATCCTTTGAACGGTCCCCCGACCAGGACGGCGGTGTGTTCATCGCCAACCTCGTAGATGAGCGCCACGGAGCGCCGATCACCATCGGATACGGCCGCTACGAGCCGAACGAGGGGCTGACCGAGACGATGGCCGTGGACGACGTCATGATCATAATCAAGGGCAGCCTGGTGATCACCTCGAATGACACGTCCGAGACGGTCAGGGCGGGCGGGATCGTTCACATGCCCAAAGGCGAGACCGTTACGATCAAGGCGCAGACGGAAGGCGCAACAACTGCGTATGTCACCTATCCTCACTGGCGCGAGGCTCGGTAACCTCGCGGCGAAGGGCACGAGCGGATGTTGTCGGACCTTCCGTTATCACCCTTATCAGCTTGGAATGCGGGCGATGATTTTGATCTCGAAGTCGAAGCCGGCCAGCCAGTTGACGCCGACTGCGGTCCAGGTCGGATAGGATTTCGAAGGAAAGAGCCTGTCCTTAACCTTTAGGACCGCCGCGAACTGGCTTTCCGGATCGGTGTGGAAGGTGGTCACGTCCACGATGTCGTTAAACCCGGCGGCCGCTTCGGCCAGGTGATCGAAGGCCCGCTGCACCTGCATTTCGAACTCGGGTTCCGGCGAGCCGTCTTCCCGGCTGCCGACCTGACCAGACACGAACAGCAGATCGCCGGCGCGAACCGCTGCAGAGTATTTATGCTTGTCGTAGATCGCCTTTATGGCGCTGTCTTTCTTTCCCTTGAGGGTCATCGCCCCACGTCTTGCGGTGACGACCTATGAAATCTTTTCCGGCCGACAGGCGGCCGCCCCGCGTCGGGCGAGCGGGTGCATTGCCACCAGATCTGGCCGGGCAGGGAGGACTACGCCGGGATAGACATCTTCCGTTTCGCCGAGCGCGGGAAGATCGTGGAACATTGGGACGTTCTGCAAGTCATCACCGGGGCATCCGCCAACGACAACGGCCTGTTCTAAGCCGGCGGTCTGCCACAGCGGCGCGTCCTTCCATGCAATCCCGGGACAACCTGGACCTCAAGCCCCTAAGTCCCGATGAAAGGTCACAGGAAGATCACTTGGCAAAGACGGCGCAATCAGGAAGCACAAGTGCATATATTGCGGATACGCTGGCTCTGATCCTGTTCTTCACCACGACCGGCATCATCAACGAACGGTTCGTTGCAGGGATGACGGGGGAACAGGTTCTTCATGCACGTCTGATTGGAGCGGTTCTGATGATCCCTGTAGGGCGACCTTACGGGATGTGGCGCGATTGGTTGATGGGATACGCCAAAGCATCGCGAACTTCTCAGGTTCTATGGGACGGATTGGCGCTGATGAGCTTTCAGGTGCCGATCTACGCGGCGATCATCGCGTTCAGCGGCGCCACCGGGAATGGGCTGATACGAGGTGTGCTGGGTGCAGCGGCGATGATGATCGTGCTGGGCCGCCCTTATGGAGCGTTCCTGAACTGGATCAGGCACCTCTTCGGCCTGCCGCCGGGAGGTGAAAAGCCTATGTCACTGAATACCTGAACGTCGGCTTCGGACACTTCACGTCGAGCCGTGCAGATCCCTACCTTTGCAGGACCCTGCGCAGCGAGGTCTCGATCTCGCCTCCGCACCAGGCTTGACCGAAACGGCGGCGGCTTTCCGCTGCCTGGACGGCAAGAGCGCCCCGTGACCGGATGCGGGATGTCAGCAGGGCAACCTGCGGGGCTTCCGCTTCGAGAAGCGGGCGAAGCTCCGGCAGTTGCTCGGTCATGGTTCCCCACAGAGTTGCCGTCACGATCTGCGCCAGTCCGAGCGGCTGGTCTGGAAGAAAGCCCTGGTCCGCTGTGGCTTCCCAGATCGCCATCCAACGGCGCAGGCGCGGAAGGTAGTCTGCCCAGGACTTGTCAGTCCACATCGCCTTGCCGCCATCGAGCGTCATCTCATCCAGGACATCATTGGCGTCGTTCACGATCTTCAGGGCAAGGGCCCTCGGATGCGGGTCGGCCGGAAGAAGCTCAAACCGTTCGCCCAACCAGAAGCAGATCGCTGGCATTTCCGCCACGGCCTTACCGGAAACATTGTCCACCAGCATCGGCGGTGCCATGTGCGGCACCGGCTGGTCCCGAGTGTCCATGCTCATCATGGCGCTGATCGCGTCGCTGCCGGGTTCATCGACCGAGGCGCCTACATGCGCAAGGATAGCCCGGACAAACTCGCCTCGAAATGGAACCGGCCAGTAGTAGAGGGTGAAATCGGGCATTGTCGGCGATCCTTGTTGGGACAGAGTGACTGCCAGCGTGTGGCGGAGACATCGCAACGAGTGCCAGACGATCCTAAACTTGGTTGCGCCGTAATTCGATCCCGCCTGCTTTTAGCGCCTGGAGCAAGGGGCTGCCCTCGACGCCATAGGGGCTTTGTCGCAAACTTTCGCAGGTTAGCGACAAGAAACTATGATCGGCCTGCAGACTGACGTTGGAGGATGAGCTATGGCCGTATCATTCAAGGGCGCGCATTTCCCAAAGACATTATCCTGCACGCCGTTTTCTTCTATCTGCGCTACAACGTGTCGTATCGGGATCTCGAAGAGATCATGGCTGAGCGAGGCGTCAGGGTCGATCATGCAACGCTGAACAGATGGGTGGAGCGCTATGCCGGGCAGGTTGCAGAGAATGCGCGCCGGCGCAAGCAGCCGACCGACCGGTCCTGGCGGATGGACGAAACCTACATCCGGGTAAAAGGACAGTGGGTTTATCTCTACCGTGCCGTAGACAAGTTCGGAAAGACCCTGGACTTCCTGCTGTCGAAGCGCCGGAATAAGTCGGCAGCTATCAAGTTCTTTGCCCGGGCAATGGAGGTAAACGGCCTTCCGCGCAAGATTGTCATCGACAAGAGTGCTGCCAACACTCAGGGCATCAAGGACATCAACCGGATGCTGAAGCGCTTCGGCTGCCCAACCCCAATTGAGATGGTACGGATCAAATACCTCAATAACTTAATCGAGCAGGACCACCGGTTCATTAAGCGTCGGGTCAGGCCCATGCTGGGCTTTATGAGCTTCACCTCAGCTGCTTCGACAATAGGAGGCGTCGAGATCGTGAATATGATCCGCAAGGGCCAGTTCAGGCCCGAACTGCCTCCGTTTCAGCAGTTCTGTCAGTTGGCCGCCTGAATCCCGTAGACGTTGCGGACCGTACGTGTCCTGTCCCGCCGTTTGCGACAGAACCTCCTGATGATCCTGATCCTGCTCTGCATGGCGCTGCTGCCCTCCCTTGTCAGTACCGTGTCTGGACACATGCAGATGATGGGCTTGGCGGCTTTTGGCCTCATGGCGGGACGAAGTGTCGAGTTGTACGTGGGGGGCGCTAAAAACGCGGCCTCAGCGGTAAAGACTACAGCCCAAGCGGCGAAGCAAACCTATAGAGGTGAAACCACGATCAGTCGCAATACGATGGCGTTTGTAGCGCATCCGGCGGTCTCCCAAGCGACAACAGGTGTGGCTGAGTCCATAAACGGAATGCAAGACATAGCGCGCGCGTTGGCCGAGAAATGACCCCCGTAAGCGAGCAGTCGATTATGATGAATGGTACTGCCCGGAGCATGTCACGATGACCACGGGCGCCAGCTTTAGGCCTCGACGGCCGACGATCGCGTGCCCTACCGGCAGTCAGCAAAGCTCTGACAGACCAGACAGCGCAGAAGTTCGGTGGCACTGGCCTGGACTGCCTGAACCAGAAGTCTTCGCGCCGCTGCGGCAGCCGCCGGTAGGGGACAGGCAGTGCCCTTTGCGCAGCCTTGCGGCGCAAAGGGCCATTCGATGGCCAGCCGGTACAGGGTTCACTTCACTCAACCGTCCCAGAGGGTTCTGCAGGTCCTGCGGCCTCTCGCGACACCTTCGCGTCCAGATCCGCCGCCGGGCTGCGATCATTGGCCTAGCCTGGAGCGGTGAGGTCTTGGGGCGCGGGCTCCCTGTCTGCCGCTGCACCGACCGGTCCAGCCTCTGATGCAGTTCTTGCCTTGCGTCCTCGCGCGGCCTTTGGCGCCTCGCCGCCCTCTGCGGCCGCCGCCTTTGGTTTGCGGCCCTTGCCCGACGCTGATGCCGCCGTCGGGGTTTCGGCTGCGGCCTTGGAAGGACGGCCGCGTTTTGCTCCCGGCGCCTCGGGCTCGTCCCCTGTCACAATCTTTGGCTTGCGGCCTCGGGTCCTGGCCGGCTCCTCCGGGGCAGCATCCGCAGTCGGACCGGCTGTCGGTTCCTGGCTTGCCTGTGCGGCCTTTCTGGCTTTTGTCGTTGCAGCCTTCGGCTTTGGCTTGCGGCCCCTCGCGGCCGTGTCGGCCGAGGCGGATGCCCGGGCCGCGTCTTCCGTGTCGATCTCGCGTTCCGCCTGCTGCCAATGCTGCGCGTCCCGGCCATGGGGCCGACCCTCCATCTCCCAGAGAGAATGCGCGCGTTCCTCGATCCGCCGTGTGCGGTCTTCCATCATGATGTCTCCTCGTGTGTGCGATCAACAACGGGTGGGCGTGGGATCAGGTTTCGGATCAGGACAGGTTCAGGTCGGCTGACCTTGGAGGTGGCTTGTCCCCGCCAGCTTGCCAACACTGTCTGCAGCCATCCTCCGACTGCCAAGGGCAATTGCAAGGGGTTGCGTGTGCTGCAGCCGTGCTCAGGATGTTTCGGGCAACCCAGGTTCTGACGGTCCCTTCAGCGTGGCCTTGTCCTGCAATTCCCTGGCCAGCCGGGCTTCCCGAAGCCTCTGGACCTTTTCCGCCCCCGCCGCCCGAACAGCGTTGATCTCCTCGAACGCGCGATCACGGGCGGAAGGTGGAGCCTGCAGTTTGCCAAAGACAAGCTCGGCCTTCAGACGTGCGTCACTGCGGTTCTCGGTCATTCCTGGTCTCCTTATGGTCTTGCTGAGCAGCCGATCATGAAAAAGGCCAGGCAACATGCCTGACTGAACCGCCCCGGGTTTACCGGAGAGTAAAACACTCAAAGGATGAGCCCTATGTCAAAGCCGAGATTCACCCCCGCCTATCC
>NZ_BNCL01000025.1 GCF_014656455.1 Paracoccus aerius
GTCCAGCCGGTCATGGCGCAGGGCGGCGATGAAGGTCTGGGTGTTTCCGTGGCCAAAGGGCACATGGTCGACAAGGCGCGGGCCAATCATATCGCTGGGGACCGGGTCGGTGGGCCTCAGCCCCAAATCAAACCCCCAAGCAACGATGTCGACTAGCTTGCCCTCCGTGACCAGATCAATAGGGATCTGCGGATGTCGCCGAAGGAACGGCAGAACGAGCGGCGCCATCACCTTGCGAGCGGCCGAGGCAAAAGCATTAGTGCGTAACGTGTCGGTCGGCGCGCCCTGAAGCGACTGTAAAGCCAGCATCGTATCACGGATGTCCGTCATGGCAGGCCAATCCGGCCGACGAAGGTCTTTCCGCCATCAGTCAGCGAAACGCACCGCGTCGTTCGGTGAATAGGCGGACAGCCAAACGCTGCTCAAGCTTTGCGATGGAATTGCTTGGCGCCGCGGTCGACATGCCGAGTCCAGGTGCGGCAGCTCGGAAAGAACTTTGGCGGGCAATGCTGCGAACGACATCCAAGTCGGACTACAGCGTTCTTGTCCTCACGCAGAGCTAGCCTGTGCTGGTGACGGCACGCCGCACATTGGGGATCGAAGGGTGTTCAGCAGGACTGCCGTTGCCAGAGCAAATGCCAGGCCAAGAACAGGCGCTGTTCAACTCATGGCTGACCGTAAACCTGCTAACGCGGCCTTGGCACAGCCTTCCTGAAGCGGTCGCTCATGCGTGGTGCAGCAGTTCGGGAACCGTGTTCTGGGCAGCGCCGTTTCCGAGGATGATGAGCGCACCAGAAGCCGATGCTTTCTGACATTGAACCGCTGCGCATCCTGCAGTTCGAGCTTGCACGGCTGGCGGGCAGCTTTGTGGCCCTTGTTCCGAATCTCGTTGCCGCCCTTGTCGTTCTGGTTCTGACATGGGCGCTGGCGCGCTATGGCTGGCGGGGAGAGGCCCGGCTGCTGCGGCGTTGGCACCAGCGTCCTGCTCTTATTGCCGCAGCGCGGACGCTGACTCGCAGCCTGATCTGGATCAGCGGCCTTGCCGTCACGGCGGTTCTGGTCTTTCCGGGAATGTCGGCCACAAATGTCGTTGCGGGACTTGGGGTCGGCTCGCTTGTCGTCGGCCTGGCCTTCAAGGACATCTTCGAGAACTATCTGGCTGGCCTCCTAATCCTGTTGCGCAGGCCCATGAAGATCGGTGACGACATCCTGTGCGAGGGGATCGAAGGACAGGTGGAGCGGATCAACATCCGCGACACCTACCTCAGGCGGCGCTCGGGCGAACTGGTGCTCGTGCCCAACGCCTTCATCTACCGCAACCCCACCACGGTGCTGACCGACCAGCCGCTGCGCCGGATCACGTTGGAACTGGGCGTCGCTTATGGCACCGATTTGGAGCAGGCCCGATCCGTTCTGTGCGAGGCGCTTGAGGGGCTGTCTACCGTTGATGCCTCAAGGAAGACGGAGGTGTTCTGCCTGGGCTTCGGCGACTCCTCGATCGACTTTGTGCTGCGCTGGTGGACCGGATCGACGCCGGTGGAGGAGTTGCGATCCCGTGATGAGGTGGCGCGGGCGGTAAGGCGTGCGCTTGACACAGCCGGCATCGACATCCCGTTCCCGCAGCGCACGCTCAGCTTTCTGGAGCCGGTTCCGCTTGAAGGGACGCATGGGGATCAGCGCTAGCCTTTCAAACACCGCCGAGTGCGTGAGACCTAAGCTTCAATGCCTACAGGTGGCATGTGGCTGGGGCGGGCGCCCCCGCTAAACCTGCTGAATGCCTGGGGGAACCAGCCTTCTAAGTCTGGTTCTACTCGGCTGAACAGTCCGTCACCTGGCCTCGCCCTCTTCAAGCTGCCGGATCCGCCAACGTCAACTCTCCGCTCGTTTCAATTTCCGGGATGTCGTAGGCGATGGAAAACAGGCGCCATCAACCCAATCCTGCTGCTGAGCGCGACGGACATGCTTTTTGAAGGGTCCACAATGCTCGTACTATCTTGGATCAGAGCCACAGAGCGCCGTTACATCCGCAGCGAATGTATGTTTGAGTCGCTACTTAGTAGGTAAAGGGGGAGAGGGCCAAACCCGAAGCCACCTTTCCCGCAACAGCGCCCTGGCGTTCAGCCGCAAGATGATGACGCGCGCAGCCTGATCTTCTCGTTCAGTCGGGTATGGCGACAAGGTTGCCGCCAGGCCCATCCAGAATCTGCATCCTCAAGCCGTAAATCCGTTCCAGCGGCGAGGGCTGCATCAGATCGACCGGACCTCCCTGGAGAACAAGCCGCCCCTTCTTCAAAGCGACAACGTGGTCACAGAAGCGGGCAGCCATGTTGACGTCATGGAGAACGATCACGGCGCTGCGGCCTGTTTGATGGCATATGCGGCGGACGAGACCCAGAACCTCGACTTGGTGGGCGATGTCGAGGGCGCTGATCGGCTCGTCCAGCAGCAGGGCGGCGGCTTCCTGCGCCACCATCATGGCCAGCCAGGTCCGCTGGCGCTCGCCGCCCGACAGGGTATCGACCAGCCGGTCAGCCAAGTCGGAAACCCCGCATTCCGCCATGGCGCGGGCGACGGCCGCATGGTCGTGTGGTCCGAAGCGGCCAAGCGCGCCGTGCCAGGGATACCGGCCAAGCGCCACCAGTTCGCGCACGGTCATTCCTTCGGCGGCAGGGGGGTGCTGGGGCAGGAAGGCAAGGCGGCGGGCAAAGTCGCGGGCGCGCCAAGCAAATAAGGGACGCTCTTCAAAGACGACCTTTCCGCTGCTCGGCATGATCTGTCGGGCGAGAACCTTGAGCAGGGTCGACTTGCCCGATCCATTGTGACCGATCAACGCAGTCACCTGGCCCGCAGGCAGATCCAAGGTCAGCTCGTGCAGAAGGCAGCGGCCCGGGACGGCAACGGTCAGGTTGCGAAGTGAAAAAAGGCTCATCGGGCCGGTCTCGTCATCAGCCAGATCAGCCAGGGTCCGCCGATCAGGGACGCGAACAAGCCAAGCGGCAGTTCATAAGGGAAGCCCGCCATCCTTGCCCCGAAGTCCGCAACCAGCATCAGGCCGGCGCCAATGAGCGCTGCTCCAGTGATGTGGTCTCCTGGGCGTGCCAGGCCCAAGCGACGCGCGACATGCGGAGCCATCAGGCCTACAAAGGACAGCGGACCCACGAGCACGGTGGCCGCGCCCGTTGCCATTCCTGCCAGAGCAATAAGGATCATCCGCGCCTGGCGCAGAGGCAGGCCCAAGCCGCCCGCCACGCCTGCCCCCAGTGGCAGCACCGCCAACCAACGGCGCAGGGCCAGGGCGACCATCCACAGGACAACGGCCAGTCCGGCCAATGCAAAGGCCCCCTGCATCGTCATCGCCGAGGACGATCCCGATAACCAGCCGAGGATCTGGAACGACCGCATGTCCCCAACTGCCATGATTGCTGACAGCAGTGCCGAGGCAAGGGCCGAGACCGCGATTCCCGCCAGCAGGACGCGCTCGGCTGGCATGTCGCGGCGGCTGACAAAGGCTGCGACCAACAGCAGGGCCAAGGCGCCTCCCGACATGGTCCCTGCCGTCAGGGCAATGGCCGTAGGCGCCGCGGCAAAATACACCACGCCGGCATAGCCCATAGCCGCGCCGCCGGATACGCCCAGAACCTCGGGCGAGGCGAGCGGGTTCGCGGTCAGCCGCTGCAGGATGGCGCCCGCGATCGCCAGAGCCGCCCCCGCCGAGGCCGCCGCGATCAGGCGGGGCAGGCGCATGGGCAGGAAGGCCGCGAAGCTTTCAGCGTCCAGCACTGCCCAGCCCCCCGGAACGCGCCCGATCCAGATCAGCACCACCGTGGCGATGACCAGGCCGAGGGCCAGCCTGACCAACAGGGGGACAGGGTCGCGGCGGCGCTGGCTTGCCCCTTCGCCCCGTTCGGTCCCGGGCGGCGTCGATCCGCGAAGGCGCGGCAGAAGCCAGATCAGCAGCGGGCCGCCGATCAGCCCGGTCAACGCACCGGTCGGAAACATCTCGCCCAATTGCTCTGCCACCAGCAGGACCAGTCCGTCGCAGAGCGACAGGATCACCGCCCCAATGACCGGGGACCAAGCCAACAAGCCGACGATCGAGACAGCGCCCAAGCTGCGCGCCAGGGCCGGTGCGGCAAGGCCGATGAAGGCTATCAGCCCCAGTTCAGCGGAAACAGCGGCGGCAAGGATCACCGCGACGCCGACTGCCAGCAGCCGGACTAGGACAACGTTCAGCCCCAGGCCCGAAGCGCCTTCGGGCCCCAGCGAAAGAACGCGCAGTGGACGGGCCAGCAGGGCGGCGGCAATGGCGCCAAACACCAATATGGCGGCCAGGGCACGCACGCCCGACCAGTCCTGCTGAACCAGCGAGCCGCCGTTCCAGATCACCAGCGACAGCAGGTATTGTCCCTGGGCAAGGGTCATGGCCGTGGCAACCGCGCTTGCGGTCATGCCCACCAGCATTCCGGCAATCACCGTCGTGACCGGCGCGAAACCGCGCCTTGCGCCGATGGCCAGCACAAGCCCTGCAGCGAAACCCGCGCCTGTCAGCGCCACCGGCCAGCGGCCTTCGTCAAGCAGCCCCGGCGCGAGCATGGTGGCAAGGACCAGGGCAAGTTGGGCGCCCGCAGAAACCCCCAGTGTCGTCGGATCGGCCACGGGATTGCGCAGCACGACCTGCAAGATCGCGCCGGATAGGCCCAGGATGGCCCCCGCCAGCAGTGCCACGACTCCGCGCGGCATCAAGCCGAAGGCCAAAAGGATCTGGGAGATGTCCATGCCTGCAGGATCCAGCGGCCATGCCGGCCACCGGGCCAAGGGCAGCAGGCCAATCGCCGACCAGAGCCACAGCGACGCGGCCAGCAAGGCGAAGGGCATAAGCCGGGCCATCATGCGATGGGACGGGGCCCGGCCTCAAGGGCCTGAACCAGCAGGTTGGCGAAGCGAAGGGCGGCGGGAACGGCGCCAAAGGCATTGGTGTCGGCCAGAAGATAGGTCCGCTCCTGGGCCACGGGTGGAAGAGCGCGCCACAGGATGCTGCGCGACAGGGCGCGCTCGGCCGAGGGGGGCAGGGCGCCAACGACCACCAGCCGGGCATCGGGCATTTCGGCCAGACGCTCGATCGGCACAGGGGCTAGGAAGCTGAAGGCGGTGTTTCCCGTCCACGCGTTCTGCAGCCCCAGCCGGTCCAGGGTGCTGCCGAACAAGCTGTCGAAGCCGAAGGCCCGCAGATGACGGGCATCGCCGATATTGACCACGGCCACGGGCCGATCACGGAACGGTTCAAGCCTCTGCCCCAGAGCGTCCAGTTCCGCCTCGACCTTCGCCACGGCATCGACACCTGCGGCATGGTCGGCAATGGAGTCTGCCAGGGCAGAGAGCGCTGCAATGGCCTTGGGCAGCGGACGCTCGCCCGGGACGAAGAACGGCAGGGACAGGACCGGGGCGATCTGGCGCAGCCGGTCCTCGTAATGGGTGTAGTAAGGCGAGGACAGGATCAGATCGGGCCGCACCAGTTGCAGCAGTTCGAAGTTGGGCGCACCGCGCAGGCCAAGGTCGGTGACCGCATCGGGAACCACGGGTTCGATCACATCGGCCCGAAAGCGCACAAGTTCGGCGGCGGCGACTGGCATGTGGCCGATGGTAATCGCCGTTTCCAGCATCGCCCAGTCGATGGCGGCAAGGCGCGGCGCAGCCCGCGCGGCCGCCAAAGGCAAGCCCGCCACCAGCAGGGCCCCGGCGGCGGCAAGGATCGCGCGACGCGAGGGCTTGATGCCCCCGCCGGTCACCACTTGTAGGCCACCTTTGCCGAGACCGTGCGGCCTTCGCCGTACGAGCAATACGAGAAGCCGCAGGCGCCGACATAAACCTCGTCTGTCAGGTTCGTGATGTTCAGCGACATCTCGATGTCGTCGCGGACATATCCGGCACCAAGATCGACAAGCGTCACGCTGTCCAGTTCGGCGCTGTTGGCCACGTCGATATAGCGTTCGCCGATATGGCGGATGCCGCCGCCGACGCGGATGCCGTTGCCAAAGTCGCGGTCCAGCCACAGGCTTGCAAGGTGGCGGGGGGCGTCCTGAAGTTCGTTGCCGTCCAGGGGATCACCCGACGGCGCCTTCTGCTCGGTCTTGTTGTAGGCATAGCCGGCGCGCAGCTTCCAACCATCCGCAATCTCGGCGGTTGTCTCGATTTCGATGCCCTTTGACCTGACCTCACCGATCTGGCGGATGCCGCTTCCCTCGCCATCCGGCAGCGGGACACTGCGGTTCACGTTGGTCTGCCGCAGATCGTAGAGCGCGACCGTGATCAAGCCATCGAAGCTGGTCGGGCTGTACTTGACGCCGACCTCCCATTGCTTGCCTTGGGTGGGAAGAAGCGCATCGCCGTCGATGTTCTGCCCGACCTGAGGATCGAAGGAGGTCGAGTAGCTGACATAGGGCGCAATACCATTGGCCATGACGTAACCCAGGCCGAGGCGGCCGGTTAGTTCGTTGTCCTTGTATTCGGAGGAACTCCCGTAGCGTTCTCCAGTCTGCTCGATCCAGTCGTAGCGCAGGCCCAGCGAGCCGCGCCAGTTGCCGTATTCGATCTCGTCCTGGGCGTAGATGCCGACCTGGCGCAGGGTCGAGTCGCCGGCATTGATCGCCCCCATGATCCTGCCGCCCTGGTAGTAATCAGGGTTGTTCAGGTCGAGCGGTGGCGTGCCCCATGCGATCAGATTGCCATCTTCATCACGAATATCTGCGGAAAACTGGCTGCTTTCGAACGCGTCGTATTTGCGGATGTCGGCGCCGAACAGCAGCTTGTGAACCGCCTGTCCCGTCGTGATCTCGCCCGACAGGCGCGTGTCCAGGCTTATCGTGTCGCTGTCCTCGCGTTGATCGCTCGACCCGCGGCTGATGATGTCGGGGGCAATCACGGCACTTGCATAGGTGCCGCGGTAATCCCAATCCAGACTTTCGTAGCGGAAACCCTGGCTTAGCGTCCATCCGTTGTCGAGCGCGTGACTGACCTCGACCCCGATGCTGTACATCCTGCGGTCGCTGTCGTCCCAGTCCTTCTGCCCGGTATAAACGTCACGCAAATAGTCCCCATCGCCGGTCCGGGCGATTTCGAACGGCACGCCAGTGGGCGAGATCGGCGCATCCTTGGTATAGTTCGCCAAGAAATCGACGGTCGTCGCCTCGCTGGGTGTCCAGCGGACCGCGCCTGCAAGATAGCCACCCTTGTTTGTCAGATCCTCGATCTGGGTGCTTTCATCGCGGCCGATGCCTGTGATCCGGAAGGACAGATCCTCGGAAGGCGCGCGGTTCACGTCGAAGAACAGGCTGGGGCTGTTGTTGCTGTCATAGCCGATGCCCGCCTCGCCGAAATCGAAGGAACGGGCGCGCTTCTGCACCATGTTGATGACGCCCAGGGGCGAGCCCGCGCCATAAAGCGAGGACGACGGTCCGCGCAGCACCTCGATCTGCTGGAGGCCGTAGATCTCCTGCGAGACGGCGCCGAAGTACCGGCCTTGCCGGAGGCCGTTCACGTACTGGGCATTGTCCGCCCTGAAGCCGCGGATATAGGGCGTGTCGAAGCGCGGGTCTATGCCGAAGGGTTCGGCCAGGACGCCGGCGGTATAGGACAAAGCCTGCCCCAGGTTCTGCGCGCCCTGTTCCGCGATCTGGTCCTCGGTCACAACCGAGACTGATTGCTGCGCTTCCGCGATCGGCGTCGATGACTTCGTCGTTTGCGCGCCGGTCGCCACATAGCCCGCCACGTCATCCGCCGTCAGGGTGATGTCACCCAGAACGAAGGCCGAGTCTTCTGCTCCTGAAGGGGTCGTCGCGGTGTCGGTATCCTGCGCCACAGCGGCACAGTTCAGTGCAACTGTGCTCACGCCAGCAAGAAGAAGGGAACGGTGAAGATTGGGCATGAGGAACCTATGGGACTGAACGGAGCGCCTATCGCTGCCCCACCCTTTAGCCCTCTTTGTCGAAGCGTCAATATTTTCCGACAGAAATACTTCCTTTTTGGCCGATGTGAAATCTTCGACTGTCTTGATCAGGGCGAGTTGACGTTCGGCGGCCCCCTGGTGATCTCCCTGGCGGGCACAAGGGTTGTGGCTGTCGCCGTGCCGATCGTCTGGATGAGCTATCGTGTTCCAAAAGCGCCTTTGATCTGGTTTCCATAACATTTGGACCGTGCAATGGCGCAGCCGCCATTGTTGGAAAGGGCAAATTGGGGATACCGCGAAGCTTCTTGGCCAACAGCCCTTCGCAGGCGACATACAAGTTGTTGCACTAGTTCAGGCTATCGGCTCGTTGGATGCCTCAAGCATCGCGCTATTTGACCGGCGGGCGGCGCACGAGGCCCGCCACCACGCCCGAAACTCCGACTGTCTCGGTCACCGGAGTAGTCTTGTAGCCTTCGCTGCAGGCGCCGCTACAGAAAACACCCGCCGTCGCAGTTGCCGAGCTTCTTTGCGGGTGATCTGCCCGTCACCACAGCCAGGACAATACATTCGCCACGCGGCAGTCCGGCGCGGTCCGCGCGATCAGATCCTTTTCCAGGATGCGCTCAAGTCCAAGGTTGTCGTCCGTGACTCGCCACAAGAACATCGCGCGTTTATGGCATATGACCCACTTGAAGGGGGCAACGTATCATCAAGATCACCGGCAGCAGGGGATGAAAAACCGGCAGGCACACGAACGGCGGCCAGCGGCATGTCGAGAACATTGGGCGTGACCCCGAGAGGATGAAGATCAGGTTATATGTCCAGCGAACAGGCGGAAATACTGGCCATCGTTCCAATACAACCCTGATCGTGGAGGACTACGGGTAAGACCAAAGCAGAAAGGCGGTGATAGGCCGCTGATCCGGCGCAAGGCGACACCGATTGGTGTGGATTTGGCCGGATCTTTCAGCAGGCGGCGTGGTACTTGGCACTGTAAAACAAGACAGCGCCGCCGGCTGATCGGTTTCTTTTTGCCCGCGAAGGCAGGAGCAGCAACTTGTCCATAAAACCAGCATCTTCTGTATAAATATCATTAAGTTATGGGACACTTTGCGTTATATGACAACGTCTAAATAATTTCCAACCAGTCACAAGAAATACCGGGCGGAATAGAGCGAAAGGATGTGCGCTGAAGGGTATCATTGATCCAAGTATCGTCACGTTCATGCAGAATTACATTCACTTTTAAAGGGTTATAGAATGTAAGATTGCCGGGACGATCAGCTTTGTCTTAGCGGACTCTCTAAAGCGGACCTTACTGACCCATCTTACACTGTGCGGCAGAGAAACCCTGCGCCAAGACCATCAATTTATGTGTAGACAAAACAGTCTTTATTGCACATGCTGCAATAGCAGGCTTCGTTATCTAATAAGGCGGAAAGCGATAGGCCGGGTTAGTTGACATTCTGAGCTGCTGATTTTCACGGTCGCCTCCCAGGTTCAGGCGACAGCACGGCGGACAACATATGACCGATACGCCTGTCAGCTTCTTGAGGGCAACGCGTTCCCTGAGCCGGGCTAACGAAGCTTCTGCCCAAAATGATCTCCATGACGTCCTGCACGGGTGGGTCAGGGCCTGTCTCGATGACGGCGTGCAGGATCTGGACACGATCATCATGACGGCGCCAAGCAGCTTGAAAGCGCAGTTCTGCTGCTATGACGTCATGGCCGACGAGATCGAGGTGGTCGTCCAACGCATCTGGACGGTTCTTGCGATGCAGCGGATACGGGCCGGGCACTAATCACGCAGACCGATCTGCGTGAGCGGGACAAAGTAGAAGTGTCGTACGAGCCGAGGAGAAATAGTCCTGAAGCGTTGTTGCGGTCATGATTCTCTGCATGGCTCGCGTTTGCCCATTGGTTCATCGATAAGCGGTTGATCACCTATCGGTTGTAACCAAACAGTGAAGCATAAAGCTAAAACACCTTGAGTTGCACAGGCCGTTTGATCAATCGGAACTGCTACTGGCATCCCTGTCATAAAAAATGCCCGCCATCGGAGGCGGGCTGAGGTTGCAGGCAGGCAATCATCCTAAGCTGAACGTTCGCAGTTGCCAGGGCAGTGCAGCGCTCTGGGCAAGGGGGCTCAGGCAGTGCGCTGAAGCTTGGCTCGGATCTCTCCAAGGACGCCGATGCCGCCGAGAAACAGAAGAGCGGAGACTGGCAGGGGAACAGGTGCCGGAACCTCTTCGAGCGCAAACGTGGCGCCAGTCGTGGTCCCAGTTCGACGCCACCTCTATCTCGACCGAACTGGCGCCGGTCCCCCTGCCTGCCACAGGCGCCCTGCTGGCTGCGGGAATAGCAGGCTTGGCCTGCTTTCGCTGGGCACAGCGCAACGCGGCCGCCTGAGGAAGATGCGTCGCCCTTAGCGGTGAAGCCCAGGCGCCTGCTTCACCATATGGCCGCCTCGCCTGTTGCTTCGGTAGGTCCGGCCTCTGGCGATACACAGTCGTTCCATTCATGGCGGGAGATCTCGTCATGCGAGTGGCATGGTCGACCCCTGAAACCGGCCGGTCCTGAGCCTCGTCATCCTCGGATCGCGCCCCTTATTCCCCATACTGCCGCGCGAAGATTCGGCCGACATGCTCCAAGGCAGAGGGGAGTGCGTCCCGCCAGAAGATCCAGTCGTGGCCGCCTTCGCTGACCCGGAATCGATGCAGGATCCCTGCCCGGTCCAGCGCGACATGGGCCGCCGCGTTGCCCTCGAAGAAGGGATCGCCCGAGGCCAGGTCCAGGTAAAGCCTGGGGACGCGGCGGAATGGCGTGGGATCGATCTGGGCCGCGACCTCGACGATGTCCGACATGCGCCAGGCCTCGTTCAGGCGGGCCTCCCCCTGCAGGTCGGGTCCGTAGGCCCCGGCGAAGCGCTGCTCGAAGGCCTGCTGGTCCATCTCGGCCAGTTGCGGGGGCGTGCGCAGCGCGGCGCTGAGTGCGGCGGCCCCGGCAAACAGGTCGGGCCGCTGAAGCTGGTTCAGGATGGCGGCATGGCCCCCCATCGACAAGCCCAGAAGGGCGCGCATCTGCATGGTCCCGATGGCCTGATGCGTCGCCTCGACCTTCGGGATGAACTCCTGCAGGAACATCGACCGCCAGCGATAGGAGCCGTCGGCGTCGTCCAGGAAATAGGTCGCGCGCGGATCGCCGCCAGGCCTGCGCCCGTCGGGCGCCACGGCGATGCAGGGGGGCATCAGGCCGTCCCCGATCATGCGGTCCAGAAGGATGTCGATTCCCGCCATCCGGAACCAGTCGGCGGGCTGCCCGTCCGCCCCGCCATGCAGCAGGTAAAGGACCGGATAGCGGCGGCTGTGCTGGCGATAGCCGGGGGGCAGGTAGAGGGAGTAGCCGACCACGCGTCCCAATATCCGGCTTTGCAGGATCTTTGCCTCGTCCACGGTTCCAGCCCAGACCCGCAGTCCCACAAAGGGCATGGCCAAGCCGGCTGCCAACGCGCCGCGCCTTGTCAATCCGGCCACATCATCCTCCTGCATCGCGCGTCAGAAATCCCAGCGGTAGGACAGGCCCAGCGTCCCGCCGCGCAACAGCTCGACCTGGTCCGGCGAGCGGTTCCAAGGCCAGCGGTTGTTGGAATAGTTCGAATAGGTGAGCGTCACATGGTCGTTCAACGCATAGCTGGCGGAATAGGAGAAATCCGCGTCGCTTTCGCGCTGCGAGCCGGGCGGATAGGCCAGGGCCGTAAAGCGCATGGCCAGGCGTTCGGTCACGTTGACGCCGCAGTTGACCCCGGCATTCGACGAAGCCGAGCGGGCCATGCTGACAAAGCCCGTGCAGGTCAGGACCCGGTCCGGCATGGCCGGGGTGCCCAGCGGAAACCGTGCGACCGGCGCGGAAAGCTGCAAGCGCCCCTCGCCCAGGCCGGCCAAGGCACGGCCGCCCGCCAGCGCCGCGGTATAGTTCGCATAGGTCAGCGTCACCTTGTCGGTGATGCGCCAGTTCAGCGCATAGCTGTAGGTCACGTCGCCGCCGTGACGCTTGCCCGGGATCGGGAAGGCCGTCAGGCCGCCGCTGAAGGTCAGGCGGTCCCCGAACCGGCCGCTGCAGTTGATGTTGACCGAGATTTGCCCGATGTCGCCAATATCCTCGCGGCCAAGCGCCACGGCGCTGCCAAGCGCGCAGCGCGTCAGCGCCAGGCGGGGAATGTCGGGCGGCAGCAGGGGGTGGGTGCGGGCGCGCGCGGGCGGCACGGGCAGGATCCGCGGGCGGGGGAACGAGGTGACGGAAGGCCGGACCTGCGTCCCGGGCTTGGTAATTGCCGCAGCCCGTGGCGCCAATGTTAGGCCGGAATCGTCCCGCAAGGTCCTGGACAGCGGCAGGAGGTTGATCCGGTCCGGAGGGTTCGCAGGCCGTGCTTCGGAAGGCGAAGCCACACCCAAGGTGGCTGCGTTCGGTGAGGCTTCGGCTGGACCCGGTGGCGGTGGACCGCCGGGTCCAGCCGCGCCGGGTTGGCTTGCGACGGCAGCGGAACCATCGACCTCCTGACTTGCGGAACCGGGTTCGGTGCGGTCTGGAAGGCGCGGGGCGGCGGGACCCTCCGATGCTCCTTGCGCTGCGGCGGGATCGCCTTGAGGCGAGGGGGCGGGCTCTGGCTGACGCGACGGGCTTGGGTTCAGAGAGGGAGCTGCGCTTTCGGGCGCGGGTTGCGGAAGCGGTCGAGGAGCAGTCGGATCAGGGACTGGACTAGGATCGGCGGGGGCGGGCCCGGTCGACACTCGCGGCGATGCGGGGGCTGGCCGGCAGACAAGCACCTCGGAATCGGTCCCCGGTGTGCCGGTGCCATCGACAGACGGGACGGTCCAGCACAGGAATGGCCTCGGCTCGGAAAGAGGGGGGGCAACTGGCTCCGCGGCAGCGGCAGGCTGCAACGTAGTCGGCGTTTCCGGTGCTGCGGGCAAGGCGCCGGCTTCGCGCGGACCGGTGGCTTGCCCGGCCGGCCGGTTCGTTGCGACCGGCGCAGGCTCGTCCGCGACTGCTCTCGGCTCTGCTGACGGGGCGGCGCCGTCGCGGTTCGTCCGGTTGGGTGTCGTCGCTGCGTCGGGCGCTGCAGGTGCGGGTTCGCGCGCAAGCGTCCTTGGCTCGGCGGGCGGCGCGGCGGCTGCACGGGCGACAGCAGGCGGGCCGGCCGGTGCGTCCGCAGAAGCCGGGGCAGGCTCGCGCGTAAGCACCCTCGGCTCAGGAGGCGGCGGAGGGCTTTGGCCGCCGTCCCGGGCGGGTGCCGAAAGCGCGTTCGGTGAAGCCGGCGCCGGCTCGCGTGAAAGGGTTCTGGGTTCCGCCGGGGGTGCGGGACGGTCGAGATCGGCAGGGGCGGGCGCCGGTGGCGCGTTCGGCGCGGCGGGTGGCGGTTCGCGCGTCAAGGCGCCTGGCTCTGCCGCTGCAGGCGGGGGGGCGTCGGGGGCGGGCGCTGCCGCGGGCCTCGGCGCGGCGGCCGCGGCCTTGGGTTCCGCCGCCGGTGGGGCGGCCCTGTCCGGCGCAGGGGCTGGCTGCTGCTTCGGGGGCCCGGGGCCCAGAAGGCAGCGGCCTAGCTGGCGGGCGCGGGGCTGCATCCCTTCGGGCACCTCGCCGAAGTCCCAGTAGGTGCAGGTGCGATCCTGGGGGTTGCAGGACATCTCGATCCGCCACTCCGCCATATGCTGGCCCGGGCCGATCGTGCCGAAGCCGCCGGGATACAGGCGATAGGACAGATCCCCCAGGCGTCCCTGCTGCCAGACCCCCGGGAAGCGGGCGTTGGGGACATCGGCGTGACGCACCTCGACGGATGTCGCGCCGTCAGGGGGCTGGGACAGGTCGGGACCTGGGCATGACTGGGCACTCAGCGCCGCGGCTGGAACCGCGGCCAGCAGCAGAACGGCGCTGAGGGCGCCGGGCTTCACCGCGGCACATGCATCAGCGGTCCGGTGGCACGGAAAGCCTGCGCCGCAAGAACCGTGGCGTTCGTGTTGGCCGTGAAGGACCCGTTGACGGTGCCGTCGGCCTCGTAGATGCCTTCGGGCCAGCCGCGCGCCGGATCCGCGAAGGGGGCGACGGCGGCGACCATTTCCTGCGTGTATTCGGTCGAGAAAAGCGCGTCCCAGCCGAAGGCCGCCTTGGTCGAAAGGGTGCGGCGGCTGTCGATGCGGTCACCGCCGAAGGTCAGCACCGCCCAGGGCGAGCCGCCCCCCCAGACCGAGGCATAGGCGAAGTGGGGTTCCTGCGACAGGTGCCCCTCGCTGACGCCGGTCAGCGTGCCGGTGTTCCGATAGCGCATCTCCTGGGCGCGATAGACCACGGTCGCGAAGACATGGGTAAGGGCGTCGAAGCCGTATTCCAGCCCGTCGAACAGATAGGGTTCGCTGGTCGTCAGCGCAGGCGTGCTGTTGCGGTTCAGGCGCGTGTCCACGGGGATCGGCACGCCTTCGACCCGGACGACCTGCAGGTTGCCGGCGACATCCAACGCCGCCGTGGCGTCGAAGCCCCACAGCATCATCCCCTTGGCCGCATAGCGTTCATAGCCGACGCGCCCTTCCTGGTTCTCGCGCACGGATCCGTCGATGACCGTGGCGCCGTTCAACTGCCCCTCGCGGACCATGCGGTCCAGGTCCCATCCGGCGACCACGCGCACCACCTCGTCTGCCTGGTCGGGGTAGTGGCGCTGCACCAGTTCAAGCGCCGTCATCAGGCGGCCGATGTCCAGGGCCGACCATCCAAGGCCGACAGATGTGGGGCGGTTGGCATAGTCCACCATCTGAAGCGTGCGGATGTCATAGGCCTTGTTAGGCAGGCTGTCCTCGAACAGCACCAGCCGCGACAAGGCGTTCACGACCTTGGCGACGCGTTCCTCGGCCTCGCTCGGGGGGATGATGCCAAGCCGCTGGGCCGACACGATGGCGACGATATAGGATGCCGTTTCCCACATGGTGGTCGACGGATACTTGTCGACCGATCCCGCCAACCCCGTGTCGGGGTCGGTGTTGTTCTGGAAATAGGTCCAGGCGATGCGCGCCTGTTCATCGGTCTGCGGCGACCGGCCAAGCCCGTCCGCCAGGGGCAGGGGCACGACCTCGTCGAAGGCGGCAAGCGCGTCGGGTTCCTCGGTGCGAATATGTCCGGCCCTTTCCAGATAGAAGATCAGCGTCACCCCCAGCAGAAGGGCGATGATGAAGATGATATGGCTGCGTGCCTTTACCAGATTTGTTTGCCAATTCATGCGTCATGATCTCCTGTCGGTTCGGGTTCAGGCTTCCACATCGCCGCCCTGATGATCCCCGACATGGCAAGGCAGTTGTTGAAGCCCCAAAGGGCATTCGTCACGACGCCGGTCACGCTGTGGCCCGTGTCCCGCCACAACAGCGCCGATATGCCCCACAGCAGGGCCGCAAGCGTCAGGGCGACGACGGCGATCTGAGGCCGCACCAGGCGCAGGTGGCGGCCATGCTGCCGGTCCTTGGGCGTGACCGGGAAGGAAATCTTGCGCCCCGACAGGACGGTGCCGATGGCCCGCAGGCCCAGGGGGAAGAAGGACAGGTAGCTGGACTTGCTGGCATAGCCCGCGATTCCCCAGGTGCCCGCCATCATCGCCAGTTCAAGCGAGATCAGGAAGGCGATGGCGTGCAGGAAGAACGGCAGGGTATAGGCCGAGACGGGCGCGATGCCGGTTGCCAGATAGACAATCGGTGCCGCAAGAAAGATCACGTTCCACAGCGGCGCCAGATAGGACCAGAAGGTCGTGGCATACATCAGCCGCTGCGGCAGGGTCAGGCCGCGCCGGAACAGCGGGTTGTCGTTCACCAGGATGTCCAGCGACCCGCCCGCATACTTGAAGCGCTGCACCGACCAGCTGAGCAGGTCCTGCGGCGACAGCATCCGCGATTCGTAGGTGGGATGCAGCACCGACTTCCAGCCCCGCTCGCGGTCGGAATGCAGCAGGATCGAGGTATAGATGTCCTCGGACACGTGGAAGCGGTAGGGGGCCAGGACCTCGGCCACCACGGCTTCGGTGCGGATCGCAGACAGCAGCGAGGTGTCGACCATCGACTCTCGGCTGGTCAGGGTGATCTCCTCCTCGGCGGCGATGACGCGTTTCTCGACGCTGGCGGCGAAGCTGCGCAGGGCGGCCTCCATCACGGCCTCGCGCCGGTGGATCGATCCCGCGCCGCAGCAGAAGGCGGCATTGGCGCGGTTCCGGCGGCGCAGGATGACCTGGTAGAACATCTCGGCGTCGTTGACGAAGGGGTCCTTGCCGATGCGGATCTCGCCCACGACGCGTTCGACGGCCTGCCCGACCAATCGTCCGACGGTGCCCAGCCGGCGCGACAGCCGGTCGGTCAGGGTCACGCCCTCGGGCAGGTCATAGAACCATTGCGGCGTCTGGACCCAGGCCATCTTCGGGTCGCGGAAATAGCCCAGCGTGTGTTCCAGCAGCGTCGGGAAGGGCCGCGTGTCGGCGTCGAAGATCACGATGAAGTCGCCCGAGGTCTGTTCCATCGCGTGGCGCAGGTTGCCGGCCTTGAAGCCCTCGTTGGTGGCGCGGGTGATGTAGTTCACGCCTTCCTGGTCGCAGACCGCGCGCATCTCGGGGCGGCGGCCGTCGTCGCAGACATGGATCCGCATGTCGATCGGGTGCGGATAGGTGATGGCCTTGGCGTCGATGATGCCCAGCCTGACCAGTTCGGGATCCTCGTTATAGGTCGCGAAGAACAGGTCCACTGCGACAGGGCGGTCGGGCGCGGACAGGTCGTTGCTGTCCGGGGTCAGCGTCTCGTGCAGCATGGCGACGGGCGTCGGGATCGCGACCGGCTGGTCCTTCCACAGGTTGTAGATAAACAGAAGCAGCCCCAGATAGGCGCAGCTTTCCGCCACGACCAGCGGGACCGCGAACCACAGGGCGTCGCGGTTCAGCGACTGCGTCCAACGCCACCAGATGTACCACGCCCCCAGCAGGGCCGCGATCGTGGCCAGGATCTGCCACAGGGCCTCGCGCCGTGCGGAATAGGGCAGCGGCGGGGGCGGGCGGCGGTGTTCGAAGTGGCGGAAGTAGTCGTCCATCCTCAGCCCCGCTGAACCTGCTTCTGCCGCCGGGCTTCCCACGGGGTGGGGCCCAGGCCGATGGTCCAGGCCAGCGCGCCCACGCGCGACAGGCCGACCGCCAGCAGCAGCGCGCCCGGCAGCACGACCGCGAACCGGCTGACAACGACCATCCAGGGCGCCATCTGCGGCGCAAGGCCCGCGCTGATCACCAGGGCGTCGAACAGGTCGATCACCAGCGGATGCACCAGGTAGACGCCAAAGGTGTATTGCGCCAGCCAGCTCCACCGTGGCGACCAGTCCTGGTATTGCGCGCCCAGGAACAGCGAGAACATCATCAGCGGCATCAGGAAGTGGCCGTAGAAGGACCAGTCCTGCCGCACGCCCCAGGATCCCGACAACAGCGCCGCGCCGAAGAAGGGCAGTGTCGCCACATAGGCCATGGCGGCGAAATACAGCGCCCCCTTGCGGATCAGCCGGGATTCTCCACGCGGGATGCCGTCGCGCCACAGGCCGTAAAGGGCGAAGGCTGCAAGCCCGTAGCCCACATAGCCCATCACCTTGGTGGCGCGGATCAGGTAGTCGCGCAAACCGGGATCGAGCCCCAGCGACCAGATATAGTCCTGGATGTGGTGCATGGCCCCCAGCGTCGCGAAGAGCGCGATCCCCAGGATGGGAAAGCGCAGCGCCAGCCGCATGACCGGATAGAACAGGAACAGCAGGAACAGCGTGGGCAGGAAGTGCATGTGGTATTGAGACTTGCCCAGCAGGAAGAAGCCCGCCCAGGCCCCCGGATCGGCCAGCTGCGCCCAGATCTGGGGGGCGTATCCCGCCACGTCGGCCTTGAGCAGGCGGAAGAAGGCATAGAATACCGTCCAGAAGGCGAAGGGCACCAGCAGCCGCCGGGCCTGTTCGCGCATCGCCTCGCCATAGGGCGGGCTGCGCCGGTCGATGCGCATCGCCATCAGGAACAGCGAGAAGAAGAAGAACATCTCGGAGCCGGAAAATTCAGCGATCGACCGCAGGAAGACGGGCACGACGCGGTCCTGCGGCGTGGCATCCGGAAAGACCCCGCCCGAAAAATCGGTGGTGCAATGGATCAGGACGACCCCGACGGCCGCGCAGACCCGGTTGGCGTCGAACCAGACAAGGCGCGGCTTGGCTTGCTTTTCCATCACTGTCCCTCGGGGATGGGGCACTGGCTGACCTGGGCCGAGATCGGCTGCGGCAGGGGCAGGTCGTGCTTTTCAAGGCTGCAATCGGCGGCCGCGATGGTGCCGTCGGGCAGGGGGACCGGGCGGCAATACTGGAACTCGGTCACGGGCACCGGCGGTTCGGCGGCCATCGCCTGACAGTTGCAGCAGACGGGTTCAGGCCGGGGCTGCGGCAGGCAGCGGTTGGCGCGGGTTTCCTGGTGCTGGAAGGCAGTGTCCCACAATTGGGTGTTGCCGTTCAGCCGCTGCAGGATCGGTCCCTGCACCTTGTAGAGCAGCGCGGCCAGGATGATGCCGTTGTTGTTCGCGCTCTGGACCGGGATGAAGCCGTTGCCGTTCTCGTAAAGCCCCTCGTAGAAGCCGCCGTCCTCGGCCGACAGGTCGGCGACGGCGTCAAGCAGAAGGTCGGTATAGGGTGTGTCCCACAAGGCCCACATGCCGATGGCCGCCTTCGAGGCGATGGCCGCGCGGTCGGGTTGATAGACGTCGCTGGGATCCAGCGTGTGCCAGGCAAAGCCGTTGGCCCAGATCGCGTCATAGACGAAGAAGGGCTGGCCCTCGACCTGGTGTTCCGACTTGGCGGTCATGATGCCGGTCTGTTCGAACCGGCGCTGCTGGACCAGGTAGATGCGGTTGGCGAACTCCGCCCGCCAGCCCTGCGTGGCAAGGCCCGGCCGCCCCGCCTCGCGGTCGGTGGGCAGCTTCCATCCCAGCTCCAGCCCGTCCAGCAGGTAGCTTTCGGTCAGGACATAGTTCATGTTCTGGAAGACGCGCGGGTCGCGGGCGTCGATGGGGACGCGGATGTCATAGATCTCGGTGAAGCTCAGCGGCTCGGGTGACAGCGCCGCCTCGACGTCGAAGTCCCACAGCGCGAAGCCCTTGGCCGCGTATTCCTCGTATCCCAGGCGGCCTTCCTGGACATAGCGCGTCTCGCCCTTGGACGTGACCAGGGATCCGCGCAGCCGCCCATCCTCGGTGATGGCGTTGCAGAAATTCCACCGCAACACCGTGTTGTCGATGCCCGGCGCCAGATAGGGATAGCGTTCCTTCAGGATCTTCAGCCAGACCAGCATCCGCCCGATGTCGAGCATCGAAAAGCCGACCTCGCCCGGCTCGTTGGCATAGTTCACCTTCTCGCCTGTCTTGGTGTTGTAGACCTTGTTGGGCAACTCGCCGCGGAACAGGTCCAGGTTGCGCAGGGTGCCGATCAACTGGCTGGCGCGCAGGTCGAAGGTCCGCTTGTCGATGATGCCCAGCTCATGGGCCGCGACAAGCGCGCTGATATAGGACGCCGTGTCCCACAGCGTCGTCGAGGGATAGGCGCCCACGGCGTTGACCAAGCCGGTCTCGGGCTGCAACCGCTGCTCGAAATAGGCCCAGGCGGTTTCGGCCATCTTCCTTTCGCGCGGGGTCAAGGGACCGTTGCGGCCAAAGGGCGTGGCGAAGTCGCCGGGCGCGGCGGCGGCGTCCGCTGCCGGCGGATCCTCGGGGGTCGCGTCCGGGGCGGTGACCTGCTGGGCGGCGGGCGTGGCGGTGCCAGTTCCGAACAGGCGCTGCAACAGGCCCGGTTCCGGATTGTCGACGGGGGCAGTAGCCCCCTGTCCCATCAGCAGGACCACGGCCACCACGCCAAAGGCGATCGGGAATTTGCGGGAAGGGATCATCGTTCCTCCGTCATGGCTCTGCCGTTTCCGCCGCCGGCCGGAAGGCCCCGGCCGCGCGAGACAGCGCGTCCTCGGTCCCCCGGATCAGGTCCAGAAGGGGGGCCAGGTCGCCCGGTTCCGCCGGGGCGGCCTGAAGGGCCGTTTCGTGGCGCCGCGCGGCATTGGCGGCATCGGTCAGGCCCAGGGTCGCGGCGATGCCCACCAGGGAATGGCAGGCGCGGACAAGGACGGCGTGATCGACCGGCTGCCCCGCCGCGGCGCGTTCCAGGGTAGCGCGGTGACGCGCCAGGTCGCCCAGGCTCGCCTCCAGCAGCATGGGCATGACCTCGGGACCGACCTGCGCGGCCAAGGCCGCCAGGCGCTGTTCCAGCCCGGCACCGGGCGCCGCGTCATCCGGCAGAGCCGAAGGGGTGCCGGCCTGCACGCCGCGCGGCAGCCAGCGTTGCAGCGCGCGGCGCAGGGCATCCAGTTCCAAGGGCTTGGTCAGCACCTCGTTGCAGCCGGCGTCCAGGCAGGCGGTGCGTTCGGCGGCCCCGGCATGAGCAGTCAGCGCCAGGATCGGCAAGCGGGATTGCGGCCCGGTCATCTGTCGGATGCGGCGGGTCGCCTCGATCCCGTCCATGCGCGGCATCGAGATGTCCATCAGCACAAGGTCGAACCCGCCGCGCGAGAGGGCCTCCAGGGCGGCAAGCCCATCCTCGGCGAACGCGACGTCCTGTCCCAACCGTTGCAGCATCGACCGCGCGACCAGCCGGTTGGTGGCGTTATCCTCGGCCACCAGCACCGACAGACGGGGCAGGGGGGTTTCCGTACCGGCGGCATGGCCATCGGGTGCGGGTTCGGCAGGGGCGACCCTGACATCCAGCCAGAAGGACGAGCCTCGGCCGGGCGTGCTGGCAAAGCCGATCCGCCCGCCCATCAGGTCAGCTAGCGACCTGCTGATGGCCAGCCCCAGGCCGCTGCCGCCGAAGCGCCGGGTGTAAGAGGCGTCCAGTTGGTTGAAGCGTCCGAAGACCTGCTGCTGGCGTTCCACGGGGATGCCGATCCCCGTGTCCGACACGCAAAACCGCAGCCACAGCCCACCATCCTCCGACGCCCGGTCGGGGGCGCGGTCCACGTCCAGGGTCACCTTCCCGGCAAGGGTGAATTTCACCGCGTTGCTGACCAGGTTGGCCAGGATTTGCCGGATCCGCAGAGGATCGGCGGTGATCCAGGGGGGAAGATCGTCCTGGACCCGCGCGTCCAGGACCACCCCCTTGCCACGCGCGGATTCGGAATAAAGATCGATCACGCCGCCGATCAGGGGGCGCAGTTCGAAGGACCGTTCCTCCAGCTCCATCCGGCCCGCCTCGATCTTGGACATGTCCAGGACGTCGTTCAGGATCGCCAGCAGCGCCTCGGCGCTTGTGCGGGCGACCCGCACCTGCTCGCGCTGCCGATCGTCGAGCGGGGTGGCCTCGACCGCGCCAAGCATGCCCAGCACGCCGTTCATCGGCGTGCGCAATTCGTGGCTCATCACGGCCAGGAATTCGGACTTGGCGGTGTTGGCACGCTCGGCTTCGGCAAGGGCGTCGCGCAGGGCGCGCTCCTGCTCGATATCGGCGGTGACGTCCTGCAGCGATCCGGTCAGCGTCTCGGGCGCGCCCGCGTCGTCGTAGTTCATCTCGGCGGTGCCGCGGATGAACCGCTCGGTTCCGTCGGGAAGCACCACCCGGCAATCGAAGCTGGCCTGCCGCTGCCCGCCCCCCGGCCCGCCCTTCAGCAGTTCGGTGAACAGGGCCTGGACATGGCCGAAGTCGTCGGGGTGGACGATCTGCCGCAGGGGTTTCGGGCCCTCTGCCGGATCGCAGCCCAGCACGACGTAAAGTTCCGACGACCAATGGGTCCGCCCGGTGCCATAGTTGTGGCGGAAGCTGCCCAGATGGGCGATGCGCTGCGCTGCAGCCAGGCTGCGTTCGCTTTCGCGAAGCGCACGGCGTGCCCGGGCCTCGACGGTGATGTCGCGGACGGTGGACATCATGCTGTGCGGGCTGCCGTCGGGATTGGCCTTCAGCTCGGACTGGACCTCAAGCTCGATGACCTCTCCGTCGCTGCGCAGCGCCCGGAAGTTGAGGTCGCGGCGGACCGGAGCCCTGGTCTCGACCGACCGGGCCAGGGCCCGGCGTTCGCTTTCCAGGACCTTTTCGGCGTCGGCGGGCAGCAGAAGTGCCTCGAACTCGGCGCCGGTCATGTGGCCATCGGGATCAAGCCCGTAGATGCGGGCAAATTCGGGCGACCAGGTGACGATGTCGCGCCCATAGTCGCGGCGGACGTTGCCGACATGGGCAATGCGCTGCGCCTCGGCCAGATCGCCTATGACCGTGTTCAGCGAAGCCTCGGCCCGCCGCAGGACGCGGTGCTGCATCCACAGGACGACCAGCGTCAGCACGCCGACCAGCAGCAGGAACAAGGCCAGGCGCTGCGCGTAGAGGCTGATCCGGGTCAACTGCCAGCGGTCATGGGCCGTCATCTGCCCCAGCCTGCGGAAGGCGTCGGACAGATAGCGGTCAAGCTGCACCAGATCGGGCGCCAGCAGCGACGCGACCTGGTCGCGCAAGACCACGTCCGCCGCAGGCGCGTCAAGCCGCGACACCAAGGCCGACACGCGATCGCGGGTGCGCTCCAGCGTTTCTGCGTTTTCGGGCAGCACCGCCACCGCCCCGGGATAGGCCAGGACCACGCCGATCCTGTGGGCCAGAAGCTGGGTGCGTTCGTCAAGCTGCATCCGCAGGCTTTCGTCGGGCGTGCCCCCCGCGGCGCGGGCCATCTGCCAGTCCGACAGGGCGTGGTTCAGCGCGTCGATGCCCAGGTGCAGCTCGAAAAGCTCGTTGCGCATCGCGGTCGTGTCCGCTGTCTCCATGTTCCTGGACAACAGGAAAGGCGCCAGCACCAGGGCCGAAAAGACCGCCACGACGATCATCGTCAGGCAGACATGCAGCAGCCGCTTCTGCCACACCGGCACGACCCGCCCGCCCTTCATCATGCGTCCCGTCCGGCGAAGCGCAGGGTCAGGCGGTTCGACCCGTCCCGGCTTTCGTAATGAAGGGCGTCAGACATGGCGACGATCAGCGAAATGCCCCTGCCGCTTTCGTCCAGGGGGTCGATGTCGGCGGGATCGCGGGCCGCCGTGAACAGTTCCGGGGGAACGGGCCGCCCCGGGTCGCGGATGTCCACATCGACGTCGCCCGCGTTCTTGCGGACGGTCATGTCGATCCCGGCACCGGCCGGCAGGTCCCCATGCAGGACGACATTGTTCAGCGCCTCGGCCACGGCGATTTCCAGGCGGATCAGCCCTTCGGGGGCCAGCACGTCACCCACGAAGGCGCAGACGCCCCCCATCGCGGCATCCACCGCCTCCAGCCGGCACTCGACGTGGAAGCCGCGGCTGTCCATCGCTATCCGTCCAGGGCGGCCAGGGCCGCGCCGGCGTCCGGATAGATCTGGAAGACCCGCTCCATCCGGGTGACGCGGAACATCTGCCGCACGGCGTCGGTCAGGCCGCAGACCACCACCTCTCCGCGGTTTCCGACCTTCTTGAGAAGCCCGACGATCGCGCCCAGCCCGGACGAATCGACGAAGCGCACCTCGGACAGGTCGATGACGATCCGGTTGCTGCCGTCGTCAATCAGTTGCGAGGCTTCCTGCCGGAAGGCGTTGGCGCCGAGGGCGGTCAGCCGGTCCCCGTCGGGGCGGATGACGCAGATGCCGTTCGATTGGATGTGCGAGTGGATCATGCAGGGGTGCTCCTTCCCAGGGCGAGAACCGTCAGGTCGTCTTCAAGGGGGCGCCCGCCCCGCCAGTCCGCCAGTGCGGTGACGACGGCGCCGGGCAGGGCCTCGACGTCCTTGTGGGCATGTTCCGCGATCAGGCCGCGCAGGCGGTCCTCTCCGAATGGTGCGCCGTCGGGGGCCTCGGCCTCGATGGCGCCGTCCGAACACAGGATCAGCGTCTCCCCCGCGGCCAGGTCGATGGCGCCGTTCTGGAAATCGGCCGTGGCCAGCAGGCCCACCGGAAAGCCGCCGTCGCCCACCACCTCGGTCCTGCCGTCGCGCCGGGCCAGGATCGGACTGGGATAGCCGGCCTGGCAGAAGAACAGCCGTTCGCTGCGCTGATCCAGAACGCCGCAGAACATGGTGAAGTAGTCGGTCCCATCCTCGCGGTAGAAGCGGTCGTTCAGCGCGCCCACCATCGCGGCGGGGTCGGGCTGGTTTGAACCGGCCCCCGCCTTGTCCGCGAAATACTGGGCCGTCACCAGGTGCCCGATCGCCACCGACAGCAGCGCGGCATGAATGCCGTGCCCCGCCACGTCGACGGCATAGAAGCCCAGCCGGTCCTCGGACAGCTGGTAATACCCGAACATATCGCCCGACACATAGGCCGAGGGTTCGAAGGCCGATCCGAAGCGGCAGCCCCGGATTTCGCGCGCGAGGTTCGGCAACAGGCGCCGCTGCGCCGCTGCGGCGACGTTCAGGTCATGCTCGATGCGGCGCTTGGCAAGTTGCAGGGCGCGGTTCTTTTCGGACAGCACCTGTTCATGATCGACCAGGCGGGCGGCGGCGCGGATTCGCGCGGTCAGCACCGCGGCGTCCAGCGGCTTGGTCATGAAGTCGTCCACGCCCGCCTCCAGGGCCAGGCGCCGTTGCTCGGCCTGGCCGGCCGAGGTCAGCATGACCACATGGATATAGCGTCCCAGGTCGGCGGCGCGCAGCCGGCGCGTGACCTCGTGCCCGTCGATGCCGGGCATGTCCAGGTCGCAGACCAGGATCGAGGCGCCGCTGGCCTCGATCATCTGCAGTGCCTCGAGCCCGTCACTCGCGAGGACGGGCGTGAAGCCGATGCGGCTGATCACGGATGATGCGAAGATGCGCTGCGTCGCGTCGTCGTCGGCGATGACGACCTTGTACGGCATATGCCTTGTTCGAGCGCATTCCTGATCGAGAGGCATGACGATACCGAGCGATTTTAAAATGAACTGGGGTGCAACTTGAAATGTACTATTAAGACACATTAACAATCTTTGATTGTTCCTGTCGAGGCGTAAAGAAGTTGCCGTTGCAGGGCGCGCATCGTTCCCTTGCCACGCGCGACCGCGCCAGTTTCCGGCGGAAAACGATGGTGTTGATTTCCACCCGAGTAGACAGAGCGTCGACCGGCGTCAGGCACCGGCAGGTTGATCTTATCCAGGCCGGGCCGTGCTAGCTTGATGTGCAAAAGGGCTTGTCGCCACAAAAGAGCGATGAAGACGCTCATACTGGACAAGCAACATGCCCACGACAACCACCTTCAAGACATCGCCGGACCAAGGGATAGGACTGGCCCGAGACATGCGGGTTCGTTGGGCGCTGGAAGAAGCCGGCCAATCACACGGTGTGGGCCTTGTGACCTTCGACAAGATGAGGGAGCCCGCACCCCAGGCGCCGGCCGTTCGGCCGGATCCCAACCTTTGAAGATGGCAACGTGGTGTCGTTCAAGTCCGAGGCCACGGCGCGCATGAAGGCGAAGCCCGATCTGACCCTGAACGACCTAGTCGGCGAACGTGCAGATCATCACGGCATCGCCATTCACCGTGTCTCGGTTTCGCGGTTTTTGCGCGGTCTCGGGCTGACGCACAAGAAAGAACCTGCAAGCCTCGAGCAGAAGCGGTCTCAGATCAGGCAGGCGCGTCATATCTGGGTCACATCGCTCATGCGCAGCGCGTTGACGCGCCTTGGCTTCATTGGCGAGACGTCCCTGACGACAAACATGGCCGAGGCTACAGGATGGTCTCCAAAAGCCCGCGCCTTGTCGACCATGTGCCCTTTGGCCACGGAAACACCCAGACCTTCATCGCCGCCCTGCGCCATGACCGGCTGGAC
>NZ_BNCL01000026.1 GCF_014656455.1 Paracoccus aerius
AAGGCGCAGGCGGGAAACACCCCGCCGCAACACGAACACAAGGGGCCGCCTCGAAAAGAGGCGGCCTTTTGCGATGCAGGGGGGCGTCGACATGTTCAGGGCCGGATTGACCTATTTCGCGGTGGTCTTTGCCTTTGGCATGGCCTTCGGCGTGATGCGGAACACGCTGCTGGCCCCGCGCCTTGGCGTCACCGCCAGCGTGATCCTGGAACTGCCCGTCATGCTGCTGCTGTCCTGGCTGGCCTGCGGGGCGATCCTGCGGCGTACCACTCATTCCGGGCGCATCCGGGACCGTGTGATCATGGGTGCAGTGGCCCTGGCTTTCCTTTGGCTGTCCGAGGCGCTGCTGGCCATTGCCCTTGGCGCCAGCGCGGCAGGCTTCTTCGCCAGTTTTGCGACCCCTGCAGGCGCGCTTGGCGCGCTTGCGCAGATCGCTTTTGCAGCATTTCCGCTGCTGCGGCGCTGGACCGGCTGATGCCGAAGGCCTTGCAGCGACCAGGGGCCAGGCCCCAGCCCGTCATGTGGCGAGACCAGCCTGGCCTGTGAGGCGGCGGCTGTGGTGGTGCGGCGAGCTAACCAAAGGTTGCATTGACCCGCTGCCCGTCCTGCCGCAGGATCGGCCCATCGAACTGTTCGGATCAAGCCCATGTGCCAGATCTTCGCGGGGCAGGACCCCGACCGCTATGAAACCGTGACCCGCAGGCTGCGGCTGAACGGGCAGTCGACCTCGATCCGGCTGGAACGGGCTTTCTGGCGCATCATCGACGACATCGCCGCGCGTCAGGGCGTGACCACGCCCGCCTTCATCTCGAAGCTGCACGCCGAGGTGCTGGAATTGCACGGCGAAGCGCGCAACTTCACCTCGCTTCTGCGCTGCGCCTGCACGATCCATCTGGGCGAGGATCAGCACATCGCCCCCACCGCCATCGCCGCCGAATAAAAGCGGCGCTGTAGTAATCCGTTACTACCCGGCTAGATCCGGCCCGCCCTAGACTGGTTCCCAGCAAGACAAGAAGGGAACACCATGGCGAAATATGTCCATTCCATGATCCGCGTGCTGGACGAGGCGCGCTCGGTCGATTTCTATGACCGCTGCTTCGGGCTGACCGTCGCCGAACGCCTTGATTTTCCCGAATTCACGCTGGTCTACCTGGCCAATCGCGAAAGCGAGACGGAACTGGAACTGACCGTCAACAAGGGCCGGGCTCAGCCTTATGACCTGGGCGACGGCTATGGGCACATCGCCTTTACCGTGGACGACGTGGATGCCTTGCACGCCCGGCTGGACTCCGAAGGTTTCGCACCGCGCAAGCTGGTCGATTTCGCGCCGGGAGGCGAGGTGATCGCCCGGTTCTTCTTCATCGCCGATCCCGACGGCTATCAGATCGAGGTGATCCAGCGGGGCGGCCGCTACAAATAGCGCGCCCGTGGGGGAGGGGAGACCCCAGGACGCGCAGAACAAGGGGAGGAGGAAACATGACCCGATTGAACAAGCAGGGGTTGACACGACGCGCGCTTCTGTCGCGCGCAGTGGCGGCCGGGGCGCTGGCCGTGGCAGGACCGGGCTTCATCGCGGCACCCGACGCCGCCTGGGCCGTCGAGGTGACGGCGATCAGCGAACATCAGATGGCGACGCTGTTGCAGATGGCGCGCGACATCTATCCCCACGACCGGGTGGGCGACCGCTTCTACGCGGTGGCGATCAAGTCCTATGACGTGACCGAGCAGAAGGACATGGTGGCAGAAGGCATCGCCGCCCTGGACGAGGCCGCAAAGAAGGCCGGCTTCGACACCTATATCGCTGCCGGATGGGAGGATGATCGGGTGGCGATCCTGCGGTCCATCCAGGACACGCCCTTCTTCCAGACGGTCCGGGGCGGGCTGGTGACGGGCCTATACAACCAGAAGGATATCTGGCCGATCTTCGGCTATGAGGGCGAGTCCTTCTCGCAGGGCGGTTACATCGACCGCGGCTTTGACGACATCGACTGGTTGTAGGGGGACAGCCACCATGGCAACGGCAGCGAAATTCGAACTGACCGACGACAGCGTGGTCGTCATCGTGGGCACCGGCGCGGGCGGCGGGGTGTTGGCCAACGAGCTGGCGCAGAAGGGCGTCAAGGTCGTCGCACTTGAGGCGGGCGGGCGCTACCTGCCCGAGGATTACGTCAACGACGAATGGGAAAGCTTCGGCCAGCTTGCCTGGACCGACCCGCGCACGACCAGCGGCGACTGGCGCGTGGCCAAGGATTTCAGCGGGTTGCCTGCCTGGATCGTGAAGGCGGTGGGCGGCACCAGCATCCATTGGGCGGGCGCATCCCTGCGGTTCCAGGACCACGAATGGAAGGCGCTTTCCACCTATGGCCCGGTGGAAGGCGCAAGCCTGCTGGACTGGCCGCTGGACGCGGCCGAGATGGCCCCCTGGTACGACAAGGCCGAGGCCAAGCTGGGCGTGACCGGGGTCGGTGGGCGCGCGCGCCTGCCCGGGAGCAACAACTACAAGGTCTTTGAAAAGGGCGCGCTGGCGGTTGGCTACAAGGAGGTCCATACCGGCAACATGGCGATCAACAGCGCCGATTACGACGGCCGGATGGCCTGCCAGCAGACCGGCTTCTGCTTCCAGGGCTGCAAATGGGGCGCCAAGTGGTCCACCGCCTATACTGACATCCCGCGCGGCGAGGCGACTGGCAACCTCGAGGTCCGCGACCACGCCCATGTCGCCCGCATCCTGCATGACGACAGCGGCAAGGTGACGGGGGTCGAGTATTTCGACAAGGACGGCAATCTGCAGATGCAGAAGGCGCGTCTGGTCGCCGTCGCGGGCAACAGCTTCGAAAGCCCGCGCCTGCTTCTCAATTCGCACAGCAGTATGTTCCCGGACGGGCTGGCCAACAGCTCGGGGCAGGTCGGGCGCAACTACATGCGCCACACTACGGGATCGGTCTATGCGACCTTCGAGCAGCCGGTGAAGATGTGGCGCGGCACGACCATGGCCGGCATCATCCGCGACGAGGCCCGGCACGACCCATCGCGCGGCTTTGTCGGCGGCTATGAGCTTGAAACCCTGTCGCTGGGCCTGCCCTTCATGGCAGCCTTCCTGGACCCAGGCGGTTGGGGGCGCGAATTCACCACCGCGCTGGACAGCTATGCCAACATGGCCGGCATGTGGATCGTGGGCGAGGACATGCCCCAGACCGAAAACCGCGTCACCCTGTCGGATACGACGGACAAGTTCGGCCTGAAGGTCGCCAACGTCAACTTCAGCGACCATCCAAACGACGTCGCGATGCGCAACCACGCCTACAAGCAGGGCCAGGCGATCTACAAGGCGGTGGGGGCGACGCGGACATTGCCGACGCCGCCATATCCCTCGACCCACAACCTGGGCACCAACCGCATGTCGGAACGCCGCGAGGATGGGGTGGTGGACCGCAACGGGCGGGCGCATGACGTGCCGAACCTGTTCGTGTCGGATGGCAGCCAGTTCACGACGGGGGCGGCGGAAAACCCGACGCTGACCATCGTGGCCCTGGCGATCCGGCAGGCGGACCACATCGCCCGGGAAATGGCGGCGGGCAACGTCTGACGGAAATGCCCGCTGGCAGGCATTGCCAGCGGGGCATCCGGCTGCATGATATCCCTGCGCGACCGACAGGGGATGTGTCATGAAGACCTATCAAGGAAGCTGCTTCTGCGGCGCCGTCGCCTTCGAGGCGGATGGCGACCTGGCCGATGGCACCATGCGGTGCAACTGCCGGTTCTGCCGCAAGATGCGCTATTGGGAAATGCTTCTGCCGGACCCAGAGGGGCTGCGCCTGCTGAAGGGGGCAGAGGTTCTGGCCGAAACGCCGCGGATGCAGGATGACGGGCTGGACATGCACCACGTCTTCTGCGGGCGTTGCGGGACGCGGCTGTGGACGACGGGAAACCTTGCCGAACTGGGCGGGCGTTTCACGATGGTCTTCGTTCCGGCCCTGGACGACGTGCCCGAAGAGGACCTTGTTGCAACCCCGGTGTTTCATGCGGACGGGGCGCATGACGACTGGGCAAAGGAGGCGAAGGAAACACGCCACCTGTAATGTCGGCGCCGCAGCCGGGGCTGCGGCGCATCGGGGGTTACTGGCCGTCCATCGCGGCCTGGTTGACGCCGCCCTCGGCAATGCGCGTCATGTGCTCGTCCCCCTCGCGCGTGCTGTCCAGGCATTCCTGCAGGGCGGCACCGTCATCGTCATGGCCAAGCCGGTTGGCGAAGGTGCGCACGCAGCCATAGCCCGCGATGGCGTAATGGGTCAGCCGCTGGTACTGGGTGATGATCGCCGCGTCCTGCGTATCCTCGTCGCCGAAGTCGGTCTCGATCGCGTGCTTGCGGGCTTCGGACACCAGCCCCTCCATTCCGCGGCAATGCTCTCCGGTCGGATCGGTGTCGTGGCGCCCGCAGATGCTGGCAAGGGTTTCCATTCCGCGCGCGATGCCCTGGTTTCCGGCGATCAGGGCCTCGGACAGTTCGCGGGACTTCGCTGCGCGGCCCATCTCGGTGACGATCGCCATGGATTGCTTGCAGGCAGAATAGAGATCCTTCAGCTGGTGGAGGTAGAGATCGTTCAGGGTCTTGATCGCCATGATGGTGTCCTTTCGGGGAAGCGGCCGTTTATTCCCTGCAACGTGCGGCCTGTCGCATCGTTCCAGACCAACCGCTTGACACCGGCGTTCCAAGGGTCCAGCAAACGCACCCTTGCCTGATCCCGTTCACGACATTCCGGTGACACCATGTTTTCGTGGTTCGAACGACGCATCGACCCCTATCCGACCGAGACGCCGGACATGCCGCCCCGGTCGCTGGTCCGCTTCGTGCTGTATTACAGCCGGGGGGCGATTCCCTGGCTGGTGCTGCTGGCCCTGACCTCGTCCCTGATCGCGATTGTCGAGGTTGCGCTGTTCGGCTGGCTGGGAGAGCTGATCAACCAGCTGTCGCAAACTCCGCGCGACCAGTTCTGGAACATGCATGGCGCGCGTCTGGCCTTCATGGCCCTGGTGCTGCTGCTGGTGCTGCCCGCGCTGAACCTTCTGGGATCGCTGGTCCTGTATCAGGGGCTGATGGGCAACTTTCCACAGCGCATCCGCTGGCGGGCGCACCGATATCTGCTGCGCCAGTCGGTCGGCTATTTTCAGGACGAATTCGCGGGCCGGATCGCCCAGCGTCTGATGCAGACCGCCCTAGCCATGCGCGAGGTGGCGATGAAGGCAATGGATGTCGGCAGCTATGTCGTGATCTATTTCCTGGGCGCGCTGTTCCTGGCGGCCAGCCAGGACTGGCGGCTGGCGCTGCCCTTCCTGGCCTGGGTCGCGGCCTACGGCGTCCTGCTGTGGCAGATCGTGCCCCGCCTGGGCCGGGTGGCCGAGGCGCAGGCCGATGCGCGGTCGGGCATGACGGGGCGGGTCGTGGACAGCTATACCAACATCGCGACGGTCAAGCTGTTTTCCCATTCCTCGCGCGAGGAATCCTGGATGCGGGACGGCATGGACGCCTTTTTGCGCACCGTCTACGCCCAGATGCGCCTGTCCAGCGTGCAGGACATCGCGCTGAACACGATCAACGTTCTGCTGGTTGCCTCGGTCGCGGGGGTGGGGCTCTGGCTGTGGACCGGCGGCCTGATCGAGGTCGGCGCGGTCGCGGTGGCCGTGCCGCTGGCGATGCGGCTGAACAACATGGCCCATTGGATCATGTGGGAATTCGCCGCCCTGTTCGAGAATATCGGGACGGTGCGCGACGGCATCTCCAGCCTTGCCCTGCCGCGAGAGGTCAAGGACGCCCCCGACGCCAAGCCGCTGGTCCGGGGGCCGGGCGCGGTCAGCTTCGACAATGTCACCTTCCGCTATCGCGGACCCGAGGGCGCGCAACCGATGGCCGTCCTGAACGACCTGACTCTGCATGTCGCGCCGGGTGAACGGGTGGGCCTGGTCGGCCGGTCGGGCGCGGGGAAATCGACGCTGATCAACCTGTTGCTGCGCTTTCACGACATTGAACAGGGGCGGATCACCATCGACGGGCAGGACGTGTCCCGCGTCACGCAGGACAGTCTGCGCGCGGCCATTGGCGTGGTGACGCAGGACAGTTCGCTTCTGCACCGCTCGGTCCGCGACAACATCGCCTATGGCCGTCCCGATGCGTCCGAGGCCGAGATCGCCGAAGCCCTGCGCATGGCCGAGGCGCAGGACTTCGTGCCCCTGCTTTCGGACAGCCACGGCCGCCGGGGGCTGGACGCCCATGTCGGCGAACGCGGCGTCAAGCTGTCGGGCGGCCAGCGTCAGCGCATTGCCATCGCCCGCGTCGCGCTGAAGGACGCGCCGATCCTGATCCTGGACGAGGCGACAAGCGCATTGGACAGCGAGGCCGAGGCAGCCATCCAGTCGCGCCTGGACGTTCTGATGGCTGGCAAGACCGTGATCGCCATCGCCCACCGCCTGTCCACCATTGCGGCGATGGACCGGCTGATCGTGATGGACGGGGGCCGCATCGTCGAACAGGGCAGCCATGCCGACCTGCTGGCCAGTGGCGGGCTTTATGCGCGGCTCTGGGCGCGGCAGTCGGGCGGGTTCCTGGCGGCGGACGTGGACGGATAAGGGCGTTTCCCCGCTTGACGCGCCCCGCGCCAGATCCTATCAGTCGCGCACCGCAGGGGTTTAGCTCAGTTGGTAGAGCATCGGTCTCCAAAACCGAGGGTCGTGGGTTCGAGTCCCCCAACCCCTGCCAGGTTCTTCAAGACCATCAGTCGTCACGACGCAGGCTTTCACGCGCCAGGGCCGCGACCAGATCCGTCCGCGTGACGATGCCGACGATCCGCTCGCTCTCCAGCACCGGCACCGCATCGGTGCTGTTCGAGGCCAGCGAGGGCAGCAGCGCAGCAATCGGCGTGCCGGGACGGGCCGTGGGCAGGCGGCCGTCCATGACATCGACGGCGCGCAGGTCGTGGTCCAGCCGCGACAGCCTGCCATCGGGGCGAAAGCGCGCATGGACCCGCGCGATCAGGTGCAACTGGAAGATCACCCCCAGATAGCGCCCATCCGCACCCACGACCGGCAGCGAGGTGAAGCCGTGGCGCGAAAACAGCGCGGCGATCTCCAGCAGCGGGGTGTCGGGCGCGACGGTCACCAGGTCGCGCGACATGATGTCGCCCGCAACCTGGGCGCGGGTGCGGTGGGACGCTGCCTGCATCTCGGCCGCGGCGATCAGGCGGGCCAGATCCTCGACCCCCAGGTTCAGCGACTGGTTGTAGCGGACAAGGATGCCCGCCAGTTCGTCTTCGGTCAGGCCCAGGCGTTCGGGTGGCGAGGGGTCGGTGGTGCCGCTGGCATTCACCTCTCCGAACTGGCGGAAGGGATAGCGCCGCCCGGTGCCAAGCGCGTATAGCGCCCCGACCGCGACCAGCAGCGCGGTGCCCGCCGCGACCGGCATCAGCGCAAAGCCCATGCCCAGCGGCGCGATCCTGTCCGCGCCGATCGCCACCGTCATCGCCACCGCGCCCCCAGGCGGATGCGTGGCCCGACACAGCGCCATCACAATGATGGCTGCCCCGACCGAGGCAGGCACCGCAATCATCGGATTGGCGACCACCCGGCAGACCAGCAGCGCCACGAGCGCCGACAGGGTGTTGCCGACAATGGCGGGCCAGGGCTGTGCAAGGGGACTGTTCGGGGCGGCGAAGATCAGGACCGAACTCGCCCCGAAGGGCGCGATCAGATAGATGCCCAGCCACAGGTCGGGCGACGCCAGAACCGCCAGCCCCGTCGCTACCGCCAGACCCAGGACGGCGCCGATGCCCGCCCGCAGCGCCTCGGCCGGGGGGACGGCGGCCACTGAGGGACCAAGCGCGCGGAACCGGGAATGCCCCGATGAATCGACAAGGATCGGCAAGGATTTCCCCTTCTTCTGGCAGGCCGATCCCTAGGAAGAACCTGCCCCCGCCGCAAGACGCCCGCCGACCGGGTGCGACTTTCGGCCCGCCCCGATCCGCTTGCCGCCTCGGCGCCTTCCGTCAGCTCCCGGGCCAAGGACCGCGCGACCGGGCAGTTTGGGCTGGACCTGCAACGGCGGGCTTGAATCGCGGGGGCCGGGCGGATAGATGAACGCTCGACTTGTCCAAGGAGCCTGCCCGTGGCCACCAATCCCGTCCAGTTCATCAACCAGGTCCGCGCCGAGGCCGCCAAGATCAGCTGGCCCACGCGGCGCGAGGTGATCACGACGACCATCATGGTGCTGATCCTGGCCGCGCTATTCAGCGTGTTCTTTTCGCTGGTGGACCTGGCCATCCGCTTTGGCATCACCGAAGGACTGCGGCTGATCAGCAACTGATCGGGCTTGCAATTGCGGGCGCATGGGGGTATTTGCCCCCGACTGTCCGGCAAGCGGCGTGCATCGAAATCCGGTTGCGCGCCCCTTTCGATTTTGACGGACGCACATGAATTCAAGGGTTTGCCCGGCGCTTCGGGTGATTCCCTTCCGACGAACAGGGGTTGATCGAAACATGGCAAAGCGTTGGTATTCGGTCAGCGTCCTGTCGAACTTCGAAAAGAAGGTCGCCGAGGCGATTCGTCAGGCCGTCGCCGAGAAGGGCCTGGAAGAGCAGATCGACGAGGTTCTGGTTCCGACCGAGGAAGTGATCGAGATCCGTCGCGGCAAGAAGGTCACCTCGGAACGTCGCTTCATGCCGGGCTATGTGCTGGTCCACATGGACATGTCGGACCGCACCTATCACCTGGTGAACTCGATCAACCGCGTTACCGGCTTTCTGGGCGCGCAGGGCAAGCCGATGCCGATGCGCGACGACGAGGTGAACGCGATGCTGAACCGCCGCGAGGATGGCGAAAAGGCCGCCCCGCGCAACTTGATCCGCTTCGACGTGGGCGAAAAGGTCAACGTGACCGACGGACCCTTCGAAGGCTTCTCGGGCATGGTCGAGGAAGTGGACGAGGTGTCGAGCCGCATCAAGGTGACGGTCTCGATCTTTGGCCGGCCGACGCCGGTCGAACTGGAATTCACGCAGGTCGCCAAGACCGCGTGATCGTGTGCGGGAGGCGAAAGCCGCACCGCTAGGTCGGCCCCGGTCCGGGGCGTGATGACAAGGAGAAGGCCCTATGGCCAAGAAAGTAGTCGGCAGCCTCAAGCTGCAAATCAAGGCGGGTCAGGCGAACCCGTCGCCCCCCGTTGGCCCGGCCCTGGGTCAGCGCGGCATCAACATCATGGCGTTCTGCAAAGAATTCAACGCCAAGACGCAGGAGATGGAGCAGGGTTCCCCCGTTCCGGTCGTCATCACCTATTACGCCGACAAGTCGTTCAGCTTCGAGACGAAGACGCCCCCCGCGTCCTTCCTGCTGAAGAAGGCCGCCGGCCTGAAGCCCGTGGGCAAGCGCAATCGCGCCAAGGGTTCGGAAAAGCCGGGCCGTGCGGTCGCCGGCACCGTGACCGTCAAGCAGGTCCGCGAGATCGCCGAAGCCAAGATGAAGGACCTGTCGGCCAACGACGTCGAACAGGCCATGAAGATCATCGTCGGCTCGGCCCGGTCGATCGGTATCGAGGTGAAAGGCTAAGCCATGGCGAAGATTTCCAAGAAAAAGGCCGCCGCCCGCGCGCAGTTCGAAGGCAAGGCCAACCTGTCCGTCGAGGACGCGATCAGCCTGGTCAAGACCGCCGCCTCGGCCAAGTTCGACGAAACGGTCGAGATCGCGCTGAACCTGGGCGTCGATCCGCGCCACGCCGACCAGATGGTCCGCGGCGTCGTGACGCTGCCCGCCGGCACCGGCAAGGACGTCCGCGTCGCCGTCTTCGCGCGTGGTCCCAAGGCTGACGAAGCCAAGGCCGCCGGTGCGGACATCGTCGGCGCCGAGGACCTGATGGAGACGATCCAGTCCGGCAAGATCGAGTTCGACCGTTGCATCGCGACGCCGGACATGATGCCGTTGGTCGGCCGCCTGGGCAAGATCCTGGGTCCGCGCAACCTGATGCCGAACCCCAAGGTCGGCACCGTGACGGTTGACGTGAAGGCCGCCGTGGAAGCCGCCAAGGGCGGCGAGGTCCAGTTCAAGGCCGAAAAGGCGGGCGTCGTCCATGCCGGCATCGGCAAGGTGTCCTTCGATGCCGAGAAGCTGGCCCAGAACCTGCGCGCCTTCGTGGACGCGGTCAGCCGTGCCAAGCCCTCGGGCGCGAAAGGGACCTACATGAAGAAGGTCTCGATCAGCTCGACCATGGGGCCGGGCGTGTCGGTGGACGTGGCCTCGGCCACGGCCAACTAAGAATTTTCCGGTGCCCGATTGGCTTCGGGACCGGGAATGACGGGGCGCCAGCCGCCCCGTCCTGTCCGAGACGGAGGGTGCGGGGAAACCTGCTTAATGTCCTTCCTGAGATGGGGAAGCATTTTTCCGAAGGATTCCTTCGGGTGATCTTGCCCTAGCGGACCCGACCTGCCTTCGGGCGGGAAAAGTGAGAGCCGGGGGGAAACCCCCAACTTGGAGTGAAACCGTGGATAGAGCACAAAAAGAACAGGTGGTCGAAGAACTCGGCCAGATCTTTGAAAGCTCTGGCGTCGTGGTGGTTGCCCACTACGAGGGGATGACGGTTGCACATATGCAGGACCTCCGCGCGCGCATGCGCGAAGCGGGTGGTTCGGTTCGCGTCGCCAAGAACAAGCTCGCCAAGATCGCCCTGGAAGGTAAGCCTTGCGCAAGCATCGCCGACTACCTGACGGGCATGACCGTGATCACCTATTCGGAGGATCCGACCGCTGCCGCGCGGATCGCCGACAAGTATGCCAAGGACAACGATCGTTTCGTGATCCTGGGCGGTGCTATGGGTGACTCGGCCCTGGATCCGGCCGGTGTGAAAGCCGTCGCCTCGATGCCGTCGCGTGAAGAGCTTATCGCTCAGATCGTGTCCTGCCTCGGTGCGCCTGCCTCGAACATTGCCGGTGCCATTGGCGCGCCTGCCTCGAACATCGCGAGCATCCTCACGACCCTCGAGGAACGTGAGGCTGCGTAAGCAACCCAATCCCTGCGTGTGGTTGAAAACCCGACGTTGGAACATTAACTGAGAGAACGGAAAAATGGCTGATCTGAAACAACTCGCCGAACAAATCGTGGGCCTGACCCTGCTGGAAGCCCAGGAACTGAAAACCATCCTGAAAGACGAATACGGCATCGAGCCGGCTGCCGGTGGCGCCGTCATGATGGCTGGCCCGGCCGCTGGCCCGGCTGAAGCCGCCGAAGAGAAAACCGAATTCGACGTCGTCCTGGTCGAAGCCGGCGCCAACAAGATCAACGTGATCAAGGAAGTGCGCGGCATCACCGGTCTGGGCCTGAAAGAAGCCAAGGACCTGGTCGAAGCCGGCGGCAAAGTCAAGGAAGGCGCTTCGAAAGCCGACGCCGAAGAGATGAAGAAGAAGCTCGAAGCGGCTGGCGCCAAGGTCGAGCTGAAGTAATCGGCCGTCAGGCTGACCACGATGGGGCAGGGTCCGGGTTTTCCCGGTCCCTGCCGAACCTGTCTTGAAGGGCGGTCTGGAACAGACAATCCTTCAGGGCATGTTCAAGGTTCGGGAGCCGGGCGGTGGGACGCACGGCACGAATTGGACCTTATCCCCCTGCATTCGTAGGCCCGTGTCCTGGGTGCCCCGACCCGGACCGCGCGCGAAGTCGAAAGGTGACTAGACCCCATGGCGCAATCCTATGTCGGCCAGAAGCGTATCCGGCGCTATTACGGCAACATCCGCGAAGTGCTGGAGATGCCGAACCTGATCGAGGTTCAGAAATCCTCCTACGACCTGTTCCTGAACTCGGGTGAGGGCACGGGCCATCACGACGGCGAAGGCATCCAGGGCGTTTTCCAGTCGGTCTTCCCGATCAAGGATTTCAACGAGACCGCGACCCTGGAGTTCGTGAAATACGAGCTGGAGCGGCCGAAATACGACGTGGACGAATGCCAGCAGCGCGACATGACCTATGCCGCACCGCTGAAGGTGACGCTGCGCCTGATCGTGTTCGATGTCGACGAAAACACCGGCGCGAAATCGGTCAAGGACATCAAGGAACAGGACGTCTTCATGGGCGACATGCCCTTGATGACCCAGAACGGGACGTTCATCGTGAACGGGACCGAGCGCGTCGTGGTGTCCCAGATGCACCGCAGCCCCGGCGTGTTCTTCGACCATGACCGCGGCAAGACCCATTCCTCGGGCAAGCTCTTGTTCGCCTGCCGCATCATTCCCTATCGCGGTTCGTGGCTGGACTTCGAATTCGACGCCAAGGACCTGGTCTTCGCGCGCATCGACCGCCGCCGGAAGCTGCCGGTGACGACGCTGCTCTATGCTCTGGGTATGGATCAGGAAGGCATCATGGATGCCTTTTATGAAACCGTGGACTACACCCTGCGTCGCGAGGGCCGGTCGCAGGGCTGGGTCACGCGCTTCTTCCCCGAACGCGTCCGCGGCACCCGCCCGTCCTATGACCTGGTCAATGCCGACACCGGCGAGGTCATCACCAAGGCCGGCGACAAGGTCACCCCGCGCCTGGTCAAGAAGCTGCAGGAATCCGGCGAGGCGCTGAACCTGCTGGTTCCGTTCGAGCGCATCATCGGCCGCTTCGTCGCGAAGGACATCGTCAACGACACCACCGGCTTCATCTATGCCGAGGCCGGCGACGAGATCACCGCGGAATACGACCGCGACGGCGAGCTGAACGGCGGTCTGCTCAAGGTCCTGCTGGACAACGGCGTGACCGAGATCCCGGTGCTGGACATCGACCACGTCAATGTCGGCCCCTACATCCGCAATACCATGGCCGCCGACAAGAACATGGGCCGCGAAGGCGCGCTCATGGACATCTATCGCGTCATGCGCCCGGGCGAGCCGCCCACCGTCGAGGCTGCGTCGAACCTGTTCAACTCGCTGTTCTTCGACAGCGAGCGCTACGACCTGTCGGCCGTGGGCCGGGTCAAGATGAACATGCGCCTGGATCTGGACGCGCCCGACACCCAGCGGACCCTGCGCCCCGAGGATATCGTGGCCTGTGTCCGTGGCCTGGTGGAACTGCGCGACGGCAAGGGCGAGATCGACGATATCGACCACTTGGGCAACCGCCGGGTGCGCTCGGTCGGCGAACTGATGGAAAACCAGTATCGCGTCGGCCTGCTGCGCATGGAACGCGCCATCCGCGAACGCATGTCGGGCGTCGAGATCGACACCGTCATGCCGCAGGACCTGATCAACGCCAAACCGGCGGCGGCTGCGGTGCGTGAATTCTTTGGCAGCTCGCAGCTGTCGCAGTTCATGGACCAGACCAACCCGCTGTCCGAAGTGACGCACAAGCGTCGCCTGTCGGCTCTCGGGCCGGGCGGTCTGACGCGCGAGCGTGCCGGCTTCGAGGTTCGCGACGTCCACCCGACCCATTACGGCCGGATGTGCCCGATCGAAACGCCGGAAGGCCAGAACATCGGCCTGATCAACAGTCTCGCGACCTTCGCCCGCGTGAACAAGTACGGCTTCATCGAGACCCCCTACCGCAAGGTGATTGAGGGTCGCGTGACCGACAACGTGGTCTACATGTCCGCGACCGAGGAAATGCGGCATACTGTGGCCCAGGCCAATGCGACGCTGGACGCCGAGGGCCGGTTCGTCGATGAACTGATCTCGACCCGTCAGGCGGGCGACTTCACGCTGAACCCGGTCGATGCCATCGACCTGATCGACGTGTCGCCCAAGCAGCTGGTCTCGGTCGCGGCCGCGCTGATCCCGTTCCTGGAAAACGACGACGCCAACCGCGCGCTGATGGGTTCGAACATGCAGCGTCAGGCGGTTCCGCTGCTGCGGGCCGAGGCGCCGTTCGTCGGCACCGGCATGGAAGCCACCGTTGCGCGTGACAGCGGCGCGGCCATCATGGCGCGCCGGGGCGGCATCATCGACCAGGTCGATGCGCAGCGTATCGTCGTGCGGGCAACCGAAGGTCTGGGTGCGGGCGATGCGGGCGTGGACATCTATCGTCTGCGCAAGTTCAAGCGGTCCAACCAGTCCTCGACAATCAACCAGCGTCCGCTGGTCAAGGTGGGCGAGAAGGTCGTTGCCAACCAGGTCATCGCGGACGGTCCCTCGACCGACCAGGGCGAGCTGGCGATCGGCCGAAACGTGGTCGTGGCCTTCATGCCCTGGAACGGCTACAACTACGAGGACTCGATCCTGATTTCCGAGCGGATCCACCGCGACGACGTGTTCACCTCGATCCATATCGATGAATACGAAGTGGCGGCCCGCGACACGAAGCTGGGGCCCGAGGAGATCACCCGCGACATTCCGAACGTCGGCGAGGAAGCCCTGCGCAACCTCGACGAGGCCGGCATCGTCTATATCGGCGCCGAGGTCGGGCCGGGCGACATCCTGGTGGGCAAGATCACCCCCAAGGGCGAAAGCCCGATGACGCCGGAAGAAAAGCTTCTGCGCGCCATCTTCGGCGAAAAGGCGTCGGACGTGCGCGACACGTCCCTGCGCCTGCCGCCGGGGGCCTACGGGACCATCGTGGAAGTCCGCGTCTTCAACCGCCATGGTGTGGACAAGGACGAACGCGCCCTGCAGATCGAGCGTGAGGAAGTCGAGCGTCTGGCCCGCGACCGGGACGACGAACAGGCGATCCTGGACCGCAACATCTATGCGCGCCTGAAATCGCTGATCCTGGGCAAGACCGCCGTGAAGGGGCCGAAAGGCGTCAAGGCGAATTCCGAGATCAACGAGGATCTGCTGGGCACGCTGTCGCGCGGCCAGTGGTGGCAGCTTGCCGTCAGCGAGGAAGACACCGCCAAGGAAGTCGAGGCGCTGAACCATCAGTATGACGCCCAGAAGAAGGCCCTCGAGGCCCGCTTCGAGGACAAGGTCGAGAAGGTCCGTCAGGGCGACGACCTGCCGCCGGGCGTGATGAAGATGGTCAAGGTGTTCGTCGCCGTGAAGCGCAAGCTGCAGGCGGGCGACAAGATGGCCGGCCGTCACGGCAACAAGGGCGTCGTGTCCAAGGTCGTCCCGATCGAGGACATGCCCTTCCTGGCGGATGGCACCCCGGTCGACCTGGTGCTGAACCCGCTGGGCGTGCCGTCGCGCATGAACGTCGGCCAGATCCTGGAAACCCACATGGGTTGGGCATCGCGCGGTCTTGGCATCAAGATCGACGAGGCTCTCGAGGACTATCGCCGCAACGGCGATCTGACCCCGGTCCGGGAAGCCATGAAGATCGGCTATGGCGACGACATGTATGCCGAGACCTTCGAGGGCATGGATGACGACCTGCTGGTCGAACACGCCAACACGGTCCGCACCGGCGTTCCGGTCGCCACGCCCGTCTTCGACGGCGCGAAAGAGGCGGACGTGAACGACGCGCTGACGCGTGCGGGCTTCGACACCTCGGGTCAGTCCGTGGTCTTCGACGGCCGCACGGGCGAGCAGTTCTCGCGCAAGGTGACGGTGGGCATGAAATATGTCCTGAAGCTGCACCACCTTGTCGATGACAAGATGCACGCGCGTTCGACCGGGCCGTACAGCCTCGTCACGCAGCAGCCGCTGGGTGGCAAGGCGCAGTTCGGCGGCCAGCGTCTGGGTGAGATGGAGGTCTGGGCGCTTGAAGCCTATGGCGCCGCCTATACCTTGCAAGAGATGCTGACGGTCAAGTCGGACGACGTCGCGGGCCGGACCAAGGTCTATGAGTCCATCGTCAAGGGCGACGACAACTTCGAGGCCGGCGTGCCGGAATCGTTCAACGTGCTGGTCAAGGAGGTCCGGGGTCTGGGCCTCAACATGGAACTCCTGGATGCGGAGGAGGACGAGTAACGGTGCGTGCAAGCACGCACCCTACCATGCCGTAGGGTGCGTGATCTTCACGCACCGTCTCTCCCCCGCGCCCTTTCATTAGGAAAAAAGAATGAACCAGGAACTCGCCACCAATCCCCTGAACCCGCTGGCCCCGCCGCGGCAGTTCGACGAAATCAAGATCTCGCTGGCCTCGCCCGAGGAAATCCTCGCCTGGTCCTATGGCGAGGTGAAGAAGCCCGAAACCATCAACTACCGCACGTTCAAGCCTGAACGGGACGGCCTGTTCTGCGCGCGCATCTTTGGTCCGATCAAGGACTACGAATGCCTGTGCGGCAAGTACAAGCGCATGAAGTATCGCGGCCTCGTCTGCGAGAAATGCGGCGTGGAAGTGACCCTGCAGAAGGTCCGCCGCGAGCGGATGGGCCATATCGAACTGGCCGCGCCCGTCGCGCATATCTGGTTCCTGAAGTCGCTGCCGTCCCGCATTGGCCTGATGCTGGACATGACGCTGCGCGATCTGGAACGGATCCTGTATTTCGAGAACTACGTCGTCATCGAACCGGGCCTGACCGACCTGACCTATGGTCAGCTGCTGACCGAGGAAGAATTCCTTGATGCGCAGGACCAATATGGTTCGGACGCGTTCAGCGCCGATATCGGCGCCGAGGCGATCCGCGCGATGCTGGCCAATATCGACCTGGCCTCGACCGCTGAACAGCTTCGCGAGGATCTGAAGGAAGCTACCGGTGAACTGAAGCCCAAGAAGATCATCAAGCGCCTGAAGATCGTCGAAAGCTTCCTGGAATCCGGCAACCGTCCGGAATGGATGGTGCTGACCGTGATCCCGGTCATTCCGCCGGAACTGCGCCCGCTGGTTCCGCTGGACGGCGGCCGCTTCGCGACCTCGGACCTGAACGACCTGTATCGTCGCGTCATCAACCGCAACAACCGCCTGAAGCGCCTGATCGAGCTTCGTGCGCCCGACATCATCGTGCGCAACGAAAAGCGGATGTTGCAGGAATCGGTCGATGCGCTGTTCGACAACGGCCGTCGCGGCCGCGTCATCACGGGCAACAACCGTCGCCCGCTGAAGTCGCTGTCGGACATGCTGAAGGGCAAGCAGGGCCGCTTCCGCCAGAACCTTCTGGGCAAGCGCGTGGACTTTTCGGGCCGTTCGGTCATCGTGACCGGGCCGGAACTGAAGCTGCACCAGTGCGGTCTGCCGAAGAAGATGGCCTTGGAACTGTTCAAGCCGTTCATCTATTCGCGGCTTGAGGCGAAGGGCCTGTCGTCCACCGTCAAGCAGGCCAAGAAGCTGGTCGAAAAGGAACGCCCCGAGGTCTGGGACATCCTGGACGAGGTGATCCGCGAGCATCCGGTTCTGCTGAACCGTGCGCCGACGCTGCACCGCCTGGGCATCCAGGCGTTCGAGCCGATCCTGATCGAGGGCAAGGCGATCCAGCTTCACCCGCTGGTCTGCTCGGCCTTCAACGCCGACTTCGACGGCGACCAGATGGCCGTCCACGTTCCGCTGTCGCTGGAAGCGCAGTTGGAAGCGCGCGTCCTGATGATGTCGACGAACAACGTGCTGTCGCCCGCCAACGGCGCGCCGATCATCGTGCCGTCCCAGGACATGGTTCTGGGCCTGTATTATGTCTCGATGCAGCGCGACGGAATGAAGGGCGAGGGCATGGCCTTCGCCAACGTGAACGAGGTGGAACATGCCCTTGCCGCAGGCGAGGTGCATCTGCACGCCAAGATCACCGCACGCATCAAGCAGATCGACGAGAACGGCAACGAGGTCATCAAGCGGTTCGAAACCACGCCGGGCCGCGTCCGGCTGGGTGCGCTGCTGCCGATGAACGCCAAGGCGCCGTTCGAGCTGGTCAACCGGCTGCTGCGCAAGAAGGACGTGCAGCACGTCATCGACACCGTCTACCGCTACTGCGGGCAGAAGGAATCGGTGATCTTCTGCGACCAGATCATGGGCCTCGGCTTCCGCGAGGCGTTTCGTGCCGGCATCAGCTTCGGCAAGGACGACATGGTGGTGCCTGACAACAAGTGGTCCATCGTCGAGGAAGTCCAGGAACAGGTGAAGGAGTTCGAGCAGCAGTATCTCGACGGCCTGATCACCCAGGGCGAGAAGTACAACAAGGTCGTGGACGCCTGGTCGAAGTGCAACGACCGCGTGACCGAGGCCATGATGTCCACCATCTCGGCTACCAAGAAGGACGAGAACGGTGCCGAGATGGAGCCGAACTCGGTCTACATGATGGCGCATTCCGGTGCGCGGGGTTCGACCAACCAGATGAAGCAGCTGGGCGGGATGCGCGGGTTGATGGCCAAGCCCTCGGGCGAGATCATCGAGACGCCGATCATCTCGAACTTCAAGGAGGGTCTGACCGTTCTTGAATACTTCAACTCGACCCACGGCGCCCGGAAGGGTCTGTCGGACACGGCGTTGAAGACGGCGAACTCGGGCTACCTGACCCGCCGCCTGGTGGACGTGGCGCAGGACTGCATCATCCGCGAACACGACTGCGGCACCGAGCAGGCGATCACGGCATCCGCTGCCGTGAACGACGGCGAGGTCATCAGCCCGCTGTCCGAACGCGTGCTGGGCCGGACTGCGGCCGAGGACGTGCTGGTGCCGGGCGAGGACGAGATCATCGTCCGCGCCAACGAGGTGATCGACGAGCGCAAGGCCGATGCCATCGAGCAGGCGGGCGTGCAGACCGTACGCATCCGTTCGGCCCTGACCTGCGAGTCCGAGGACGGCGTCTGCGCGCTGTGCTATGGCCGCGACCTGGCACGCGGCACGCTGGTCAACATCGGCGAGGCGGTGGGCATCATCGCAGCCCAGTCGATCGGCGAACCGGGCACCCAGCTGACGATGCGGACCTTCCACATCGGCGGCATCGCGCAGGGTGGGCAGCAGTCGTTCCAGGCCGCCTCTCACGAGGGCACGGTCCAGTTCCGCAACGAAAACATCCTGGCCAACGCCAATGGCGAACAGGTCGTGATGTCGCGCAACATGCAGTTGCTGATCCTGGATGACCAGGGCCAGGAACGCGCCAGCCACAAGCTGTTCTACGGCTCGAAGCTGTTCGTGAAGGAAGGCGAGCGTGTCATCCGTGGCGCCAAGCTGTTCGAATGGGATCCCTATACCCTGCCGATCATCGCCGAAAAGGCGGGCATCACGAAGTTCGTCGACCTTCTCTCGGGGATCTCGGTCCGCGACGAGACGGACGACGCGACCGGCATGACGCAGAAGATCGTGACCGATTGGCGTTCCGCGCCGAAAGGCAACGACCTGAAGCCCGAGATCATCATCATGGATGAGAACGGCGAACCGGTGCGCAACGAACAGGGCAACCCGATCAGCTATCCGATGTCGGTGGACGCGATCCTGTCGGTCGAGGACCAGCAGGAAATCCGTGCGGGCGACGTGGTGGCGCGTATTCCGCGGGAAGGTGCACGGACCAAGGACATCACCGGGGGTCTTCCCCGCGTGGCCGAACTGTTCGAGGCCCGTCGTCCCAAGGACCACGCGATCATCGCTGAGATCGACGGCTATGTCCGCTTCGGCAAGGACTACAAGAACAAGCGCCGCATCACCATCGAGCCGTCGGAAGACGGCGCGACCGCGGTTGAATACATGGTGCCGAAAGGCAAGCACATCCCGGTGCAGGAAGGCGACTTCGTGCAGAAGGGTGACTACATCATGGACGGCAACCCGGCCCCGCACGACATCCTGCGGATCATGGGGATCGAGGCGCTTGCGGACTACCTGATCGACGAGGTTCAGGACGTCTATCGACTGCAGGGCGTGAAGATCAACGACAAGCACATCGAGGTGATCGTCCGCCAGATGCTGCAGAAGATCGAGATCACCGACAGCGGCGACACCACGCTGCTGAAGGGCGAGCATGTCGAGCGCGACGAGTTCGAGGAAGAGAACGCCAAGATCGAGGCCCGCGGTGGCCGTCCGGCGCAGGGGGAACCCGTGCTTCTGGGCATCACCAAGGCGTCGCTGCAGACCCGCAGCTTCATCTCGGCCGCATCGTTCCAGGAAACGACCCGCGTGCTGACCGAGGCGGCCGTTCAGGGCAAGCGCGACAAGCTGCTTGGCCTGAAGGAGAACGTCATCGTCGGCCGCCTGATCCCGGCCGGCACGGGCGGCGCCACCGCACGGGTGCGCCGCATCGCGACCGAGCGGGACAATCAGGTGATCGAAGCCCGTCGGGCCGAGGCCGAAGCTGCCGCCGCCCTGATCGCGCCTGCGATGGACGAGGTTGCATCTGACCGGGTCGCCGATCGGGCCGAAACGGGCGGCGACGAGTAATCGCCTTCCGACAGAAACGCGAAAGGCCCGGCATTGCCGGGCCTTTTGCTTGAAGGGTCCTGCTTGTGCGGGTGCTTTGCGTATCCTGCAAAAACAGCTTGCCGGGACGGGTGGCAATGCCTAACCCGGAAAGACCGTTCCCCTTGGCGATTCAGTCATGCGCACCCCCATCATGTCCCCGATCCGTCGCGTCCGGCCTGCCTCGGTCAGGCCGCTGACGCATCAGCCGGGCGACAACCTGCGCGGCGCGACGATCATGACGCTGTGCATGGTGGCCTTTGGGTTGAATGACACGGTGATGAAATTCGTGGCGCAGAACCTGCCGCTATATCAGGCCGTTACGCTGCGGGGCCTGTTCGTGATGATCGCCATTGGTGCCGTGTCCCCGCGCCTTGGCGGGCTGCACCTGCGCATCCCGCGCGACGCGCGCCGTCCGATGATCTGGCGCTCGATCGGAGAAATCGCCTCGACCCTGCTGTTTCTGAATGCGCTGCAGCATATGGCGATGGGCAACCTGTCCGCGATCATGCAGGCGCTGCCGCTTGTGGTGATGGTGGCGGCCGCGCTGTTCTTCGGTGAAGCCCTTGGCTGGCGCCGCGTCGGCGCGGTTGTCGCGGGCTTCCTGGGCGTGCTTCTGATCCTCCGGCCCGGGGGCGACGTCTTCGACGTCTGGGCCATCGTCGCCGTGGCTGCAATGGGCATGGTCGCATTACGCGACCTTGCCACCCGGAGCTTCGGCGGCAACATCACCTCGGCCACGATCGCCTTTTACGCCGCGGCGGCGGTGACACTCGTCGGCCTTGTCATCAGCCTGGTCCAGGGCTGGGTCATGCCCAGCCTGTCCCAGGTCCTGCTGCTTCTGATGGGCAGCGCCTTCCTGACCGTCGGCTATGTCAGCGCCGTCGCCTCGATGCGGGTGGGCGAGATGTCCTATGTGGCGCCCTTCCGCTATACCTCGCTGCTGGTGGCCATCGCGATGGGCCTGATCGTCTTCGGCGAATGGCCCGACCTTTGGACATGGGCCGGGTCGGCCTTGGTCGTGGCGGCCGGCATCTATACCATCTGGCGCGAGGCGCAGCTGGGCAAGACGCGCTGATGCGGGTGCAGATGCTGGGCCTGTGCCGGTTTTCCTATCTGGGCCTGCGCGGCTATCAGCGCCACCACGCGACCATCGAGGAACGCCGGGCCTTTCTTTACGATCCTGCCCGCCTTGCGCGCCGCTGGCTGTGGCTACGGACGGTGGCGCTGCCCGGCTGGCTGGCGCAGACGGATCCGGACTTTACCCTGGTTCTGATGACCGGCCCCGACCTGCCACAGCCCTGGCTGTCGAACCTGCGCGACCTTGCCGCCCGCCATCCGCAGCTTCGGCTTGAACTGGTCCCGCCGATGGAGCGGCATCTGGAGGCCTGCGAGGCCGCCATCGCGCCCCATATCGACCCGGCGGCCGAAGTTATCGGACATTTCCGTCACGACGACGACGACGCGGTGGCCCTGGACTACATCGCCCGCGCCAAGGCGGATTTCGCGCAGGTCCGGGGCCTGTGGCAAGCCGAGGGGCGGCTGTCGCTGGATCATTCGCGCGGGCTGATGATGCAGGTGGGGGCGGGAAGCGTTCGCTTCGTGCCGCGCATCGCCCACAACATGGGCGTGGCGCTGACCATCTTCCTGCGCCCGGACGAAGGAAAGACCGCGCTGCATTTCAACCACACCAAGCTGCCCCTGTGGATGCCCGGCGTGGCTGTCACGCGGCCGCTGATGTTCCTGCGCGGCATCCACGGCGACAGCGACTCGGGCGACATCGGACCGGGCATCCCGTGGGAGATCGCGCCGGACGCGCTTGACCGTCAATTGTCGGCCCGGTTCGGCCTTGCGCGAATGGACCTGGAGGGGCTGGCGCAGCGTCTTGCGGGGGCGTGACGACGGCGTGACGGGGGCGGGGTCGTGTTGACAGCTTGGGCGATTCCGCCTATACGCCGCACACCCGACGGGAAACCGCGCGGGGGCCAGAACCTTTCGTGGTCACGATCCGGGCCTTTAACTGCCTCGATCTCTGGAATATTTCCCCTCCACCCCGGATTCCGGGGAAGGATGGGTTTGGCATTTCGCGATTCGCGCGAAATGCCGTCGAGAAGCGGCGCAGCAGACCTGCTGCGAGTATTGACAGAGCAAGACGGGGAACCGAATGCCGACGATCCAACAGCTGATCCGCAAACCGCGGCAGCCGAAAGTGCAGCGCTCGAAGTCGCAGCACCTTCAGGGCTGCCCGCAGAAGCGCGGCGTCTGCACGCGCGTCTATACCACGACGCCGAAGAAACCGAACTCCGCTATGCGTAAGGTGGCCAAGGTCCGCCTGACGAATGGCTTCGAGGTCATCTCCTACATCCCGGGCGAAAAGCACAACCTGCAGGAACACAGCGTCGTGCTGATCCGCGGAGGCCGCGTGAAAGACCTTCCGGGTGTCCGTTATCACATCCTGCGCGGTGTGCTGGATACCCAGGGCGTCAAGGATCGTCGCCAGCGTCGTTCGAAATACGGCGCGAAGCGTCCGAAGTAAGGAGAGGCATCAATGTCCCGTCGTCACGCCGCTGAAAAGCGCGAAGTCCTGCCCGACGCCAAATTTGGCGATCGCGTGCTGACCAAATTCATGAACAACCTGATGGTTGACGGCAAGAAATCCGTTGCCGAGCGCATCGTCTATTCGGCCCTGGACCGCGTCCAGGCCCGCCTGAAGCGCGAGCCGATCGAGGTCTTCCACGAAGCCCTGGACAACGTGAAGCCCTCGGTCGAGGTGCGTTCGCGCCGCGTCGGCGGCGCCACCTACCAGGTCCCGGTCGAGGTTCGCCCGACCCGCCGCGAAGCCCTGGCTATCCGCTGGCTGATCGATGCGTCCAAGAAGCGCAACGAGAACACCATGGAAGAGCGTCTTGCTGGCGAACTGGCCGATGCCGTGAACGGCCGCGGCACCGCCGTCAAGAAGCGCGAAGACACGCACAAGATGGCCGACGCGAACAAGGCGTTCAGCCACTACCGCTGGTAAGGCGAAAGGATCCGACCCATGGCACGCGAATATCCGCTGCAGCGTTACCGCAACTTCGGCATCATGGCCCACATCGATGCCGGCAAGACGACAACGACCGAGCGTATCCTTTACTACACCGGCAAGTCGCACAAGATCGGCGAAGTGCATGACGGCGCCGCGACCATGGACTGGATGGAGCAGGAACAGGAACGCGGCATTACGATCACGTCTGCCGCGACCACCACGTTCTGGCAGCGTCAGGAAGACCCGACCACCGAAGGCACTTCGGACACGAAGTACCGCTTCAACATCATCGACACGCCGGGCCACGTGGACTTCACCATCGAGGTGGAACGCTCGCTGGCCGTTCTGGACGGTGCAATCTGCCTTCTGGACGCCAACGCCGGCGTCGAGCCGCAGACCGAGACCGTGTGGCGTCAGGCCGACCGCTACAAGGTTCCTCGGATCGTCTTCGTCAACAAGATGGACAAGATCGGCGCCGACTTCTTCAACTGCGTGCGCATGATCAAGGACCGCACCGGCGGCACCCCGTGCCCGATCGCCCTGCCGATCGGCGCCGAGGATCAGCTGGAAGGCATCATCGACCTGGTGAAGATGGAAGAATGGGTCTGGAAGGGCGAGGATCTGGGCGCGTCCTGGGTTCGCCAGCCGATCCGCGACGACTTGAAGGACCTGGCCGACGAATGGCGCACCAACCTGCTGGAACTCGTGGTCGAGCAGGACGACGCCGCGATGGAAGCCTATCTTGAAGGCAACGAGCCCGACGAGGCGACCCTGCGCAGCCTGATCCGCAAGGGCACGCTGTCGCTGTCCTTCTTCCCGGTCACTGCCGGTTCCGCGTTCAAGAACAAGGGCGTGCAGCCCCTGCTGAACTCGGTCATCGATTTCCTGCCTTCGCCGCTGGACGTGCCCGCCTATATGGGCTTCACGCCGGGCGACGAGACCGAGACCCGCAACATCGAGCGTCGTGCCGATGACGCGCAGCCCTTCTCGGGTCTGGCGTTCAAGATCATGAACGACCCCTTCGTCGGCTCGCTGACCTTTACGCGCATCTATTCGGGCGTCCTGAAGAAGGGCGATCAGATGCTGAACGCGACCAAGGGCAAGCGCGAGCGCGTCGGTCGCATGATGATGATGCACTCGATCAACCGCGAGGAAATCGAGGAAGCCTTTGCAGGCGACATCATCGCGCTGGCCGGCCTGAAGGACACGACCACGGGCGACACGCTGTGCGATCCCGCCAGCCCCGTCGTTCTGGAAACGATGACCTTCCCCGAACCGGTGATCGAGATCGCGGTCGAGCCGAAGTCGAAAGCCGACCAGGAGAAGATGGGCCTCGCCCTTCAGCGCCTGTCGGCCGAGGACCCGTCCTTCCGCGTCGAGACCGATCTGGAATCGGGCCAGACGATCATGAAGGGGATGGGCGAACTTCACCTCGACATCCTGGTCGACCGCATGAAGCGCGAGTTCAAGGTCGAGGCGAACATCGGCGCACCGCAGGTGGCTTACCGCGAGACCATCTCGCAGCAGGCCGAGATCGACTACACGCACAAGAAACAGACCGGCGGTACCGGCCAGTTCGCGCGCGTGAAGCTGACGATCACCCCGACCGAGCCGGGCGAGGGCTACTCGTTCGAATCCAAGATCGTGGGTGGCGCGGTTCCGAAGGAATACATCCCCGGCGTTGAAAAAGGTATCAAGTCCGTCATGGACTCGGGCCCGCTGGCTGGCTTCCCGGTGATCGATTTCAAGGTCGCCCTGACGGACGGTGCGTTCCACGACGTCGATTCCTCGGTCCTGGCCTTCGAGATCGCCGCGCGCGCCGCGATGCGTGAAGGTCTGCGCAAGGCCGGCGCGAAGCTGCTGGAACCGATCATGAAGGTCGAGGTCGTGACTCCGGAAGAATATACCGGCTCGATCATCGGAGACCTGACCAGCCGTCGCGGGATGGTGCGTGGGCAGGACAGCCGCGGCAACGCGAACGTCATCGACGCCTTCGTGCCGCTGGCCAACATGTTCGGCTACATCAACAACCTGCGCTCCATGTCCTCGGGCCGCGCGGTGTTCACGATGCTGTTCGACCATTACGAGGCCGTGCCGCAGAACATCTCGGACGAGATCCAGAAGAAATACGCCTGATCGGCGGGGCGGGGCGAAAGTCCCGCCCGTTCCACGACAACGATGAATCAAGGAGCCCTGCGCTATGGCAAAGGCAAAGTTTGAACGGACGAAACCGCACGTCAACATTGGCACGATTGGTCACGTTGACCACGGCAAGACGACGCT
>NZ_BNCL01000027.1 GCF_014656455.1 Paracoccus aerius
GGCACATAGGCGAAGCCGCCGGGGGTCAGCAGATGTTCGGTGCCGCCGATGGTCACGGACATGGACCCGCCGGTGACGAACAGGGCGTGCTGGATCTCGGGGTCGTCGTCGGGGTTGTCCGAGCCGCCGCCCTCGGCCAGTTCGACGATGTACTGGCTGAAGGTTTCCGCGAATCCCGACAAGGGCCGGGCGATCATCCACATCCGCATCCCGGTCCAGCCGGGCAGGTAGGAGGTGACGATGTCGCGCATCACGGTGCGGGGGATGACGGCATAGGCCTCGGTGAAGACGGCCGTGTCGGTGGTCATGCCGGTCTGCGGCGGCAGGCCCGCCACCGGGCCGGCATAGGGGATGCGCTGCGGATCGGCCCGCGGGACTTCGGCCACGTCGCCCGTTGGCGCGCCGGCGGGGGGAAGGTCCTTAATGTTCTGACTCCTGGGATCGAATACAGGATTATCCATGCGCCACCTGTCCTGCTGGGACATCCAGAGGTGCGGGCTCTTCCAAGATATCGAGACTGTCCACATTCTCTCCGTTTAGAACGCGGTGAGCGCGGTCACGGTTGATATCGCCCACCCAGGACGCGACAGCTACGGTTGCCACGCAGTTGCCCAGGTAATTGCCAAGCGCGCGGGCGATGCCCATAAACCAGTCTACCGACAGGACCAGCACCAGTCCAATCGCGGGAATGGCCGGGACTGCCGTCAGCGTCGCCGCCAGGATCACGATTGCCGATCCCGGCACCCCATGCGCGCCCTTCGATGTCACCAAGGCCACGGCCAGGATTGTCAGCAGATCAAGAAAGGCTAGATTTGTATTGGTGGCTTGGGCGATGAACAGAGCCGCCAGCGTTAGATAGATCGAGAAGGCATCGAGGTTGAAGGAGTAACCTGTTGGCACGACCAGGCCCACGGTGGTGTCCTTGATGCCCAGATGTTCAAGCTTCCGCATGGTCTGAGGCAGTACGCTGTCGCTGCTGGTGGTGCCCGCGACGATCCCGGCCTCGGCGCGCAGATAGCGGATCAGCTTGATGATGCTGAAGCCCGACAGCCGCATCACCAACCCCAGGACGCCAAAGACGAACAGCGCAACAGCGACATAGAAGAGGGCGACCAGATAGCCCAGTTGCGCCAGAGAGCCCACGCCATAGGTGCCCACCGTATAGGAGATAGCGCCGAAGACTCCAAAGGGGGCAAGACGCACGATGAACGACATGATCTTGAACGCCATCTCACCTGCAAGCTCGATGACGGTCAGGAGCGGCTTGGCGCGCTCGCCCATCAAAGACAACGCGCAGCCTGCCAAAATCGCCACGATCAGCACTTGAAGCACGTCGCCGGTCGCAAAGCCGCTGAACACCGTCGTCGGAATCAGCTTCATCAGGAAGTCGACCATGCCGCCTTGGCTGACCTCGTTCGCGCGGTCCACATAAGCCGACAGCGCCGAGGCATCCAGCGTGCTAGTATCGATGTTCATGCCTGCGCCGGGCTGAAAGACATAGGCCAGCACGATCCCCAGGATCAGGGCGATGGTGGTGATCACCTCGAAGTAGATGATCGCCCGGACGCCTACACGACCGACCTTCTTGATGTCGCCTGCGCCAGCGATGCCATGAACGACTACGCAGAAGACAATAGCGGGGATCAGCATCTTGATCAGCTTGATGAAGCCGTCTCCCAGCGGCTTCATCCCGGCGGCAAAGTCGGGTGCCATGGTGCCCGCAAGCACCCCCAAGACAAGGGCAAGGCAGACCTGCCCGAACAATGACCGAGACCAGCTTGGCATGTCGATTTCTCCCTGACAGAGGCGGCGTTCAGGCGCCGCTTTTGAGTGCCAAGGAGTGTTGGGCGAATCCCTATTCCTGTCTAATATTGTTTTTCAGCCGATCCATATGGTTTTGATATGAGAATTCGCCAACTGCAATGCTTCGTTATCCTGGCCGAGGAGCTCAACTTTACCCGTGCCGCCAAGCGCCTGAATATGTCCCAACCGCCCTTGAGCCTTCAAATACAATCCCTTGAACGGACGATTGGCACCGCGCTGTTTCAGCGGACCAGCCGCAAGATGACGCTGACAAGCGCCGGACAGGTGTTCCTGAGCCGTGCGCGCAGTATCCTGGCTCAACATGATCGCGCCCTGCTCGAGGTGCAGGAAGTGCTGTCGGGCCAACATGGGACGCTGGATATTGGCGCAACAGGATCCATTCTCCGGGCAGGCTTGGCAGAACTTCTGGCACAATTTAGCCGCCAGCATCCTTTGATCAGCGTCCGGCTTCACGAGCAGGCACCCGCTCTGCAAGTCAGCGATTTGCTTAGCGGCCGAATGGACGTCAGTTTCAATCGCTCGGTTCCGTACCATAGCGACCTGAGCTGCCAGCTTGCTTGGCGCGAGGAGTTGGTCGTCCTTATGCCGGCAGATCATCCGTTGATTGGCGCGCGCACTGTAAGCCTCGACGATCTGAGGCATGAGCAGCATGTCATCTTGCGACCCGACAGCTCCGATTTTGCGGCATACATTTTGTCGTTCCTTACCCAAGGGGGCGCGCGACCGCGGATTTCCCAGCAGGTGATTGACGCGCAGTCCATCCCAAGCCTGGTCTCTGCGGGCTTCGGGATAGGCCTTGTTCCAGCAGGCATCGCGGCAACGGCTGGGCCATTGATCCATCGACCAATCGCACCCGTTCCACCGGTGTCAGATATCTTTGCAGTTTATCGTCGGGGCGAACATACCCCAGCGCTTTCGGCTCTTCTTGCGACGCTCGAACACGTGTTTTCAGAAGATTGTTGATTTCCACCTCGAGTGCCGCGAACTTCTGTTCGAGCAGTGACCTGCTTCCGTGCATCAGTGCCAGTGCTCAGGCAACCTCGTTCAGTCTGGCAGGATCTTAGTCTCGGAGTGGTATTCGATCCTTGGAGAGAGCAACCCGTTTTTCCTCGCGAAGACCTCACGGGCAATCCCCTACTGCGTTATAAAGTACATCAACGATGGTTTGGCTGCTGTCTTGTAGGCATCCCGATATCGAGGCGGGCGATCTAGCACAGTAAGGTCTATCCTTTTAACTAAGATAAGATAGCGCTGAACTGGCCTGATCATCCCGACGGAGGGGAACGTGAAGACATTTGCCATCGTAGGCCTAGGGATGGCTCTGGCGCCGCATATGGCCAGCCTTGCAGACCTGGGAGGGCGGGCGCGCCTGGCCTATGCCGTGACGCGCAGCTTAGGCCGGCGAGCCGCATTCGAAGCAACCTACGGCAGCGCCCCGACTCACGATCTGGATGCTGTCCTCGCTGACCCGGCTGTCGATGCAGTGATCCTGCTGACTCCGCCAGACAGTCACCGCGATCTGGGCGGGCGCATCCTGTCGGCAGGGAAGCACCTTCTGATCGAAAAGCCGGCAGGGTTGGTTACGGATGACACCCGGTTTCTCGCCGATCAGGCAAAGGTTTCGGGCCTACTGGTGGCACCCGTGCTGCAGCATCGGTTCCGTCCTTCCGTCCGTGCTGTGGAAAAGATCATCTCATCCGGAGAGTCCGGCAGGCTCTGCGGCGTTCACTGTCTGATCCCATGGTGGCGCCCACAGGCCTATTACGATGAGCCGGGTCGCGGGACCTATGCCCGCGACGGTGGGGGCGTAATGCTGACGCAGGCGATCCATACGCTTGATGTCCTGCGGGCCTTGTGCGGTGGCGTAAGGATCAGCGCTGCACATGCCGTGACAAGTCTCCTTCACCAAATGGAAGCCGAGGACATGGTCTGCGCGCTGGCGACCTTCGGGCCGGACGCCGCACCTGGCACCATCATGGCCACGACGGCCTGCTTTCCCGACATGCCAGAGACGATGACACTGATCTTCGAGCGCATGACCATCCGCCTCGAAGGGCTGCAGGCGCAGGTTTTCCACCATGACGGCTAGGTCGAGACTCTGGGCGGGGAAGGAGCCAGTGGCAGTGCAGCGGATCCCATGGCATTCGATCACGCCAGCCACCGGAACCTGATTTCCGCGTTTTTGGACGCTCTCGAGGGTAAGGCCGCATTAGCGGTCGATCTGTCTGATCTGCTCAAAACCCGGGAGCTGATAGATGCAATGACGGAGGACCATGGCCACTGAACAGCGTCCGTAGCGAAATCTTGGAGAATGTTTTCTTGTAGACGGACCTGCGCTTTACCTAACTAGCCTGGAAAAGGACCATGACGTTCAGCACCTGGAAACAAGAAAAAGCGACGGCTGCCCTTGTCGAGGAGGCGCAGGCTCTTTCAGAGAAGCTCGCTGCAGCAAAACCGCATCACGTTGAGAGCTACGCGGCTGCGGTGCGGTTCTGGGCCGCCTTCTATCAGTCGGAGGGCAAGGACCTTTACGAATTGTCCTACTGGAAGGCTGACGCTGTTTCCCGGTTTGCCGCAACGGCGCAGGCGAAAATCGCCGCGCTGCGCAAGAAGCGCGAGTATGACAGCAGTGACGGCCTTGTCATCTGGCTGCACACGGCCCGCGCCGTGACCGAGACCCGCGTGGCGCCGGCCGTTCGGGACATCTGGCAGCATCTGATGGACGCAGGACCCAACGCGGACTCCATGGCGCAGGAACTGATCCAGGATGCCAGCTTACCTGCGGACATCGGCCGCCGTGTACCGGCAGGCTTTGCGGTTGAGGATTAGCATCTTAGGCAGACCATATGGTCCATCAGCCCGCGGGCTCACACGAACGACTGCTTCAACGTGCTCCGGCGCAGGAGCAGTCGAAGGTAGATCGGCATTTTAGGACCGATCTTCGTATAACATCACCTTCCCCGCGGCTTCTTGGGGGCCTTGGTGACCTTATTCCTGCGTGGCCCAGACTGGATAAGGGTATTGCTCTGGTTCTCGTCTAAGAGTTTGCGCCAGCGTTCCACTCGCACGGGGTCAAGTGTTCCCGAGGCTACTGCGGCCTGAACGGCGCATTCCGGTTCATGAGAGTGGGTGCAGTTTCCAAAGCGGCAGAGGGGAGCAAGTTCGGCAATTTCGGCAAACAGAAGGTCCAGTCCAACGGAGATGTCGCTAATATGGAGCGCTCGGATCCCTGGCGTGTCGATCACCCAGCCGCCCCCAGCGATGGCGTGAAGCGAGCGCGAGGTGGTTGTGTGGCGGCCTTTGCTATCCTGCTCACGGATGCTGCCTGTCAGCTGTGCCTCTTCCGGCGCTTTTGCCGAAAGCGTGTTCAGCAGCGAGGACTTTCCGACTCCCGAGGAGCCGACAAGGGCGATCGTCTGACCCGGGCTGCACCATGGAGCAAGCGTTCGTGCCGCATCCGGCGACTTCGCATTCAGCGTCACCACCTCAAGCCCGCGTTGCAGGCTTGCCACCTGATCCCGGTACGGTTCGACATCCGCTACCTGGTCAGCCCTTGTGAGAACGATCACCGGGGTCGTGCCCGCTTCATTCGCAAGCGCCAGGTAGCGCTCCAAGCGCGCCACGTTGAGATCGTCATTACAGGAGGTCACGATGAAGAGCGTATCCACATTCGCCGCAATCAGTTGCGGGGTCCGGCTCCCTTCGGTGCGCCGCTGCAGCAGGGTCCTGCGCTCCAGTCGACGGACGAGCATTTGGCTCTCCGGCTCCACCAGAACCCAGTCCCCAACCGCATGATCTGCTGTATTGGCATGGACGGGAAGCGTCAGCCTCATTGGACCCGAGAGCGACTCTGCAGTCAGCCGGGCTCGATGAACGGCTGCGATGCGCATCCTTGCGAGTGCAATTTCCGTCGGCTCTAGCTGGCCGTCGAAAAAGGCCGTCCAGCCAAGCGATGCCAAGGATCGGGATGCCTGATCTGATGAGTGTGTCACAGCAGCTTCCCTGAACTCCGCGCTTAGCTAATGCAAGGGCGACGTGGTGTGGCAGCGCCGTCCTGTAGCATGCTGAATGGACGGCTCAGGGTGACCTTAGCGATACAGATCATCAGGTTGCCATCCTCCCTGCCTTGTTCGGCCCATAGGCCTGCCCTAAAGGATGGAGCACATGATAACGCCGTGCGGGCCGATGGGCATACGTGGCTCAAGCTCGAAGGCGGTGATAATGACATCTTCCGACAATATGCCGGCTACACAGGCGCGTTCGGCCAAGGACTGGGTCCGGATCCTGGCGAAGTATCGCGAGCCATCCACGCGCCGCAGTCTCCTTGAACTTCTTGTCACGCTGGTGCCCTTCACGCTGCTCTGGATGCTGGCATGGGCAGCGCTGTCGGTCAGCTCCTGGCTGGCATTCGGGATTGCAGTCCTGAATGGCTTCTTCCTGGTGCGGATATTCTGCATCCAGCATGATTGCGGTCATGCCTCGTTCTTTCACAGCCGAAAGGCACAGGATTGGGTGGGCCGGTGTCTGGGAGTGCTGACCCTGACCCCTCATGACGTCTGGCGCCGGACCCATTCCATCCATCATGCGCAGCACGGTAATCTGGATCAGCGCGGCATCGGTGACGTGCTGACGCTCACGGTCGACGAATACCGGGCTCGGAGCCGCTTCGACAGGCTGATGTATCGCCTTTATCGTCATCCGGTTGTGCTCTTCGGGCTAGCACCAAGCTACCTGTTTCTGCTGCAGAACCGTTTGCCGCTTGGCTTGATGACGTCTGGCAGGCGCTACTGGATCTCGGCCATGGGGACGAATGCCATGATTGCCCTTATGTTGGCGTTGATCATCTGGCTGGGCGGGATGAAGCCGGTGCTGTTGATCTATCTCCCCACCGTCATTGTCGCCGCCACGATCGGGGTCTGGCTATTCTATGTGCAGCATCAGTTCGAAGAAACCTGCTGGGCGGAGGGGGATGCGTGGCAGTTGCACGAGGCAGCACTGGCGGGATCCTCGCATTACGTCCTGCCTGCGCCGTTGCGGTGGCTTCCTGCCAATATCGGCATTCACCATGTCCACCATCTCTATAGCCGCATCCCCTACTATCGGCTCCCGGAGATCCTGCGGGATCACACCGAACTTGCCAGCGCCCAGCGGCTGACATTGTCGGAAAGCCTGCATTCGGTGAACCTGCACCTGTGGGACGACAAACTTAAACGACTGATGTCGTTTCGTGAAGCGAGGCGGCGATACGGCACTGCATAGGCCTCCGCTGACGTAAGCAGAGTTCCAGATGTCACGGCACACGACTGCCGTTGTAGCCCTACGACTTAATAGTTCCTGCGATGCCGACCGACGACTTTCCAGGCGGTCGGTGGTGAGGGGAGGACATGCTCCCTTCAGTGGCGGCCTTCGCAGCGTTCTGAATGTCAGCGCAATTCGCTGCCCTGGCCCTTCTAGCCTCCAGTAAGTCAGAGCCGCGCTTGTGCACCTAGGTGCGGACCTCGGTTTTGCTTTCGCATGGAGAACATGGCGACCATGCCTATCGCATCAAAGATGGTTTGGAATGACCCAGAATGGGGTGGGCATGTGCGCGATCGCGATGACAGCGGAACCAAGTTGTCGGCCTTATTGTTCAGTCGAACTTGGGAGATTAGCGGCCTGTTGCCTGTCACTCTGCACTCCGGCTCGCATCAGCATCCCATAAAGATCGCGGGGTTCGTCCGGATCTGCAATGATGTCGAGCATTTCATAACAGTCATGTTCCCGAAGGGCGCCATACAGCCAGCGGAGGGCCGAAAAATCCTCTGTCGCAAAGCCAACGCCATCGAACAGGGTGATCTGGCGCTCGTCGCGACGTCCCGGCACTTCCCCGCGCAGAACCTGCCATAGCTCTGTGACTGGATGATCGGCATCAAGTTGCTGGATCTCGCCCTCGATGCGGGTTTGTTCGGGATACTCGACGAAGATGTCCGACCGCATCAGGATGTCACGATGCAATTCCGTCTTGCCAGGGCAGTCGCCGCCGATCGCATTTACATGCACGCCTGCTCCTACCATGTTGTCGGTCAGGATCGTGGCGTATTGCTTGTCCGCCGTACAGGTGGTGATTATCTCGGAGCCAAGGACAGCGTCCTGGGGGCTGGGCCATTCGAGCACCTTAAGCCCGGCTGCACGCAAGTTGCGTGCGCAGCGCTGCATGGCAGTGGCATCGATGTCGTAAAGCCGCACAATGTCGAGACCATTCACGGCGCTTTGTGCCAGCGCCTGAAATTCGGACTGGGCACCGTTACCGATCATCGCATGTGTGCGGGCGCCATGCGGCATCAGCGCGCGCGTGGCCACGGCTGAAGTGGCAGCAGTACGTAGGGCCGTCAGCAGTGTCATTTCCGAGAGCATCAGCGGGTAGCCAGTGGCTACATCTGACAACAAGCCAAAGGCCGAGACCGTCTGCAAACCGGCCCTGGTATTGATCGGATGACCGTTCACGTACTTGAACGCATATTGCACCCCGTCGGATGTCGGCATCAGCTCAATGACGCCATTTCGGGAGTGAGAGGCCACTCGCGGCGTCTTGTCGAACTCGGGCCAGCGGCGAAAGTCGGTCTCAACCGCTTCGGTCAGTTGCACGAGACATTCGCTGATCCCGATCTGGTGGATCAGCTTCATCATGTTTGCGACCGATACAAACGGCACCAGGGCCTTATTCGAAGGCATGAGCGTCATGGAGGTTCTCGTCAATTTGAGAGTGAAGGGAGCCAGAGCGCAATCTGCGGAAACGCGATCAACAGCCCGATAAGGATGAACATAGCCGCGACGAAGGGCAGGGAGCCGATGATGACATCGCCCATCCCGCCTCGCTTGCGGATAGCCTGCACAACATAAAGGTTGATGCCGACTGGTGGGGTGATCAGCGCGACCTCTAGCAAGATAGTCAGTAGGACACCGAACCAGACCGGATCGTAACCAAGCCCGATCACGATCGGTGCAACCAGCGGTGTCATCGTTACCAGCATCGACAGGCTTTCAAGAAAGCAGCCAAGCGCGACGAAAAAGACCACGATCAGTATCATCGTACCCGTTGGCGAGAGCCCAAGCTCTGCAACAAAGCGTGTCAGTGCCTGCGGAATGCCCAGAAATGACAGCACGAAGTTGAGGAAGTAGGACACCATCACGATCAGCATGATCATGGCAGTTGTTCGCATAGTGGCCATGAATGCCTCGTTCAGCATCCGGACAGACAGGCGCCCGTAAAAAGCAGCAAGCACCAGTGCGAAGAGCAGACCCAACGAGGCTGCCTCTGTCGGAGTGGCGATACCGGCATAGATCGAACCGACGACCACGACGAACAGGCCGATTACCGGAAGGATCGATGGTAGGCTCTCAATGCGCTGGCGCCACGTCGCCTGAATGCGCTGACCGCCCATGTCCGGCCGAAGAATGCAGATCAGAGCCACAATCCCGCTGAAGATCAACGCGAGAAGCAAGCCGGGCAACATGGCGGCCGAATAGAGCTGCGGGATCGAGCTTTGCGTCATCATCCCGTAAAGGATCAGGTGGATCGAGGGTGGGATCAAAATGCCGAGCGTGCCGCCAGCTGCCAACGATCCCAAAAAAAGCCGTTCATTGTATCCGCGGCGCTCGATCTCGGGCAGTGCTACGGTTCCGATGGTTGCGGCAGTTGCCACCGACGATCCCGACGTTGCTGAGAACAGGGTCGATGCTGCGATGTTGGCGTGGAGCAATCCGCCTGGCAAGCGGTTCAACCAAAGAGCAGTTGCGGCATACATCCGTTCGGCCACTCCGGCGCGCAGCAGCAGTTCGCCCAGCAGAACGAACAAGGGAATAGTCGTCAGCGTAAATTCGTTCGCGACCTTCCAGAAGATCTCCGAACCCGCGATATAGAGCGGCATCGGCGAATGCAGCCAGCCCATGACCAAGCCAACGATCAGCAGGACTGCGCCAATCGGCAAAGAGAGGGCAACCAGCACTAGAAGTAAAGCAAAGGATTGTACGAACATCAGCTTGTCCCCCGAGACTGCAAAATGGCGTACTCTGCTTCTTCGTCGGGAGTGGGAACGCCGTGGCGGGCGACAACGGCGACGGCGCGACCCGAGGCAATGTCAACAACGCTGCGCAGCAGAGCGCTAATCAGCGAAGCGGCAAAGACCAGCACGCCCAACATCCACAGCGCCTGCGGAACGACCAACGGGATCTGCATTGATGAGGCGGACCGAGCACCTCGGGTCCATGAAGTTTCAAGCACGAGCCAACTGCTGTATGTCAGGAATGCCGCAACGATTAGCAGTGAAAGCATCGCCAGGATGTCCAGCACAACGCGCGGAATGAAGGGCAATTCACGATAGATGATGTCAACGCGAATATGGGCACGAGCGTGAAAGGCGGCAGCTAGCGACCAACTGATGCCGATGGCAAAAAGATAGCACGCTAGCTCATCGACGCCGCCAAAGTTCTTGCCTGTTGCCGCACGCCACAACACATCGGCTGCAATCAGCAGTCCCATGGCTAAGGTTGCCCAGCCCGCAATGAGTATCATCGCATTTGATAGGCTACGGATGGCCTCATCCAAGCGGTTGACCAGGGGCATACGCCCCTGGAGATTGTCGCTAGCGCTTGTCATTTGGAGGCGGTGAGCCCCGTCAGGGCTCCAACGGTCTCGTTCCAGTTTGTTACGCAATCGGCACCGCAGCGCGCTGCCCAGTTCTTCAGAATTTCCTCTTCAAGCAGTGCTCGGCGGCGGCTGTCGTCTTCTTCTGACACCGGGACATAGGACATGCTGGCGGGCTCGCCGTAGGGGCATTCGCCATTCCCTGTATTGCAGGCGATGCCCGCCGCGTCATCGACCGCGACCAAATCCCACAACTTTCCTTCTAGCTCCTTTACCGACGTACGCAGGGCTTGCTGATCCTCGGCGCTGAGCCCGTCGAAGGCAGACTTGTTCGCGGCGATGAAGGTCAGGCCCCAGCCCAGACGCAAACCATAGAGATCACTGGTCACTTCGGGGAACTTGAAGGAGTAACCAGTCAGCGTGCCAGTGAAGGCACAATCGACGACACCGCGCTGCAAGGAAGGAACGACCTCGGCCAACGGCACATTGACCCCAGTGCCACCCGCAGCTGCAATGAAGTCATTCATCGATGAGCCGTAAAAACGGATCTTCTTGCCCGCAAAATCATCAATGCCATTGACCGGTTCAGAGCAGTACATGACCTGGGCGGGGTTGGGGTACATGCCGAGATAAACAAGGTTGTGCTTTGTGGCCAAAGCTTCGGTCATCGTCGGCTCATAGGCGTCGACGGCCTTGCGCAAGGTGTCGAGGTCCTGGATCACACCCGCCAACTCGATCCCTTCAATCACCGGATCGTCCGACACCGAATAGCCGACCACGACATGCGCAACGTCGAAAACACCCATCGAGGCAAGCCGTAGTAGCTCCGCGCCGCCAAGCCCCAACTCTGAATAGTTCGACAATTTGGCAGTCAAGGCACCGCCAGTTTGTGCCGGCAGTTCCTCCGTCCAGAAGGGGGCTTCAATCTTGCCATAGGCATTGAGGTTCGACCAAGGCGCAACAACGTTCAGCTCTGTTTCGGCATATGCACTGGTGCTGGCGGTTGCCAGAATACCGGCCAGAGCGACTTTTTTGAACTTATTCATGGTTAGCATTCCCTGTTGATGGCCATTGTTACGCGTCGGCCGGTTGATAATGATCCGTCTTGACTGGCATCCCACCACCAGACGACTTTGCCGCAACAGCGATGTCCAGCCAGCCATGGGGCGTGAGGCTGGCCCGATCGCCGTGGCAAAGCAGGACGGTCGTTGTCTCGGATGAAACGAGTGCTGGCCCGACAATATTGTGTCCAGGGGAAAGCCTAGCCATGTCATAGACAGGCACTTGGGCGGGGCCAGTGGAAAGATGCACATGCCGCATCCCGATTGGGGTGGGATTGTCCATCACCAGTGCGAGCTCACGCGAAACATCACCGCGATCGACTGCGCCTATGATCGCGACGCGGGCGTTGACAAGGTCAACCTCCTCCCCCGGTGAGGCATAGGTATAAAGCTCCTCGTGACGAGCATGGAAGCGTGCCGCTATCGCGTCGACCAGCGCCGGCGCTTCGAAGTCGATCCCGTCAAGCGGCACGTCGATTTCAAAAATTTGTTCGCCATAGCGCATCTCGGCCGAACGTTCGATCTGGAGCTTGATGCCTGGCAGCGACGGCATCTGCGCGCGCGCCTGGGCTTCGATCTCGGCATAAACACGTTGGATGGTCTGATCGGTCATGCCGCTGCTGTCTGCTGGGCGGGAACGCGTCACTTCATAACGCAGATCTGAGGCCAGCATCCCCCAGGCACACAGCACAGAAGCGACAGTTGGAACAACGACACGTGGAATGTCGAGTTCTCGGGCCACTTCGACCGAGTGCAGGCCTGCCGCACCACCAAAGCTCAGCAGAGTGAAGGAGCGAGGATCGACACCGCGGCGCAGGGTCATCAGACGGATGCCGTCGGCCATGCGGATGTTGATCAGACGACGCACACCGGCTGCAGCAGCAATTCGATCAAGGCCCATTGTAGCACCGAGGCGATCCATCGCAGCCTCTGCCGCCGCTCTATCCAGCGTGCTGCCTCCACCCGAAAGTGCATCGGTCGCGAGAAAACCCAGCACCAGGTTGGCATCCGTCACTGTCACCGCCTGACCGTCGCGGCCAAAACAGGCAGGGCCAGGCTCTGCTCCCGCAGACTCAGGGCCAACAGAGAACCCCTTACCGGGCCGCATCTGTGCAATGGATCCGCCGCCTGCGGCGATTGATAGGATATCAAAGCTGCGAAGTGCGATGCGTTCGCCCGCCAACCCGCGTTCCGATGTCAGCGCCACTTCGCCCTGCGTGATCAGGGACACTTCGGTCGAGGTGCCACCCATGTCGAACGGGATGACGTTCGGTGCATCAAGCATCCTTGCACATGCGCGCGCACCGGCAATTCCCCCAGCCGGGCCGGAGAGACATGTGCCCGCCGCCAATGAAATCGCGTCCTCTACCCGCGTGACGCCGCCGTGGGACAAGATGATGAAGATCGGACCATCATAGCCTGCAGCCGACAATCTATCGGTCAGGCGCTGCATGTAGAGCTTCACGATCGGGCCGATATAGGCATTGACGACGGTCGTCGATAGCCGCTCGTATTCTTTGATCTGAGGCAGAACGTCCGATGAGGTCGAGATATAAGCCTCTGGCATCATATCGGCCACGATCTCGGCGGCGCGGCGCTCATGCTCGGAGTTGCGATAAGCGTGCAGAAAGCAGATTGCGACGGCCTCGACGCCCTGATCGCGCAGGAACGCACATTCGTCGCGCAGGTTCTCCTCGTCGAGGGGGGTCAGCACCTTTCCATCCTGGGCAAGACGCTCGGTCACAGGGCGGCGAAGGTCGCGCGGGACCAGCGGTTCCGGCGATGCCATGCGCAGGTTGTAGCGGTGGGGCTTCAGCCCTTCGCGCATCTCCAGGATGTCGCGGTGTCCGGCGGTAGTCAGAAGACCAGTCTTGCGTCCCTTGCGTTCCAGCAGGGCATTGGTCGCAACCGTGGTGCCGTGGACAATCCGTTCGGTGCGCGCCAACAATTCGGCCAGCGTCAATCCCAGTCGCTGGGCGAGGTCGTGCAAGCCTGTCAAAACCCCAACGGACTGGTCGCTGGGCGTGGACGGAGACTTGCAGATCGTGGTCACTCCATCCGTGTTCATCGCCACGAAATCCGTGAAGGTGCCGCCGACGTCGATGCCGATGCTGTAGGTTTGGGTCATGGTGTCCTTCCGCCCTTCACAGGGCTTCTTCTGTGGCATTCGCCATGCGGCGCGTCAGATCAGTCCAAGCTTCTCGTCATGGGCTTGAGCTTCGGGCGCTCGTTCTTCCGGATTGCCCCAGCCGCCACCGCCGCCCGAGCGGATGCGGAACAGCGTTCCTTCGGTAATGCCGATGCCGAACTGCTTGGTTTGCAGTGGCACATCTCCTTCATTGGTGACCATGCAATAGTCGTGCGGCGCACCATCGTGACCACCGGCGATACCTGCTGCCCCATGACGAATGCCTTCCCCTGCGGTGTGAGCATAGGCCGGAACCTCGACCCGCAGGTCCAGCGTGCTGCCGAGACCTCCACGGTATTTACCCGCTCCTCCCGATCCGGGCCTGAATTCATGGGTCTCGAAGAACAGCGGAAAACGCGCCTCGGTCACTTCGATCGAGCCGAACTTGATCCCGCCGACCGAATGCCACTCGCCTGCACCGGACCAACCGTCGCCTGCTACCGAGGCCCCGCCACCTGGCCGCGCGTGGAACAGATGCCACACGAATGTACGACCGTTGCGTGGGTTCTTCCCGGTTACCGACATCCGAAAACGCCTGGACCACCCGCCAGTGCAACGCTCGGGGCATGCGGCCTCGAGAGCACGGGTAATGGCCTCAACGATTTCATTCGCCGGGTGCGTGGTCGACATTGTAACCGGCGCGCCCTCAAGAGGATGGACGATGGTGCCGGGCTTGAGCTTTACGTCCAGCACCCGGAAGACGCCATCATTCTTTGGAATATCTGGATCGATCAGATAGGCCACAGCCATCGCGACGGCCGCTTGTGTGTTGGCAAAAGGTGAATTGACAAAGCTGTCAGACTGGGCGTCGGATCCGGTCAAATCGATCTGAAGATCACTGCCGCGCACAGTGACTTTTGCGCGAACTGCGACGTCCTGCCGGTCGCGCCCATCATCATCAAGATAAGCCGTACCCTCATAAACGCCGTCCGGCCAGCTTGCCACGATGGCACGGGTATTGGCCTCGGCTGTATCCAGGAAATCTTCGATCGCGGCCGCGACCGTAGCCGAACCAAATTCGCCGATAAGCTTGTCCAGACTGCGTTGGCCGAGATGGGCCGCACCAATCATTGCATCCAGATCGCCTCGAAACTCTCGCGGGAAGCGGACATTCATCAGGATCATGTCAATCACGTCGTCACGTATCTTGCCGCGATCAGCCAGCTTCATCGGCGGCAGACGCAAACCTTCCTGCCAGATTTCGCGAGCCTGAGGGTTGTAGGCTCCATGCGTTGCGCCGCCAATATCACCCATATGCGCCCGAACCACTGACCAGAGCTGCCGCAACCCATCGGCAAAAACCGGGACAAAGATCGTTACGTCCGGCAGGTGGCTGCCGCCCGCATACGGGTCGTTCAGGATCACGACGTCCCCGGGATGGATGTCGTCGCAGAAGCGATCTTCGACAGCCCTGACCGCCCACGGAAGCGCGCCGACATGGATCGGGATATGATCGGCCTGGCTTATCAGGCGGCCCTGTCGATCAACGATGCCCATCGAGAAGTCGCGGCTGGCATTCAAGATCTGGCTATAGGCCGTGCGCAACATGGCTTCGCCCATCTCCTCGACCATTGCACTCATACGATGCTGGATAACCGCACAGGAAATGGGGTCAACAAGTGGCTTTCCGGCAGCGGAAACGGGGGCTGGCACAGGGCATCTCCTTCAACCTCGTTATCGAAGTCGTTGCGGAAAGAAGTGCCCGGATCAAATATGGGATACCTACATTACTATATAGTTTTACTTATGATGTAGCATTTTCATGTCGTTAGCCTGTGCTAACCTGTATTTTTTCTATGACGTCAAGAAGCTCGCTGATGAAAGGTGCATGTTTATCGGGCATCCAAGCTGCATAAAGTTCGACAAGGGGGCTGTAGTCGAGCAACGGGCGATAAACGACACCGGGGATCGCGAGGTGACGCGCCGATACGGGGACCAGAGCACACCCAAATCCGCCGCCAACGAGGCAGAGCATCGTCGTCATTTGCGGCGCATCCTGGATCGTTTTTGGCACATAGCCTGCCGAGCGACAGACATGCAGCATCAGGTCACGAAATCCTGGCGCCTCGTCTCGTGCGAAAATGACCAGCGATGTTCCGTTCAGTTCGGCCAGACGGATGCTGTCGCGCTGTGCCTGCAGATGATCCGCCGGCAGGGCCACACAGAAGGGCTCTGTATGAACAAGGCGAATGCTTATACGCTCATCTTCGACTGGCGGGCGGACGAAGCCAATGTGGATATGGCCGCGCTCCAGCGCAGCGAGTTGGTCTGGAGAGGACATTTCCCGTAGGGAGATCTGTACGTTCGGCCTGCGCTTGCCAAAGGCACGGAGTACGGGCACGGCAAACTCGAGTGCCGCAGTTCCAGTCACGCCGATGACGAGGCGGCCGCCATTTTTTCGGCTCTCTTGCCGAGTCAATGCTTCGGCGCGCGCGACCTTCGACAGGATTTCCCGGCCTTCGCGCAGCAGCGAAATCCCAGCCGAAGTCAGTCCAACCGGTCTCGTTGAGCGATCCAGCAATTCGACCTGTAACTCGTTCTCAAGCTGCTTGATTTGCTGTGACAAGGCTGGCTGGGCGATATGCAGAAGCTCAGCTGCTCGGCCGAAATGTCGCGTCTCGGCGAGGGTAACAAAGTATCTGAGCTGTCGAATGTCCATATGCATGGATAGGCAAGGCAGCCGGATATTGACAAGTCCGCCGAGAGAGGGAGCAAACCCCATCCATCTCCTCGGCATACGGTGCGCAAACCTGTGTGCCAAACACAAGCAAGTTGCCACCACGTCAGCAAGGCGCACCATGATCGCCGTAGTTGAGCTAGCTGACGGCACGCGTTAGTCGGCGGTCGTTGACATCCGCATGGGTTGCCGGCGAAACTTCTTTCAAGAGACAATTCCGGCTTGGGCTGCGCTCACGGATGATTGGGTGGCGCGTGCGGGAAGTAGACGGGAACATCCTCTTTTCAGCAACGGATCTGATGCGGTTCATGGGTTGCGCCCATGCAACCTCACTGGATCTGATGCATCTTCGCGGCGAAGGACCGGAGCCAGGCGCGGACAGCGAGGACCCCGCGCTGTTGCAAAAGCAGGGCGATGCTCATGAGGCCGCGCATCTGGACCGGCTGAAGGCATCGGGCCGACAGGTCGTCGAGATTGTGCGGGGCGCCTTGGCCCGGGATGCCGCTGAGACGCGCAAGGCTTTGACAGAGGGCGTAGAGGTCGTGTTCCAGGGAGCGTTCCAGTCCGGAAACTGGGGCGGATGGTCGGATTTTTTATTGCGGGTTGATCGTCCCTCGGCGCTGGGCCCTTTCCGCTACGAAGTAGCAGACACCAAGCTCAAGCGGCGACCGCACCCCAAGCATGTCCTGCAGCTGGTTCTCTACTCCGACATGCTGGCAGACATCCAGGGCGTGATGCCGGAGCATGCTCATGTCGAACTGGGAACCGGAGAGCGTGCCACACTGCGGCTGGCCGACTACGCAGCATACGCCCGAATGGCGCGGACACGGCTGGAAGGCTTCGTGGCAGCCCCTCCAGAAACAAGTCCCGTTCCAACTGCCGACTGCGGCCGGTGTCGCTGGTCGGCCCATTGCGAAACTGTCTGGCAGACTGAGGACAGCCTCTTCACAATAGCGGGTATCAGCCGCACGCAGGTGAAGAAGCTTGAAGCGGCGGGCATCACGACAATGGCGGCGCTGGCCGGTCTCGATCAGCCGGTCCGCGGTGTAGCAGAAACTACGCGCCAGCGCCTCGTCGCCCAGGCGCGCCTGCAGCACGACCGCAAGACAGGCAAGCCCAGCTACCAGCTGCGCGCGCCTGAGCCGGGCAGGGGCTTCGATCTGCTGCCGAAACCCACCGCCGGCGACATCTTCTATGACATCGAGGGCTATCCTCATGTCGAGGGGGGCTTGGAGTATCTGCACGGGGTCTGGTGCGACGGGCAGTTCCGCGCCTTCTGGGCCCATGACCACGATGCGGAAGCAAAAGCGCTCTTCGACCTGCTGGAGTTCTTCCGGGGGCAGATCGAAAGGCATCCGGGCGCGCATATTTACCACTACGCCCCGTACGAGATAACCGCCCTACGCCGTCTAACCACGAAATACGGGATCGGCGAAGCCTTCCTTGACCGGCTGCTACGGGAGCGCCGGTTTGTGGACCTCTTTGCCGTCGTGCGCGGCGGGCTGATCGCGTCAGAGCCGAACTATTCTATCAAGTCCATGGAGGTCTTCTATGGCCGCACGCGAGAGGGGGAGGTCAAGACCGCCGGAGGATCGGTCGTGGCCTACGAGCGCTGGCGCGAGACAGCCGACCAGCACATCCTGGATGAGATCGAGGATTACAACCGGGTCGACTGCATCTCGACGGAGGAGCTGCGGAACTGGCTTGTCAGCATCCGGCCTGCCGGAGCCTGGCCCCAGCGCAGTGCTGACGCAGGCGCAAAAGAGGCGGAGGAAGATGCTGAGACACAAGCCCTCCGGGCCAGACTCGCCGCCTCGGGATTGGCGGAGGACCGGCAAGCGATGCTGTTCAATCTGGGCCTCTTCCACAAGCGCGAGGTCAAGCCCGCGCAATGGGCCGTGTTCGACAGTGCCGCCAAAGATTATGACGAACTTTTAGACGATCTTGACGCTCTGGCCGGGCTGGAGGCGATCGGACCTTTGGAGCCGATCAAGCGCTCCTTCGCACGTCGCTATCGCTTTCCACCGCAGGAGACGAAGCTGCGAACCGGAAAGAAGGCGACAGTCCCGGTGTTCGACGGACCGCCTGTCCCGGTCACCATCGAGGAAATGGACCGCAGGGCCCGGCAGGTCACGATCAAGGTGGGACCAGGCAAGAACCATCTACTTGCCGAGCGGCTTACACTGCACCCTGACTGGCCGCTCGACACCAAGGTGATCGCGGAAGCCTTGCGCGACGTGATCGCGGACCAATGCGGACCTCGAACCTATCGGGCCGTCGATGATCTTCTGTCGCGTGCCGCTCCGCGACTGAGCACCGGACCCAGCGCTGACCTGCTGGGTACACGTGATCCGGTTGCCGGCACCATTGCGGCTGTCGGAGCGATGGATGAAACCGTGCTGCCGATCCAGGGGCCACCCGGCACCGGTAAGACCTATGTCACCTCGCGGACAATCCTGTCACTTGTGCGAAAGGGTGCCCGCATCGGCGTTGCCTCAAACAGCCATGAAGCCATTCGCAATGTGCTGATGGGCTGCCTGAGCGCGCTCGAGGATGACGATCTGCCGGTCACGCTCGAACTGGTCCATAAGGTCTCCGGTGGCGAAGACGGCTATCCGGATGATTGCCCGATCTGTCGTACCACCGACAACGCCCAAGCCGCGGCAGGTGGTCACGTGGTCGGTGGAACAGCGTTCTTCTTTGCTCGGGATGAGAACGTGCAGGGCTTCGATTGGTTATTCGTGGACGAGGCGGGGCAGGTGGGCCTTGCCAACATGGCCGCCATGGGCCGCGCTGCGCGCAACATCGTGCTGGTAGGAGATCCGCGGCAGTTGCCGCAGGTCATCCAGGGATCGCATCCTGAGCCGGCGAACCTCTCCTGTTTGGAATGGATGCTGGGGGACCATTCGACCGTACCGCCTGACCGTGGCATCTTCCTGCCAATCTCGCGGCGGATGCATCCGGAGGTCTGCCGGTTTATCTCGGATCAGGTTTATGAAGGGCGCTTGGACGGCCATCTTGACGCCGAGCGACAGGGTGTGACCGGCACGTGCTTTCCAAGCGCCGGGGCCTTCTGGCTGCCAGTGCCGCACGAAGGCAATGCCCAGATTGCCATTGAGGAAGTCGTCGCCATCAAGGCAGCCGTAGCCAATCTATTGACAGGCACATGGACCGACAAGAACCGCACCACGCGCCCCCTGTGTGAGAGCGACATCATCGTCGTTGCTCCCTACAACGCACAGGTCAACGCGCTGAGCGATGCGCTGCCAAGGGGCATTCGTGTTGGCACGGTGGACAAGTTTCAGGGTCAGGAAGCGCCCGTCTGTCTGGTGTCGATGACCGCCTCATCCGCCGAGGAAACCTCCCGCAGGATGGAGTTCCTGTTTTCGCTCAATCGCATCAACGTAGCCGTCTCACGAGCTAAGGGGCTCGCCCTGGTATTCTGCAGCCCTCGCCTGCGCGAAACCAAATGTGAAACCGTCGAGCAGATGCGGCTAGTGAACACGATCTGTGCACTGAGCTTTGTGAAATTTGAGTATCTCCAAAGGCAAGTTGGAAAGGACAAGTAATTTGAACGGTAAAGAAGCCGAGCGTATCCTTGATAGCTTGACCGGGGATGGATCATGGGTCCGTCTAAGTGCCCCAGGGCGGACAAAGGCAGTAGTATACCAGTCGTCGAACAGACGAACCCTCGCCGTTATTCCAGAATCTGCCACCGCGAAACTCGTGTTCGAGCGCAGTCCCGATGGGACGCAGCTACCCTGGCACGAGATTTCAGATAATGTCGGCACTGTCCTTTCGGATGCGCAATTGGCAACTTCCGGCCTTAAGGTTCAAGAAGCCAAGCGGCTCGCGCACGGACAACAGCAAGTCCTGGAGCTGACAAATGAAGCGCAGCTAAGACAAATTGTTGGCGCCTACCTTAGTGCAGAAGGCTTCCACAGCATCCTTGACCCAGCCTGCGTATCTCGCTGGATCGAGCGTCTGAGGGCCGCCTTTCCTGGTTTGGATAGCTTCAACAAACCAGATCCTGATTTCGACATGGCCGAGCGAAGCTACAAGCTTGAAAGCGCAGCGGCTCTAGACAGCGCCCTTCACAATGTCAGCGACAATCGAGAGTTCCTTTCTGCTGTCGTCGGTGTGTTGAGCAAAAGCAACCTTCTGCAATGGCGTGCATATTGGTCCATGTCGCCGAGGGGAGATGGCGATCTAGATGAGATCGCGGCGGCAATTCGGAAGCTTGCCGAGGCGGCGAAGGGCCCGGCAAACGGGCATGCACAGGCTTTGTCCGACTTCGTGGAAACCTGGATGGCGGCAGTACCCAAGGGACAGCGAGATCATGCAAGGCAGATCGGTGAGTTCCTCCTGATGCACCTGTCGCCAGACGAAGGCATCTACATCCGCCACTCCGTCCGGGAGGACCTCTGGCGTGAAGGGTACGGTACAAGCTTCCCCGGTAGTAGCAGTCTCGCCGACATCTACAGCAAGGAACTTCAGTTCATGCGTGATGTCCGTAGGGCCTTTGGGGAAAGAGGGCTAGCACCGCGCGATATGATCGACGTTCAGAGTGCGCTTTGGATTATTCATAACTTCAAAGCTGACGAGAACAGTAAACCTGCGTCAGCTTTGCTCAGTCGCGACGTTGTCGAGGGCGCGATGGACGCGTATGACCTGTATCGCAAGTCTCAACATCATAGTGAAATCTTCGACAGCTTTGGCGAGCCACGTGACTACTGGGTGCGTTCGACCCGTGACCGGCAAAATCGCGTTTATCCTTCAAAGCCGATCATAGGTTTCATTTTAGATAAGACCGTTCTCAATGGTGGCTGGGGGCAGAAAGGCGATGCGGCGGCGCGCCTGCACAATTCAGGCTTTATCATAGTGGATCAAGACGATCGGCCCTTAGCCCCACCTGACCAGTATGATCACTTGCTGAGGGGAAGGGCGCGTGCCCAGCTTTGCGCTGCTAACTACTATATCGAACCTGCCAAGGAGAGCGGGGCAGCAGAAGTCTCTATTCGCGCAGGCGACCTTAAAACGGTTTTGGGCTTGGGGGAACGTACGCCAACGATTTGTGCTGCCCTGGAGGATGAGCACCTACAGCGGTTGACGAATGTCAGGGCACCAAGCCGCAGCAATCCAGAAGATAGCCGGAACACTATTTTTACATTTCAGCTCCCGGCCGATGAAGAGCACCATGCAATGAACCATGAAGCACTTGTTCCACTGCCCTCAGCAACAAACCTGATCCTTTACGGCCCCCCTGGCACTGGCAAGACCTACGCCACGGCTTGGGAGGCAGTGCGCCTATGCCTGGGCGAGACTGCGGCTGAACCGTTGCGCAATGATCGCGATGCCCTAATGAACGAATATCGCCGCCTCGCCGGCGAAGGTCGGATCGAATTCGTAACCTTCCACCAGTCCATGTCTTACGAGGAGTTTGTCGAAGGATTGCGGCCTGATACCGGTGAAGACAGCGATCTCGAAATAACCGAAAGTAGTACGGGCTTTCGCCTGAAGCCTCATGACGGCGTCTTCAAGCGTATCAGCGAGCGAGCCCGGCTAGATGCAGGGCAGGGAGATACACCGGGCCGACTGGACCGCTCTGCTCGAGTATTCAAGGTCGCTCTGGGCCGGCGCCATACCCAAGAGGATCGGGTACGTTTCGGTCTGGAGAATAGCCTAATCCACGTTGGCTGGGGCGGAGATATCGACTGGTCCGACGAACGCTACGACGAGCTCAGCGAAATTCTAACCGAATGGCGGGCCCGAAAGGAGCCTGAAGCGAATGGGCACAACGGCAATGTGGTGATCACTTGGTCGCTCCGATCAGACATGCAAGTGGGAGACTACGTCGTCGTCTCGGATGGCCGCGACCGAATTCGGGCGTTCGGCAGAGTGACCGGCGAGTACTTCTATGAGGCGGATGCTTCATTTCATCCTCATCGCCGGCGTGTAGAGTGGATTTGGCATGACAAGGCGGGTATCGAGCGGAGCCGCATTTATCCGAACCCCTTCAGACAGCATTCGGTCTACAAGCTGGACCAGTCGCTCGTAGACTGGGACGAGCTTGAGACGCTTGTTCCGGCGATCAATGCGCCTTCTACCGGCCAAGGCGCGCGCGACCACGTTTTGATCATTGACGAGGTCAACCGTGCCAATATCTCAAAGGTCTTCGGCGAGCTAATAACCCTGCTGGAGCCGGACAAGCGCTTGGGAATGACAAATGAAATTCGGCTGACACTTCCTTATTCCAAGAAGTCCTTCGGCGTGCCTGCAAACCTCCACATCATTGGCACAATGAATACGGCAGACCGGTCCATCGCGCTGCTGGATACTGCGCTGCGCCGCCGCTTTACGTTTCGCGAGTTAATGCCGGCTCCGACGGTGCTGGCCGCCGATATCGAGGGTATCAACCTGCAAAAGCTGTTGCGCACCATCAACGAGCGCATCGAGTATCTCTTCGATCGCGAGCACCAGATTGGTCATGCCTATTTCACCAACTGCGCAACGCGGGACGATGTCGAGGCGGTCATGCGCCACAAGATCATCCCCCTATTGGCCGAGTACTTCTATGAAGATTGGTCCAAAGTTGCTGCGATTCTTGGGGATACGAAGCAGGACAACCCGCGCTTCCTCGTGCGCGAAGACTTGAACGCACCGGAAGGAATGGAAATTGACTCGTTCGCCGGCGCACGGCAGCGCTGGCGCGTCAAGCCCGAGCGGGACGGCGACGGGAACGGAGGTTTCGACTTTGCGGAGTTCGAAGCCTGATGCCGACATTCAGCGTTCTTGAATACAAGTCGCTGCCGCACGGGGAAGGGCCCGGCTGCATTCCGGCACATCTTGCGTCTCGCCTGGCCGTTGCTGCGCAGAGGTCAACCTTTGCGGGTCGAGGTGAGAATGGTGTGCTGGAGGATCAGCGGCATGCCTTGCGAGCACGCGGAGTAGTCGGTGTCATTTCCGCAGAGGGTTGCAGCCTCGAGATCCTACCGAAGATCGACGTTGATGCTACTGAAGGATCAACCGAGGAGCGCGGCGAAATTCGCAAGCGGCTCGTGCATATGCTTGCCGTCGCACTTGATCTGAAGATCGAGACGGGACGGCTGACGGATTTGGCATGGCAACAGGAAACGCTTCTTGAAATCCTTATCAGGATCTTCTGCGACAAGCTCACCGAAGCGGTTCGGCGTGGCATGCCGCGACGCTACCTTCCGCAAGAAGACGATCTTAGAGCCCTGCGCGGCACGCTGGATCTTCCACGCCAGTTCACCCGCCACGTGGCAAATCAAAGTCGCCTCGCCTGTCGCTTCGACGAGTTGTCCGAGGACATTGCTCTAAACCGAATCATGAAGGCGACTGTCACCCATCTATCCAGAATGGCGCGCAGTGCCGCTAACCTCCAAAGGCTGCGCGAACTAGCCTTCGTCTATGCTGACGTATCGGCTGTGTCGGTATCTGCGCTGGCTTGGAGTGAGGTGGTCATCGACCGGACCAACCGCGCTTGGCGGGATTTGTTCGGGATGGCGCAGCTGTTTCTTCGCAATCGCTATCAGACGACCAGCACAGGATCAGGGCAAGGAACAGCACTCCTGTTCGAGATGAACACGCTGTTCGAGGAGTATGTTGGCCGTCAGGTGAAGCGAGCACTTGCCGGCACCGAGTTCGAAGCAATGCTGCAAGGCGGAAGGCTTTACTGTCTGACGTCGCAGGAAGACGGTAGAGGCGCGTTTCAGACAAAGCCCGACATCTTGATCTTCCGCGGCGCTGAGGTTGTCCATGTCATCGATACGAAGTGGAAGCGTATCTCGGCACGTATTGATGATCGAAAGCAGGGGGTGTCACAGAGCGACATCTATCAGATGATGGCCTATGCTCACCTTTATAAGGCGGCCCGACTAACGTTGCTCTATCCTCACCATGGAAGTCTGGGCGATATGGACGGCATTCAGGCTCGGTTTCATATCACAGGCCAGAGCACAGTACTGGAAACCGGGAGTCTTGATGTAAGCGAAAGCGGGGGCGTCGTTGGAAGTCTCAAGGACAGGATTCTCTGTCTGTCCAAGGATGTGTCTGGAGCTTTCTCCTGAGTGGAGGCAGGGCTCAGGATCAGAGGTGGAGAAGGTTAGACAACAGACCCATTCCCTCCGCCATTTCCTTCATGAGTTTCTCTCTACTCGGCTTCGGTCGGATGTTGGAAAGACTGGATGGTTTTGAGCCTGCTCTCCGGTCACGGCACAGGGGAGCGTCAGTTGGCTGTCCTTCACCCCGAACAAAATGACTGCGAAGAAACGGTGACCAGCTTCCAAGGCTCTTAGGGTGTAATCGATCTTTAGGCTGACTGATTGTGTCAAACCACGTCCCTCTGGACCTCCCGCAGGTCATTAACACCCATGTTCAGGTTGAGGTTGATGTAATTTCACGTCCATCTGTACGACTGCATTATCTGCCGACACATGCCCCGTTCAGATACGGAGGTGTAACCAGCGATGACGCCGTAACCGGCCGATTGTTACCGCGGCGGTTGAGCCTTGAAGCGTTGCGCGAGTTCAGGATCGCTAACGAAGTCGTCGAGGAACT
>NZ_BNCL01000028.1 GCF_014656455.1 Paracoccus aerius
GGATAGGCGGGGGTGAATCTCGGCTTTGACATAGGGCTCATCCTTTGAGTGTTTTACTCTCCGGTAAACCCGGGGCGGTTCATTGCAAGGTTTCAGGTGTGGATAGCTTGCGAGCAGACGGAGTGTCCGCGCAGCCATCCCCTATCGGGCACCCTTTGCTGATACGCTGTTGCTTGTTGCCTCAGCAGGGCATTTCGAATGTGAACACGGTTTCTGCTTCATTTGAGGCAACAGACACGGTGCCGCCATGTGCTTTGGCGATCTCCGAAGCAATGTAGAGGCCAAGCCCCAGCCCTTCCCGACGCGGTCTGTCACCTCCCTTGTTGAAGGGAATGAACAGATGGGAAAGCTGTTCTTCTGGAATTGCCTTGCCTTCATTAGCAACCTGCAGACGGAAGACACCTTCGGATACGCCAGACCATACCCGGATCGGCCGATCCTGCGCCCCGTGTGTGATGGCGTTGCCCAAGAGGTTGGAGAAGAGTTGCGCAATCCGCGCCGCGTCGCACCCCACAGGCTGCTGAATATCGACGTTTGCGTCGATTTCACGATCCGGGGCCACCGTCCGGAACTCGGCGATGATCAGGTTCAGCGTCTGGGCAAGATCGGCATTCTGGCTCCGGTTAATAATGATGCCGTCACCCAACCTGTTGCGAGCATGGTCCATGAGGTTCTTCACGAGATCCGCCATGCGATGTGTCGTGGCCTCCATGAGGCTGATCGTCGCACTCGCCTCTGGGGCCGCTGTGCGTAACAGCATGCGGAGGCCAGCACTGATCGCCGTCACGGGGTTGCGCAAGTCGTGGGCGAGGATCGCAAGGAACTGCTCCTGCACGTCAGCAAGATGACGTTCCCTGGAAAGTTCCTCCTGGGCTTCCTGCAGCTTCTCTTCTGCATGCAGGCTGTCGCCGATCAACTGCGCGAACAGGCGCACCATCTTGAGGATACGGATGTCATTCAGCCGGTTCGGCTCCGGGTCCAGGGCGCACAGGGTGCCAAAGAAGGACCCATCAACACGAAAGATCGGGATCGAGAGGTAGCTCCGGAAGCCATAGGTCCTGGGGGTATGATGGTCGCGATAAACATCATCACAATGTGCATCATTGATGATGATCTCCGCCGTCTGCTGGCGAACCTCATGGCAAAGCGTCGATTCCACCACCAGTTCGTCCCCTGGTGTCAGGCCAAAGCCCAGATGGTCGACCACGCTGCATGTGATCCAGCGCTGCTCATTCACGCGGGCGACGGCGGCGAAGCGGAGCCCTGTCGCAAGGCAGACAGTATCCAGCATGGTCGAGACGGACGCATTGTCCCGGACGGCAATGATATCGCTGCGGAACTCGTGCTCATTCACCTTGTCGCGCGTAGCCGTGGCTGCATCTGCGTCAAGGTTTTCACGTGTGTTCACTCAAGGCCGCCTTTGCAGAGAAAACCCCTTCTTGGGGACACCAGTCCAGCAATCTTGCTCCTCTCTATAACGCAGGAAGTTTTATGGGAACAGAAAGTGCCTTCATCTATCCGGCGCAGGCAGAGACGCGTCGTATCTTCATGTCCAGGGACGTGCGATGCCTCTTGATCCGCCACCTGAGTTGTCAGGTTGCACGGCGGAAATGGGCTTCCAGTGACGCGATGATGTCCTGCTCGCGGATGGGCTTTTCAACGAAGCCGATCGGCTGTGCGTGACACTTCGTTTCCTTGTCGAGCGACGCGCTGACAAACAGGCACCGGACCTCATGGTCTTGCCAGAGCTTCAAGGCAGTCTCAACGCCGTTCGTTCCGCCAGCCAGGCGGATGTCCATCGTTGCAAGGTCGACGGATCCTTTTGCCGCCAGCCGCAGTGCGGCATGCATGGTCCGGGCAATACCCGCAACTTCATAGCCTGCATCAACAAGAAGCCAAGAGAGGTCGAGCGCAAGGATCGCCTCGTCTTCGACGATCATGATACGATACGGCATTCAGCGTCCTGACAGGATTGCAGGCGAGATGCGCCAACATGGTTAACGAGCGCGCGAGGGCTCGAGTTCCGCGTCTCAGGCCATCGCCAGCTATGGAAACAGCTGGTCTTATAATCCAGTTCGGGACCACCTGGCGCTCCAGCCGCCTTAAGCTTCTATGCTAGTAACCAATGCATCAAATATAATCAGTCACTGAGATGATTTCCTTGTCCTGATGACAGGCCAGCCTCCTTCAAGCGCCTCAGCATGATCTGTCCAACTCACATGCGGCTAACGCGTTAAGTCGTGCTGAGCCACCAGGAGTTGTCACGGCTTCGAGCTACCAACAAACCTTCTCCAGGTCACTCGCGTCTGAAATCCTCAGCGAACCGGCCGATCTGGTGCATGCGTTCATGGAGGACTGTCACAATACCGATGTCGCCATTGGACAGTCGGCGCCAGTAGACGAAATGGTGCTCGTAGCGGAAGAAGAAGCCGTTCACGCCAAACTCGGCCGGGATCGGGCGTGAGGCAACCCTATGAGTCTCGATCCGCTCGAACGCTTCGAAAAGGCCAACGATATAATCATCGGCTGGTGCTTCGCCCCAGCGTTCACGGGTATAGCGATAGATGTCGTCCAACCGCAGTGATGCAGCCTCTTGGATACGAACAGCGGCCATGGTCAGACTTTATTGCGCGCGACCACCTCAGCTGCCGTTAGAGGTCCATAGCTGTTCTCTGGCGCAGCGAACGCCTGGGTGAGCTCGGTCTGCAAGCGCACAAAAGCTTCAGTTTCGGCCCGCTCCTTGTCGCGGCGGATCAGGTCACGGACATATTCACTGACATTCTCATAGGATCCGTCCTTGCCGACATTGGTCGCAACGAAGTCACTCAGCACCGGGCCGAGCCGCACGGTCATTGTTGTGGTCTGTGCCATGGAAGGTCCTTTCTGATCATGTCTTCAATATGACCATTAATGAAGACGAAGCAAGAACCGGGTGCCCCGACGGCTATTTGCTGTCCGCTCACCCCAGCATGACACGAATACCTATAGCCTCTACTAAGCAATCCCTTTCGGAGACGGCCATAGCTTCACCGCCCTGCGAAGCCCTGACCCAATCGGAACGAAAGCTTCTCGGGACGGTTGACGTTTGCAGACTTTCGCCATCCGCGCCGGATCGTGCCGTCGCCCCTGCCAGAGGTTTCCACCCATGAGCTATTCTTCCGGCGAACCGCCGCTGTCGACCGGGACTGCCTCGACGCATCCGAGCGTTTCCGAGGACGCCCACACCATCATGATCAACAAGGTCTCCTGGGGCGCCATCTTTGCGGGCGTTGTGGTGGCCCTTGTGGTCCAGGTGCTTCTGACCATGCTGGGCGTGGGGATCGGGCTTGCGACGCTGGATCCCGGCACCGGCGACAACCCCGCTGCCTCGACATTCTCAATCGCTGCCGGTATCTGGTACGTGATCTCCGGCATCATCGCCTCTTTCGCAGGCGGCTATATCGCCGCGCGGATGTCGGGCAAGACTGTGCCGACCACCGGCGCGCTGCATGGCCTGACGACCTGGGCCTTTACCACGCTTCTTGTGCTCTACTTCCTGTCAACCACGATCGGCAGCCTTGTCGGCGGTGCCTTCAGCGGCATCTCCAGCGCCATCGGGGGTGTGAGCCAGACGGTGGCGCAAACCGCCGCGCCGGCACTTGAGAACGTCAATCCGCTTGAGGAAATCGAAAGCCAGGTTCGAGCCACCGGCAACGATCCTGAGGCTTTGAACACGGCCGCTGTGAATGCCGTGCGCGCTCTTGTCACGGGTGACGAGGAGGGCCGCGACGAGGCCCGCCAACAGGCCGCGCAGGCCCTTGCCAATGCACGCGGGATCCCAGTCGAGGAAGCGAACCAGCAGGTCGCCCAGATCGAGCAGCGCTACCAGCAGGCTGTCGAGCGGGTCCAGCAAAGAGCGACCGAAGCGGCCGACACGGCGGCGTCGAGCGCATCCACCGGTGCCATCCTAGCCTTTGTGGCTCTGGTTCTCGGTGCCATTGCCGGCTGGCTCGGGGGCCGTTCGGGTGTCGTGCACCCGGTCTACGCCGACCGCGTGATCCCGACCCGCCGCCAGCTTTGAGGCGAGACAAGACAAGGGAACCAGAAGCCCCGCTGATGCGGGGCTTTTCTTTGGCCATTGCGGCTTCATCGGTAGGGCCTCACCAGCCTTTTGCCGCATTGCTCGCGCGCTGGCACAAAGTCTGAGACCAAAAGGTACGCGTGCTGTTGCTCCGGGCATCCGGAACGTATTGCTCCCCTGCTCGTTCGTTCCTGCTGACTGCGGGGGAAGCAAAAGTGTCCGACGATCCGAAGATTGAATATCTGCCAGTTGTCGAGGAAACGGCGTTGCTGGCCATCCAGAAGGTCGTCACCGGCCGCGTCAGGGTTGCTACCCAGACGGAGGTCCTCGACCACATCCTGCCGGCGGAGCTTTCGAGCGTCGAGGTGAACGTGATGAGGGTGCCGGTTGATCGCAAGATCGAGGCGGTTCCTGATGGCGTGACCGAAGGCGAGCTGACCATCATCCCTGTGGTCGAGGAACGGCTTGTGGTGACGCGCGAGCTGTATCTGCGAGAGGAGATACACGTCCGCCGCGTCAAGCAATCGGAAACGGTGGAAGTCCCCGCGACGACCCGTCGTCAGACTGCCCGGATCGAGCGCCTTCCCGCCCTTAACAAGGATGATCAAGATGACCTATGACAACAATGTCGGCACCACCGGCAATACCTCGGTGTCTGCCATGTTCGACAGTCACGCGGAGGCGCAGCGCGCCCTTGAGCGTCTGACTGCCGCCGGCATCTCCTCCTCACAGATCCGGATGATGTCGGGTGAAACGGCAGGCGCAGCCACGACCGGCCGCGCGGAGGATGACAAGGGTTTCTGGGACAGCCTTGGCGACTTCTTCTTTCCCGAAGAAGATCGCTATGCCTATGCCGAAGGACTATCGCGCGGCGGCTATCTAGTGACGGTCACCGGCCTGTCCTCTACGCAATACGAGACTGCTCTGGACATTCTGGACGACGAAGGGAGCGTCAACCTGGACGAGCGTGAGCAATCTTGGCGTTCGGAAGGCTGGGGCGGCTATGAGACCAGCAGCTATGCCACCTCTGGCACCGGGGGTGCTATGGCGGGTAGTTCCCTGACAGGCGCATCCGCGACGTCTGCGGGAACAGGCGATGTGGCCACGCAGATGGAATATGGCGCGCAGACCGGCCAGAGGGAAATCTATTCTGACGACGAGACGATCCCGGTCGTCGAGGAGCGCATCCGTGTCGGCAAGCGCGAAACCGGCCACGGCCGCGTGCGGGTTCGGGCCTATACCATCGAAGAGCCCGTCAACGCGAGCGTCGAGCTGCGTGACGAGCGGGTCGAGATCGAGCGCCGCGCGGTGGATCGTCCCGCAGTGGCAGATCAGGATTACCTGGACCGCACCCTGGAGGCCGAGGAATACCGTGAGGAGGCGGTGGTCCAGAAGGAAGCGCGCGTGGTCGAAGAGATCGGGCTGCGCAAGACCAGCGACACGCATACCGAGACTGTGTCTGACACCGTGCGCCGCACCGAGGTCGAGATCGAAAAGGACAACACCGATCTGGATCGCGATACCCTGGCAGGCGGCACCCGTCGCGACGACATCGACCGGATCTGATAGAACAACGCTCAACAACAAAGAGCCCCGCATTGCGCGGGGCTTCTCTTTTGGGGCCATGGTATCAAGCATCAACTTCCGCCTACGAAGCCCTAGCAGCTATGCGGGACATCGCTTGACGACCATGGGGAGGATCAAGCCCCACTTGGTGTCAAAGGCAGGTCCTATAGGGACAAAACCGAGCTTCTTGTAGACAGCTATGGCTCGCTCATTTCGCGGGTGCGGATCAGTCGCCACGACCGGTGCGCCATCGGCGATTAGCTTCTGAACCCGCTGGCGTATGAACGCTGTTCCATGCCCGCGCCCCACCATCTCGGGTTCTCCGATATACTGATCGATCCCCCGCGATCCTTCGGGAAGATTGGCAAAATGATGATCCGACCAGCCGTGGACGGTATAGTCCTGTATGAAGGCAAAGGGTTGGCCGCCCGTTGAGACGATGTATCGCAACACTCGAGGATCGTCGAAATCTACATCAACATCTGACTCATCCTCGCCCCACCATTCCCGAACATGCGGCTTTGCGCGCCATGCCTTTAGCAGGGCGAGATCAGCCAAGGTGGCTTTACGGAAACGATAAACAGCGGACACGGTCATCCGCACACTCTAGCAGATTGCTGGGGGCGGCTGTGGGCTCTTCGCAACGTGCTAGAGACCGACGCTGATCCATCCCCGGTGACGGCGGAGCGACGCCCGCCCTCGTCCAGCCGATCAAGATGAGTTTTGCCTGCAGGGTGGGAGGATTTGCACCTGCGGCAGCCGGCACCCAAAGCGGCGCGCTATCCAAGCTGCGCTACACCCCGCAATCGCTTTTCCCTCTCTTGCGCGGCGATCCCAAAGCTGGCATCGCTATAGAACCTGGCGCCTTTTCCTAAGTCGATTTTTGTCAAAAGTCCGGTGAACGACCTCATGAAGCCGTTACGCCGCCTGGGGGAATGATGACCCGTTCTGAACTGATTGAGCGTCTTGCTGACGAAAACCCGCATCTGTTTCAGCGTGACGCCGAGCGGATCGTAAACACAATTTTCCAGGAGATCATCGAGGCCATGGCGCGCGGCGACAGGGTCGAACTGCGCGGCTTCGGGGCCTTTTCGGTGAAAAGGCGCGATGCCCGGAGTGGCCGCAATCCCAGAACGGGGGAAGCGGTCGAGGTGGAGCAAAAACATGTGCCCTTCTTCAAAACCGGAAAGCTGTTGCACGATCGGTTGAACGGACGCGCTTGACTGCCAAACGGCACAAGGCTGCACACACGATCCGTGGCATGGGCAATCTGTCACGTTAGGGTGGTTGATCTTCTGATACTGGTACAATGATGTCTCACAACCAGGATGTTAGCAGTTCGAAGGTGATCAACCGGCATATGCAGATCGAGATTGTAAGCGGTTCCTTGGTTCACGGTTTCTTTACAACCTATAGGCGATTGATCGCTTATCGATGAATCAAGGGACTACCGTGAGCCATGCGCAGAACCATGACAGCAACAACGCTTCAGGACTATCTCTCCTCGGCCCATACGACACTTCTGCTTTGTCGCGCTCACGCAGATCGGTTTGCGTTGACGAATGAAGAAGCCCAGGATGTTGCACAACGCATCGCCCTCAGCATTGCCGAACTCGAGGACCTGTACCAGGACATCGATCGACAGTTGGCGGCATAGGCTTGGGAAGACGTACTGACCGAATTGGCTGCACCTGTAACAACAGGCACTGGATCTATGGGGACGTAAATAGGTTCTCGTGCTCAGCGACGGGCTGAAGCTTGGTCAACAGGTGAAAGATCTCGGCTCAGCGTGGGATTGTGACCAGTTCCTGAAGGGAGAGCCGAAGCCAGTTCGTTGCTCACTCGGTTTGATGGCCGGTGATCCGCAGAGCGCAGATCTAGACCACACGGCTCTCTCCAGCCCGTTGACCTGCTGGAAAACAATTGGTGAATTCACAACTACAGGTTATAAAGGGGCCGTCAGCTACACTCCTAGGTGACCCATGGTCGGCTCTGAACACACCGTCGCGTTTCGGCCCGCAATGTCCTTAGACGATTGGACGATGATCCTGTCTGCGATCCGCGCCTACTCCCATAATGCAGAGTATCGTGAGCTTCTGGTTCGTCTAGAGCGTCAAGCAAAGATCAGCGGGATCGTCTTGCCTATACCTCGAACGGCCTGATGGACGTTCTGCCCGCGAATGCCATGTGGGCTTTTGGCGGCCTGGATGAGTGAGGGCCAAAGTCCTCCCGCCCTTCAGTCTGCGCTCTTGTTGAGTGGTTCCCCGACAATCAGTGATCGCGCCACGCGTCTTCTTCCGCACGATCACCCGGCAGCCCTTTAGCCTATACAAAAAGGCAAATTGGCCAATAGACAACCTCCGGTTATAGAGAGGATGTTCGCTACAGTTGTAGGTATTTCCATGTTTGGCTCTGAAACCACCTTCGCGTTTCGTCCCGCTGTGTCTGTCGATGACTGGAAGGTCATCATGTCGGCGATCAGCGCCTATTCCCACAATGCAGAGTACCGTGAGCTTCTGGGGCGTCTGGAACGCCAGACGAAGGTCAACGGGATCGCAACGCCTGCACCTCGACTGTCCTGACGCCAGGAGTTTAGCACGCAGTGAGCTCAGTCTGACTTCGGAAGGTCATCGCGGCCCAGGTCACGATGTTAGTGTTCTTGTTTGTAAAGAGTAGTTTGTCATGTTTGTTCAGCAGCAGCTTCTGGCTGATGGCCCGGCTCGTGTTTCTGTCTTTGTCCCGCGTCATGGACTTTACCGCAGCTCGCTCAAGCGGCCGCTTGATATCCTCCTGGTGCTGATGGCCTTGCCGGTTGTCTTGCCGCTGGTGCTGGTGCTGGCACTGATCGTGCTTATCGATGGCGGCAATCCCTTCTACGCGCAGGACCGGGTGGGCCGTGGCGGGCGCCGCTACCGGATGTGGAAGCTGCGCAGCATGGTGGTCGATGCCGACAAGCGCCTGCAGGGTCATCTGGACGCCCATCCCGAGGCGCGCGCCGAGTGGGAAGAGACCCAGAAGCTGCGCCACGATCCGCGCATCACGCGGTTCGGTCGTCTCCTGCGCAAGAGCTCGCTGGATGAGCTTCCCCAGCTGTGGAACGTTCTGATCGGGCACATGAGCCTGGTTGGCCCCCGTCCGATGCTGCCTGAACAGCAGGCCCTGTACCCGGGGTTGAGCTACTACGACCTGCGGCCGGGCCTCACTGGCCTGTGGCAGGTCTCAGAGCGCAACCAGTCTACATTCGCTTCTCGTGCCCTGTATGACGACAGCTACGATCGTTCGATCAGCCTGCGCACGGATGCCCTGGTTGTCTGGCGCACTGTCGGCGTCGTGCTGAGGGCGACGGGCCTCTGATCCCTGTGATGAGCGCCTGAAGACAGGCCCGGATTTCCAGACAATACCTGCTTGGTCTAGCGGCTTTCCCTCAAGCCGGCAGAAGCACCAGGCCAAGTTGCTCCAACGTGTAGCCGTGCTGTTCGGCAATCCGTTCAAGATCAGCCGCCGCCACTGCGCGCTTCTCAGCGGCTTCAGTCTGCTTTCGTTTTTCGGCTGCGACCGCCGCGCATGCCTCGTCCAGGCGGATCACCTCGGAGTTGGGGGCTTGTCCTGTGCCCACCGCAGGCACGGCTTCGTCCCTCTGCTTTGCATCGGTGGACGGTGCTTCTTGGATGATCGACGCTCTTCTGAAGGACTTGTTCCTTAAAGGCTCGTCCTCCACACAATGAGCAGGTTTGCCCACGCGGATATAGTGCTCGGCCGATTGCAGGAAGGCCTCTGCGGCCACGCGGTCATTCGCAAGACACGCTTCTTCTGCGAACTGAAGATAACGCTCGACGAGGTGTTGAGCAGTTCCTCGGATCTTGCCCCTAGCGCTCGTGCTCTCAAAGACACGGCTGCCCGGACTGCGATGCTGCTGTGGCGAGCGGGACTTGCCGCTTCGCCGGCTGTAATATGATTTCATGAGCCCATTTGATGAGGCAGCGGAAATGCAGGACGCTGCATCCTGCCGAGATAGGCTGAAGCTGATTTGTCAGCAAGAAGGCCTTGATGCACGGCAGCCTTTTCCAGGGTCGCTCCAACCAGGGCTGCGGAACGTGAGCGAAGCGAAAAGTCCCAGTGGTATGCCTGATGCGAAATCAGTGGTCTGCCCGCATCCGCTTGACCGCAATCTCCCACCAGATGCGTTGGGACCACAACCTCGATCTCATCGGCCATGACGTCATAGCAGCAAAACTTTGATCTCAAGCTGTCTGGCGCAGTCACGATCATCCTGTCCAGATCCTGCACGTCATCCTCAAGACAGGCGCTGACCCACAGGTGAAGCCGAGTTTCCGCATAGCCCCGGACGGAGGCTTCATAGCCCCGCAGGGCGGGATCGGCAGGGTCCAGTTTATCTCTCATACGTTCCATCTCTTCGAAGGACCGCGGCATAAGCGATGCAGGTGAGACGGGAAACCATGTCTGTCCGTTCCTTCCGCACCGTCATTCGGAATGGGGCCGACAAGCCCCTGCCGTGAAACTGCCGAATGCCCACCAGGCTGCGACCGGCTCAAGGGCCGGAGCGGTCATTATGGACCGGCGGAGCGGGTCGACGAGAACCGATCCCACGGATCGAGAGACCTCACACGCATTGCTTTGTTGCGCCTGCCTGTAGTTCTGCAGGACCGTGATGATGTGGGGATCGCATCCGGCGCGTCGGCGGATCTGTCCGATCTATGTGGCGGGACTGATCGGTCCTAGCGAGCGCAAGAGCATACAGCCCCTGGCAATGAGAGCCGGTGATGTTGGCTACGACCAGTTGCACCATTTCGTCGCGGCCGGGGGGTGGGATGCCGAGCCCCTGGAGGTGGCGCTGCTGGCCAAGGCCGATCAGTTGGCTGGTGGCGAGGACGGCTTTCTGATCGTGGACGACACGGCGCTGCCCAAAAAGGGCCGGCACTCGGTCGGCGTGGCTCCGCAGTATGCGACCGCTCTGGGCAAGAATGCCAACTGCCAGACCTTAGTCTTGCTCACGCTGGCTTTGCTTGAGGTGCACGTGGTGGTCAGCCTCAGATTGTTCCTGCCCGAAAGCTGGACCAGTGACCTGTAGCGCCTCGTGCGGGCGCGCGTGCCGGAGGATCGCTGGGCACCGCGCGACCTGACCCGAGATTGCCCTTGACGAGATTGACCGCATCCGTGCTGCGGGTGTGCGCTTTGGCTGCGTTCTGGCGGACAGAAAAAGGCGATCAGGTCGTCTAACATTTCGCGAAAGACCCATGCCAGTCTCTATGAAGACTGCCGGTATCGAAACTATAACCTTAGGGAGATGCCTGTAGATGCCTGCCCAAACCGAAAAGGATGCCATATGAACGGAGCGGAAAGCGTGGTTCGCAGCCTGCATGCGGCGGGAGCCGAGGTGTGCTTTGCTAATCCCGGAACTTCCGAGATGCAGTTTGTCGATGCGCTTGATCGCACGCGGCTGATACGGTGCGTGCTGGGCCTGTTCGAAGGCGTGGTGACCGGTGCAGCCGACGGCTATGCGCGGATGGCCCGCAAGCCGGCCGTGACGCTGCTGCATCTGGCACCGGGCTTTGCCAATGGCGCAGCCAACCTGCACAACGCCCGCAAGGCGCGTACGCCGGTTCTGAACCTGGTGGGTGAGCATGCCGTACGGCATCTGGACTATGACGCGCCCTTGTCGGCCGATATCTCGGGCGCGGCGGCGCCCTTTTCGGACTGGGTCAGGACCGGGACATCGGCTGCGACCCTCGGGCAGGACGCCATGGCGGGATGGGCTGCGGCCTCGTCCCATCCGGGCGCTGTGGCGACGCTGATCCTGCCGGCCGACCTGGGCTGGGACGAAGGCGGCGTCATCGCCCCGCCGCCCGTTGCCGCCGAGCCCCGCGCGATCGAGGAAAGCGCCCTTAGCCAGGCTGCGCAGGCGCTTGGGCCTGGGGCACTGCTGCTGGTTGGGGGAACGGTGTTGGAGGATCCAGCCGCCCAAGTGCTTGCGGCGGGCATTGCGCAGGCCACAGGTGCCACGCTGATGGCCCCGGGATCGAACCGCCGGGTCGAGATGGGCGCGGGCCTGCCCGTCATTCCGCGCGTTCCCTATCCTATCGACCTGGCGATCGAGACCTTGTCGCGCTTCGACCGCGCTGTCTTGGTGGAGGCCGTCGAGCCGGTGGCGTTTTTCGCCTACCCCGGCCGCCCCAGCCTGCTGCTGCCGCCTGGCTGCTGCATCACCACCTTGGCCAAGCGCGACCAGAACGGTCCCGCCGCCCTGGAGGTCTTGGCCGATCTGGTGGGCGCGCGACCCTGGCAGGGACCCGATGTAACGCGCCCTCCGGCGCCACAGGCCGGTCCCTTGAACGATGCGGCACTGTCGCTGGCCATTGCCTCGGCCCTGCCCGAACGCGCGATCGTCATCGACGAAGGGATCACCCGCGCACGCGGCGTGGGCAGCCTTGCCGCAGGGGCGCCGCGGTTGTCTTGGCTGTCGATTACCGGCGGGTCGATCGGCATCGGCGTGCCCCTAGCGGCCGGGGCGGCAGTCGCCTGTCCCGACCGCCCGATCGTGGCCCTGCAGGCGGACGGGTCCGCCATGTACACGCTGCAGGGTCTCTGGACCCAAGCGCGCGAGGGGCTAAACGTCACCACTGTGATCCTGGCGAACCGCAGCTATGAAATCCTGAAGGGCGAACTGCTCCGCGTCGGCGCCAATCCCGGCCCTACGGCCCTGGACATGCTGGACCTGCGGCGGCCAGACCTGGACTTCTGCGCCTTGGCCCGCGGCATGGGCGTACCCGCCATGCGCGTCGAGGATGCCGCCGAACTGCACCGCGCCATCGCGGCATCGGTCCTTGAACCCGGACCGATGCTGATCGAGGCGATGCTTGATTAGGCACCGGGGCGGGGATTCTGATCCCTGCTCTTCCTTGGCGGCCTGACACAGCACCGGGCTTTCCATGCGACGCACCCTGAAAACGATCACCGATGCGCAGCTTCTATCATCGCGACAAGGCCCTGCACGTCTCGCAGCAGTTCATGCGCGGGTGGGTTGCTCGGGGCGACCCACAATCCTGCACGGACCCAAGCCCTACCGGCTGCCGATGATCGCGCAAGCCCTATCCCTGACATGCCTGCATGGCCAATGATAGCGGCATATTGATCAAAGACTTGAGGGAAACTGAGTGATAAGGGGAAACGATATTGTATGCCGCTTGCGGATGTCGTGCACCTTGGATGGCATCAACCAGGTCGGGCAACTGCGAACAGGATGGATACCTTGGACGGGGTGAGACGCAACACCGACAACTTTCGCCTCGCATGCGGCAACCTGCCGTCGGGCGCGATGAATGGCCTGACAGACGTTCCCGGCATCTTGGTTGGCCACTGCACCCTGCGTGACGGCGATATCAATACGGGCGTGACCGCGATCCTGCCGCACGGGGGCAACCTTTTCCGCCGCAAGGTGGTCGCCGCCAGCCACGTGATCAATGGGTTTGGCAAGACCGTCGGGCTTGTGCAGATCGACGAACTCGGCACGATCGAAACGCCGATCCTGCTGACCAACACGCTTTCGGTCGCAGCGTGCAGCGCAGCTCTGATCCGCGATGCCCTGGCGCGCAATCCCGACATTGGCCGTACCACGTCCACTGTCAATGCCGTGGTCGGTGAATGCAACGACGGCCCCCTCAACGACATTCAGGCCATGGCGGTCACCGAAGACCATGCACGGTCTGCCTTGGCGGCAGCGCATGGCGGGCCGGTGGAACAAGGCAGCATCGGGGCCGGCACGGGCATGACTTGTTTCGGGTTCAAGGGCGGGATCGGATCTGCCTCGAAACGGCTGGAGATCGCGGGCGAGGATTTTCATCTGGGCGCGCTTGTCCTGACGAACTTCGGCAACGCAGGCGACCTGATCTTGCCCGATGGCCGCCGTCCGTCGCCCCCGGATCCAGAGGTCAAGACCACCGAGAAAGGTTCCGTCATCGTGGTTCTGGCCACCAATGTGCCGCTGGAACACCGGCAACTCAGTCGGGTGGCTCGGCGCGGCGGCGCAGGACTGGCACGACTGGGCTCGTTCTGGGGACATGGCAGCGGCGACATCACCATCGCCTTCTCGACCGCCAATCCGGTCGATCATGACGAGGATCGGGATATCGTCAGTCGGCGCGTCCTGAACGAGAGCCGGATTGACCTGCTTTTCCGGGCTGCGGCGGAAGCCACGCAGGAGGCTGTCCTGAATTCGATGCTGGCTGCGGACCGGTTCGTCGGCCGGGGCGGAACCCTGCGCACGTCCCTGGCCGATTGGCTGGACGGCGAGGCAGGACGCGCATCCTAAATCGCGGCACAGGCTGCATCACCATCGAGCCCGTCAATGCCAGACGGGCCAGAATTCCTGTGCATAGCGTGCCTCTGCACGGCAAACTGATGCTTGTTGACAACTGGAAGCATGGCCAGTCCATTCTGCTTAAAATGCAAGAACGGGGGGATGACTGGTGGATACAGCGGATCTGGTGCTGACCGGCGGCGTGGTCTGGTGCGGGCTGGGGCGGCCCAGGGCCGAGGCGGTGGCGATGCGGCAAGATCGCATCATGGCCGTTGGTACCACGTCGGACATGCGCGGGCTGATCGGCACGGCCACGCGCGTCATCGACCTTCGGGGGCGCTTCGCGATGCCGGGTCTCAACGACGCGCACATGCATCTGCTGCCGGTCGGCATCGCCATGAACCAGGTCGATCTGCGCCCCGACGCCGCGCCCACGCTGGCCGCGCTGCTGCAGGCCCTCGCGGCGCGGGCAGCCGTGACGCCCAAGGGCGAATGGGTCCTTGGCCGAGGCTTCAACCATTTCCTGCTGGGTGTGGGACGCTTTCCACACCGGGACGAGCTGGATCGGGCCTGCCCCGACCATCCCTGCTACATCGTGCGCACGGACGGACATTCCGCCGTGGCCAACAGCCGCGCCCTTGAGTTGGCTGGCATCGACGAGACGACCCCGCAGCCCGAAGGCGGGTTGATCGAGATCCGCGACGGCCGGCTGACCGGCATGGTCGCCGAGACCGGCCGCGAGGCCTTCGAGGCCGTGTTGCCCCATCCATCGCCTGACGAGATGGTCGACGCGCTCGAAAAGGCCGGCAACCTGATGTTGAGCCACGGCATCACCTCGGTCATGGAGGCCGCGATCGGCCTGCACGCGGGCTGGGACGAGATGCTGGCCTATCGCCGCGCGCATGCCGAGGGTCGCCTGCCGGTCCGGGTCTATGGCTGCGTGATGGGCGACAAGACGCGTTCCATCCTGCCCAAGGTCATGGCCGAAGGTCTGGCGACGGGCGACGGGGACGCCATGTTCCGCATGGGGCCTGTCAAGATCTTCACCGACGGCAGCGCGGGATCGAAGACCGCTGCGATGACGCAAGATTACATGGGCGATCCCGGCAACAAGGGGCTGCTGTGCATTCCCGACCAGGAGGAACTGAATGCGATGGTACGCCAGGCCCATGACGCGGGCTGGCAGATGGGCATCCACGCCATCGGCGACGCCGCCATCGAAGAGGTCCTGAACGCCATCGAGGCCGCGCAGGACGCCAACCCTGTCCCAGACCGCCGCCACCGGATCGAGCATTGCGGCTGGCTGCGCCCCGACCAGATGGACCGGATGGAGCGGCTGCATGTCCTGCCGGTCTCGCAGGCCTCGTTCCTTTATTGGTTCGGGGACAACTACGAAACCGTGCTGGAGGCCGACCGCATCGCGGCCTCGCACCCGTTCCGCACCTGGATCGATCGGGGGCTGCATCCCTCGGCCTCCACCGACTGCCCGGTGACCGACATCGACCCCCGCGCCGTGATCTACAATCTGGTGACCCGCAAGACCCGCACGGGAAAGCTGTTCGGGCCGGAACATCGCCTGTCCATCGACGAGGCGCTGCACGCCTATACCTGGTCATCGGCCTATGCCTCGCACGAGGAAACCTTGAAGGGCCGGCTGGAACCGGGACAACTGGCCGATATCGCCGTCTTCGACCGCGACCTGACCGCCGTCGCCCCCGAGGCACTGCTGGAGGCGGTCTGCGAGATGACCTTGCGCGACGGAGAGGTTGTCTATCAGAGGTCCGATCACCCCTGACCGGCCGCGACATCCCTTGCTGCCGACCAACTTCTGCCGGTCACCACAGGAAGCGCAGCGTCCGCAGCACCTCGAACCAGTCCTCGCGGGCGAAACGCAGCCGGCGCGGTTCGGGGTATTCGACGCCGGGGAAGAAGCTGCCGCGATAGGCGTCGGTGGGGGTGCTGAACTCCGCCTCGATGTTCCAGCTGGCGGCCAGAGGCGGATGGCTCCGCAGCGGCAGGTCGGACAGCGCCGCCCTGACACCTTCGCGGATCAGGTTGCGGGCGTGGGCGGGCGTGACCGAGGAGGTGGCGGGCCCGAAGCCCTGGCTGACTGGCACCGTCACGATCCCCGGTGCCAAGTCCGTGGCCGCCGCGCAGATGCCGCAATCGCCTGACAGGAACGCCGAAGGCACGCCAAGCGAGGCCGCGGTCAGCGCGTTCACGGTGAACTCTGACGCAAGCGCGCCGTTGATCGTCAGGCGCATGATCCTGCCGTTGAAGCTGTGCGCCAGCGGATTGCTGTCGGTGCCGGCCGCGTCATGATAGCCGGTATAGATCGCCGCCGCGGAGTCGCGGTCAATGCCGAACATCATCGAATGGGGATGGCCCGACCAGTCGCGGATGATCCGCGCCTCGGGCGGCAGGCGGTCCACCAGCAGGTTGCGCCCGGTGTGGTGAGCGTCCTTGATGACGATCTCGGTCGCGCCCGCCTCAAGCGCGCCCTCACAGGCGGCCACCACCTCGGCGGTCATCAGCGCCTGGAACTCGGAATATTCGGGCTTGTCGCGTTCGGTCTCGGGCCAGCAGGCGATGCCTGCGGTGCCCTCCATGTCGGCGCTGATGAAGACTTTCATTCCGGGCGTCCCTGTCTGGCGAAAGCCGGAGGCTGTGACGGAGCCGATGAAAACACAAGCAAAAATTAAGGAGACTTTCCTTGCCATCCTGCCGCCAGCGGCTAACCTGCCCGTAACTTGTCTCGGAGGATCGATGGGCCCTGTTGCGGATCTGGTGCTGAAACGCGGTAAAATCTGGTGTGGCGCTGGCTTGCCCGTGGCAGAGGCGCTTGCCGCCTGGCAGGGCAAGGTGCTGGCCGTGGGCAGCGATGCCGAGATGGCGCCGCTGGTCGGGGACGGCACCCGCGTCATCGATCTGGAAGGCCGGTTCGCGATGCCGGGGCTTTACGACAACCACCTGCACCTGATCTCGACCGGGCTGGTGCTGGGTCATGTCGATGCCTCGCCGCAGGCCGCGCCGACGCTGGACGCCCTTCTGGACGCGATCCGGGCCCGCGCGGCCGTCACGCCCAAGGGGGAATGGATTCGGGCCCGCGGCTATGAACAGCAGAAGCTGGACATCGGCCGCCACCCGCACCGGACCGAACTGGACGCCGCCGCGCCCGATCACCCTGTCATGCTGACGCGCACCTGCGGCCATGTCTCGGTCGCCAACAGCCGCGCGTTGGAGATCGCCGGCGTGACCGCCGCGACCCCCGCGCCCGAGGGTGGCGTGATCGAGGTCGAGAACGGCACCCTGACCGGGATGCTGGCCGAGAATGCCCAGAACCTGATCAGCAACCACATCCCGACGCCGGACCTGGACGGCCTCATCGACGCCATCGAGGCCGGCGGGCGGCAGTTGCTGTCCCATGGCATCACCAGCTGCATGGACGCTGCCGTCGGCATGATCGCCGGCATGGACGAGATCCGCGCCTATCACCTTGCAAAGCGCGACGGGCGCCTGCCGGTGCGGGTCTCGCTGACGCTTTTGGGCGATCCGGGTACCTCGATCGTCGAGCCCTGCCTGGAGGCGGGGCTGGTCACCGGGGTGGGCGACGAGATGCTGCGCGTGGGCGCGGTCAAAATCTTCCTTGACGGCTCGTTGGGGGGGCGGACCGCCTGGACAAGCCGGGCCTATCGCGACCAGCCGGACAATTTCGGCGTCCAGATGCTGCCGACGCAGCAGGTGGAAAACCTTGTCGCGGAATATCACGCCAAGGGCTATCAGCTTGCCTGCCACGCCATCGGCGACATGGCCATCGACCAGCTGATCGGGGCCTATGAAAAGGCCTTGGATGCCCAGCCCGACCCCGGCAGGCGTCACCGGGTCGAGCATTGCTGCCTTTCCACGCCCGAACAACACGCCCGCATGAAGGCCGCCGGGATCGAGCCTTCGCCCCAGCAGGTCTTCGTCCATGATTTTGGCGACAGCTACCTGGCCGTCATGGACGAGGCGGTGACGCACGGTGTTTCCCCCCTGAAAAGCTGGCTGGACATGGGGTTCCATCCGGGAACGGGCAGCGATTCACCCGTTTGCCGCACCGACCCGCGCCCGAACCTGCACCAGATGCTGACCCGCCGGACGGGGAAGGGGACCGATATGATGGCCTCCGAGGTCGTGGATATCGAGACGGCGCTGACAGTTTACACCGAGAACGGCGCCTGGCTGGCGCGGGAGGAGGGCTTTAAGGGCCGGTTGCAGCCCGGCATGGTGGCCGACGTCGCGGTGTTCTCGCGCGATCTGCTGACCGCCACGCCCGAGCAGATCCTGAACGACACGGTCTGCGAGATGACGGTGCTGGGAGGCGCCGTGGTGTTCGAGCGCAACGCCGCCTGAAGGAACTGATAATAAAACAACCTGGGGAGGAGACAAGATGACGATTAAGGCCACCATTGGCGCTCTGCTGCTGGCGGGAACCGCGCTCTGTGCGCCCGCGACCTGGGCGCAGGAGGTGCAGCGCGGCGGAACGCTGAACTTCACCGCGCCTTATGGCAGCAGCGTGGGCACGCTGGACATCACCGCCTCGGCCGAGGTGCAAACCGAGATCGTGGCCCATGCCATGCATCGCAGCCTCTACAAGTGGAACCCCGAAACCGGCAAGCCCGAGCCCGACCTGTTCACCGAGGTGACCGTCAGCGACGACGGGATGACCCATACCTACAAGCTGCGCGAAGATGCCGTCTTCCACAATGACAAGCCCTTCACGGCCGACGACGTTATCTACAGCTACAACCGGATCGCCAGCCCCGCGACGGCCTCTCCCAGTGCGAACTTCATTTCGCGCATCCAGGGCTTCGAGGAGGTCCAGGGGGGCAGCGCGACCGAGATGTCGGGCCTGAAGAAGATCGACGACCACACGCTGGAGATCACCTTCACCGCCAGCCAGGATCCCGGCTTCGACCTGATGCAGAACTATGTCCCGATCTATCCGTCGAACGTGGACGGCAACACGCAGGCGACGCAGCCGGTCGGCCTTGGCCCGTTCCGCTTTGTCGAACACGTCCCCGGATCGCGCGTCAGCTTCGAGCGTTTCGAGGGCTTCTTCGGAGAGGATGACCAGCCTTATCTGGACCGGCTCAACATCCTGATCATGGGCGAGGCCGCGGCCCGCGACGTGGCCTTCCGCAATCGGGAAATCGACGTGTCCGTCCTGGGCAGCCAGCAATACCAGGAATACCAGGCCGATCCCGATCTGTCGAAGGGCCTGCTGGAGGTGGCCGAACTGTTCACCCGCGTGGTGGGCTTCGACACCACCAAGCCGCCCTTCGATGACAAGCGGGTTCGCCAGGCGGTCAACCACGGCATCGACAAGGATCTGATCATCGACCGGCTGGTCAAGGGCAAGGCCTTCCCGGCGGTGGGCTTCATGCCGACGACCTCGCCCGCTTTCGACCCGGATGCACAGGGCTATGCTTATGATCCTGAAAAGGCCAAGGCGCTGCTGGAGGAGGCCGGCCACCCCGACGGCATCGACCTGCCGGTGATCGCCAACCAGAACGAAAGCTGGGGCGCACCCATTGTCGAGGCGATCATTCCGATGCTGGCCAAGGCGAATATTCGCGCCAGCGTCGAGCCGGTCGAAAATGCGGTGCTGGAGGATCGTATCACGGGCGGCAATTTCACCGCCTTCATCTGGTCGCTGTCCAGCGGGCCGGATCCCCTGAACATCCTGCGCTGCTTCTACAGCAAGACGGCCCAGTGGGCCTGCAATTACACCAACTTCAGCAACGCCGAGGTGGACAGGCTCTACGAGGCAGCCCAGCAGGAACGCGACGAGGCCAAGCGCAACGACCTGATCCGCCAGGCTGACGGCATCATCCGCGAGGAAGCGCCCTACTGGTTCTTCAATTACAACAAGGCGGTGATGGCCTATCAGCCCTGGGTCCACGGCCTCCGTGGCAACCCGCAGGAACTGGCGATCCAGGATTACGAGAAGATCTGGATCGACGACACCGCACCGGCCGATCGCAAACCGCAATAAGGCAGAGGTCCCGCGACGGTTCGCCACCGCGGGGTTTCACTGCAACAAGAACGGGGGACGGAAGAATGGGCCGTTACATCCTGCGTCGGCTGCTGCAGATGATCCCGACATTGCTGGCCGTGGCGGCGCTGATCTTCCTGATCTTCAGCGTCCTGCCCGGCAGCTTTGCCGGCACCATGACGGGCGGCGGCCGGCGGGCGCTGTCGCCTGAACTGGTCGCCCAGATCAACGCGCAGTTCGGTCTGGACAAGCCGCTGCCGGTGCGGTTCTGGGATTATCTGGTGCGGCTGGTGCAATTCGACCTGGGCACGTCCTTCCGCACCCGCGAACCCGTGATGGACCTGATCGCCGCCCGGATCTGGCCGTCGCTTCAACTGGCGTTGTCGGCCATGGCCCTGGCCGTGACGGTTGGAATACCGCTGGGCTTTCTGGCGGCAATGCGCCCTGGCAGCCTGCTGGACAGCATCACGATGATCGGCGCAGTGTCCGGCCTGTCGATGCCGCAGTTCTGGCTGGGACTGCTGCTGATGTATGTCTTTGCGCTGCAACTGGGCTGGCTGCCCAGCTTTGGCTATGGCGAGGGGCGGTTGCGAAACCTGATCCTGCCGGCGATCGCATTGGGCTTCGCCCCGCTGGCGCTTCTGGCGCGGACAACCCGAGCGGGCGTGCTGGAGGTGATGGCCTCGGACCATATCCGCACCGCGATGGCCAAGGGCGCCAGTCCTTCTCAGATGGTCCGCTGGCATGTCCTGCGCAATGTCATGGTGCTGATCGTGACGACAATGGGGCTGCAGATCGGCTCGCTGCTGGGGCAGGCGCTTGTGATCGAGAAGCTGTTCTCCTGGCCGGGCCTCGGATCGCTGATGGTTGACAGCGTGGCGATCCGCGACATTCCGGTGGTGCAGGGCACCATTCTGGTGATCGTGCTGTGGTTCTTGGTCATCAACGTGCTGGTTGACGTGATCTATGCCGCGATCGACCCCCGCATCAGCCTTCGTTGAGGACCGTCATGCGAATGCCTTTCCGCCTGAACCTGACGCTGGGGCTGGCGCTTGTGTCAATGGTGATCCTGGGCGCCGTTTTCGCCCCCCTGCTGACGGCGCATGACCCGATCCTTGATGCCGACCTGATGAATTCGGAAATGCCGCCGTCCTGGGACCACTGGTTTGGCACCGACAGCCAGGGGCGCGACGTCTTTTCCCGCGTCCTTTACGGCGCACGCGTTTCGCTGACCATCGGCATCGTGGCGCAGGCGATCAATTCGACCATCGGCATCGCGCTCGGCCTGTCGGCGGGGTACTGGGGCGGCTGGTGGGACGACTTGGTGAACGGGCTGACGAACCTGATGCTAGCCATTCCGTCGCTGGTCTTCGCCCTTGCGATCATGGCGGTGCTTGGCCCCGGCGTGGTCAGCCTGCTGATCGCGCTTGGTCTGACGAACTGGAGCTGGAGCTGCCGCATCACCCGCGGCGCCGTCATGTCGCTGAAGTCTCAAGGTTATGTCCAAGCGGCGCGCACCCTGGGGTATGGCGACATCCGCATCATGCTGACCCAGCTTTTGCCGAACATCGTCGGGCCGGTGCTGGTCATGGCGACGCTCGGCATCGGCGAGGCGGTTCTGGCCGAGGCTGCGCTGTCCTTCCTGGGTCTTGGCATCCGCCCGCCTGCGCCGTCCTGGGGCAATATGCTGACCGACGCGCGCGAGGCGATCCGCAGCGTCCCTTGGGCCACAATCTTCCCCGGGCTTGCCGTCTTCGTCACCGTCCTGGGCTTCAACCTGTTGGGTGACGGCGTGCGCGACTGGCTGGACCCCCGGATGCAGGTGCGCGCATGAGCGGCCCCCTGCTGGACATCCGCGGCCTGACCATCGGCATCCCGAACCGGAACGGCCCGCCCCTGCAGATCGTCCGCGATCTCAGCTTCGACATCATGCCGGGCGAAATCTTCGGGCTTGTGGGAGAATCGGGCAGCGGCAAGTCAGCCTCGGCGCTTGCGCTGATGGGTCTGAACCGCCGTCCCCTGACGACGCTGAAGGGACAGGCGCTTTATGGCGGGCAAGACCTGCTGGCGATGTCGCGCCGGTCCATGCGCAAGCTGCGCGGCGACCGCATCTCGATGATCTTCCAGGAACCGATGACAGCCCTGAACCCGCTGGCCCGCATCGGCAGCCAGATTGCCGAGATGTTCGTGCTGCACCGTGGTCTGTCCTGGTCCGACGCGCGGCCAAAGGCAGTCGAGGCGCTTGCCGCCGTGCAGGTGCCCGACCCCGAAGGGCGCGCGCGGGCCTATCCCCACCAGCTGTCGGGCGGTTTGCGGCAGCGGGTGATGATCGCCGTGGCGATGGCCTGCCGCCCGGACCTGCTGATCGCGGATGAACCCACCACCGCGCTGGATGTAACCGTCCAGGCCGAGGTGCTGCGCCTGATCCGCGAGCTGTGCGAACGCGAGGGTACGGCCGTCCTTCTGATCAGCCACGATCTTGGCGTGATCGCCCAGATGTGCCAGCGTGTCGGCGTCATGGCAAACGGTCGCCTGCTGGAGCTGCGCGATGCCAAGGCGCTGTTCACGGATCCACGCCACCCCTACACACAGGGCCTTCTGGCCGCCCTGCCCCGCTTGGGAAGCCGCGCGGTCGAAGGGCGTCACCGTCTGGCCGATCTGGACACGGCGATCGATCGTAACGCCCCCGGCTTCGCCGAGACCTATCTCCGGCCCAGGGGAGAAGCCGCGTGAGCGCCGCGACCCTTCCTTCACCCGCAAGCGAACCGATCCTGTCGGTCAAGGACCTGCATGTGCGGTTTCCCGTCGCAGGCGGCCTGCTGCGGCAACGCCGGATCGTCCACGCGGTCAACGGCGTGGATCTGGCGGTCCAGCCCGGGCAGTGCGTCAGTCTTGTCGGTGAAAGCGGCTGCGGAAAATCCACCACCGCACTGGCGATCATGGGACTGCAGGCGCCTAGTTCGGGCGCCATCATTGTCGAAGGGCGTCCGGTCTATGGCCCCGGTGCCCCCGACAGGCTTGCCCGCGCGCGGCTCGCGCAGATCGTCTTTCAGGACCCCTTCTCCACCCTGAATCCGCGCGAAACCATCGGCCGTGCCTTGTCCCAGCCGCTGATGCTTCACGGCGTCAAGGATCGTTGCGAACGTGTCGACCGCGTTGCGACAGCGCTGCGTCAGGTCGGACTGCTGCCGGAACACGCCACGCGCTATCCCCACGAGTTCTCGGGCGGTCAGCGCCAGCGCATCGGCATCGCACGGGCGCTGATCCTGGGGCCACGGCTGATTGTGCTGGATGAACCCGTCAGTGCCCTTGACGTGTCGATCCGCGCGCAGATCATCAACCTGTTGATGGACCTGCAGCAGGACCTCGGCCTCAGCTACCTGATGATCTCGCATGATCTGGGCGTGGTCGAGCATGTCTCGGACCGGGTGGCGGTGATGTTCGCAGGCCAGATCGTCGAGGAAGGCGGCTGGCGCGAAGTCTTCACCGCCCCGGCCCATCCCTATACCCGACGCCTCATCGAGACGATCCCCAACCCCGCACGCCTGACTGGCGGCGCCCAGGACATTCTGCCGCCCGCCCCCGAACCGCCGTCAGGCACCCGGTTCTGGCCGCCTATCGATCAGCGCCCCGAAATAGGCCGCCCGCCAGAGCCAAGCACTTTCGTGGACATTGGCGACGACCATCGCGTGCGGGTTCGCGTCGGTTGATGACTGACACTGCCAGGCCTGGTGTCGTCATTTGGTGAATGCGGGTTGTGGTACAGATTTACAGATGACCGACCAATCGCGTCGCGTTATATGCTGACCTCTACCATCCAGCGGGGTTTATTGGCGAACCTTGTCGCAACTATTTCGATCCCCCTGCCTGAGCTAGGTTGGTTGGTGTAGCGCATGATGGACGCCTGATGACGATCTCGTTCAGGGATGCACGTTTTCCCAAAGACATGATCCTGTCCGTCGGCAAGGACGACAAATCAACTTTGCCAGTTCGCAACAATTCTACTCTGCGCCTACACGTCCCTGCGGATCTAACGGGTTTTATGGAAGTCTTGGAGGCAGATTGCCAGCAGACGTTTACCGCCACCCGCTTTAGCTGAAGTAGCCGCCGTCGGCGTCGTCGCCCGATTCCTCGACCAGCCGGCCGAAATCGGGCAGGACGATGGTGCGCTTGCC
>NZ_BNCL01000029.1 GCF_014656455.1 Paracoccus aerius
GAGCGACATCCCAAAGGTCATGAGTTCCGGCAACTATGGTTTTGTAGGGCAATGCGGTGCCGATGCTCCTGGGGCGCGGCACCTCTTTTTCCGAACGTATCACGCAACATGGTTCTGGTGTGGCTCCGGATGATCTGGTGCAGTGCCCTTTTGCCAATCTGACGCTGGGCGAACCCCAAGTCATTACGAGAGCGCGGCAGGCTACGGCGCCAAGGGCGCGGATTTCGGAGATGCCCAGTACTCTTTGCCCTCAGAAACTGTAGCCAACCCTTATGCCGACGCCCCATGCGTGGCTGCCTTCGATCTCGGCGCGGGCTGTATCCGGCGTGCCGGTCTCGNTCACGCGGAAGCTTGACCAATCCACCCAGCGGATGGAGCCAAAGACAAGGGTGTCAGGATCGATGCCGGTCTGGAACTCGAGGTTCCAGGATTTCGGCGTCTTGACCGTCAAGCTGGAACGTCCGTCCAGAAGCGGCAAGGCCGGCGCGGGGCCGGGTCCATCGGGATCCACAAGAGGACCGGTCTCAGAGATGTCGAAGTCATGCTCTATCACCGCATTATAGGTCAGGGACACACGAGCGGCGATGTCCGGTCTTTCCCACGACACCCCGGCGAGCCACCCATAGGCGATATCCCTGTCCACATCGACACGGTAGCCGTTTAGAGGACCGAAAGAGGCGCCGCCCAACATCACGCGTCCATCGGTACGCGCACCGCGAATACCTGCGTGAACACCGAACCCGCTTTCTAGCACAGCAAAGCGGATGATGCCGGTCAGGTCAGTGTTGTTGATGACCACGCCGGTGCCACCAAGGTTGATGGAGCCGCTGGTGGGATAGGCGATGTCGGCCCCGAAGGGCTGGTCCAGGATGATTGCGGCTGACCAGAAATCGTTGAACTGGTGCTTATAGGCAAAGCCGAAGCTGTTGTAGGAGGACGCAATATTGCCCGTACGTTCACCACCGGAATAGAGGCCAAGCGGCAGGTCTGTTCCTGTGATGGCGGGCGAGACATGGCCATAGCTCAGCTCGAGATAGTTGCCTGGTTCGAAAAGAGGACCGAGAAACCGGCTGCTCCGCTCGACACCGCCGGCATGGAGCGTGGTGCCGCAAAAAAGCCAAATAAAGGCGCCAATGGCCGCAATCTTCATGAAAGCCTCGTATCAAAAGCTTCCTTACTGACATCTCCGCGACGGAGGGTGGCCGCCAAGGAACTCTAGCACAGGCCGAAAAGTCGCGGGATGGGAAACGTCACGCTGCTGATCTCAGACTCATTACATGAGTCAGCAATGATGATATGACGGCGCTGCCGCTTGGCCAGTCTTCCCAAGGTCCGGCAGAAAGGGGGAAAATGCCTCTCATCCACTCGCTCAAACATGGGTGACCGTTCTACAGCAGCCGGATCTATTGCGCGATCAAAGTCTGTAAGACTCCGATCCGCCGCCCGCCCACCATGTGGGCCTTGATCCGTTACAGGCATAGGGGCCTAATCAGACCGATATTGTTCTTGCCATGCATCAAGCATGTTGATCGCCGCGGGAAGTTCTTGCCGTTCAGGGACATGGGTCTCGGGCTGTTTCTTGAAGGTGTCATTCCACCCTGTTGAATTGACTTTTTCATGAGTCGGGCGCAGGCTTTGTTCTGACGCCAGAATAGCCTTCCTTGCGACTTTTCCACGGATCAGTTCGAGAGGCACTGCCATGCCCGGCCCGGCCTTGCATCACATGATCGTCGATCGGCTGAAGGCAAACATCCAGGCCAACAAGGGCCTTGGGGATCTCGATCCGGCTGACTATGCGGGTCTTCAGGCGCTGCTCGCCGATCCCACGAACCTGCCCTATCTGTTCATCGGCTGCCACGGACCCGACCCGTTCTTCTTCAACACCAAGGACCTGAACCCGACGCTGGGCAAGTTCGTGGAGATCCACAACGACCTGGCCGACTTCCTGCGCGACTTCGAGAAAACGCTGCTCTCGGCAGTGCCGCAGCCCGTTCTTGACGCGCTTGAGGGCTTCGAGGAACTGGCCAACGAGGTAATCGAGGATTCCGCGCTGCTGAGCGAGATCAAGCAGACCTTCGATGACCTGAACCAGCTGCTGACCGGCTTTGGCGCCTTGCTGACCGAGGCGCTCAAGAAATACGTTTCTGACTTCAACCTGTTCGACATCATCTCGCATCCTTACCGCGATGGGGCTGCCGAGGGAGAGTGGTGGTGGTTCGACGCCATGCATTACCGGAAGACGGGCAAGTTCGCGGAGGCCATGCTGGAAGCCACGCGCGACATGTCCTCACCCCATCACCTTTATGCGCTCGGATATCTGACGCATGTGGCGGCGGACACGGTCGGGCATGCCTATGTCAATCTTTATTGCGGTGGCCCCTACCGCAGCCAGGCGCAACGCCACAAGACGGGTGAGAACTTCCAGGACGTGTTCAACCTCCTGAATGTGACCGGAGCTGATTTCAACTATTCGAAGCTGCATCACCTCTACAACTTCAACTTCAATGGCGGGCCCGAGCCGGCAGAGGATCCCACAGCACCGTCTGCATTCGCGACCTTCCTCGCCGACACGCTGAACAAGATCTACCAGGAGGAGCCGGACGCCGATCCGGACTACGCGAAGTCCATTTCCGCCAGCGACATCGATGACACCTATCGGCTGTGGTATCGCTTCATGAAGGGCTTCACCGAGTCGGGCACGCTGCCGCCGCCGGTTGCCTATTCGCTAAATGCGGAACTCCGGGAGGTTTGGGACAAGACCGTCGATAATCTCGGTGACGTCGGCGACTTTCTTGAGGATGCCGTCGATGAGGCGGGCGATTTCGGGATCCTGTCGATCTTTATCATTCTGGCCGCTCTCATTGCAGCAGCAGTGATGGCGGCGGCGGCAATTGCGGACGGGATCGCAGGGGCAATCGCCACGCTGGGCACGGCCACGATCCGCTATGCCGCCTGCCTGATCTATGAACAGCTTTACAATGCCTTCCAGATGTTCCGGCTGGCCATTGCCCTGAACGGCCTGGCCTTCCCGATGCGCGAACATCTGGCCGATCCGCGCTTCCGCCAGTTCATGACCCCGGCATTCCCCGACTCCACCGGTGTAAACGCCGCTGCCGTTGCCCCCTTTGAGCCCTTGCTGCGCTTCACCCCTGACTTCCTCAGCGATCCAGCGTCCACCATCTTCAATCAGGAGCGGCACCTCATCTATCCGCTAACCGATGGCGAGAAACGGAACGTGGTTCCGGCGCCCGGCAGCTACTTCAACCAGCCCTTTACCCATCCGGCCTTTGGGCGTATCCCGCTGGATCGCGAGCTGATCGACCAACTCGTTGCCCTGGCCCAAAGCCCGGACCGCGAAGAAGCCCAGTTGGTATCGATCCTGGGCGAGCGCACCTTGGGCAATGCGCTGGAGCTGAGCGGAGTGCTCTACGAACGCTGGTTCCGCGGCGGCACCTTGCCTGATTTCAACCTCGACTCCGACCGCGGCTATGGCTTCCTGTGCTGGTCCCAGCCCGGCGACGCCCCGAACAGTCCAAAGCCGCTGCAAACCAATACCTCGGCGGCTGATCCGACCGAGGTGAGAGTCGAGTTCCTGCCCTGAGGAGAGACGCGATGCCAAGCGACATCTCAGCCGAATTCATCGCCGATCTGCGCAAGCGTCGCGAAGCCTACAATCAGGATGCATTGGGACAATTGGCAGAAGCGTTTCGCCGCAAGGAGCGCAAGCCGCCTGACGTGTTCCAGGACAGTTCGTTCCTGTATATCCGTTCCTTCGACGGAGACACCGGCAACCGGCCCTTCTCGAATGTCGAGTTCTGGCACTCACCCGACCTGATGCTGAGCCCCGTGAGCAGCGTCGGCGCTTATACCACGACCCTGCAAGCGGGCGAGAGTTACGTGATCCGGACCGTGCTGCGGAACCGAGGCGATCTCGCGGTTCCAAGTGCTAAGGTCGAACTCTATCTGAGTGATCCGACGCTTGGCTTTGACACCCGCTTTTCGACGCGCCTGACTACGCTGGGTCATGTTCCTTCGGCTTGGGTCCCCGCCGGAGGAAGTGCCGCTGCCGACTTTGTTTACACTGTTCCGCCGACCGAAGCCGGGCACAAGTGCCTGTTCGCTCGAGCCTTCTCCTTCTCGCCGCTGGAGATACCCGTGGACGACTTCGCCCTATCGCCGCCAATCGACAGGCATGTGGCGCAGCAGAACCTCAACATTGTTGGCCAGGCACAGGCTTTTGCCTTCAACCTGATCCACCAGCCGAACGCCCGTATTCGCGTCGGCATCCGTGCGCTGCTGCCGGAAGAGCTGCTGGCCATCCGCCATCCGGTCATGGCCGATGTGCGTCCCGCAGCCGAGTTTCCGCGACGCGGCTGGGGGCGGTTGACTGCGATGAAGCTGTCTGAGCCGGGCGTCGAGGCCAGCCGCATCGAGGAGGATGCCGAGGGCCTGAACCTTGTTGCTGAAGATCCCACGGGCCCTGACCTTGGCACTCAGCAAGAACTCGGTCTCGCGGTTCGCAACGTGCTGACCGAGGTTGATGCAGGCAAGACGAAAATGTCGCAGCATCGCGACCTGCTGGCCAAGCACCGTGAAATGACGGCACAAACCCGGCGCAGCCGTTTCGAGATGACGATCCCGGACATAGGCCTGCGCGGTGGCGAGGCAGTCGGGCTGGAGCTGACCGCTACCGACCTAAAACTCAACCCGGAACAACCTTTTGGCGGGGTGCTGATCATTGTAGTGGGTGGTTAGTCGTTGCCGCATAGGCACTCTATGAGGTGATAGCCCTAATCAGCCGTTACGGCCGTGTTCGTCGGCGACGTCGCAAATCTTTAAACATTCATGCGTTCCATAGTCATGCTTATTCAGAAAGATAGCCGGGTGGGGGTGGGTTCTATTTCGAGATGCGACAAGCCAAGATTTGCTGACTTTTTGCAGTTCGAGGAACCTCGCTTTGGCATCGCCACCTCTCTTTCCTATTGAACGCACGGGAGATGATCATCTTGATTGCCTTCTAAACCAGGCTCAACACGGTCATCAGGATGACACTGGCTCCCCGCGCAAGGTCCGCATGTACCCTCGGACCTTGATAACGCTTGGCTGATCGCCAGGTGCCGATGACCGCCATGATGTTGTAGGGCACGGTAAACGCATAGCCGGCAATCAAGGCTTCCCACGGTCGATCAAGACTTAGCAGTATCAGAAGCGCGATGATGGCTGACAGGTTGATTGCCAGCCCCACCAGCACCGTCCATGTCCAGAACGCCTCATCCAGCGGCAGATCGCCCCGCCAGAATGCTCGCAGCCTGGTCATCGCAGTCTCCGCCGCATGGCATGTTCGGGTCGCCGATCTTCGGCACGGGGGTCCCAACCCGAAAGGACTTCGAGGCATGGCGATGATCGTTCCATGGACCATCGCCACAAGACCTGAGACTGTCTAGTCACGCGAGCACGGCGGCAGGTGCCGAGGCCGCAATCTTCCCTGTCGGTAGAACCCGCTTGACGATGTCGGACAGGGAGATGACCCCCAGCAGGCGGTCGCCTTCCATGACCACGGCCAGTTGGACGCTTGCGGCGCGCATACGGGACAAGGCTTCATAGACCGGCATCCTGGGGTCTAGGACATGCGCCGGACGGGCGATCGAGGCGACAGGGCTGGCGTCAGGCAACAGCAGGGTATCGCGCACATGCACGATGGTGGGAACAGGGCCCTGCCCCGTCATCAGGATGCGCATATGCCCCGAGGCATGGCCGGCTGCACGAACATCTGCCGCCGTTGCCGTTGGCCCGACCTGTGTCAGTTCCTTCCCCTTTCCAAGCAATGCGGCGACCCGCAGGGTTCCCAGGTCGATCAGACTCGACAGCTGCTGCTGCACTTCGGGAGCCAGCGTTCCGACCTTTGCCGAATGCTCGACCAGTTGGCGAATGGTAGCGGCGTCGCGGCCCCCGACGGCAGCCTTTTCGACGGGCTCGACGCCGCTCGCCTCGACAAGTCGATTTGCAATTGCGTTGATCCAGCGAAGAAGGGGTCGCAGCGGCCAGATGAAGGCTTGTGCGATAAGCCCCACCGTCATCGCCGACCGCTCGGGATGGGCGATGGCCCAGGACTTCGGCGCCATCTCACCGACAACCAGATGCAGAAAGGTGACAAACAGAAGGGAGAGCGCGAAGGCAGCGCCACCCGCGAGCCATAAGGGCAGTCCCAGATCAAGGAGAACCGGCCCAAGCCATGCATCGACGGCAGGCTTTGTCACTGCACCAAGGGCGAAGGTGCAGACGGTGATGCCAAGCTGAGCGCCGGCGAGCATCAGCGTGAGGTCGTTCATGCCGCGCAGGGCGGCACGGGCAGACCGCCTAGTCGGCGCCAGTTCCTCGAGCCGATGGCGGCGGGCGCCCAGCAAAGCGAACTCGATGATGACGAAGAGCGCGCTGAGCGCGATCAGGGCTACTGTCACCAGGGTGACAATCAGGGGGTCTTTCATGCGTCATCCTCGGTGCTCAGGCTTTCCACCAGCCGCACCCGCAGCCGCGTGGGGACATGGCGCTCAACGAGCAGGACCTCGACCTCCAGCAGCCAGCGGGTCGGGTCGCGATCCACCAGTTCGGCGGGATCGATGGGCAGCGGGATCGTGACCTGCTCGCCTTCAGTGGGCAGCGCGCCGCGTTCGGCGATGAGCAGTCCCGCGACGGTCTCGACGTCAGGTTGTGGCAGGTCGCGGCCAATGGCGCGGCGCAGCTCGTCCAGATGAACGTCACCGTCGATCAGCCAGGTATCTTCGGTCTCTGGCGTCAACCCGTCGCTGGGGCTGTCATCATGTTCGTCCGTGATCTCGCCCACAATCTCCATCGCCAGGTCCTCAAGCGTCAGGACGCCGGCAAAGCCGCCATATTCGTCGATGACGCAGGCCAGCTGGTTGTTGGACGAGGCCAGCAGGGCCAGGGCGTCCGGCAGCGCCATCAGGGTCGGGATCACCGTGGGCTTCCGCATGACCGAGGCAACGGTTCCGCCCGTGCCGCCTGACGCTTGATGGGACAGGAAATCGGCCAGGTGAACAACGCCGACCGGCGTATCCTCGTCGTCGATGACCGGATAGCGGGTGTGGGCACGCGCCATCATGGCGCGTAGTTCCTCCAGCGTCGTATCGGGGCTGACCCAATCGACCTGAGACCGCGGCACCATGGCGTGTTCGACATCCTGCTGCGGGAAGTCGAGGATGCGGTCCATCATCAAGGACAGCTCGACCGGCAGGTCGCCGCTGTCGCGGGAGTCCTCGATAATGTGATGTAGGTCATCGGCCGAGGCGGTGACATCGAGATCATGCACGGGCTCGATCCGCAGCGCCCGCAGCAGCAGGTTGGCAGCCTTGTCGAACAGCCCGATCAACCAGCCGAAGACGGTCAGATAGATCAGCGTCGATCGCGCGAGCTTGCGGGCCAGCGGCTCGGGATCGGCGATGGCCAGGTTCTTGGGATAAAGCTCGCCAAAGATCATCTGGATAATCGTGGCGGCGATCAGGGCCAGCATTGTGCCGGCCGCAACCCCGACCTCGGTCGAGATGCCCACGCCGCCCAGAAGCACGCCCAGCGACTGGCCAACCAGCGGTTCGGCCACGAAGCCCACCAGAAGGCCGGTGACCGTGATGCCCAGTTGCGCGCCCGACAGCATGAAGCTGGTGCGCCGCGTCACCGCAAGCGCCCGCTTGGCCGCGGCATCACCTTGCGCCGCCTGCGCTGCCAGCCGTGCGCGGTCCACGGACATGTAGGCGAATTCCTGGGCCACGAAATATCCGTTGGCGGCGATGATCGCCAGGATCACGAGGGTTCCGATCAGAAACAGAAGAAGGGCCTCGATCATCGGCTGGTTCTCCGGCGACTTCGCGGAAGGATAGGCTCTGGGCTGGGATGCATCGTATTTTATTACCTTTGCGGGTGTTCAGGAAGGATGACGTCCGGGGACGTCATTTGGCACGCATGGATTTCTGAAATCCATGACAGGCGGATCACGAGGGAGCCGCCTTGCGGTATTTGAGCGACTTGGCATGGTTGGCGATCCAGTCCATGGCCGCCAGCAGCACGCCGGAGATGACGAAGACCAGGTGAATGACCACCATCCAGCGGATCTGGTCGGCGGGATATTTCCCGACATCCATGAAGACCTTCAGCAGATAAATGCCCGAGATCGCCACGATCGAGGCGACCAGCTTGAGCTTGAGGGCCGAAAAATCGACATCCCCCTGCCATTCGGGACGATCCTTGTGATCCATCAGGTCCATGCGGCTGACGAAGTTCTCGTAGCCCGAGAAGATCACGATCAAGAGCAGGTTGGCGGCCAGACTGAGGTCGATCAGCGCCAGCACGCCCAGGATCGCGTCATTGACGGTCATTACCGGCACGATCAGCACGAAGCGCCACAGTTCCATCAGGAAGATCCAGACCAGAATGACTAGGGCCACGGCCAGTCCCAGATACATCGGGGCCATCATCCAGCGGCTGGCAAACAGCCCGCGTTCAATCAGTCTTTCCATTATCGTCCTTGGAGAGCTTCGTGAATGTTGCAGAGTTGCTCTCGGGCTCGCGTCACAGGCCCAGCAGCCGTAGAAGGGCTGCAACCAGGATCACGATCGTCCCGGCTAGAAAGACGATCGTCGCGATGCCGAACAACACCCCGCCCAGGATCCAGGCCCCGTCCCGTTCCAAGGCACCCAGGGCGATGATCGCAATGGCCGCGGCAGGCAGGAGATTGCCAAAGGGGATCGGCAGGATCAGCACGATCGACAGGACGAGGCAGACGCCCCCCAGGATCTTCATCGCCGCAGGAGAGCTCAAGATCGCCAGGCGCGGGCGCAGCAGTCGTTCGATCCTGTTCAAATGCGGCATGGCGCGGGTGACCAGAATGCGAAACTGGGCAACGTCGAAGGATCGCCCAGTCAGAAACTGCGGCAACCAGGGCATCTGACCACGCATCATCTGCCAGGACAGATACACCATTGGCAGGCCCAGCACCGCGGACGTGCCCGGAGGGTTGGGGATCACGTTGAACAGGGCCAGGATCAGCAGCAGCCCGATCAGCCCGCGATCGTCCAGGGCTGTCAGAATTTGTGCAACGGAGATCCTCGGCTCGGACCATTCCTCTGCCAGACGAGTCAACGCCCGACTAAGGGTCGGGCGCGGTTCGTTTGGGAACGTGTCAGAGGGTCTCATCAAAGTCCTGGGGCCGGAGGCCTCCCGCAAGATCGAAGGGGCTGCACCCGCCGGAATGGGGGTGCAGCTGTTGCATCATTCCTCGTCGCCGCCGTCGTCGTAGCCGCCATCTTCGAAGCCCGCGTCCTCTTCGGGCATATACTCGTCAACTGCCGCTTCTGCTGCCTCGGCCGGGCCTGCGAACATGCCGCCGATGGCATTGCCCAGCAGCACGCCGCCGGCCACGCCCATCGCGGTCTGCGCCGCGCCGGCCATGAAGCCGCCGCCACCCCCCGAGGGGCGGCCGCTGTTCCAGGGAGTCCCGCCCTGCGGAGACTGGCCGTAGCCCGGCTGCTGACCATAGGCTGCGGGCTGCGGGCGCGGAACCATCGGTCGCGGCGCTTGCGGCTGGCCGCCCCCGAAGAGCCGCCCGAACAGGCCGCCGCCCTGCGGGGGTTGGGGCTGCGCTTGGTGCTGAAGCTGCTGGATATGGTCCTGCGCGGCGTTCAAGGCCTGTTCCTGCACGATAACGGTCTGGGCCAGGTAATAGGCCGCGCCGGGATTGCGGGCGATCAGGTCCCTGATCAGCGCCTCGGCCTCGGGGTCACGGTGGGGCTGGGACTGGGCAGCCTGGCCCAGCTTGTGAAACAGCCCTTCGATGGCTTGCCTGTCGTTATGGTCCATGACGTCTTCTCCTTTTTTTCTTGCGTCATTCGTCCTGCTGGCCGGTGAGGCTCAGCAGCAGTTGAAAGATGTTGATGAAGTTCAGATACAGCGACAGCGCCCCCATCACCGCCAGTTTCTGCTGCGTCTCGGCGTCGTGATGCTCGCCATAAGCTACCTTGATCGACTGCGTGTCCCAGGCAGTCAGGCCGACGAAGACCAGGATGCCGATGATCGAGATAGCAAACTGCAGCGCGGACGATCCCAAGAAGATGTTGAGGATGCTGGCGATGATCACGCCGATTAGCCCCATGATCAGGAAGCTGCCGAACTTCGAGAGATCCCGCTGCGTGGTATAGCCGTAAAGGCTCATCCCCGCGAACATGGCGGCGGCGCCGAAGAAGGCCCGCGCGATGGACGCGCCGGTGAAGACCAGGAAGATCGAAGCGAGTGACAGCCCCATCACCGCGCAGAAGGCCCAGAACAGAGCCTGCGCCGTGGCGCCCGAGACGGTCTCGATCTTGAAGGACAGAAACATCACGAAGGCCAGCGGCGCCAGCATCACCAGCCATTTGAGCGGCGTACTGAAGATCGGCACATAGATCGCCGGGACCGAGGCGACCAGCACGGCGACAAGCCCCGTGACCAGGAGGCCCAGGCCCATGTAGTTGTGGATGCGCAGCATATGCGCACGCAGGCCTGCGTCATAGACGGCGGTAGGGGCAAAGCTGGCGCTGCGGCCGGTCTGGCGGATGGGTTGCATCATCTCTCTCCAATGGGGGTGGTGGTTCAGTAGAGCGTATCCGACAGCGTCTGCGAGGCATCCAGAAGCGCATCCGCCCGCTCGGCCCCAGCGATCAGGACATGGGCGGTCTCGCCGATCTGGAACCAGGCGATGCCTTGGTCGGGGGTCTCAATGAGCCGTGGCAAAGTCACATCGAAACTGCCGGCGCGCACGGCAAAATGGCTGACCGGGCCCAGATCCGGCACCTCGAACAGGATCTCGATCCCCGGCCCCTGGGGCGAGGGAAAGACCTGGGCGTCCCGCACTGTCCAGTCCGGATCGAAGCCCGGCAGGCGGATGCCAGTCGCAGCCCGCAGCTCCTCCGCGTCCAGCTCCGTAATCTCGGGCTGGGAGGCCAGGTCCGCGCGCAGCAGGCTGACCTCGTGGGCAGAAAGCGCCGCAGTGACAAGCGGTGGAGTCGGGGCAGAGGCCTGGCCTTCGCTGATCGACAGCGGCCCAAGGCCGGCATGGGCCAACCAGCCCAAGCCCACCAGCAGCGCTGCGGGCACAATGCGCAGCACCCGGCGCAGCGTCGCGTCGCGTCGCCGGGCCAGCACTAGCCGCCGCGCCATGCCCAGCAGCGGGCGGGGCATCGGTGGAGGGGTCAAGGCACGCCGCAGGTTGCGGTTCAGCGCCAGATCACGCATGACCTGAGCCGCGGCCTCAGGATGGCGGGAGAGGTAGGCCTCCACCTCGAACCTCTGGGCGTCCGACAGTTGGTTGTCGACATAGGCGTTCAGATCCAGATCGGTGATCTGAATGTCATTCTTCAGCATCGTGACCTCCCACCAGTTTGAGCGACGGCTTGCCCAGGGCCGCGCCCTCCTCATAGGCACGCAGCCAGGCGCGGGCCCGCGAGACGCGCGACATCACCGTGCCCGGGGGCACCCCGGTCAAGGCTCCGGCCTCGGCATAGGACAGGCCCTCGACCGCAACCAGTTCCAACGCCTCGCGCTGATCCTCTGGCAAATCTAGAAAGGCCCGGCGCAGCTGCGACAGGCGCAGCGCGCTGTCCTGAGGAGCATCGACCACCTGCGAGGACAGTTCGGCATAGGCCGCCTCGCGCCGGCTTTCGCTTTGCGCCTGGCGGCGGCGGTCCAGGAAGCGGTTGCGCAGGATCGCGCGCAGCCAGGGCCCCGGCGCCTTTCCCGCCGCAAGCTGTTGGCGCTGTTCATGACCCCGCAGCAGGGCATCCTGCACAAGGTCGTCCGCCTCGGCCCGGTCACGAGTCAGGGCAAACGCGTAACGTCGCAAGGGCGTCAGCAGGGCAAGGATCGGGTCGCGGCGTGTCATCTTGCATAATTAGACGGAGCCGAGGGCGATTTCCTTCCACAACGCAGAAAAAAATTCCGAGCTTTGATTACGCGGGGCAAAGGATGTATGCCTCATGGTGATTTGTCGCTGTTGCGCCCAAGGGGGCCGCGCCTCCTTTCAGCTCCACCATCGCTAGGTGATGCAGTCTGACGACGCTCGATCGGCAAAAGGCTATTTGCCAGGCTGAACTCGACTTTGCAGAACGGGCAGCGCCTGGCCGCTGCGCGGGGTACGGCGGCACCACATTTCATACAGTGATCCGGGTGAAACCGGCGCATTATCTTGTCCTCCAAAGGAAATGGCTACACCTGTGCGGTGTCTTGCAGAGCCGGGGCTGCGGGTGCCTCAGCCTCCGGCGCTACCTGCAGAACCGTGAACTTACGGTCGACCCAGGCCCGGTTCTTCCCCCGGATCCTACCGCCAGCGGAGAGGCCCAGCAGCGCCGCCCCGATCGGTAACAGGACCGATACCCGTTCACGACCGAGGCCGGTCGGCTTGGCCCATGACAGTGTGACGCAGACATCACGCGAAGCGTTGGCGTCGCGATAATGCGTGGCCTCGGAAAAGCAGATGGGCCATGCGCTCGATGCAGGTTGCCGGTCATGGCATGGAGAGAGTACTGCACAGGCGTCAGGGTCAGGAGCGGGTCACAGCGGGTCATCTTGTATAGGTAGACGAAGCCGGTGGGGATCTTCTTCCATAGCTTCTGGAAAAATTTATCGCATCAACTGCTTTAGAGCGGACCTTGCGGTTTATCTGGACCCTTCTGGAAGCAGCTCTGCTGTCCTTTAAGCAATCGCTCAGCAGACACTCCGTCTGCTTTCTATCTCTCTTATAGGGTCTTGGGCCAGATCAGGGCTTCAAGGTCTTCTAACCTGCCGACGGAACACTGCCAGTCGCGGATGGCGATGTGGCGCAGGTCACATGCCCTGTGGAGCATCATCAGCGTCGTCAGCCGTCGCCGCATTGCATCGTTATAGTGCTCCGCAGGAACGCCATAGCCTTCAAGGAGAGCCTGAAGGCGGCCGGGGACACCTGCGCACATGAAGGTGCTCGGGCCCAAGAGGTCGTATTCGCGCCAGCCGGTCATCACGTCGCCGAAGTCGATGACAGCCGCCAGCCGCCAGCCCTCGGACGTTTCTGTCAGAAGCAGATTTTCCGGAATCCATTCCCCGGTCAGGATGACAGGCTCCACTTCCGCGGGCAGCACTGAGGGAGCCGCGCGCACAAGTGCCGGTAGATCGGCCAACAGGGACTCCTGTAAGCCCCGACGGCTATGCCGGTTGATACAGCCTTCGGCTTGACGCTTGATGAAGTCCGACCAGCCCGGCTGCATCTCAAGCAACTCGCCGGGATCGACGGCCTGGACCTCCGCAATAGTGCGGCCGATGTCGCGCAAAATCGAGAGACGTTCTTGCTCGGATAACGCCGACCAAACCTCGGACCCTACTGTGCCAGGCAACTTGGTGATGATCAGCCATGACCATCCGCTGTCCTCTCCTTCTGCCAGTATCTGAGGGATAGCGACGGACAAACGGCCGTCGAGCTGGCGCAGCGCAATCCGTTCGGCCGCGAACTGTGCTGCGTAGATCGGCGGGAAGATCTTCAAGATGGCGTTGCCATTCAGGTCGACGACAAGATTGGTGCCGGCTTCAAATGAAGTAGGCGAGATGGCATTGACGTTTGCCCTCTGCGCGATCTCCATGACGACCGGTAACCAGAGGTGTGAGGCGGACCGCCACCGCTGGAACTCGTCCTCATCCGAAATGTCCGGCCAAAGTCTCATGGTCCCGCCCTCCTGTCATGCGGGGATAAGAAACGAGGGGTAGAAGACGTGCAACGGCTGCTTCGTCCTGCATAGCAACACGTATCCGAGGTCCGCGGCTTACCGCTTCGAGTCCTTTCTCGACTGCGTCCGAATGGGATCGTTGAGAGTACGGTCAGCTTGCCCTGAACAGGCCTGTTGAGAGCCAGCATTTGCTGGCGGAACGAAATCTCAGATGAATGGTCCGATATTTTTTGCAATGAAGGGGCGGCTACTGTTACAGATCAGGCCATGACTCAGATTTTGATCGGCTACGCCCGCTGCTCCACCGACAAACAGGATCTTGCTGCGCAGAAGGGCATCCTTGTCAGCTTCGGAGTTGCATCCGATCGCATCTACACCGACCACGGCTTTACCGGCACGAACCGCGCCCGGCCTGGTCTCGATCAGGCGCTTGCAGCTTTGCGGGAAGGTGATACGCTGGTTGTGCCGAAGCTGGACCGGCTGGCGCGTTCTGTCCCAGATGCCCGAGACATTGCCGACAAGCTGGCTGCGCGGGGCATCAAGCTTCAGCTTGGCACGTCGATCCATGATCCGACCGACCCAATGGGCAAGCTGTTCTTCAACATCCTGGCGACCTTTGCCGAGTTCGAGGCCGACCTGATCCGGATGCGGACCCGAGAGGGCATGGCCGTGGCCCGTGCCAAGGGCAAGCTGCGCGGCAAGAGGCCAAAGCTGTCGGAGCGCCAGCAGAAGGAACTGCGGCGCATGTATGGATGCCGGGGAGCATTCTATCAGTGACTTGGCAGAGGTGTTTTCGATCTCGCGACCAACCGTGTACCGCACGCTGGGCCGGCAGGCGGCAGTGGCGTGATGACGGATGATCCAAAGCCCCCACGCCCGCCCTCGCTGAAAAGCGAGACCCGCCAGACAAACTGGCGCCGCACCAACCTGCCGAAGTATCAGGCCCATCTTGCGGTTCAGCGGGCGCTCATGTCTGGCGCACTGGAAAAGCAGGGCTGCGAGGTCTGCGGGGCGGCAAGGGTCGATGCCCATCACGACCGATATGATGAACCGCTAAACGTGCGATGGCTCTGCCGCAGCCATCACGTTAAGCTGCACCATTACGGTGAGGATATGTTTCCCATCGACCGACAGCAGGCGGGATCACAGAACTAACGTAGCCAGCGACCTGGAGCGATTGGGACGAAGCGGCCACTGGGGGTCGGCCCCGCGCGTGACGCGAGGAGCCCTTTTCTGACATTCGCCACCTCCGCAGCGGATGCATGCGCAGCAAGAGCAGTCGGCCGTTAGCTGACATCCAAAACTCGGGCGACGCCGCACTGCATGTCAAGGCATGCACATCACAGCACGCGACTGCGAGTGACACCGCACATACGTAAGTTTCTTTAAGACCCCGACAGTGCCAGGCCCCGGTCCCATCGCGGCGGGGATCCTATCTGCTCGACAAGAAAATCCACAAAAGCGCGCACTTTTGCAGGAACGCGTCGGCTCACAGGATAAGTGGCATAGACCCCGGGCACCTCGGCTGGAGGGTGGTCCAGATGAAGACCGACAAGTCGCCCTGCCCGGATGTGATCGCCGACAAGGAAGGTTGGCTCGCAGATTACGCCTTGTCCTTCCAGAGCTGCAGCAACCAGCACGTCACCATTGCTGGCCTGCAGATTGCCCCGGACCGGGACCCCGATTTGCTGGTTTGCACCAAAGAACCATTGCCCGGAACCCGCCTCGCTGGCCAGCGTATAGATGAGGCAGTTGTGGGCGGCCAGATCAGCCACCGTTTGCGGGGTTCCCTTCTGCACAAGATAAGCCGGCGCGGCTGCCACGATGGTATGGCAGGGAGCAAGCCGGCGCGCGATCATGGTCGGGTCGGGGTTCTTTCCAATACGCACGGCAACGTCCCATCCTTCGTCGATCAGGTCGACCTTACGGTCGCTGACACCCAGATCCACCCGCAGCTGCGGATGGCACCGGGCAAAGGTGGGCAGCAGTGGCGCAATCTCCAGAACGCCGAAGGAAACTGGCACACTCACGCGCAGCACGCCTTTGACCTCCACGCGGCCCGAGATGGCAATGGCTTCGGCCTCGGCCACTTCGGTCAGAATACGCTCGACACTCTCAAGATAATCCCGCCCCGCCTCGGTCAAGGTGACCTTGCGGGTCGTGCGATGCACTAGCTTGACACCAAGCTGCTCCTCAAGGGCGTTGATGTGCTTCGTCGCCATGGTGGCTGACATGCCCATCAAACGTGCCGCACCCGAGATGGAGCCGGTGCCGACAAGGCGCGCGAAGACCTGCATCCCTGTAAACCGATCCAGCATTCGCCTCACTCCCACAGTGTGAGCTGTTCATCTTCGAAACAGGATTATCATTGTGATCGGCAAGGCGCATCTGTTGATCACACCGAATCCGGAGAGACACCATGATCGACGCCCGCACCGCTCCCTATGCCGCCACCCTTCTTCGGGTATCCCTCGGCCTCCTGTTTCTGGCCCATGCCGGGTTGAAGCTGTTCGTCTTCACGCCCTCCGGCACTGCCCAGTTCTTTCAAAGCCTGGGCTTGCCCGGCACTGCTGCCTACCTGGTCATCCTGGCCGAGCTTGCGGGCGGCATCGCCCTTGTTGCCGGCATCTATGCGCGTCTGGTGGCTCCGGCGCTGATCCCGATCCTGCTCGGTGCCATTATCACGGTGCATGGGCCTGCAGGCTTCTTTTTCGACAATGCCGGTGGCGGGTGGGAGTTTCTGGCGCTCTGGATCAGCGGGCTGATGGCCGTGGCTCTGCTGGGCGATGGCGTATACGCCCTCCGTCCCACGTCCTTGACCCGAGCCACCCTTCGCTGATCCGGAAACCCCATGTTGACGAGACGCACCATCATGACTCATTCCGCTGCACTTCTGACTGCCAGTCTTGCCGGCCGGACCTCTGCCGGCGACGGATCCCCCGCCGGCATGACCTCCGCAGGTGCGCCCTTGCGCCTCGGCTCGGTCACCCTCCGGGTGCGTGACCTGAACACGGTTGGCCGCTTCTACCGCGACATCATCGGACTTTCGGTGATCGAGCAGGGTGCGCGACGCCAAAGCCTGGGCGTGGGTTCGACCGTCCTGCTTGAGTTGATCGAGGACCCTGCAGCGCGACTGGCCAGCCGCACTGAGGCCGGGCTGTTCCACACCGCCTTTCTGTTGCCGGAGCGAGCCGACCTTGCGGAATGGCTGCTGCATGCCGCCGATCTGGGGGCGCCGCTGCAGGGGGCTTCGGACCACTTGGTGAGCGAGGCAGTCTACCTGGCTGATCCCGAGGGCAACGGCATCGAGATCTACTGGGACCGCCCCAGCCACACCTGGATCTGGCAGAGCGGCATGGTCGACATGGCCACGCGGCGGCTGGACCTGCAGAACCTGGCGCGCCAAGCCCGGAACCGGAACTGGAAGGGTCTGCCCGAAAGAACGATCGTTGGTCATGTCCACCTGCAGGTCGGGGACCTCGGGCAGGCCGAGGACTTCTATTCGGGGCTGCTGGGCCTCGATGTGGTCCACCGCGTGCCGGGAGCGAGTTTCTTCTCATCCGGCGGATACCATCACCATATTGCCGGCAACGTCTGGAACAGCGCCGGTGCAGGTCGCACACAGCCGGGTGCCACAGGACTGCTGGCCTTCGAGGTCGTACCTGCCGATGCCCAGGTGCAGGCGGGGCTGCTCCATCGTGCAGAGCGTCTGACGCCACGAGAGCATGCACGCTTGGTGGAAGTTGCCGATCCCTGGGGCATCACCCTGGTGCTGCGCGCCCCATTTTCCTGAGCAACTCATCTTTTGGGACATTCAGGCACTGTCGGTGGAAGTCCCTGTGTCGTTACCAGGCCGCGCTATTTGCGCTTGCTGGCGTTATTGCCAAAGCACATGGCCCTGGCCCTCCAGTGAGTCTGATCTTGGACAAACAGCACTGAATGCAAGTCGATGACGATCAGACTGCCCAAGAACATGATAGGGGAAACCATGACAACATCCACAGCCCGTGTGGCGACCGAACATGCCAGCCGTTATCTGCAGCAGCTCTGCAAGCACTGGAGCCACCGCTTCACCGTCGAGTTCGACCCGAACACCGGCAGGATCGCGTTCGGCGACGGCCAGCACGTGGACCTGTCGGCGACCGAGGCCGCACTGGTTCTGCAGGTCAGCGATGATGCGGGCGATGGGCTTGAGCGGCTTCAGGACGTCGTGGCCAAGCATCTGCAGCGCTTCGCCTTCCGCGAAGACTTGATCATCAACTGGACTCGGTCAGACGACGCATGAGGCCTATCCACAACAACACAGCGGCTTCCAAGGCAGTCGTTGCCAAGGGATGTCGCTCTGTCCGGCAGGCGCTCTCAGGAGGATGCAATGCAAATTGACCTGACAGGCAAGCGAGCCATTGTGACCGGCTCTACGGCCGGCATCGGCTTGGCGGTGGCCCAAGGGCTGGCGCTGGCGGGCGCGGAGGTTGTGATCACTGGCCGCAGCTCCGCGCGGGTGGATGATGCCTGTGCCATGATCCGCGCGGAGGGCGCAAGCGTACCCATCATGGGACTGGCGGCCGATCTGGCGACGCCATCCGGCGCGCAGGCCCTGTTCGAAGCCGTGCCCGAGGCGGACATCCTGGTGAACAGCCTTGGGACCTATCACGCCAAGCCGCTCTTCGATCTTGAGGATGAGGACTGGCAGGCGGCTTTTGATGTCAACGTGATCAGTGCCGCCCGCCTCTCCCGGCATTACGTCTCGCGGATGAAGGAGAAAAGCTGGGGCCGGCTGATCTTTGTCTCCAGCCAGATGGCACACAACGTGCCAGTGGACATGGCTCCTTACGCTGCCTCCAAGGCGGCGCTGCAAGCCGTCTCGCGCGCCTACGCCAAGGCACTGGCAGGCAGTGGGGTCACAGCAAATGTCGTGGTTCCCGGCCTGACCCGGACCGACAGCGCTCTGGCCGCCTTAGATAGAGCTGGTGGAGACTCGGAAGCCATCGAGCGGGCCTTCCTCGCCGACAACCCCGGCTACAACCTGATCGACCGCATCGCCACGCCGCAAGAGGTGGCGAACCTTTGCCTTTACCTCGCCTCGCCGTTCTCCAGCGCTACGACCGGCGCCGCGCTACGGGTGGAGGGTGGGATCATCGACGGGATCACCTAGCGGCCAGACTGCTGAAACCGGGGCACGGACTGTCGCGCCCCCTCGTGCTCGTCCGAGTCAGAACATCGTGTTGTCATTGGCTGCCTCTGTGGGCAGTGGCTGGATGACATCCCCGTGCTCCACGAGCATGGCGTCTTCGACTCGGAAGATGTCGATGATCGCTTCGCCAAGGTTGCTCCCGTCCTTGGTCGCCTCAATGCCGGCGCGCTGACGATCACGAATGAACTTCAGCTCCATATCGGCCACCATGCCGAGGACAGTGATGACAATCCGCCCCATGTCCCCGGCCGTGGTCACTTCGGGTTCGAGAACGCGGAGCGACGTTCCCTTGGCATCCAACTCATGCACAAGGTTCAGCACGTGGCGGGTTGACCGACCGAGGCGGTCGAGACGATGCACGACTAACTCGTCGCCCGCGCGCAGAAACTCCAGAACCGTTGCCAATTCGCTGCGACCGTCGCGGGACGCCCCCGACCCGGTCTCGGCGCGAATGATCTCGCAACCTGCCGTCTTCAGCCTGGCTTTCTGTATGTCGAGATCCTAGCTCGACGTGCTGACGCGGGCGTATCCAATCCGAGGCATGGGCAATCTGTCACGTTAGGGTGGTTGAGGTCCTGATACTGTCGCAAAGGTATCTTTGCCACTCATTTGTGACACTCCAAGCCGTCACATCCGAATGTCACCTATAAGTGTGCCCAAACGTGACACAGCAGGGTAGGGCGACGGTTGGCCGGTGCCTTTTCGTCACAATGCTTCTGACTTTTTTATCCACCCGATACCATATACACTGGCAGGTATCAGATCTGGAAAGATGACCTAAGGAAGGATGCAAACCATGACAGCCCAGCGGGTCCGGATTATCGAAGGAGGCAAGCTCGTCATTCCGGCTCTCATGCGCCGCGAGCTTGGGATTGCCACAGGCGATACTGTGCTTGTCGACGTTGAAGATGGAGAGCTGCGTGTCCGTTCGCTTTCGCAAGCCGTTGCGAGAGCCCAGGCCATATTGCGGCGCCACGTGCCCGAGGGTATCTCGCTGGCGGCCGAGCTGATCGCCGACCGGCGGCGCGAGGCAGAGCGTGAGTAAGGCCGTGGTCCTGGACGCCTCTGCCCTGCTTTGCCTTCTCAACGGGGAGTCGGGCAGTGAGCGCGTTATTGAAGCGTTGCCTACCGCTGTGATTGGCGCCGCCAACTTCGCGGAGGTCGTGTCCAAGCTACGCGAGCGAGGCCTGAGTGCTGAAGAAGTGCAAGATGTGCTTGGCAGCCTTCCTCTTGATGTCCGACCTCTCAGCGCCTCCCAAGCATACGCGATTGGTCATCTGCGCCCGACCACCCGGAATTACGGGCTGTCGCTGGGGGATCGGGCATGTCTTGCCCTGGCAGCCGAACTCGGATTGCCTGCCCTGACTGCAGACCAGGCCTGGGCCGGCCTCGACATCGGCGTAGAGGTTGAGCTCATCCGGAGCTAATAGGCGACACAAGGAGCCATTGCTCCACGTCCCTTTGCGACAAGTACCATGTCCAAGCTGAAAATCGGAGATGGTATTCCGGACAGCTGATTTCCTGACACGTTTCTTGGACAGCAGGAGCCGCTTGTTTCAGGGTTCAGCCCATGTCCGCCGCTATGCCCAGCAGATGAACGTTTGATAGACATAGAGAATGCGAAGGCCCGACTAGCCAAAGTGTAATTTCCGGCCCTTAGCTGCCGGTCAACGTATGCCAGGGCTGCGCAGTTACGCTCCCAGAACCGGCCGTTCGTGCTCAGCGCAGAAACCCGCACTCGCGCGACGGCGGCAGCACTGATGCCTTTAATCGAAGCGCGAAGGTGAGCCGGAAGCAGATTTCAATTGTGCGCCACCCCAACGCGCAGCAGCCACGATCAGGGCTGCACGAGCCGTCCGGCAGCGAACTCTCGCGCGAGGGCGATAAAGGCCTGAAATGCGGCGGAAGAATTGCGCCGATTGTAATAATAGAGGCACAGCGGCTCGAGCGGCGGCGTCCAGTCTTCCAGAATGCGCACCAGTCGTCCCGCAGCGATGTCCTCGCGTACATCTGTTTCCATGAAATATCCGATCCCCACGCCGTTTGTCACCGCGATCCGCGTCAGGGATGCTTCGTCAAGAGTGATCGGCCCCTCGACGTCGACTTGCAGTTCTTCGCCGCCCTTCTCGAACCGCCATCGGAGCAGTGCGCCATCGGGAAGTCGCCCTCGAACGCAGGGATAGGACAGCAGTTCCTGGGGCACTTTGGGCACAGCCCTGTGTTCGAAAAAGGCGGGAGATGCGGCAACCGTAATGCGCCGCTTCTGACCAAGCGGTATGGCGATTGCGTCGGTGGGCACCAGACCTGCGCTACGCACTGCCAGATCGAAGCCCGCCGCCACGATGTCAACAAGCCGCCCCTCGGTGACGATGTCGATATGGACCTGCGGATAGCGTTGCAGATAGCTCAGGACCAGTGGTGCCATTATCTCGCGCCCCGCCGTCGCGAAGGCATTGATGCGCAAGGTGCCGGAAGGCGTCTCCTGCTGGGAGCGTGCCGTATCCATCGCTTTCTGAATATCTTCGAGAGCTGGTTTGATCTGTGCGACGAAGATCCGTCCTGCATAGGTGAGCGAGACGCTACGCGTGGTGCGGTTGAACAATCGCACGGCAAGCTCCCGCTCGAGCTTGCCCACTGCATTGCTGATTGCCGTGGTCGACATGCCGAGTTCGAGCGCTGCTGCTCGAAACGAGCCGCACCGCACTATGGCGAGGACCGCCTCAAGCTCGGTCAGAGAATGGTGTGCCATTGTCCCGTTCTTCGTAACACCTCATCACGATTTGTCTTAATTATCAGGAGGAAAGTCCATCGCTAGATTGGCCTTATGACAGTCAAGGAGATGAACATGTCAGTGGATCTACCCAAGCCAATCGCCGACTATGTCGAGGCGAACGCCCGCCTCGACATCGACGGCATGTTGAAACCCTTCCTGAACAACGCCGTCTTCATCGACAACGGCAAGCATTTCGAGGGACAGGCGGCGATCCGCCAGCTTTTCGAGCATGAAGTGATCCCGGTGAAGGCTATCTTCATGCCCGATACTGTCCGGGAAGAGGGGGGTGAGGTCGTCGTCGAGGGACCTGCCCATGGCGACTTCCCGGGCAGCCCGCTCCGCTTCACTTATCGGTTCACATTGGTGCAAGGCGCCATCAAGACGCTGGAGACCACGGTATGAACATCAAGGTCGATCCCACTGAGTTCGCCGGTAAGCGCGTGCTCGTCAGCGGTGGCACCAAGGGTCTAGGCCGCGCCACGGTTGAGCGATTTCTGGCCGGTGGAGCCCGTGTCATCACCGCCGCCCGCGCGATCAAGGATCCCATCAAGGGCGTTGAATATGTGCAGGCTGATCTGACGACGCCAGAAGGCAGCGAAGCGTTGGCCAAGGCGGCGATCGAGCTTCTGGGCGGCATCGACATCCTAGCCCATGTCGTCGGTGGCTCGGCTTCGCCTGCGGGTGGCTTCGCTGCACTGACAGATGAACATTGGCTCGCTGAGCTGAACCTCAATCTCCTTGCGACGGTCCGGCTTGACCGCCTGCTGATCCCGCAAATGCGTGAGCGTGGCGAAGGCACAGTCGTGCATGAACCGCCCCGGGTTTACCGGAGAGTAAAACACTCAAAGGATGAGCCCTATGTCAAAGCCGAGATTCACCCCCGCCTATCC
>NZ_BNCL01000030.1 GCF_014656455.1 Paracoccus aerius
TGGGATTATCTGCGACAAGCCTGGGAGCGGAATGCCGGATTGCGGCTCGATCACCTGCTGCTCTCTCCCGATTTGGCAGCAAGGCTCAAAGACGCCGGTGTTGATAGGGATATGCGAGGTCGGCTGAAAGCCAGCGATCATGCGCCGGTTTGGATTGAGCTCGACCTCAAGTAAATCGATTTATCGTTGTAGATCAAACCTGCCCTGCAGATGAGAGGCTTTCCTGTCAGCGATAGTTTCTGTATTGCGAAAGGCATTTAAGGAGACCGTCATGGACATCAATTACAACGAGCTGTCGCTCGAGCAGCTGAAAGAGATCAACAAGAAATCCGCAGCCGCCATTGCCGATTTCGAGAACCGCCGCAAGAAGGACGCCATCCAGAAGGCGACCGAGATCGCCAAGGCCGCGGGCTTTGCCTCGCTTGAAGACATGCTGGCCGCTCAGCCCGCCAAGCAAAAGGCGGAGCCGAAATACCGCCATCCGGAAAACTCTGAGCTGACCTGGAGCGGGCGCGGCCGCAAGCCCGGTTGGATTGCCGAAGCCTTGGAAGCCGGAAAGTCGCTCGAGGATTTCGCAATCTAAGGACACTGATAACCTCCGCAATCGGGGGTTATTTTTGGCTAAGGCACGCGCCTTATCCTGCATCCGGTTTATGGATTCAGCCACACCTGTTGTCGCTTGGGAGACCATTGGATGTGCAGCCAGCATCTGCGCATGAAAATCAATTGTCTTAGCCTCGTATTGACTGCTTGACCGCTTGAGTCGAAGCGCAGCCGGGGTCTCCTTCCTACCATTCTGGGAGCTTGAGCCATTCAACCTCCTGCTTATGTTTATTCAACTGGCAGCGTAAACCCTGCCTTGACCCGGTCGATGACGACCATGGTCTTGAAGCCCTTGATGTGTGAGTTCTCATAGAAGAAGCGGCGCGTGAATTGTTCGTAATCGGCCATGTCGCGTGCGGTCACGACCAGAATAAAATCTGCCTCACCCGTCACATAGTAGCCCGTCATGATCTCGGGCGTTTTCCTGATCGCCGCCTTGAAGCGGTCGATGATGTCAGCCCGTTCGCGTTCGAGGGACACCTGAACCAGCACCTGCACCGGGCGGCCAAGGGCTTCGGGCGCGATGATCGACACATCCGCCTCGATCACGCCTTCGGCCCGCAACCGCCTGAGACGTCGCTGGCAGGCCGTTGCGGAAAGGCCGACCAGTTCACCCAGTTGCTCGGTCGGGAGGCGATTGTTTTCCTGAACCGCCTGAAGAAGGCGGCGGTCAATGCTGTCCAAGTCCATGACGACATAAATCCATTTGAGAAGTGTAAAGTGCGCAGTTTTTCTGCATCTCATATCGGATTTTGCAGAAAAACAACTGATGCAAGGCGCTAACTTGGGGGTAATCTGGCGTCACCTGCCGATCATCTGACATCAAGGATTCCCATGAGCCTCGACATCCGCGACATCGCCGACATGGACCGCCGCAGCGTCCTTCATCCCTTCACGCAGCTGAAGGATTTCGCGACGGGCAAGACGGGCGATCCGACGATCGTCACTGGGGGCAAGGGCATCCGCATCCAGGACGCCAAGGGCAACCAGTTGATCGACGCCTTTGCCGGGCTTTATTGCGTCAACATCGGCTATGGCCGCGACGAGGTGGCCGAGGCGATCAGCCGCCAAGCCTATCAACTGGCCTATTACCATAGCTATGCGGCCCATACGACCGAGGAGCTTGCGCGCCTGTCCGACCGGCTGGTCCGCATGGCGCCAGGCAAGATGAGCAAGGTGTTCTATGGCATGTCGGGATCGGATGCCAACGAGACGCAGGCAAAGCTGGTCTGGTATTACAACAACCTGCGGGGCAAGCCTGGCAAGAAGAAGATCATTTCCCGTGAACGCGGTTATCACGGCTGCTCGGTGATCTCCGGCTCCATGACGGGCATGAGCTTCTATCACGATCACATGGACCTGCCGATGGGCCTGATCAAGCACACCGGCGCGCCGCATCATTACTGGGGCGCCGAGCCGGGCGAGACCGAGTTGCAATTCTCGGCCCGTCGCGCGCAGGAGCTTGAAGACCTGATCCTGCGCGAAGGCCCGGATACCGTCGGCGCCTTTATCGGTGAGCCGGTGCTGGGAACGGGCGGCATCACCCCGCCGCCCGAAGGCTATTGGGCCGCGATCCAGGCGGTGCTGCGCAAGTATGACGTCCTGCTGATCGCCGATGAGGTGGTAACCGGATTTGGCCGCACCGGCGCCATGTTCGGCAGCATCAAGTACGAGATGGAGCCGGACCTGATCACCGTCGCCAAGGGCCTGACCTCGGCCTATGTCCCGCTGTCGGCGGCCATCGTGGGCGAGAAGGTCTATCAGGTTATGGAGGACGCGGCGGACCGGATCGGGTCGTTCTCGCATGGCTATACCTATTCCGGCCATCCCATCGGCGCAGCCTGCGCCAATGCTGTGCTGGACATCGTCGAACGCGAGGATCTGCCGGGCAATGCGCGGATCACGGGCGAATACTTCCAGGCGGAGCTGCGCAAGGCCTTTGCCCAGATGCCGATCGTGGGCGAGGTGCGCGGCGTCGGTCTGATGGGGGCGGTCGAGTTCGTCGCCGACCGGGAGAAGAAGACCCGCTTCGATGCGGGCCTGAAGGTCGGCGCGCGGATTTCTGCGGCTGCGCGTGCCCGCGGCCTGATTGCCCGCGCTATGCCGCATGGCGACATCCTGGGCTTTGCGCCCCCCCTTGTCGTCACGCGTGAGGAAGTGGACCAGATCGTCGGCCTGGCGGCCGAGGCCGCGCGCGAGGTGATGGACGAGCTTGCGGGCGAAACCGCGCTCGCCTGATTGCAGATGCCTTCCGGCGGGGGCGCCACGGCGTCCCCGACCGATCCCCGTCCTGCGGTTCCTTCGAACCCGCAGTCGATGCCTTGCACCCTTTGACAGGTCACAGGAGCCGATGGTGAACTCCATCTCGTCTTTCGCAACCACCGACATCACCGTCCGAAACCCGTTTTCCGGCTTGCTCGTCGGCGCCGTCGTACAGACTTCGGCAGCCGATGCCGGGATGCTGCTGGACAGGGCCCGCCGCGGTGCGATCCTGGCCCGCGACCTGCCACGCCATCGGCGTGCCGAGATCCTGGAAAACGCCGCCGACCGCATCAGGGCCGATCTCGAGGTCCATGCCCGACGGATCACCGCCGAAGCCGGCAAGACCATCCGCCAGGCCCGCAAGGAGGTCCGGCGCTGCGTCAACACCCTGAAGCTTTCGGCCGAGGAAGTCCGCCGCAACGCGGGCGAGGTCGTCCCCTTCGACGCTTATGCCGGATCCGAATCCCGCATGGGCTGGTTCAGCCGCGAACCCTTGGGGATCATCCTGGCGATCACGCCCTTCAACGATCCGCTGAACCTCGTCGCTCACAAGCTTGGACCAGCCATTGCGGGGGGCAATGCCGTCCTGCTCAAGCCGTCGGAACTGGCCCCCTTGTCGGCCTTGTCGCTGGTGCAGGCGCTGATCGACGCGGGGCTGCCCGACGAGGTCGTCACCACCGCAGTCGGAGGGGCGGACCTGGGCGCGGCCCTTGTCGCGGCGCGCGAGGTGCGCATGGTGTCCTTCACCGGCGGCTTCCGCACCGGCGAGGCCATCGCCCGCGGGGCGGGGCTGAAGAAGCTGGCGATGGATCTGGGCGGCAACGCGCCTGTCATCGTCATGGCGGATGCGGATCTGGACCACGCTGTCGAGGTATCGGTTTCCGGCGCTTTCTGGGCCGCGGGGCAGAACTGCATCGGCACGCAGCGGATCCTTGTCGAACGGCAGGTCTATGACACGTTCCGCGACCGTTTCGTCGCCCGCACCGCCCGGCTTGTCGCGGGCGATCCCTTGCTGGAAACCACCGATGTGGGGCCGATGATCTCCGACGTTGCGGCGGAACGCGCGGAAGCTGCCGTTGACGCGGCCCTGGCCCTTGGTGCGCGCGTCCTGACCGGGCATCGCCGCGAAGGCGCCGTTTATGCGCCGACCGTTCTGGAAAATGTGCCGCATGAAGCGGCCATCTGGTCCGAGGAAGCCTTCGCCCCCATCGTGACGCTGGAGCCGTTCGACAGCTTCGACGCGGCAATCGAGATGGCCAACGCCATCGACTTCAGCCTGCATGCAGGGATCTTCACATCAGATCTCGGCCTGGCGCTGGACGCTGCAAGGCGGATCGAAGCGGGAGGCGTGATGGTGAACGACTCGTCGGATTACCGCTTCGATGCGATGCCCTTCGGCGGGTTCAAGCATGGCAGCATGGGCCGCGAAGGCGTCCGCTTCGCCTATGAGGACATGACCCAGCCCAAGGTCGTCTGCATCGACAGGGCCGTGGCCGGCCGGCATCGGCGCGGGCCGGCCTGAAACCAGCACAAATTCACTTCAATCGGGGGCATGCACCGAAATACATCGCTGGTCAGGCCTGCAGAAATCATGTCATTATGCCCCATGCATCTTCGGCGTGGATCATGATGACGTCCTGGCTTCCCAACCCCGCGACCCTGCGTCGTCCCGCCTATCAGTCGTTGGCCGACCAGTTCGCGCAGGCGATTGCCAAGGGCATCGTCGCGGCCGGCGCCCGCCTTCCGCCGCATCGCAAGCTTGCCGATGATCTTGGCCTGTCCGTCCAGACCGTGTCGCGCGCCTATGAGGAACTGATCCGACGCGGCCTTGTGGTCGGAGAGGTGGGGCGGGGATCCTTCGTGCTTTCCCCGGCGTCGGAAAATCGCGCGCCCTATCTTGCCCAGAGAGAGGCCGCGCTGATCGACTTGTCGATCCTGAAGCCCGTCACCGAACGCAGGCATGTCGAGATATTCCGCAAGGGCCTGCACTGGGTGGCGGACAACCTGACCGAATCGGCGGCCCTGGCGTTCCGGCCAAGTTCGGTCATGCCCGGACACAGGCAGATCGCGGCGGACTGGATGGGGCGGAACGGTCTGGATGTGACGGCGGACAACATCACCATCACCGATGGCGCAACTTCGGCCGTCACCACCGCCGTGATGAGCGCGGTTCCCGCAGGGGGCACGATCGCGGCGGCGACCCTGACGCACCACCTTCTGATCCCCCTGTCCAAATACCTTGGCCTGCACCTTGAAGGGCTGCCCTTCGACCGGGACGGCATCCTGCCCGACGCCCTCGACCATCTGGCCCGCAAGGGCAGCCTTCACGCGGTCTATATACAGCCTTCCGCAATCAATCCGATGGCCATCGTCAGCAGCCTGGAACGCCGCCGCGAACTGGTTGAGGTCGCCCGCCGCCACGACATCCAGATCATCGAGAACGACATGCTGAACAGCATGATCGAGCATCGTCCGCCGCCCGTTGCCACCCTAGCGCCGGAACGAGTCCTTTATGTCAACGGCTTCACCAAATCGACGCTGCCCGGCCTGCGCGTCGCCTGGCTGGCTTCCCCGCCGCGCATCGCGCTTGCGACCGCCAACCGCCATCTGGTCACGAACTGGATGGCGACGCCTGCGATGGTGGAACTGCTCAGCCACTGGATCACGGACGGCACCGTGGACCGGCTGATCCTGTGGCAGCGCGAGGCGCTGCGCGAACGCCACCAGATCGCGCAGGAGGTTCTGGGCGAGGCATCCTTCCACGCCCATCCGCAAAGCCTGCACCTCTGGCTGGAAATGCCCCCTGGCAGCAACGAGGACGATTTCGTGGCCCAGGCGCGGCGTCGCGGCGTCGCAGTGGCCTCGGGCGGGGCCTTTCGGATCGACGACCGCGGGCGGCGCGATGCGGTGCGCATCGCCCTGGGTTCGACCAGCGCCAGCGACCTGCGCAAGGGTCTTTCGCTGGTGACGGACTGCCTCGGCAGCGCGGCCGAGCCGCTGCTTCCGCTGATCGGCTAGGCAAAGGCCCAGCTAAAATTGATATGATATTATTTTCTGTATTGACCTGATTTAATCCAGCGTCAAAGGTCGCGGTGACAGCCAGGGGGACATCTTGGACCAGCCGATCATCCGCATCCAGAACCTTCGGAAATCCTTCGGGACGCTGACCGTCATTGACGGCCTCGACTTCGACGTCATGAAGGGCGAGAAGCTGGCCTTGATCGGCCCGTCGGGGTCCGGCAAGACGACGATCCTGCGCATCCTGATGACGCTGGAGGATATCTCGGGCGGCCGGATCGAGGTTTGCGGCGAGCCGCTTTACCACATGACGAAGAACGGCGCCGAAGTTCCGGCCGACGAGGCCCACCTGCACAAGATGCGCCGCCACATCGGCATGGTGTTCCAGCATTTCAACCTGTTTCCGCACAAATCCGTGCTGCAGAACATCGCCATGGCGCCGATCCTGACCAAGGGCGAAAAGCGCCCCGATGCGGAACGCCGCGCCCGCGAATTGCTGGACATGGTGGGCTTGGCCGATAAGGCCGACTACATGCCCAGCCAGTTGTCGGGCGGCCAGAAGCAGCGCGTGGCCATTGCCCGCGCCCTGGCCCTGCAGCCGCAGATCATGCTGTTCGACGAGGTGACCTCGGCCCTTGACCCCGAACTGGTCGAGGAGGTGCTGGAGGTGATGAAGCGCCTGGCCAATGAGACTGACATGACCATGCTGCTGGTCACGCACGAGATGGGCTTTGCCCACGATTTCGCCGACCGCGTGCTGTTCTTCGACAAGGGCCGCATCGTCGAACAGGGCCCGCCCGACCAGATCTTCACCGCGCCGCAAGAGGACCGCACGAAGTCCTTCCTGCGCAAGATCATCGCTGCCGGACAGCGCGTGTGATGGACACCCAACAGGAGAGAACGATGAAAACATGCCTGATCGCTGCCGTTCTTCTGGCAGCCCCGCTTCCCGCCCTGGCCGACAAGCTGGACGACCTGAAGGATGCCGGCACCGTCCGCATCGCCATCGGCAACGAGCCGCCCTTTACCGCCATCGGCGCCGACGGCAAGGTCTCGGGCGCCGCGCCCGATGTGGCGCGCGCGGTCTTTGCCGCGCTTGGCGTCGCAGATCTGGAAGCCTCCATCCTCGATTACGGCGCGATGATCCCCAGCCTTCAGGCAGGCCGCGTCGATGCCATTACCGCGGGCCTGTTCATGAAGCCCGAACGCTGCGATGCGGTGGCCTATTCCGAACCGATCCTCTGCGACGCCGAGGCGCTGCTGCTGCCGGCGGGCAATCCCAAGGGCTTCCAGTCCTATGAGGATTTCGCCAATGATCCCGAAGCCCGCCTGGGCGCCCCCGGCGGCGGGACCGAGGAAAAGCTGGCCCTTGACGCCGGCGTTCCGCGCGACCGTCTGATCGTGGTGCCCGATGCGCAATCGGGGTTGAAGATGGTGCAGGACGGCCGGATCGACGCCTATTCGCTGCCGGTCCTGTCGCTGAATGACCTGCTGGCGAAATCAGGCGACGACAAGCTGGAAGTTTTTGCCCCGGTCGTGGGCGCCCCTGTCTATTGCGACGGCGCCGCCTTCAACAAGCGCGACACCGACCTGCGCGACGCCTTTGACGTGGAACTGGCCAAGCTGAAGGAATCGGGCGAGTTCGCCAGGATCATCGAGCCTTACGGCTTCTCGGCCCAGGCCGCGATCTCGACCAACCGCGAGACGCTCTGCGCGCAGGAATGATCACGGGGGCGGGACCGGATCCCGCCCATCCATCCGACAGAAGAAAGGCGGCATCGGCGCATGGGCGACTGGTCTGGATATCTGACGCTTATCCTTCAGGGGGCATGGGTGACCATCAAGCTGACCCTGATGGGGTCGGCCCTGGCCCTGGTGGTGGCGTTCGTCGCAGGCCTTGGCCGCATCTCGCGACTTGCCGCGCTGCGCTGGCTGTCCACCGCCTATATCGAGTTCTTCCGGGGCACCTCGATCTTCGTTCAGTTGTTCTGGATCTATTTCGTCCTGCCCATGACCGGCCTCTGGGCGCCCACGCCGATGCAGGCAGGCGTGCTTGCGCTTGGGCTGAACGTGGGCGCCTATGGGGCCGAGGTCGTGCGCGGCGCGATCCTGGCCGTGCCGCGCGACCAGTACGAGGCCTGCATCGCCGTCAACCTGACCCGTTTCCAGCGGATGCGCCATGTCATCCTGCCGCAGGCGCTGCCGCTGATGCTGCCGACCTTCGGCAACAACGCCATCGAGCTTCTGAAGGCCACGTCGGTCGTGTCGCTGATCTCGCTGGCCGACATGACCTTCCAGGCGCAGGTGGTGCGGTCCCAGACCGGCAGTACCCTGCTGCCCTTCGTCACGATCCTGGTGCTGTATTTCGCAATGTCCTCGGTCCTGTCGCTTGCGATCCGCAGCTATGAACGGCGCGTGACGCGCGGCCTCGACGGGGTGCGCTGATGGAATGGGATTGGGACTTCGCCTGGTCGATCCTGCCCCAGCTTCTTGCGGGTTTCCGGGTCACGCTGATCGCGACCGCGCTTGGCGCCGTGGTGGCGGCCGTGCTGGGCCTGGTCTTTGCCATCCTGCGACGGTCGCGCAACCGTGCGGTCGCGCGCACGACCGGCTTTGTGGTCGAGTTCATCCGGGGCACGCCGCTGCTGGTGCAGCTTTACTTCATCTTCTACGTCCTGCCGGATCTGGGCATCCGCCTGCCTGCCCTGACGGCGGGGGTGATCGGCATGGGTCTGCACTACGCCACCTACACGGCCGAGGTTTATCGCGGCGGGATCGAGGCCGTGGCCAAGGGCCAGTGGGAGGCCGCGAAGGCCAGCAACCTGACCGCCCGCCAGACCTGGATCCATGTGATCCTGCCGCAGGCGGTGCCGCCGATGATCCCGGCCATGGCGAATTACCTGCTGGCGATGTTCAAGGAAACGCCGCTTTTGTCGGCTATCACCGTGCTGGAACTGATGAACCAGGCCCGTTCCGTCGCCAACAGTTCGTACCGTTATGTCGAGCCGATGACGATGGTCGGCGTGATGTTCCTGATCGTCAGCGTGATTTCGGTGATCGGGCTGCGCTGGCTGGAACGCCACTATGGAAGGGTCGGCAAATGACCGTGCTGGATCTGCCGCTGACGCTGGACGACCGCCCGCTGCCGCGCCGCGTGGGCCTGGTGACGCTGGCGACCGACCACACGACCGAGGTGGACTTTGCCGCCCTGTCGCCGCGCGGCATCGGCGTCTATGCCACGCGGATCCCCTTTGCCAATCCGGTCACGCCGGAAACCCTGGCCGCGATGGCGGGCGACGTGACGCGGGCGGCGGCGCTGATCCTGCCGGACGAGCCGCTGGACGCCGTGGTTTATAGCTGCACCTCGGCATCGGTGGTAATCGGCGACGACCGGGTGCGCGCGGCGGTCCGGGCGGGCAAGCCGGGGGCGGAACCGATCACGCCGATCTCGGCCGGGTTCGCGGCGCTGCGGGCGCTTGGCGCCGACCGGATCACGCTGCTGACGCCCTACACGCCGCCAACCACGCAGCCGATGGCCGAGTGCTTCGAAGACGGCGGGTTCGTGCTGCAAGGCCTGTCTTGCCTGAACATGACCGATGACCGCGCCATGGCCCGCCTGTCCCACGGGACGATCATCGAGGCCGCCCGCGCCGCCGTGGCGCCCGGCAGCCAGGCCCTGTTCATCGCCTGCACCGCCATTCGCGCCGCCGGGATCGCGGCCCGGATCGAGGATGCAGTGGGCCTGCCCGTCGTCTCCGCAAACCTTGCTACGCTTTGGTCGGCAATGCGGGCCTGCGGGGACAAGGGCGCGGCCCGTCCCGGCCAGTTGATGAGGCTTGCATGACCGTCACCATGGACGACATCCGCGCCGCCGCGCGCCGCATCGCGGGGCATGTGGTCGAGACTCCGCTGGTCGAGGATACAGCCCTGTCGGCACGTCTGGGTCAGCCAATCTGGCTAAAATGCGAATACCTCCAGACCACCGGCGCCTTCAAGCTTCGCGGGGCGACGAATGCGATCCTTTCGCTGCAGGGAAAGGTGCGGGGGGTGGTGACGGCCTCGACCGGCAATCATGGACGCGCGGTGGCCCATGCGGCCAAAACGCTTGGCGTTCCGGCCACCATCTGCCTGTCCCGACTGGTGCCCGCGAACAAGGTGCAGGCGATCCGCGATCTGGGCGCCACGGTGAGGATCGTCGGCAAAAGCCAGGACGAGGCGATGGTCGAGATCGCGCGCGCCGTGGCCGAGGAAGGGCTGACCGAGATCCCCCCCTTCGACCATCCCGACGTTGTGGCGGGGCAGGGGACCATCGGCCTGGAGATCGGCGCCCCCGAGGCGGTGCTGGTCCCGCTGTCCGGCGGCGGTCTGGCGGCAGGTATCGCGGTTGCCATCAAGGCGCTGTCGCCCGGAACGCGCGTGATCGGCCTGACCATGGAAAACGGCGCGGCCATGGCGGCCAGCATCCGCGCGGGCCGCTCGGTAGAGGTCACCGAGACCGCCAGCCTGGCCGACAGCCTTGGCGGCGGGATCGGACTGGGGAACCGCGTGACATTCCCGCTGTGCCGCGACCTGCTGGACGACGTGATCCTGCTGACCGAGGCCGAGATTGCCCAAGGCATCCGCCACCTGGGCCGCGCGGGCCATATGGTCGAAGGTGCGGCGGCGGTCGGCACTGCGGCGCTTCTAGCTGGAAAATTCGTTCCCGCCGGTGCAACGGTCACCATCCTGTCCGGGGCCAACATCGACCCGGCCCTGCACGCCCGCGTCATGTCCGGCGCCTCGGAGGCAGCATGAGACCGCCGGTGAAGATCCTGACCGAGGCCGATCTGCGCGCGCTTGTGCCGCTTGACGCCGAGGCCGTGTCCTGCATCCGCGACGCCTTCGTGGCGCTTGCGACCAAGCCCGTGGCTATGCCACCGATCCTGCGGCTGGACATTCCCGAACATCGCGGAGAGGTGGACGTGAAGACCGCCTATGTGCCGGGCCTCACTCATTTCGCCATCAAGATCTCGCCCGGCTTCTTCGGCAATCCGGCGCTTGGGCTGCCCTCGACGAATGGCATGATGGTGGTCCTTTCCGCCACCACTGGACTGGTCGAGGCGCTGCTTCTGGACAACGGCTACCTGACCGACGTGCGCACCGCCGCCGCAGGGGCCGTGGCGGCTGACGCGCTTGCACGCAGGGGCGCTACGCGAGCGGCGGTCCTGGGGGCGGGGATGCAGGCGCGCATGCAGTTGCAGGCCCTGACGCTGGTCCGGCCGCTGACCGGTGCGACCGTCTGGGCGCGCGATCCCGCCATGGCGCGGGCCTTTGCCAGGGAAATGACCGCCACCCTGTCCATCCCCGTCGCCGCCGCCGCGATGGTGGAAGATGCAACGGCCGGGGCCGACATCGTCGTCACCACCACGCCCGCGACCTCTCCCATCCTGCACCATGTCGCGCCGGGCACCCATGTCACCGCCATGGGATCGGACGCCGAGCACAAGAACGAGATCGCCCCGGACCTTGTCGCTGCCGCCCACTACGTCGCCGACCGGCTGTCGCAGACCCGCACATTGGGCGAGTTGGCCCATGCCGGACTGCAGGGCAGTTTCCCGGAACTGGGCCAGATCCTGGCGGGGCAAGCCCCCGGTCGCAGCGACGACACGCAGATCACCCTGGCCGACCTGACCGGCACCGGCATCCAGGACACCGCCATCGCCACCCTTGCCCTGGGCCGCGCGGCCAAGGCAGGGGCCGGCCAGACCTTCACCCGTTGAAAGCAACCCCGATGACAGATGTCGCACTGAAATTCACGCGCGAGGAATACGCGCAACGCCTTGCCAAGACCCGCCGCGCGATGGAGGCGAAGGGCGTCGATCTGCTGATCGTCACCGACCCGTCCAACATGAACTGGCTGACCGGCTATGACGGTTGGTCCTTTTATGTCCACCAATGCGTCGTGGTGCCGCCGGACGGAGAGCCGATCTTCTTCGGGCGCGGCATGGACGCGGTCGGCGCGCGCTTCACGGCTTACCTGACCGATGCCAACGTCATCGGCTATGCCGACGATTATGTCATGAACACCCAGAAGCATCCAATGGACCTGCTGTCGCAGATCCTGACGGACAAGGGCTGGGGTGCGAAACGCATCGGCGTCGAGATGGACAACTATTGGTTCACCGCCGCCGCCTTTGCCGCGCTGCAAAGGCACCTTCCCGACGCGCGCTTCAGCGACACGACGGGACTGGTGAACTGGCAGCGGGCGGTGAAGTCGCCGACCGAGCTGGACTACATGCGCAAGGCGGGCGCCATCGTCACGAAGATGCACGAACGCATCTTCGAGAAGATCGAGCCTGGGATGCGCAAATGCGACCTGGTGGCCGAAATCTATGACGCGGGGATCCGGGGAACCGACGGCTTCGGCGGCGACTATCCGGCCATCGTGCCCCTGCTGCCCTCGGGGCGAGAGGCGGCGGCCGCGCACCTGACCTGGGACGACCGGCCGATGCGCGTGGGCGAGGGGACCTTCTTCGAGATCGCCGGCTGCCACAACCGCTATCACGCGCCCTTGTCGCGGACGGTGTTCCTGGGCAAGCCGCCGCAGGTGTTCCTGGATGGCGAGAAGGCCGTGCTGGAGGGCATGGAGGCCGGGCTTGAGGCCGCCCGCGCCGGCAATACCTGCGAACAGTTCGCAGGCGCCTTCTATGCCGTGCTGAAGAAATACGGCATCGTCAAGGACGGGCGCACCGGCTATCCGATCGGGGTCAGCTATCCGCCGGATTGGGGCGAACGCACCATGTCCCTGCGTCCCGGCGACAGGACAGTGCTGGAACCGGGCATGACCTTCCATTTCATGACCGGCCTCTGGTCCGACGAGATGGGGCTGGAGATCACCGAATCCATCATCATCACCGAAGGCGCGCCCGAGCTGCTGGCATCGGTCCCCCGCAAGCTGTTCGTGAAGGACTGAGGCCATGTTGCAGATGCAGCTGACGCCGTCGCCGATCACGGCGACGGTGGATTTCTCGGCCCCTGGCGTCAGCCACGGTTTCCTGCGCCTGCCCTATTCGCGCGACGACGCGGCTTGGGGGTCGATCATGACCCCCATCACGGTCGTCAACAACGGCGAGGGGCCGACGGCGTTGCTGACGGGCGCTAACCACGGCGACGAATACGAAGGACCGATCGCGCTGTTCGACCTGGCGGCGACCATCAGGGCCGATGACGTGACCGGGCGCATCATCATCGTGCCCGCGATGAACTATCCGGCCTTCGGGGCGGGGACGCGCACCTCGCCCATCGACCGGGGCAACCTGAATCGCAGCTTTCCGGGCCGTCCTGACGGCACAGTGACCCAGAAGATCGCCGATTATTTCCAGCGTGTGCTGCTGCCCATGGCCGATGTGGTGCTGGATTTCCATTCGGGCGGCAAGACACTGGATTTCCTGCCTTATTGCGCGGCCCATGTCCTGCCCGACAAGCGGCAGGAGGCGCAGTCCTTCGACCTGGTGCGTGCCTTCGGGGCGCCCTGGTCGGTCAAGATGCTTGAAATCGACGCGGTCGGCATGTACGACACCGCGGCCGAGGAGATGGGCAAGACCTTCGTCACCACCGAACTGGGCGGCGGCGGCACCGCGACGGCGCGCACCGCCGGCATCGCCAAACGGGGTCTGCGGAACCTTTTGGTCGCCGCAGGCGTGATGCAGGGCGAGGTTCAGGCACAGCCCACGCAATGGCTCGACATGCCCGACGAGGATTGCTTCACCTTCGCCGAGGATGGCGGGCTAATCGAATTCCTGGTCGACTTGGGTGATGCCGTCAGCCAAGGCCAGCCGGTTGCCCGCATCTTTCCTGTAACGCGTACCGGCCTGCCGCCTGTCACCGTCCATGCCCGACGGTCCGGCCTGATGATGGCGCGGCATTTCCCTGGAATCGTCAAGCCTGGCGACTGCGTAGCGGTCATTGGCGTGGAGGTTGAGCACGAATAGGAAACAAATCCTGTGGCAGGTCATATCCTCGCAATGCCGTTGTGCATAACAGTGTCCTCGATCCTGCCATGAACCTTCTGCAAAAGCCGGCATCGCTGGACCAGTTCGCGGCGAAGGTCTGGGCCGCGATGAATCAATTGCTTTGGCCTTCCTCCGCCTGCGGGCACGTGTTTGACAAGATCAACGCCATCAGAGCGGCCGGGGCAGAGAGGACCTCAAGCTTCGTGAAGCCCTCCTGACCAAGAAACTCCAGGACAAAGAAATGCTAAAGGCACGTCTGACATCCAAGCTGCCAGATACCCGGGCGGATCCATAACACCTGTTCGATCCGGAACGTCGTTGAGAATGCCTTGGAAGTGCGTTGGACCGTGAAGGCACCCGTAGGAACGCGGGGCTGTTCATATGCAGTTGGCGGGTTTCGGTCTGCTTTATGCCGCTCAGTTATCATGCTGACTTCGAAGGATGAACCCTGCAAGCATTCCGTGTGTCAGAGCTCTTCCGGACCTCCGAGCTGCAATTGGATGCAACAGAACGTCAGGCGCGGGACGAGACCGGGGCATCCGACAGAGCATAGACGGCGATCAGGTCGGTGTGCCGTTCGTCACTGCTGCCGGCGCGTGATCCATGAAATCCCGTGCCCAATGGGTGCGGACCCCGGAAAGGCGCGTTGCGATCTCGGACGTCGGGATGCCGTGATCCACGGCATATTGGGCTAGGGCCAGGTAAGCCTCGTCCAGGGCGTCGCAGAACACGCTTTCACGATTGAAGCCGCTAGCCCGGCCATAGCGATTGAAGATCTCGCCGCCGCCGCAAATCCGCTGCCAGTCGCAGTTCGCGCAACGGGCGGGGATGGTGTCGGCGCCGCGCACTATTTCCTTCCACAGCGGAGAGGATACGAAGTCGCGCAGGCTGGTGTTCGCGACGGTCATTCCGGTTTCCTGGAACCGCAGATCCTGGCCCTTCAGGTTGTCGTCCGGCCCTAATTCGCCGTCGCTTGTCACGGTGATGATGTTGTGGCGATTGCCAAGGCGCATGTCGCGCCACGCTACCCCCTCGTCGGCGATCATGCCCGTCAACGGTTCGGACAGAATCCGCATGTGGACATCCGGTGTCGCCGGGTCTGTCCAATGCGCAACCAGGCGGCGCATGAAGCTGCGCCATTTGGCGGCGTCGATCGGCATCGTGGTGTCGTGGCCTTCCCGCGGAAGCAGGAAGTCCAGCGACGCGAATCCCAGTTCACCGATCAGGTGGTCAAAGATCGTTTCTGGCTCCTGATCGGGGTCGATCACGCAAAGGCAACCGGGCGCGGCGATCCGCCCCTCCCGTGCAGCCTGCTGGGCAATGCGCAACCCCTTGATCACGCGCGCATGGCTGCCGTTGCCCTTCTTGTCGATGCGGGCCTTGTCGTTGATTGCGGCGGGGCCGTCGAGGCTGATCCCGACGCTGACACCGTGCTTCTGGAACAGGTCGATCCAGTCGTCGTCGATCAGCATGCCGTTGGTCTGAACACCCAGGTACAGGCGGGTATGGTCGGGCAGCCCTTGGCGCAGCCGCGAGCACATCGCGTCAAAGGCAGGCTTCTTCATCAGCAGCGGCTCTCCGCCGTGAAGGCCCAAGAAAATGTCGTCCAGTTCCAGCTCTCGTGCACCCTGGGCAAGAAAGCGCGCCAGTGCCTCGATGGTGTCGGGCTTCATCACGGCCGAATGACGAAGCCAGGTTTCGTCCCCGCCGAAGAAGAAATAACAGTATGTACAGGCAAGGTTGCAGCGTTCGGTGATTTTGGCGACGATGTCGATCGAGCGGTGCTGTCGAGGGCTGTTCATGGCGGTCCTCTGGAGGTTTGGCGGACTGCGCACCGCCCGAAGGCGATGCGCGAGGGGCGCCCGAAGGCTGTCCCGTCAAGCGGCAGGGCGGTTTTTAAAGCGCCTGCTGCATCGGTCGCGTCTGGGATACGTGATTGCCTCCGCTGCCTTGCGAGGCATGGTTCGTGTTCGAACTGTGGCCGCAGCCGCAGTTTCGACCGCCCGACACCCGTTCCAGATGTTCGTCAAGCAGCGGGGTCAGGTTTTGGGGTGCAGCCTTTGAACCGATCCGGTCCCGAAGCCGCGACAAGGTCGTTTTCCGGTCCATGATCACTCCAGCTTCTGGCAGGTGGTGTTGCTGTTGTGCGACGGCCCGCAGCTTCTGGAATCGTGGGAACAGCCGGGTCCGGGGTTGGCGCCGCCCGACACGAGGTCGAGATGCTCCTCCAGCAGCGTGGTCAGTGTCGCCCCGTTGTCGTTCGGGGTGATCCGCCTGGTGAACGTCATGTCTTCTTCTCCTTGCTGTTGGCCCGCCCTTTTTGGGGGGCGGGAGGGTCATTCCGCAGCCGTGTCCATCGCCCATCCCCGGAGTTCGGCCAGGTTCACCACCCGGTCGGTGGCAGCCAGGGTAGAGGGACGGTGGGCAACAACGATGCGGGTCACGTCGAGCCGTCGAACGGCGGCGTTGATCGCCCGTTCGTTTTCCTCGTCGAGGTGGCTCGTGGCCTCGTCGAGGATCAGGATATCCGGCTTACGGAACAGCGCCCGTGCCAGGAAAAGCCGTTGACGCTGGCCGCCAGACAGGGCGCTGCCCATGTCGCCGACCATAGTTTCATAGTTCATCGGCAGGGCCAGGATGTCGTCGTGGATCGACGCCATACGGGCCGCTGCGATCACCGCGTCCCGACCGGCCTCGGGGTCGAATGCCGCGATGTTGTCATGGATCGACCCCGCGAATAGGCGGTCGTCCTGCAAGACGCAGCCGATCCGGTCGCGATAGGCCGCCCGGCCCAGCCGGTCCAGGTCCGCGCCGTCCACCAGCACCTGACCCGAACTGGGCCGCGCCAGTCCCGCGACGATGGCCAGCAGGGTAGACTTGCCCGTCCCGGACGGCCCGGCAATGCCCACGCATTCGCCCGCCGCGATCCGCAGCGACAGGCCCGACAGCACGTCGGGGTCTTCAGGCGCATAGCGGAACGACACGTTCCGCAGTTCCAGCGTTGCGGGCCTTGCCGACGGGGCGCGCGCCGCCGGTGCGGATGCCGGCGGTGGTTCCTCGGTCTCGGCCAAGGCGATGTCCGCGATCCGCTCTCCGTGCAGGGACAGCATCATGAACATGATCCCGGTGTCGACCAGCGCATTCACCCGGGTGGCAAACTGGTCCTTGTAAGCCAGAAAGGCCACCAGCATCCCAATGCTGAGATCCCCCGTCACGATGGCCCGCGCCCCGAAGAACAGCACCAGTAGCCGGTCAAAGCCGAACACGCCGGTGCCCGCTGCGGCAAAGACCGCATCCAGCTTCTCGACGCGCAGTTCGGCGTTGACGCGATCGACCAGGTGATTGATCCAGATGCCGCGGCGGCGCGGTTCCAAGTTCAGCGCCTTGACACTGGAGATGCCGCGCACCGACTCCATGAAATGCGTCGTTTCCCGGGCGCCGTGGACAATCGATTCCTCGACCATGGTGCGGTAGGGGCGATAGATGGCCAGGCGCAGCGCAGCATAGACGGCTAGGCTTGCAAGAGCGATCCAGATCAGCCATCCGCCGTAAAGCCACATCATCGCGACCAGCGTGACCGACATCACGCCGTCGATGATCGACTGGATGGCGCGGGTCGTCAGGGTCCGTTCCACAGCATCGATGGAGCCAAAGCGTGACACTACGTCGCCGATATGGCGCTTGGTGAAGAACGACAACGGCAAGCGCATCATCTGGTCGAACAGGCTGACCTTCCATTGCAGGGTCAGTCCCGTCCCGACCATCATCGTGGCCCAGGCCCGGGCAAGGCCTGCCGCAACCTGAAGCGCCAGCAGCAATCCCAGTGCGAGGATCACAACCGTCAGCAGGCTGACATCGGCGGTGACGACAACCTCATCCAGGATGAGCGCGACCCCGACGGGCAGGGCGATCACGGCAACCTCCAGCGCAAGCGAGATCGCCAAGATCTGCATGGCGGCTCGGCCGATGCCCGCTGTCCGCCGGATCATGTCGCGAACGGGAATGCGCATCCGCTCGGTCCCCGGACGGAAACCTTCGCTGGGCCAGGCCTCCAAGGCGACGCCGGTGAATTTCTGAGACACCTCGGCCATGGGAATGGCGCGCCGCCCGATGGCAGGATCATGGACCACCACCCCGCGGCGATGCACGCGCGCCAAGACCACGAAGTGGTTGTGTTCCCAATGCAGCACGGCGGGCAGCCGCAGCGCCTTCAGGTCCTCGACCTCGATCCGCAGGGCCCGTGCGGCCAAGTCCAGCGAAGCGCCAAGCGCAACGAGATCGCGCAGCGTCGCCCCCTTGATTGAGGACGGATGCCGCTGGCGCAGCGAAGCCAAGTCGATCACATGGCCCCAATGGCCCGCGATCATCGCCATGCATGCGGGTCCGCACTCGGCGGCCTCGGCCTGCAGGATGACCGGCGTGCGCGTCGCCATGCCTCCCGATAACCGCCGGAGAAGATCGGCGCTCATGTGCCGGTCCCTGACGCGGCGGCAAGCGTCCCGCGCAGGCTGAAGACCGGCTCCAGGATCCACTGGTAAAGCGGCCTGCGGTCGACAAGCACGTGGGCCTCGACCTGCATTCCGGGCTGAAGCGGCTCTTCGCGGCCATAGGCGGACACGGCCTGCGCGTCGGGCTCAACCGTGACAAGGTAAAGCGGACCGGCGGTATCGGCCTTGCCCTGTGTGGTCTGGATATTGGAAAGATCCGACAGGTTCAGCGCGGCCCGAGAGATCACCGCCACCCGCCCCGGATGCTGTCCGAACTTCTGGTAGGGAAACGCCTGATAGCGCAGCAGCACCGGGGAACCCGTGCGCAGGAACCCGATAGCATCGCTGGTGACAAGCAGCTTGGCGACCAGAGGCCGGTCCGACGGCATCACCGTCAGCAGCGGATCGGCGGCGGCGACCGTCTGACCCGGCTGCGCAAGGATACCGGTAACGACGCCATCACGGGGTGCGCGCACCGTGATCTCGCGCAGCGCCTCGGTTTCCGACAGTTCGCGTTCGACGTCCAGAATGGCGCGGCGGATTTCGGACAGCCGTTCGCCAGCAGCCAGATCGAAGCCGTCGATCTCGTGGCCGAGCGAAGCGATCTGCGCGTCTAGTTGCAACCGCTCGCGCTTCAGCGCAGCCAGTCGCGCCCGCTCGGCGTTGCGCGACTGCAGCCGGGTTTCGACATCGCTGGCGCGGGCCAGTCCCTTGGAAAGCAGGTCCTGCTGCTGTTCGACGGTCCGGTCCAGTTGCGCCAGATAATCGTCGATGGCGGCAACCTCGGCGATCAGCGCCTCGGCCTCCCGACGGGCGGCAATGCGGTCGTCGGCCAGCCGGGCCTTCTCAAGGCGGTCGATCCGGGCCTGGCGCTGCAGCTTGCCGGTCAACTCGTCATGCTGGCGGCGCAAAAGCCTGGACACGCTGTCTTGGGTGTTGCCCAGTCGCGTCGTGCTGTCGATGCCGATCAGATACAGCACGTCGTCGCGCGACACCTCGTCGCCTTCCTGCACGCGCAGATCGACAATGCGGCCCGCTTGTGGCGCCGTCAGCCGGGACAGCCCGTCGGTGGGTAGCAGCTGGCCGGCGATCTGGACCCTGCGGCTGTAATCGCCCAAGATCAGCAGGGCGGCAAGGCCGACCGTGAACAGCACCGAAAAGGCGGCAAACGCGGACACCGGCACCGCGTTCAGCACCATCGGCCGTCCCAGCCAGGCCAGCCTGCGCGCTTCGACGGATTCAGGGCGGAACAGCGGGCATTCCATCGGTCAGCCCGCACGGTTTCGCGCTATGTCGCTCTTGTCCCACGATCGCATCCCAGCGTCCCCCCACGCCTCACTGTCGGCTTCCCATGAGAATGGGAGGCCGGACTCAGGGGGTCACTAGCAAGGATGCACTAGGCGGACGGGGTTGACGGCAGCTTTTCGCGCATCATCATCGGCCAAAGAGAACAAAAGGGCGACGGCGTGGCGGCATGGGCGAATACAGGATCATCATCGCCGACGACCATCCGCTGTTCCGGGAAGGCATCCGGCGGCTGGTGCAGAAGCGCTTTGGCTATGTCACCGCATGCGAGGCCGGGACGTGGAGCGAACTTCTGGAACAGGCGCGCTCCGGCCCCCCGCCATCGGCCTTCGTTCTGGATCTGATCTTTCCGGGGTTCCACCTCGAGCGGTCGATCCGCGAGTTGCGTACAGAGTTCAGGCTGGCGACGGTTATCGTGGTCTCGATGTTGACCGACGACAGGACGGTCGACCACGCCATGGCATCAGGGGCCGACGGTTTCATCGGCAAGGATGTTCCTCCCGAAGCCATCGGCGACGCTATCGAGGCAATCTGCAATGGCGAAACGGTTGTCACATTGCACGCCGAGCCGGGCCTGAACCGCGCGCCCGGACCCTTGGACGCCTTAACCCCCAGGCAGAGAGAGATCCTGAAGCTGATCCGGACAGGACGCTCGAACAAAGAAATCGCCCGCGAGCTTGACATCTCGCCCTTCACGGTCAGCATCCACGTGTCCAGCGTGCTCAAAGCGCTTGGCGTCAGTTCGCGCGCCGGAGCGGCCGCGCTAGCCGGGGAGGAAGGGCTTTGATCAGCCCGTCGCGGCAGGCTGGTCAGGTTTCGCGACTGCGCGGGCGGCAAGCTGGGCCAGCCGCTGTGCCGCAACCGCCGCACGCAGTTCGGCCGGCCGCAAAGGCTTCGACAGCACCGGAGTGTCGTCCCCAAGCAGCGGATGGGGCGAGATGGCGTCGTGGCCCGTGATCAGGATCGCAGGAACATGTTCGGCCCGATCAGCGCGGACCTTAGCGATCACCTGACAGCCGTTGTCGCCCTCGCCCAAGTCGAAGTCCGCGATGATCAGGTCCGTCGGGCAATCATCCGGGGGCGATGTTCGTTCGGCCCTGACCTGGCATCCCCACTTTCGCAACAGCGCCGAGGTCGCGTGCAGAACCTCGGGATCGTCTTCGATCAGCAGCACCCTGAGCCCGTTCAGTGGCGTCGGGTGGCGCCGCGTGCGATCGGACGCAAGCAGTTCCCGCGGTGCCATTTGCAAACCGTCGATGCTCAGGGTCGAACCCAGGCCCTGCCGCGAACGCGCCGTGACGACAAGCTGCAGCAACGCGGCCATCCGCCGAACGATGGAAAGGCCAAGGCCTACGCCGGACACATCGCACCCTTCGCGGGTGACGCGGTGGAATTCGTCGAATATGCGGTCCAGATGATCGGCGGGGATGCCGGGACCGCGATCGTGGACCTCGATGGCTATTCTGCCGTTCCTACGCCGGCAGCCGATCAGCACCGGACCGCCGGGGGCATGTTTCACCGCGTTCGTGATGAGGTTCTGCACCATCGTGTTCAGCAGGGCGGGATCGCTGAAAACGTGCTGCCGGCAGGTGACCACCCGCAGGTCCACTTGGGCCCATCGCGCGGCCTGGCTGTTCTGCGCGGCAAGGTCGCTCAGCAGATCGTGCAGGGACACGACCTCCTGCCGGGGGATGACACGCCCGCTGTCCAAGGTGGACAGGTCCAGAAGGGACCGGAAAAGGCGCGAGATGCTGTCCAAAGACCGTTCGATCCGGCCGACCATCACCTGTTCGTCCGGCCCCAGGGGGGCGGCGCGCAGGCAGTTGGTGAAAAGGCCGATGGCATGGATCGGCTGGCGCAGGTCATGGCTTGCCTGCGCCAGAACCTGCGATTTCGCGCGATTCGCCGCCATGGCCTCCTCATGAGCCAGACGGGTGCGTTTCAGCAGGATGCTTGCATAGACGGGCACCATCAGAACGCTGATCGCCAGCATTGCCACCAGATAGGGGTTCGCGCGCCAGAAATCGGAAAAAGCCGCTGTCGCCGTGACGCTGGTAAGCGAGGCAACGGATCCGGCGAAAAGATAGCCCGTGCCGTACCGCATGCCATAGCCGACGGTGATCCAGATCAGCGTGGCCGAGATGGGCAGCATTACCTCGTCACCCAACAGCAGCACCAGCGTGATGCTGCCGTAATCCAGCAGCATGGCGATGACACGGCGCCCGTGGTGCACACGACGCCATCGATTGATTGCTACAAACAGTGCAACGGCGACGATGAAGAAGACACAGATATAGGGCAGCAGGACTAGGACCGTCTGGGACGTCAGCAAGCCAAGCCCGATGGTTGCAAGAATATAGACCGCCGCAGCGCCCGCAATGCAAAGTCGGACGATCGCCTGGGACTGCTCGGACTTCCAAATGCTCTCGACATCCTGATCCATCGATGAAGACCCTGGTAGCGGCCCAGGGCCGCAGGTCCACAGGCGTGAAGTTTCTGCTGAAGTCGCAACGCCAGCTGAATGTTCTGAGGAGTAAGGCACAAGTTGGCACCGCAAGGCCAGCGTGGCATGCGCGATCGCCGTGGCAGCGCGCAGCCAGGGTCGGAACGGGCAGCTAGGGTTTGAGCACGGGCGTGTTTGGCCCCATGTGCGCCAGCGGGGCAGGCGCTAGTCAAAGTCGGTCTGCAGGCCGTTCCAGGGTAACCGGCCGATTGTTACCGCGGCGGTTGAGCCTTGAAGCGTTGCGCGAGTTCAGGATCGCTAACGAAGTCGTCGAGGAAC
>NZ_BNCL01000031.1 GCF_014656455.1 Paracoccus aerius
AGTATCGGGGCCAGCACCCCGACGGCTATGGCTACTCGGCTTTTTGCGAGCACTACCGCCGCTGGGTCGGGCGGCTTTCGCCCGTCATGCGCCAACGCCATGTCGCAGGCGAGCGGATGTTCGTCGACTACTCGGGCACCCGGATGACGGTGGCCGACCCGGTGACCGGCACGGCCCGTCCGGCGGAGATCTTCATCGCCGTCATGGGCGCCTCGAACATGACTTACGCCGAGGCCACCTGGAGCCAGGCGCTGCCGGATTGGATCGGTGCGCATACCCGTGCCTTTGCCGCGTTTGGGGCGGTGCCGATGCTGGTGGTCTCCGACAACCTGAAGTCCGGCGTGATCCGGGCCTGCTTCTACGAGCCCGAGATCAACCGCAGCTATGCGGAGATGGCGGCGCATTATGGGACGGCCATCCTTCCGGCGCGTCCTTACAAACCGCGCGACAAGGCCAAGGTCGAAGGGGCGGTTCTTCTTGCTCAGCGTTGGATCATCGCGCGACTGCGCAACCGGCAGTTCTTCACCCTCGACGAACTCAACGCCGCCATCCGGGAAGAGCTTGCTCGCCTGAACGCCCGCGTCAGCCGTCACCTTGGCGCCGCGCGTCAGGACCTTTTCGAGACGCTTGATCGCCCGGCCATGCAGCCGCTGCCCCCGGAGCCTTTCGTTCACGCAGACTGGCGCCGCGCCACTGTCGGGATCGACTATCATGTCCGGCTGGAAGGCCACCACTACTCGGTGCCCCACGATCTGATCCGCCAGCAGCTCTGGGCGCGGCTGACCGCAGGCACCGTCGAGATCTTTCGGGCCGGCAAGCGTGTGGCCTGCCACAGGCGCGCGCCCCCGGGCGACACGGGCGCAACAACGCTGAACGACCATCGTCCTGCCAGCCATCGCCGTTATGCCGAGACCACGCCCGAGCAGCTGCGCGACCGGGCCGCCCGTATCGGTCCTGCCACCGGGATCCTGATCGACGTCATCCTCCGCGACAGGCCGCATCCCGAACAGGGCTTTCGCTCCTGCCTCGGCATCCTGCGTCTGGCCCGCAGCTACGGGTCCGAGCGGGTCGAGGCCGCCTGTGACCGCGCGCTCGCCATCAACACCCGCACCATGACGTCGGTGAAGTCGATCCTGCTGAACCGCCTCGACGGCCGCCCCCCGGACCGGCCACCCGAAGCCCCGCCCATCACCCACGCCAACATCCGTGGCGCCAAGTTCTTCCACTGACCGAAGGAGACAAACCCTTGCTGACCCACCCCACCCACCAAGCGCTGAACGCACTGAAGCTCGACGGCATGGCCGAAGCATTTGCCGAGCTGATCAGCGAAGATCGCGGCCGCAGCCTCGACCCCGTCGCCTGGATCGGGCTGATGCTGGACCGCGAAGAGGCCCGGCGCGGCACCCGCCGGTTCCAGTCGCGCCTGCGTGCCGCCAACCTGCGCCATGGCGGCGCCTGCATGGAGGATGTGGACTATCGGACCTCCCGCGGCCTTGACCGCGCCTTGTTCCAAAGTCTCGCCAGCCCTGACTGGATCGACCGGCACCGCTCGGTCCTGATCACCGGGCCCTGCGGGGTCGGCAAGTCGTGGCTGGCCTGCGCACTCGGCCACGGGGCCAGCCGCGCGGACCGCACCGTCCTTTACCACCGGCTGCCGCGGCTCTTCTCCGACCTCGAGCTGGCGCGCGGCGACGGGCGCTTCGACCGGCTGTTCCGCAAGATCGCCCATGTGGATCTTCTGATCCTCGACGACTGGGGCCCCGACCGCCTGACCGCCACGCAGCGCCGCGACCTGATGGAGATCGTCGAGGAGCGCTACGGCCGCCGCTCGACCATCGTCACCAGTCAGCTCCCCGTGGAGACCTGGCACGATGTCATTGGCGAGCCCACCTTCGCCGACGCCATCCTCGACAGGCTGGTTCACAATGCCTACCGGATCTCCCTGGATGGTCCGTCGCTGCGCAAGACCGGCATCGACAACCGCGCCGAGGCCAGCCAATGAACATGACCTCGACCCCAGGTTGCCCACTGGTCCCTCCCACGCGCCCGACACCGCCAGCCTCCTGGCGGGCGCGGCGCCGGGCGCGCGGGACCCTCCCGCGGACAACCCTCCGCGCCAAGCTCACCCTTGACCGGATGCACCCGGATCAATCATGAAGACTCTGCCTCAGACCGCTACCGCCGACCGGTCGGATGATCGTGGAACAGCTGGTCGGATGTTGCTGGAATAAACGGTCGGATGCCGTGGAATACGCATACAGCCAAAGCGGCAGAGGGCCGCAATCCTTTCGTGGCGGATCGCCCAACGTTGCGCGTGTAGTCTCAACTGGATCGATCGAACCTTAGCAGAGACTTGGGCGGCACCCCATGGTCCGGACCTTGCTGTCGAGCTCCTGCAAGGACTCTGAGGCAATCTCGAGCTTGGTTGCACAAGATGGCTCACCATGTAACTGCATCCGCGTCATCAATAGAAACAACAACGGAACGAGAGCCTTGCGATTTCTTGCTGTAGGCGAATGCATGATCGAATTGTCCGGCGGCGGCGGGCCGGACCTTTGGCGAAGCGGCTTCGCGGGCGACACGCTGAATACCGCCTGGTATGCGCGCGCGCTTCTCCCGTCGTCTTGGTCGGTGGATTACGACACCTGCGTCGGCACCGATCCGCTTTCAGACCGCCTGCTGGCTTTCATCGCCTCGGCCGGGATCGGCACGCAAAGCATCGTCCGCCACCCAAGCCGGGCACCGGGCCTCTATATGATCGAACTGAAGGATGGCGAGCGGAGCTTTACCTACTGGCGTGACTCATCGGCGGCCCGGACGCTGGCGGATGATCCGCAGCGGCTGAAGGCGGCCTTTGATGGCGCGGATGTGATCTACTTCTCCGGCATCACCATTGCCATTCTTGCCCCTGACCGGCGCCAAGCGCTTTTCGATGCGCTGGACGCAGCAAAACGCCGGGGCGCGCGGCTGGTCTTTGATCCCAACCTCCGGCCCCGTCTCTGGCCCTCGGCCGATGCGATGTGCCGGGCAACCACCGCGGCTGCGGCCCGCGCCTCCATCCTGCTGCCCAGCTTCGACGACGAGGCAGCCTTCTTCGGCGACCGCTCTCCGAAGGACATGGCCAAGCGCTATCTTGCCTTGGGCGCCGATGAGGTTTTGGTGAAGAACGGCGGGGCCGAGATGGTCCTGGCCAGCGGCAGCGCGATCCGCGAGTTGCCGGCAATGGAGAGCGTGACGCCTGTTGATACCACCGGTGCGGGCGACAGCTTCAACGGGAGTTATCTGGCTGCCCGCCTCGCCGGCGCCGAACCAGAGGAGGCGGCGCGGAAGGGACACAAGGTCGCGATGCAGGTGGTCATGCACCGTGGGGCCCTGATGCCCTTCGACGCGCTCAAGGCGGTCCTTTAAAGGACCGCCCCGATCTTCCACGGCACGAATTCGTTGTCACCGTAACCGAACTCTTCCGATTTCGACCTCTTGCCCGATGCCGTGTCGAGAAGGAGGTCGTAGATGCGTGTGCCCATTTCCTCGAGGCTGACGCCTTCATCCACGACGACCCCGCAATCAATATCTATGTCCTCGGGCATCTGGCGGAACAGGGTAGAGTTCGAGGCGAGCTTGATCGAGGGCGCAGGCTTGGCACCGAAGCAGGAGCCGCGCCCGGTCGTGAAGGCGATCAGGTTGGCCCCGGATGCGACCTGGCCGGTGGCGGCGACAGGGTCGTAGCCGGGGCTGTCCATGTAGACGAAGCCGGTCGTGTCGATGCGCTCGGCATAGGCGAAGGCGCCTGCAAGAGGCGAGAGCCCTCCCTTCGCAACCGCGCCCAGGGATTTTTCCAGGATGGTCGTCAGGCCGCCCTTCTTGTTTCCGGGTGAAGGATTGTTGTCGAGCGACGCGTTGTTCTTCTCGGTATAGTCACGCCACCACTCGATCATGGCGTTGATCTTCGCACCCGTTTGGGGCGAACCGCGGGCGATCAGCAGATGCTCGGCCCCAAAAATCTCGGGCGTCTCGGAAAGGATCGACGTTCCTCCCGCCGCGACCAGCATGTCCGAGGCGACGCCGAGCGCCGGGTTGGCCGTGATGCCCGAGAAGCCGTCCGAGCCGCCGCATTGCATGCCCAGAACAAGCTTCGACACCGGCTGCGTCGTCCGCCGGTCCTGCGAGGCGGCGGCGGCGATCGGTTCCAGAAGTTCAAGCGCGCGACGCACGGCCGAGGCGGAGCCGCCCACTTCCTGGATGTTGAAGGTGTGGAAACGCTCCCTTGTCCATTCGGTCGGCTTGTAGAGCGTGAGTTGATTCACCTCGCATCCCAGACCCACGATCAGCACGCCTCCAAAGTTCGGATGGTCGCGATACCCCTTCAGCGTCCGGACCAGCGCGTCGAAGCCTTCGCCCTGGTTGGCCATGCCGCAGCCCTGATCGTGGACGATGGGGGCGAAGCCGTCGATCCCCGGATACTTCGGCAGAAGCGTCCGGTTCGCCGCATCCGCGATCGCGCCGCAAACTGTCGAGGAGCAGTTCACCGACGCGAGGATGCCGATGAAGTTCCGCGTGCCCACGCGCCCGTCCGGCCGAAGGTAGCCCTCGAACGTCGTGCGTTCCGGCAGCGCGTGGATGGTGCCAGTATGGCTGGCGGCATGGGAATGCTCCTCAGCCATGCCGATATTGTGGACGTGGACATGCTGGCCGGGGGCGATGTCCGCCTTGGCCTCGGCCATGATCTGACCGTATTTGACCACCGCCGCGCCCCTGGGGATCGGCACGACCGCAAACTTGTGGCCGAGCGGCACATCATCGGCCAGCGTGACCCCTTCATGCACTTCGCCCGCCACCAGCGGACGAAGTGCGATGGCGACGGTATCCGCCGGACTCAGGTGCATGGTAGCCGGGCGGGCAGCTGAGGACTTGCCGAGAACGGGAGGCGTGGCGGTATCGGTCATGATGCGGCTCTTTGAACAATTGCCTGAAGTCGGCCCATGGCGGGACCGGATGTGCCGACCCAGTCGATAAAGGCCTGGATCCGCCGCTCGGCCTTCTGCGCATGATTCTGTGCGATATCCGCGACGCGGTGATCCAGGAACGGATTGCGGAAGCGGTCCAGTGTGGTTTGCATATAAGCCGCGGCTTCTTCCGCATAACCCTTGGCCGCGAAACCGGGCAGCACCTCCTCGCGATAGATCGCGTCAAGTTCCGCCCAGGGTTCGCCTTCCATCATCTGGCGGACGAAGCGGTCGGGATCCTGGCCTTCGCGCCTCCAGATATCCGCCAGGACGGTATGGCCGAGATTGAGGATGTGAAGTTTCAGGCGCTCGATCTCCTCCAGATCCGGCACTACCTGCACGGCGGGATGAATGCAGGGGGCGGCGACCCCCGGCCCCGCCTCGACGGCCCAAAGCGCATAAGGTTCGGCTACTGCGCCCGCCGGTTCGATCGGCTCGGACACGATGCGGTCCACCAGCGAGTTGACCCAGATGCAAGCCTCGAGCCAGTCTCGCAGTTCGCCGGATGCCTCGTTCGCGGCGGCAATGTCCATGACGCGGGCCTTCAGCACGCGACCGTTCTCGGGGACAAGCTCCATCGGGAAAATCGACAGCGGCCCCGCACCGGCGGCCTGCCGCGCGGCGAGAAGGTGGAACAGCTTCGCCGGATAGCTCATCGCCTGCGTCGGAACCCGCTCCGTATCGGCGGGTGAAGGCAGGTATCCGCGGTCGCCCGTATTGGAAAGGATCGCCCTGGCCTCATGCGTGACGATGCGCGACAATTCCTCCCAGTCGGTGGCGGTGGAAAGGGTGCGCTTGACCGAGGTTACGCGGCGCTCCTCGTCCACGGTCCGGCCGTCCAGGATACCCCGGATAAACACCGGATAGCCTTCGGGTGCCGCCAACGCGCCCAGCCGGCCGGCCCGCGACAGATCGCCCGAGGACTGGACAACAGTGACGGAGACCGGCGTTTCCGCCTCGGCGAAGAAAAGATCGGCATGGGCCTGCAGGAAACGGCTGGTGCCGAACTGAACAATCGGGGTCTCAGACATGGATGATCGCCTTCACCAGGGTGCCGCGATCATTCGCCCAAAGAGGCAGGTTCTTCGCCGCATCCTCCAAGCTGGTTTCATGCGTGGCAAGCGCATCGACGGGCACCCGGCCATCGCGCATGCAGGCCATTACATGCTCGAAATCCGACTTCAGCGCGTTGCGGCTGGCGAAGAGAGTGGTTTCCCGCTTGTGGAACTCGGGATCCGCAAAGGCGAGATCGCCCTTGACGACCGAAAGCAGCACATAGGCCCCGCCATGGCCGACCCAGTTCAGGCCGGCATTCATCGCGTGAATGTTGCCGGTGGCGTCGAAGACGGTGTCATAGGCGCCCGGCGTTTCCTGACCCACGAGTTCGACGGTGGCATCGGGCAGAACCTTTCTCGCCAGCTCCAGCCGGTCGGCCGAAGTATCGCGCAGCGTGACTTTCGCACCGTCGATCGCAGCAAAAAGCGCGGCGCCCAGGCCAATCGGACCCGCACCCACGACCAGCGCGGTGCTGCCGGGACGGATGCGGGCGCGCGCGACGCCATGCGCGCCGATGGCCAGGAACTCCACCATCGCGGCGGCCTTCTCGGACAGACCGTCTGCTGGGTAAAGGTTGCCTTCCGGCACCACGATTTCCTCGCACATGCCGCCATCAGTATGAACACCCAGCACGGCGATGTTCTCGCAGCAGTTCGGCTTTCCATTCGCGCAGGCGCGGCAGGTGCCACAGGTCAGGTAGGGGTTGATGACGACAAGATCTCCTTCCCTGATGCGCCCGTCGACCGAGGCATCGAGTGCGCGCCCGGACAGTTCGTGACCCATGACGCGCGGATAGGCGAGGAAAGGCTGGTGCCCACCATAGATGTGATAGTCGGTCCCGCAGATGCCGATATGGCCGATCCGGACCCGGACATGCCCCGGTTTCGCCTCGGGGCGCGGACGCTCGGTCAGTTGCAGGGTGCCGGGTTCCACGCAGAGAAGCGCTTTCATCGCAGTCATCGTCATTCCTTCGGGGAAGCTGGTGATTTGGTTCTTTATAGAATAAATACATATCAAGTGGCGTGACTGCAATGGGAGAGCGACATGGCTCGCGGCAATCGGCTGTTTAAGGGGCTGAGCAACCGGCTCCTTCAGATGCTCGAGGCGCTGGAGCCGGGTGCCGTTCTGGGCTCGGAGTTGGACCTTGCGCGCCGGTTGGAGGCCAGCCGGACCACCATCCGCGCAGTGCTGGCGCATCTTGCCGAAAAGGGGATCCTCACTTGGGAAGGGCGGGAAAAGCGACTGCTGCGCGCGCCGACGCCGTCGGACTATTTCGACGAGGACGAGACCAAGGCTCTTCAGGCGCAGGCGGAGGAAATGTTTCTGGCCTGGGTGCTGCAGGGTGATATTCCGCCGGGCACGATCCTGAACGAAAGCGATCTGGCGCGGCGCTTCGAACTGCCGCTTGGTGCGGTACGGGAGTTCCTGATCCGCTTCGAACCGTTTGGCCTGATCACGAAGCAGCCGAACCGTCATTGGATATTGACGGGCTTTACACGCGACTTCGCCGAGGAAATGTTCGAGGTCCGGCAGATCTTCGAGGCCCGCGCACTTGACCGCTTGCTGGCAAACAAGACCTTGCATGCGGAATTTAAAGCCATGATCCCTGCGCATGAAGCGGTGGTGGCCGGAGACGAGGCGGCGGCGCAGGCCTTTCCGCAACTCGACGCGGCCTTTCATGCCCTGATCTGCCGCGGCGCCCGCAACCGCTTCATCACTGATTTCAGCCGCACCATCGCGATCATCGTCCACTATCATTACCTGTGGAACAAGCAGGACGAGATACGGCGAAACCGCGCTGCAGCAGCAGAACATCTGGAAATCATCCGCGCGGTTCTTGCCGAGGATGACGGGGCAGCAAGGACTGCATTGGCCACACATCTTGCGACAGCGCATCGCACCCTGATCGCTTCGGTCCGCTGGGCGCAATAAGAATTGCTAGCGCTAAAGTCGCAAACAAGGCGTTGACTCTTCCATCCCGATGCGAGAATTGCTTGGTCCAACCACAGGACCAAACGCCAGGGGAGGGGCGCCGGTGGCAGGAACTTCAGCAGTCGACGACATCCGAAAAGTGCTCCGTAAGGAAATTGTCGAGCGCTATGCCCCCGGCGATGCGCTGCCGAATGAGAGAGAACTTGCCGAGCGCTTCGGAGTGGCCCGCAACACCATTCGCGAGACGATGATTCACCTGGAAGCCTTCGGCCTGATCGAGAAGACCAAGCGCGGGGCCAAGGTCCAGAAGCCGGACTTCAACGCGGTCTTCGAGGTCTTCGCTCAGCATTTCGACAATTCGCCCCAAGCCATGGGCGATGTTCTGAACTTCCGGCGCATTGTCGAAACGGGTGCCGCAGCTTTCGCCGTGAGCGGCGTGGACGACGAGATCCTGAAGCGGATGGAAAACGCCAACCGCTCTCTGGCGTCGGCTCTCACCGTTTCGGAAGCGGCCGGCCATGATTATGAATTCCATCTCTGTCTCGTCGCAGCCTCGCGGAACGCGGTTCTGCTGAGCCTTTACCAGGTGATGGCGGTGACGCTCCGCTACTACCTGGAAATTGGAAAGACCCGCCGCCTCGATACCGAAGCGGCCTGTGCGCAGCACGAGCGCATCATCGAGGCCTTGAGAGCGCGTGACGATGCGCAGCTTGCAAGCGCACTCAATGCCCATTTCGACCATTCCGGCTCGGTCCTCGCCGCACAGGCAGGCGACCGGACCGGCGCAGCATCCTGATCAACATCCGGGAGGAACCATGAAGATCACTGCACTTGCACTTACGACGGCGCTTGCGCTTGTCGCTCAGCCGCTGCTCGCCCAAGAGGTGACCGTGAAGGTCGCCTACGAGAACAATCCGGGCGAGCCGGCCGATCTGGTAATGAACCGTTGGGCCGAACTGGTCGACGAAGCGTCGGGCGGCGAGGTCAAGCTGGAGCTTTACCCGTCTTCGCAGCTTGGCGCAAAACAGGATGTGATCGAGCAGGGCCTGATGGGGGTGAATGTCATCACCATCGCCGATGTCGGCTTTCTGACCGACTATGATCCCGACCTCGGGATCCTGTTTGGACCCTACCTGACCGACAGCCCGGAAGCGCTTTTCAAGATCTACGAATCCGACTGGTTCAAGCAGAAGGAAGCGGAGCTTCGCGAAAAGGGCGTCCATATCGTCATCTCCAACTATCTCTACGGCACACGCCAGCTTCTCGCGAACCGCAAGGTTGAGAAACCGGAGGATCTCGAGGGGCTGAAGATCCGTGTTCCGAACAACGTCATGCAGATCCGCGCGATCGAGGTCATGGGCGGCACGCCAACGCCGATGCCGCTGGGCGATGTCTATCCCTCGCTGACGCAAGGCGTGATCGACGGCGTGGAAAATCCGCTGCCGGTTCTCTATGGCCAGAAGCTGCATGAGCAGGCCAAGCATCTGTCGATGATTGGCTACCTGACCAACACCTCGCTCTGGCTTGGGGGGGAAGCGTTCTTCTCCACCCTCGATCCCGAGGTAGTCGAGATGCTGCACGAGACCGGCTATCAGGCGGGTCTCTACAGCCAGGAACTTGCGGCCGCGACTGACCAGCAGATCCTTGAGAATATGAAGGCACAGGGGGTAGAAATCACCTATCCCGACCTCGCGCCCTTCAAGGAGAAGGCCATGGCCTTCTATGACATGTTCCCCGAGTGGTCTGAGGGCCTTTACGAGCAGATCCAGGCGCAACTCGCCGAGTGATCCCGCATCGCCCGCCGCTTACCGAAGTGGCGGGCCTTTCTTCAACAGGACTTGTGACCAATGAAGCTCATCGCGACACTCGCCTCCGCCATCGGCGGCGTGCTTATCGCCATTCTTGTGGGCGTCACCTCGCTTGCGGTGTTCATGCGCTATGTCATGAGCACGCCGTTTCAATGGACGGAAGAGATCTCCGGCTTCCTGATGATCTGGATCATCATGCTGGGCGCGATCTCCTGCGAGTGGCGACGGCAGCACCTGACAATTGATTTCGCCGTGGGTGCCCTCCCCGCCGGCCCCCGCCGTGTGATCGAAATCATTGTGGGCCTTGCCTCGGCGGGGGTGCTCGTTTGGATGGCTTGGCTGGCTTGGCAGCTTGCCCAAAGCGCGGCCTTCAAGCGAACGCAGATCCTGCGGATTTCCTGGTTCTGGCTCGATCTCGCTGTTGTCGTCGGGGCGGGGGTGACGGCGCTCGTTGTCCTCTGGCGGCTATTTGCGACGGCAGAGCCTGTCGAAGAAGAAACACGTCACTGACGATACTGGAGATTTAGAATGACGTGGTTCATCATCATCCCGATCATGCTTGCGCTGTTCATGCTGAACATGCGCATCTACCTCGCGATGTTCGTGGGGATCCTCATCTACTTCATCGGCTTTTCCGATGTGCCGCTTGCGATCGCGGTGCAGCGGTTCATGTCCCCGGCCGAGAACCCCTCCCTCCTTGCCATCCCGTTCTTCGTGTTGCTGGGCACGCTGCTTGGCTCGGCAGGCGTCGCCATCCGCCTGCTGCGGCTAGCGGACCTTCTCGTTGGCCGGCTGACGGGTGGTCTCGGGCATACGAACGTCATGCTCTCGACGCTGATGGGCGGCATTTCCGCCTCGAACCTGGCCGACGCTGCCATGATGTGCCGGATGGTCGTTCCGGAAATGGAGCGGCAGGGTTACAAGCGTTCTGTCGCGGCCGCGATCACCGCCTGTTCCTCGCTGATCACGCCGATCATCCCGCCGGGGATCGCGCTCATCGTCTATGGCCTCGTGGCGGATGTCTCGATCGGTTCCATGTTCGCAGCGGGCATCCTGCCGGGACTGCTTTGCTGCGTGCTGCTGCTTTTCACCGTCTGGATCGTGGCCAAGAAGAACGGATACAAGCCCTCGCGCGAGGCTTGGCCAAGCTGGGGTGAGACGGGCCGGACCTTTGCCGGTGCATGGCCGGCGCTTCTGCTTGTCATCGTGATCGTGGGTGGTATCCGCTTCGCAATCTTCACGCCCACCGAAGCCGGTGCTATCGCGACCATTGTCACCCTAATCATCGGCATCTTCGTTTACCGCGAGATGAAAATGTCGGACGTCACATCGGCCTTCACCGAGACTGCGCGTCAGACTGCTGCAATCCTGCTCGTCATTATGACAAGTTCGGCTTTAGCTTGGATCTTCTCGCTAGAGCGGGCCGGGATCGGAATGGCGGAGTTCATTACTTCCATTACGACGAACCCGTACGTCTTCCTGCTGCTCGTCAACATCCTGCTCTTGGGCCTCGGGATGTTCATCGAGGGCACCGCGATCATGATCATCCTCGTGCCGCTGCTCAAACCGGTGGTGCTGCAACTGGGGATCGATCCGGTTCACTTCGGTCTCATCATGATCCTGAACCTGTCGATCGGAACCCTGACACCACCCGTAGGAACGGTTCTGCTGATGGTCTGCAACCTTACGCGCGTTTCAATCCCCGCCTTCATACGCGACGGCTGGCCTTTCCTCCTGGCAATCCTTGTCGCGCTGCTACTTGTCACCTACGTGCCATGGTTCTCACTGGCGCTGGTCTAAGAGCACCTAACAAAACTTTCTGATCTGGTTGAGGCAGATGAAGGCCAGCCGAGGATCACGAAAGCCTCGTGGATGTGGGCGCGCCGCTCATGAGCCGCATGGCGAGGCGGCGAAAGCGGTTCAGCCAGGCTAACGTTCGCGGACGACCCAGCGATGTCTGCCCAACCTTTCGTTGCGGTTAACGCGCCGTTTGGCAATGGGGAACCTGATGGTGCGTTTTCGGTATTCGCTCCGGCCGCGGTGATGGTCGTAGGCCTTGTCGGCGTGGAGCTTGTGAGGGCGCTCGCGGGGACGCCCACGACCGCGGCGCACGCCTGGCGCGGCATCCAGAGGAGGTGCCAGCATCATGCTTTCGCTGAGGCAATTTCCATGACGTGGGCCTACAGCAAGCGCCAATTCCCGGCTCCATAGGGAAGATCGACAGCGGCCCGCAGCCCGCCGTGCAGCAAGCAGGTGGAACAGCTTTGCCGGATAGCTCATCGCCTACGTCGGCGCGGCCTCCATGTCCGCGGGGAGGATAGGTAGCCCCGGCCGCCTGTGTTGGATAAGATTGCTTTCGCCTCATGGGTCATGATGCCCGAGAGTTCCTCCCGTCGGTTGCGTTGAAAAGGTGCGCTTGACCGAGGTCACCCGGCGCACTTCATCGACGGTCCTGCCGCCCATGAGACCCCGGATCGGAATAGAATTGCCCTCGGGCCCGGGCCAGCGCAGCCAGCCAGCCGACCCGAGAGGGATCGCTAGAAGACTGGACGACTGTCAGGGCGGCGGGAGTTTCCGCCTCGGCGAAGAAGAAGTCGTCACGGGCCTGCAGGAAGCGGTTGGTGCCGAACTGGACGATGGGGGTCTCAGGCACGGATGCTTGCCTCACAAGGGTGCGCGGTCGTTTGCCCAGAGGGACAGGTTCGTTACTGCTTCTTCAAAGCCGGTTTTATGCGTGGCAATCCGTCGGCGCTCAGTAGACACCTCAGCATTCTTACGCCGCTTCCACACGATAGCCGGTGGCAGCGTCGAAGATGTGAAGGTGCTTTCGATCAAAGCGAAGCGGCAGGCGGCCACCCAGACTGCGACTTTCCTCCGCAGGGATACGCACGGTCAGCTCGCGGCTGCCGAGAAGACAAACTGCCAGCGTGTCGGAGCCAAGTTCTTCGAGCACATCGACGTCAACAGTAAAGTCCGCCTCAGCTGCCGCACAGGGGTGCAGGTGCTCGGGGCGCAGGCCAATATCGACGATGGTGCCTGCCGGCGCATCAAGCCGAGCCAGCACAATGGTGCCGCCGTCGAATTCAATCGCTGCTCCACGATCGGAAGAGACGACCCCGGCCGGGAGGATGTTCATCTGCGGAGAACCTATGAATTCAGCGACGAAACGGCAATTCGGACGCTCATACAACTCCATGGGCCTGCCATGCTGGATGATCTCGCCCTTGCGAAGCACCACAACCCGATCCGCCAAGGTCATCGCTTCGACTTGGTCGTGTGTGACATAGATCGTGGTGGTCCGCAGCATCCGGTGCAGCCGTTTGATCTGGGTTCGCATCTCGACGCGAAGCTTGGCATCCAGATTGGACAGTGGTTCATCGAACAGGAAGACCTTGGGCTTGCGAACGATCGCGCGCCCCATAGCGACTCGCTGTCGCTGACCGCCCGATAGCTGACCCGGACGGCGGTCCAGCAGTTCCTCAAGCTGCAGGATTCGAGCGGCCTCGGCCACTTTCTCTGAAATGATCGAAGAGGATTCACCGCGCATCTTCAGGCCAAAGCCGATGTTCTGGCCCACGGTCATGTGTGGATAGAGCGCGTAATCCTGAAACACCATCGCCACATCACGGCCCTTCGGCTCGACATCGTTTACGACCACATTGCCGATGCGTAGTCGGCCATCGGTAATCTCCTCCAGACCCGCGATCATGCGCAACATCGTCGACTTGCCGCAGCCGGACGGACCGACAAAAGCCACAAACTCGCCATCTTGGATTTCAAGGTCGACGCCGTGAATCGTTTGGACCGCGCCATAGCGCTTGATGACCTTCTCGAGACTGATCTGCGCCATGTTCATCCCCCTCCGTTGTGGCGCCACACGAGCGCAGCACTTGTATTATCAATAAACTTGACATTATCGATAATGCAAGAATTATTGATAACGTAAGTCCAGGAGACCGGAACAGGGTGATGATCAGCTTGGCGGAGAGCACACCGCGGCAACGCAGCCGCAGCGAGACTGCCGAGCATGCCTTGCGGCGCGACATCGTGCTCGGCACGCTTGCACCCGGCGCCGCCCTGCGGGAACTGGAATTGGCCGAGCGCTTCGATTGCGCCCAAGGCACCATCCGCGAGGCCCTGATGCGATTGTCGGAGGATGGCCTCGTGACCCGCCGCGCCCGACGGGACACGCATGTTGCCCAAGCAAGTCCTGACGACGCAGGCGAGCTTCTGCGCATCCGTCATGACATCGAGTGCCGTGCCGCGGTCCGCGTTATCGAGTCACGTGATGACGCACTCCTAAGGGATTTGGACACGCAACTTCAGGCCATGCGCATCGCAGCCCTACGTGACGACGAATATTCCTTGCTGGAGCACGATTGCAGCTTCCACCTGCGCCTGTTCGAAGCTGCGGCGATGCCAGTCGTCGAGCCAGTGCTGTTCCGCTGTCTGGTCCACACTCAGCGTTTCAAGGTTCTGAACAGCGCGCCTGAAACCCGTGACCTGAAGGCTACGGCAGAACGCCATGTTTCCATTCTCGAAGCTCTGATGACGGGCGATCCCGAAACGCTCGCCCGTGCGCTGTCGCATCACATTACCACCATTGTCGACTTCGGGCCCAATGTCTTCGCCGCCAAAGGGGGACACGGCACATGACCGCCGCAGATCGACTTGCCCCTGAGATGAAGGTTGTCCTTGAACGACTGCTTGTCGACGACGGCGTTCAACCCGACCCGACGCTATTGCCACCGGCTGAAGGCCGCGCGCTCGCAGAAGCATCAAACCGAAGATGGAATGTCGACGGTCCAGTGATGGCAAAGCAACTGATCGTCGAGACTGCAGATGGCCGCCGTGCACATGTCTTCATTCCTCCGGGCGACCGCGGGCAGCAGGCCATCCTCTATGTCCATGGCGGCGGCTGGAGCTTCTGTTCCGCCGCGACCCATGATGGCGCCGCGCGTTGGCTGGCGCAGGAAACCGGGGCTGCGGTCGTGACCTTCGACTACCGGCTGGCCCCGGAGCATCCCTATCCGGCCGGGCTTGAGGATTGCCTTGCGGTATGGTCCCAGCGAGATGCCATCCTGCCTGGTCGGGCCTGGTCGGTATCAGGCGACAGCGCGGGCGCCAATCTTGCCCTTGCCATGATGCTGCGCCTGCAGGGCCGGGACCTGCCGCAGAGTGGGCTGCTGTTCTACGGGGTTTATGACGCCGACTTCGAGAGTCCCAGCTATCGCGCAATTGCCGATGGGCCTGGTCTGACGCGCGACAAGATGTGCCGTTACTGGGACTTCTACACCGGGGCACAGGCGGACCGCATGTCAGATCCCTGCCTGACTCCCGCCAATGCAACAGACGAGATGCTGGCAGCCCTGCCACCACTCTATTTGAATGCGGCAGAAATCGACCCGCTTTGCTCTGACAGCCAACGTCTCGCTGACCGGCTGCACAGACTCGGACGCGGGGATCGCTTTGATCTGATCAAGGGGGTCATCCACGGCTTCATGCAGATGAGCCTCTGGCTGCCGCAATCGGCCGATGCCTATCACCGCGCAGGTCAGGCGTTCCGAAACATGACCGAAACGTCGCTGCCGGCGACCTGAAGACTTCACTCTGGGGAGGAGAGAAAGATGAAAACGACGATCAGCGCCCTTGCGCTTCTGGCCGGGCTTCTGCCGGGCATTGCCTACGCCGACAGCACCGTGCGGTTCTGGTATCACTTCGACAATCCGGAAAACCCGATGTCAGACCTGATCGCCAAGTTCGAGGCCGAAAATCCCGGCATCAAGATCGATGCGATGAACGTGCCGTGGAACAGCTACTACGACAACCTCTACACCTCGATCGTCGGCGGCAATGCCCCCGATGCCGCAATGTTGAAGATGCATGCCTTGCCACGCCTTCTGGAAATGGAAGCGCTCGAGCCTCTGGATGATCAGATCGCCGCATGGGAAGGAAAGGACGACATCCAGGAAAATCTGTTCGAGCTGACCCGTGCCGAGGATGGCCAGCAATATTACCTGCCGGTCCAGTATGTCGCGCTCTATCTGTATTACCGCGCCGACATGTTCGAGGAATTGGGTCTGACTCCGCCCCAGACATGCCAGGAGCTGCGCGACGCGGCGGTCAAGCTGACTCGCGACACTAACGGCGACGGCAAGATCGACACCTATGGCTTCGGCTTTCGCGGCGGCAAGTCGGGGCATGAACACTGGGGCAGCTTCACACTGGGCGCCACGGGCGTTGCCCTGGACAACAGCCTGACCTCGGACGCGGGTGTGGCTGGCACGCAGTTCGTCATCGACCTCTTCCAGAAGGACAAGGTGTTCCCGCCCTCGGCCCCGAACGATGGCTTTCAGGAGATCATCGGGGCCTTCAAGACTGGCGTGACTGCAATGACCATCCACCACGTCGGATCATCGAATGACCTGGTCGAAGCGCTTGGCGACAAGGTCGCAGCCGTGCCAGTGCCAGAATGCGGCGGCGGACGCTGGACCACCTTTGGCGATGAGTCGACCGCCGTTCTATCCAACGCCTCGGACAAGGAAGCGGCCTGGAAGTGGATCTCGTTCCTGTCCAGTGAGGGGAACAACGCACTGTTCAACACCGCGACGGGCCAGCTGCCGGTGACGAAGTCCGATACAGCGACCTGGCAAGGGCACGAGGCTCGTTTCGTTGAGGCGACAAAGCAATCGCTCCCCTTCGCGAAACTGCTGCCAGCATCGTCCAACACGCCGGAGTTCGTGAATACGGTCTGGCCTGCGAATATGCAGCGCGCTCTGCTGGGTCAGATCACGGCCTTGCAGATGAACGAGGCCATCGCTGAGCTTTTCGCCGACAACTGATTGCGCTTGGGGCCGGGGCTACCCTTCCCCGCCCCTCTTCCGAATGGAACGTCCTTGGCGGAGCCTTCCGCGAAGGCCGAGGAGAGTCTGTCCGATGACATCCATCCCTGTCCCCGAGCAAACGGGATCATCCCCCGGCAGAGGCACAGCCCTGTGGCGTCAGGTCATGCCGCTGGCCCTGCTCTCACCGGCCGTTCTGGTCACGCTCGCCATCGTGTTCTTTCCGATGGTCCAGACCGCCTGGATGAGCCTGCACGAGTATGTCCTGTTTCGTCCCAAGAACTTCGACTGGGTGGGGCTGCAGAACTATCTCAACGTCTTTCAAGACGAGGTGTTCTGGATATCGCTACGCCACACGGTGCTATGGATCGCGATCACCGTCCCTGCACAGGCTCTGCTTGGACTAGCAACCGCGCTGCTACTGAATCAGCAATTTCCCTGGCGGCCCATCGCGCGGGCGCTGATCATCATTCCGTGGGCGCTGCCATCGGTCGTGATCGCCCTGATGTGGACCTGGATCTATGACTCCAACTACGGGATCCTGAACGACCTGCTGCTGCGGATCGGGATCCTGGAAACCTCGATCCCCTGGCTGGCGAACCCCGATACAGCGCTTTACGCGATCATCCTGACGCTGACCTGGCAGGGCTTTCCCTTCTTCGCGGTGATGATCCTGGCGGGCCTGCAATCCATTCCGCGCAGCTACTACGAGGCCGCGTCTCTGGATGGCGCATCTGCCCTGCGGCAGTTCTGGCACATCACCCTGCCGGGCATCTCGGGGGTGCTGTTCACCGCGATCCTGTTGCGCACGATCTGGGTCGCCAATTCAATGGACGTGATCTTCGTAATGACCGGCGGCGGGCCAGGATATTCGACCTATACCCTGCCGCTCTATGCCTTCCTTGAGGCACGGACGAACCTCAACTTCGGCTACGGCTCGGCTTTGGCCATGACCTTTACGCTTCTGCTGCTGGGCATCGTGATCCTGTATTTGAAGCGCTCGGCAAAGGCGGTGCAGTGATGGCGCTGGGACGCAAATCGACCCTCAAGCGGGTGCTGACCGTGGATCTGCCGATGATGGCCATCCTGGCTTTCACGCTTGGACCTTACCTGTGGATGCTGCTCACCTCGCTCACCGCCGAGGAGAGCCTGTTCACGCGCGGCCCCACGGTCTTCGACCTGGTCTGGAGCAACTACGAAAGGTTGTTCGCCAATGTCGGCTTTGCCAAAAACATGCTCGACAGCTTCATCATCGCGGCGGGCACGGTGGTCGTGGGCCTGACGCTGTCGGTCACGGCCGCCTACAGCTTCTCGCGCTTCGAGTTCCGCTTCAAGAAGGTGCTGCTCTTGCAGTTCCTGTTGATCAACATGTTCCCATTGGTGCTGCTGATCCTGCCACTGTTCGTCCTGATGCGCCAACTCGGGCTCCTGGATACGCACGTCGCGCTGATTGTCGCAAACTCGACCATCGCCATTCCCTTCTCGGTCTGGATGATGACCAGCTACATCAACGGCATCCCCAAGTCGCTGGACGAGGCCGCGATGACCGACGGCTGTTCGCGCCTGCAGGCGATGCGCAAGGTCATCCTTCCGCTCTGTGCGCCGGGGATCATCGCTACGGGCATCTACATCTTCATCACTGCCTGGAACGAATATCTGTATGCACTGACGCTGGGCGGCCAGAATGTGCGGCCGATCACCGTCGCCGTGCAGACGATGATCGGCGAATACCAGGTTCAATGGGGCCTGTTGACTGCCGGAGGCATCGTCGGCGCGCTGCCCGCAACCATCCTTTTCCTGATCGTCCAGCGCCGACTTGTCGGGGGGCTGACCCAAGGCGCCGTCAAGGGCTGATGAAACTTCTGCTGCCGCGGATCAAGCGGTAGCCCAATCCGAGGAACTGTCTTGAAAAACCCAATCGGCATCATTTCGATGCAATACGTCCGGCCGTTCACCAACGCCGCGTTGCCCCATCTGAAAAAGACCCGCGAGCTGGGCTTCGACTTTATCGAACTGCTGGTCCCCGAACCCGAGGATGACCTGGACCCAGTTGAGGTGCGTCGCATCTGCGAGGGCGAGGGACTGGATGTTGTGCTGGCCGCGCGAGTCAATCTGCAACGCTCGATCGCCAGTGAAGACGCAGGACATCGCCAGGGCGGGGTGGATTATCTGAAGTTCTGCATCGATGCTGCCGAGGAAGTCGGCGCCCGGATCATCGGTGGCCCCCTTTATGGCGAGCCCTTGGTCTTTGCGGGTCGGCCTCCCTATCCCTGGACGGCCGACCAGATCGCCACCCGCGCCAAACGCACCATTGACGGCTTGGCCGAGGTTGCGCCGCTGGCCGCAGCGGCGGGCAAGGTCTTCGGTCTCGAGCCGTTGAATCGCTTCGAAACCGACATCGTCAACACAACCGTTCAGGCGAATGAGATCGTAGATGCGGTAGGCTCGCCCGGCCTTGGTGTCATGCTGGATACCTTTCACATGAACATGGAGGAACGCTCGATCCCCGACGCGATCCGCGCGGCGGGCGACCGGCTGGTGCATTTTCAGGCCAACGAGAACCATCGCGGTTTTCCCGGCACCGGCAATATGGACTGGACCGCGATTGCGCGGGCGCTGCATCAGGTCGACTACCAGGGGCCGGTTTCGCTGGAACCCTTCCGCCGGGAGGATGACCGCATAGCCCTGCCTATCGCGCATTGGCGCGCACCCCATGAAGATGAAGACGGCAAACTGCGTGCGGGCCTCGGCCTGATCCGCTCGGCGCTTGCCTTTGCAGAGGTCAATCACTGATGACGATCAAGATCGGCTGGATCGGCTGCGGCCGTCACGCAACTTGGATGTTGATGCCGCAACTGGCACGCAGCGGCTTTGAGATTGCTGCGGTCTGCGACCGGGACGAAGGGGCCGCGCGGAATGCCGCCCGACAGTTCGGCGCCAAAGCGGTCTATTCTGACTACGACGATATGATCGCCAATGCAGATATCGATGCGGTTGGCATGGCGGTCGGCCCAGAAATTCATTTCCGCGCCACCTTGGCCGCAATCAGGCGCGGCATCCCCGTCTTCATGGAAAAGCCTCCGGCCGCGTCCGCTGCACAGGCCAAGGAACTGCTGGATGCCTCGGATGCGGCGAAAGTGCCTGTGACCGTCGGTTTCATGAAGCGTTATTCCACCGGAAACAAGATCGCCAAGAACATTCTGGATGGCGGCGACTTCGGCCAGGTTCTAGGTATTCACGGCAGCTACATGACCGCGCCCACCTATTTCGCAGGTGAGGTCGATTATACCGGCTTCTACCTGCATCACTGTGTCCATTACATGGATCTGATCACCTGGTTCGCCGGATCGGATTTCGCTGATGTGCGGCTGCGCAAGAACGTGCCCGGCAAGGGCAAGATGCTGATCCACATGAACTTCGAGTGCGAGAATGGCGTGATTGGCAACGTGATCATGGGGACGGTGCAATCCCGCGGCACACCGATGGAATTCGTGCAGATCATGGGCGACCAGAACCGGGTCGAGGTCGAGAACGTCATCAATGTCGCATGGCACCGCAATCCACCGTTCAAGGCAGAGGATCCCGAAGCAGTGCTGGATCCTGGCTGCGACACGCTGGTCTGGACACCCAACTTTACGGCCGCTGCAAATGAGGATCACAAAGGCTATCATGCGCTGCTTCTGGATGTCGCAGCCAAAATCCGTGGCGAAAACGATGCCGTCCCTCAGATCCACGACGGCTGGCTTGCCATGCAGAGGCTGGAACGAATGATTGCACTTATCGAAGCGTGATCATTCACTCCGCCCTAACCGGACGGGGCAAGTCATAGAGAAGGCATCGTCCTTTAGTGACGGACTAACCCATGCCGCCGATGCGCATGTCTTCGATCGGGCATACGCTGCGTAAGGACCAAAGATCAAACGAAGCCCGCAGGTCCACTTCGGGTTCAGTCGTCGGCAGGATCTACAAATTCTAGGGGCCGGACGAAAGTAAGCGTCCGTTCTAACCGCTACCCGTTCCAGTGCCATGGCAGCGCTCATCGACCTTGGTGACCTTGTAATCCGAGATGGGCGCAAGGGCGGTGGCGAGCCACGCCAGTGAGTCGACGCCATTTAGCTTGGCCATTTCGGTCAGGGTGTAGGTGATGGCGGCGGCCTTGCCGCCTGCCTCGGAACCGACAAAGAGGTAGTTTTTACGGCCGAGGGCAATCACCCGTTCATTCTGCCCATGTCGGGGAGGAGCTGGAGGTTCATTACCGCTGGCATTCCTATTTTGGTCACAAGGTTTGCATTCGGCGCGTTGAGCAGCAGCCGACAGGCCAGTTTCTCCAGGTCCTGGGCCCACCAGGCGTCGTTTGACGAACTTCGTGGAGGCGCTGTCCAGGGCCGGCGTCTTCGTCCGGCAAGGCTGATCGTTTCGAGTCAGCCAGGCTGCAGGACCGGGCACCACCCTTCGGTCGCAACCTGGCTGACCCGGTTTTTTATGACCGGATGCCGGGCTGCTTAGAAGCTGTCGTTTCGGGCAAGTGGCGGATAAAAAAGGCCGCACCAGGGTTCCTTTTCAGGGACACCCTGGTGCGCTAGCCGCAGATCGTTTCGCTTCGGGACAGTCAGCCGAGCGGGCAAACTCGGAAACCACACACAAAAGCCGCTCGGCTGATATGGGCTTTATGTGCACGTTTAAGGCATTGGTAAACTTGTCGTTTTGGGCAATTCTTCCACGTTCCGCAGCCTTCGATTGGGCCTGTAGATAAGCCTAGTTCCCTAATATTGTTGACCCCTCGCCTGGGGATTGAATCAGGTTGAGCGTATTCACCAAGACATTTCCGATCTTGTCCACCATGAGTTCACGCGGCGGTGATGGATCGCCAAGTTTTCATAATTGGTAGGAGCTTTTGATGGGATACAAAGCATTGGCGGCAGCGGCTGTAATGGCCATCAGCGTCAGCCAGGTCGAGGCCGCCGTTGTCAAATATGACATCGACCTGCGTTACGTCGGCACAACGTTCCGTGACGTGCTGATCTACGTGAACAACCCGGCAGGCGACGTCTTCGTCATCGATCAAATGGGCCTCGAGGGCAATCCGTTCGGCATCACCGGGATGCATTCCGGGCTGACCTACGGCCAGACCGTCAAGTTCACGGCGGAGGTGCATTACGCCGACGACCCCAACGACATGATCGGCCAGTTCGATAACGGCACCCGCGCGTATGGCTGCTACCTGGCAAACGCTTCCTGCAACCACATCACCTACGGGCAGCAGCGGGAGAACAACTTCGGACTTTATTATGACGACTCCATCGCCTTTGACGGCTCACTGGAGGTCGGCGGGACCATCTCGCACTCTTTCTGGCGGCCTTGGAAAGACGAGCAATACGCGTGGGGGCGGTTCTGGACGGAGTGGGAAACCGCCGAGTTCGAGGTCATTTCGGTAAACGAACCCCAACCGGCCCCCGTCCCTCTGCCCGCGACCGCGGCTCTGCTGCCACTCGGTCTTGCCGCACTGGCCGCGATACGCAAGCGCCGCAAGGCGGCCTGACCCGGTCACCCCGCCCACGGCTTCATTGCCGCGGGCGGGCCTTTGTCAGTTCGGAACCGGATTGCCTGTAGCGCTTCCAGGGCACGCGCCGCGCAGCGCGGGTTGGTCGTCCATCTGAACGCCAAGACGACCTCCATACTATTCAGTCCGGCCTGAACAACTCTTACTGCATTGATTTTATGTGCTGAAGATGCGGTTTCATTCGCTTTGAATTGCAGGGTTTCGTATGCTTT
>NZ_BNCL01000032.1 GCF_014656455.1 Paracoccus aerius
CTGATCAGGAGCGTGTTCATGTCAGGCGCCTCCCTTATAGAAAAATCAACAGGGCAAGCCTGTGAAGCGTTCCATCCGCTCCGGGTTGGGGGCTTGAGGTGGCGCTCGGGCGCCTTGCACCCTGTCTTGCGTCTAGCCTCCGCCATCTGCGTCAGGTCGTGGAAACGCTTCCGCAAGGCGGCGGAGCCTTGGAACGGCGGAGGGCGGTGGTGTGGTCAGGATGGCGAAGCAGAGCCAACGGCAATGTTCCGAGAGCTGCAAAGGCTAATGGAACGGATAGGACAGGGGATAGTCTTGAAGCAGCACCGAACTCACTGATTCGCTTCGCGCAGTGAATGCTCTTTCGGATATCCCCATGGTTGTGCGTGATTTTTTTCCTTGTCCCGCAGATTGCCCTAAAACAGAAAGAGGCCAGGCTTTTGCTGATTTCCTTTTGTCTGCCCAGAATTCTCCCGTACCGTTTATGAACTTCACAAGGGAGGAAGTAATGTCAGTATCAGTAACGCGTGCTGTTGTTCTTGGGACGGCACTGCTGATCACTCCTGTGGCGCAGGCGGCGACCCTGGACGGGTTGACCCTTTCAGCAGACTACAGACTTCCGGATGCGGAAACCGTTTATCCTTCCGCGACCTCGACTGGACCCTTTGTGGTCGGAGCGGGCGTAGACGGGGTCATTTCCATAGAAGACGTGACCAACATCTCGCTGGATTTTTCCGGCAATAGCTTGGCGATCCTGCTGAATACCACGCTCTCGTCGCCAACCTGGGGAGACATGGCCTTTAACGGGCTTCGCATTGCCCTTGGATCGGCAGGACGCTTTACGTCGTTTGCCCAGACCAGTTCCAGCATCGGCCCCGTGACGACATCATTTGACGCGGATGAACTGTTCATCGACTGGGGCGGTCACAGCTATGTCGACGGCAGCACGCTGACCTTTGACATTGGCTACGAGGCGCCAGCCCCCGCGCCAGTGCCTTTGCCTGCTTCTGCGCTTCTTCTCTTGGGAGGCATGGGCGGCTTTGTAGCACTGCGCCGGCGCCACAAAGCCGCCTGACCCGAGGCTCCCGTGCGTAGCGATGTCGAGGCGAAGGCATTTGCCGAAACGGCCAACTTGAGCCAATTGGACCTTTCTGGGTTCACGCCAATGCGCTTCGCAATCGAACCCCAAATCGGTCTCGCTGAACATGCGCTGTACCGCCCCGCTCCTGGACGCGATGAAGACAAAGGCCATAAGGCATCTTCTATACACGCTCTGCGCGGATGCTGTTGGGAGCGGACGTGGTCCCTCCTCGATCCCACCCTAGCCGTTGATTCCGGCTTAGGGTGAATAAGTCTTACCTGGGAAGGCCAGGCTAACTGTCGGAACTGTCTTAGGGCTTGCCCGCAGCCACCTTGCGGTGCTTTTCGCGCAACGCCTCCGCAAGCTGCCGGGCCAACTCCTTCAAGCGAGGCGGCAGGTCGGGCGGAGCCTTGCGATGCGGGGGAGGTAGTTTCGTCATGGCAGGCCGAACCGGCCGGTCCGGCAAAGGTTCCGGGGCGGCAGAGAGTGGAACGTTACCAAATGACTTATCCTGCTACAGCATCAACAAAGGCGCAGGGCTGCGTCATTGCTGACGGCTTTTCAGCCATTCATATCCATCAATCCACAAGCCGCCGTTTTGCGGCGCTATGCCAAAGCCACGGCGTCAGCTCCGGAGTGGATCGTCTCAAGAGGTTTCCAGCCGAGCGGCACGAACTCGGAAACACAACACAAAGATGCCGCTCAGCTGATGGGGCCGTTATGTCCGAAGGTCACGCGCCCAGCAACTTGTCCAAATGGACAACCCAGAGTTGATTGGAAGGTTGGGTCCACCGCTTACTGCAAAACGTGTCGACCGTTTCTGAAAACTGGTCCTCACGAGGCGTTCGCCTCCGAATTGGTCCCGTGCTTCCAAGACAATCTCGGATGGCATTTTTCCTGCCTCTCCGGCCGCAATGTTCAAGCCACGGCCGATATATCGGGCAGGTTCATTGGTGATAACGAGCTTCCCCATGGGCAGGCTTCTCCAGCATTGAAGGAAAAAGCAGACCTTGGTGCGCCGGAGTTCCGTCCTTAACAGATGCGTTAAAGTGGCTGGCTTCGTGGCAGACGATATTGGATTGTTTTTCTTTCGACAGCTTGTTGATCCAAATCCCGCAGAACCTGTAGCCCTCAGGGCTCGTTGCGATCATGCACCAGCCTGTCGGCATCACCCGCGTGTACTTTCTGAACTTGAGGGCCTCACCGCGCCTGATGATCTAGAAGGCTGCCAGAACGCCCAGAAGCGCTCTTGCGGGGATTGCAGGGGCAACCCCCATCCAGAACCCGCCAAACCACCTCCCGGCCTCGCTGCGGGCATCTTTGGCGGTTTTGCGAAAATCTCCTGCCGCCTTGATGCTTTTTAGATGCGCCTCGCGAATGATATCCTTTGCTATGATCCTGCCGTGCGCTGTCCGCGCCTTCGGGTTGGTTGCGTCCGCCCGGAGAGGCATGAGACTTTCCGTTGTCCGAAAATGGGACCAGGGCCAAAGGGAGGTTTCCGGGCGGGCTGCACTACTGAAGGCAAAGCTTGGCACACTGGCGGTATTCGTTGTCCAGAAAAGTCAGCAACTGGGCACGAACATCCCCCTCCATTCTCCCCTGGCCAGTTTCCGCAATGGCCCGGAGAAGGGCTCCCTCGACAAGTCGATCTGCCGATGCCTTGTCAGGGATAAGGTGGCGCGCGCGCCGCATCATCTCTATGACGATTGCCTCCATGCAGTCGTCGTCTGGAGGCACGATTGCCCGATGCTGTTGGTGCCAATCATGCAGAAGCGGTGCCACAGGCCCGGGCTTCGTATAGGTGTGACGATCCGAAAAGCGTGCGGGAATAAGTTGCGGATCAGATCCTGTTAGAAAGACAAAGGGGATGCCGTGATAGACCAAGGAGTCTGCAACAACAAACGACGTCTCGTCCTGGACCCAGACATCAAGAATGGCGGCTTGCACCAGACCGGCGAGCTGGATTGCCTCATGAACATCAGCAAACGGTCCTACGACCGTATCCCCTTCGGCACGGATTTCTCGCGACAGGCTTTCCGCCGTGAAGAAATCATCTTCAACCACAAGAACACGGAGTGGCTCGACCTTCATTAGAACCTCCGGAAGAAGCGCGGTATACGAAGGTGTCAGGTATGGCATGAAGAAGGATATGTTAAAGACTGCCGCCAGCAGCCCCTAAGGCCAGCAAATCCCCCCTCCCAGACCAGCCAGTTTACCATACGTCAATGTGTCAACATAACAAGACTGATAAAAGCTGCTCTTTTTACGGTCTAGGGGGTGAGGATAGATGAGCGGAAGTTCGTCAAAAGACCCACGCGCACCTTTTGGCTGGCGCCGACGGCACCGTCCCGCCTGACATTTTCTCACCCGAAGCCACGCCAGTCTTTCGGTAGCAAGCATGGCAAGACCTGGGCTCCGGGCAGGCATATGGCTGGGGCGGGATTGTGAAGTTTCGGGCTCCATGTGCAGCCTTGAGCCACGCGGAGCGCAAGGCCGTTCGGTAAGTTCAGGGCGGGCACTGGTCTGTTGCAGTCGACGGGAACAACATAGAAATCGGTCAGCAGGCGCAGCAGTCGCTTAGATCGCCCGAAACTGTCCAAGGATCAGCGACCAGTTCGCTTTAGCTGGCTTCAGGTTTGATCCGACGCAGGGTGATCTCGCGCCCTTCGCCCTCTTCGCGGTCCAAGACGCGATAGCTTTCTAGCACCACACGCTCGGACTTGCCAACGATGGAGAGTCCGTCCTGCGGTCCAGTGATGTCGTCTTGTGCAATTTCAGAAGGGCTGCGGAACTGAGCATAGTCGCCGCCGATTTCGACGATGCCGTTGATCCGTTCAAAGCCATCAAGCGTCACGGTGGCATCGGTCATGTGCATGATCCTCCATCTGGGGACTCCGTGGGCACAACGACCTAAGCCTGGAAAGGGACCATCCAGACGCTCTGTTCGATGTTTGGCGATCGTGCGGATCGCAGATATCGCCGATGTGGTTAGGGCCATTTGTTGGCTCCAATCCTCGCCCCACAGGTGGCTCAGTGCCTTCAGATCAGCACCGTTTGTACGCGACTGCAGGACGCAAAACAGGCAGCAGCCTAAAGAAGAACCCGCGAGGTTGCTCTGTCCCTTAAAAATAAAACTGAGCAGGGAACTCGCGGCGCGATCTACGATTGGTTCAAGAGTCTTGCAAAATCGCTCACTACAGAAAGCCCTGCCACGCCTGGCAGGGCTTTTCAGTCAATCTTCGCTTTGTGCAGCACATGTCCTGCTCGATCTTCAAGGCGTTCAAGCTAATCAGACGCTGACAAGAACGTATTTGTATGCACAATAAGTTTGTACGATGTGCAAAACTGTCATGCGGTGACGTTGCAACGAGTAGCGCTCACCCCAGGTTGCACCAGTCCCGGCGCCACGACACGCCGGGGGCTCTTCATACCAAAGGCTTGCCTCAACCAGAAAAGTGGTTAATGCTCGATCTTGCCCACCTCGCGACGATGGGGTTGTGGTAAAGATTATCGCCCCGCTGGCCCCGGCGGGGCTTTTTCATGCTGACATGCGCCGCCGCCGTTAGCTTTTCCTTCATTTGTTGCACCTAGCCTGTTGACAGGAGAAGGAGGCCCCGATGAGTTACCGCGTCACCAGTTTCGAAGCGCTGCAGGCCAATCTGTCGGCCGCCGGAACCACGCTGATGCTATGCCGCGCCAACATTGGCCGCATTTCCATGTCGGAGGACGGCAAGGCGGAGACGCTGTGGCGGATCGCTCGCCAGATCACCGAACTGGAGGCCATGCGCCTGGAACTGACCCGCCCCGCGACACACAAGCGCAGCCCTCCGACGATGAAGAAGCCCCCACTCCGGAGCGTGGAGTGACCTCTGGCTGCTTCTGGGGAACGGCCGGCACGTCTTAGGAAAGCGCCCGCTGCAATGCGGCCAACAGACGTCCCTCAGAGACGGGCTTGCGGATATTCTCGGCCCCTTCGAGGATCTCGCTCCCGTCAAAAGGGAAGATGTCATAAGCTGAGGACAGCACGAAAGGGATCTCGAGGCTCCGCAGCCGCCGGGCCACCGGGATGATCGGACGCCCGCGCAGATTGCCGTCAAGCACCGCGACATCGGGGCAAAGCTCGTCCAGCAGGCGCAGCGCGCCGTCCACGGACCCAGCTGGTCCCAGAACCCGGTAGCCATTGTCCTCAAGCATCATCTGGACATCCAGCGCAATGATCATCTCGTCCTCGACAACCAGCACGGAAACCCGGTCATCCGGGAGGCGCTGAGGGAACGTGTCGGACATCGGCGCTCTACAGGACAACTATCGGGGAAACGTCAACTCTGCCACCAAACCCTCCGGTTGGTACTGCAGTTCCGCCTGACCCTTGAGGTCCACTTCCGTAGCAAACCTGATCAAGCGCGTCCCAAAGCCGGTGGCCTCTGGCGGTGAGGCTTTCGGTCCGTTGCTTTCGCGCCAGAAGAGATGCACCTGGGGATGGCCATTTCCGTCGTCAGCAAGACACCAGGAAATGTCGAGGAGGCCGCCGGAAACCGACAAGGCGCCGTGCTTGAGCGCATTGGTGGCCAGTTCGTGCAGGATCATGCCCAGAGACATGGCTTGCCTGGGCAGCAAGGTGATGGCCTCCTCCCCTTCCAGCGTGACGCCGCGTGTGAGATAAGGCTCCATCACCGCCCGGACCAGCCTGGACAGCTCGGCTTCGGTTTGCTGGGTCGAGGCGGCAAGTGAGCGGCTCAGGGCATCAAAGCGGCCCAGAAAGTCCTCGCGGTAGGCTTCGGCGCTGCGCCCTTCCACCGCAGTCCTCCGGGCAATCGCCCGGGTCACCGCCAGAAGGTTCTTGATCCGGTGGTTCAACTCACCGATCAGGATGTCCTTGTCATCATCGGCCTGCCGCTTCTCGGTGGCGTCCACGATGGTCAGAAGCAGGATGCGCTGGCCGCTGTCGGGATGGCTCAAACGCTGGGCGCTGACCAGCATGGTGCGCAGGCCGATATGAGGAAACGCCGCCCGCACCTCGTAGTCGATGACGGAAGTGCTTCTCGGGATCACCTGCTCGAGCAGAAGGCGCAGTTCCGGGATATTCCATTGCCCGTTGCCCAAGTCGGCAAAGGCCGTCCCGATCGTCTCGTCCCGGCTGGTGAAGAAGGTCGTGTAAAAGGCCGGATTGGCGCTCAGGACCCTGAAGCCTTCGTCCAGCACCACCAGCGGATCGCGCAGCGTGTTGACGATGCTGATAGCCTGGAAATGCGAGCCACGCAGCAGCCGGTAAAGTTCATCAAGATCCACAAACGGTCTCCGCGGGATGGTCCTGAGAGCAAGGCATAATCGGGTTGGACCGGCTTGGGTAGAGAGATGGTCATGCTCTGGTGACGCCAAGGGCAACTTGGCCTTGTATTGTGCCTGCGATCTGGGCTTCAACTGCGTGTCACGCCATCACCGGAATAACACCATGTCGCTTCTGGACGAGAACCTACAGCAGCACTTCGCGGCGATCGTGGAAGGCTCCAACGATGCGATCGTGGCCAAGGACCTGAACAGCATCATCCTGAGCTGGAACCCTGCCGCGGAGCGCATCTTCGGCTACCGCGCCGACGAGGTGCTGGGCCGGTCCATCACCCTCATTATTCCCGAAGATCGGCAGCATGAGGAGGTAGACTTCATTGACCGGCTGCGTCGGGGCGAGCGCATCCAGCACTTCGAGACGGTGCGGCGCAAGAAGAACGGCCATCTGTTTCCGATCTCGGTAAGCATCTCGCCGATCCGCGACCGGAACGGCCACGTGGTCGGCGCCTCCAAGATCGCCCGGGACATCACCGCCCAGCATCGCGCCGCCGAGCAGCAGCGTCTGCTCCTGTCGGAGATGAAGCATCGGGTCGGAAACAGCTTTGCCATCGCCAGCGGCTTGCTGAACCTGTGCAGCCGACAGGCGTCCACGGTCGAGGATCTGGTCGCCCAGATGCGCGGTCGCTTCCTGGCCCTGGCTGCCGCCCATTCCCTCACCGCGCCAGCGGCTCCCGTCGTGGATGCAGCTGTCTTGGAGAAGCGGCCCCTGCGCGGGCTTCTCGAAGCGATCCTCGAGCCTTTCAAAGGATCTCTGCCGGTTGAGCTTGCCGTCGAGGAGGTCCTGGTGGGACGGGCTGCCGTAACGCCGCTAGCCCTTGTCTTCTACGAGCTGTGCACAAACGCGGTCAAATACGGGGCCTTGTCCGGGAATACCGGGCGATTGGCCATCAGCAGCGAGCGGCGGGGAGACCGGCTGATCCTTCACTGGGATGAAACATTCGCGCCCGTTCAAGCAAACCCGGTCGTTCAGGGCCAGGGCTTCGGCACTCTCATGTGTGAGATGGCCCTGCAGGACCAGCTGGACGGGTCCTTCCAGCGGCAGTTCACGAACAGCGGCATGCGCGCCAGCCTGGACCTCAACTTTGCGCGTGTGTCCGCAAATCTTTAAGACACGGCGTCTGACGGATCCCAAGCATTCCACAACGGACGGGAAAGCGAGAGGCTTCAAGGGTAGGGCGGTCGGGCAGGCTATCTCTCCAGCCGAGCGGCGAGAACTCGGAAACACAATACAAAGCCGCTCGGCTGATGGGGATTATGGCTGAGCGTAAGGGAAACGACCACTTGTTCAAATGAACAACTGCAAGCTGCGCTCAGTATTGTCCTGCACGCTTTTGTTAACAGATTGTTCTGATGCCCAACAGGGACGAATGCTCAGCATGCTCCAGTCCGACCAAGCGCTGTACAAAGGCGCAGGCATCGCCAGTCGCCCAAGAGGTGCAGAATAAATAATACATTAAAAAGTAAGGAGTTTCCGAATTTTAAAACGTTCTATCACATTCGCTAGTGTTTGTGTTCCAGTTTGTTGCTTCGAGTCTGGGTTTCAGGATGCCCTGCCGTTCCGGCGGGGCTTTTTGTTGACCACAACAAAGCGAGCTTCCAACCTGAAGGTGTTTCTGGCAGATAGGTGTTATAACACGGATCCGGCAGGCCTATAGACTGGGCGAGAATTGTAAGATCCAAGGATAATTTGCAGCCTGGAGCTACGCAAGGCGCAAGGCCGCCAAAAGCTCATGGCGGTCAACTGCCCGCTCCAGGCTATTGGAACAGCATAAAAACCGATCAGCAGGCGCAGGCAGTAGTTTTGATCAATCTAGATCTTGTCAAGGATGCAGGACTAGCTCAGGGATCTATTTGGCGTTGTTGCAAAACTCGGCGTGTCACGGGATTCACGCGGCCGTGCTGGTAGAGTAAGCGTTTCGGCATGAGCAAGCCCGAAGCGGTCCGCTACCGCACCACGAACTGGAAGTCCTATAACAAGGCCCTAAAGCGGTGCGGATCACTGCTGATCTGGCTGGACAAGGACATGGTCTGGCTGGCCCCCAAGGCGGGACATCCCGGTCGTCCGCCGGTGTTCTCTGATGCAGCGATCCAGTTGTGCATGATGGTGAAGGTGCTGTTCAGCCTGCCGCTTCGGCAAAGCACGGGCATGGTGGCCAGAATTCTGAAGATGACACGGCTCGATTGGTCGGTGCCGGACTTCTCCACCCTGAGCCATAAACAAGGATCTTTGGTGGTCGACATACCCCACCGCCGTGCGGCAGGGCTTCTGAACCTGCCGGTCGACAGCACCGGGATCAAGTTTGGGGGCGATGGAGAGGGGCTGGCGCGCAAGCACGGCACGCACCGCAGGCCCCAATACCGCAAGGTCCATCTGGCGATGGACACAGCTATCGGTGACATCCGGGCGGTGGAGTTCACCTCCAGCCGTGAGGTGGCAGCCCTGTACTGCCGGATCGGCTGGATCAGACCCCGGCCGATGAACAGGTCGGCACCGTGACCGGCGACGGCGCCTTTGACACCCGGCAAAGTCACACCACAATCGTCGATCGCGGCGACATGGCCATCATTCCGATTCGCAAGAACGGACGCCTCTGGAAAGAGAACTGCCCTGCCGCCCGTGCCTGCAACAACATCCTTTGGGCGAGCAAACGCTTTGGGCGAGCCAACTGGAAGCACTGGTCCAGCTATCACGCCCGAAGTCGGATCTAGGCGAAAATGCGCTGCCTGAAGTCCTTCGGCGAGCGGATCGCCTTACGAGACCCGGACAGGCAAACGGCAGAAATCCACATCCGTGCGGCACTCATGAACCGCTTCAACGCGCTCGGCACCGCCGAGACCGAACGCGTGTCCTGAGGCTGGCGGGGTAAGGGGAAGTCCCGCTTCAACGCTGAGTTCTGCAACAATGCCGACTGATCAAAAGAGTACAATATCGTCTGCCACAGCTTCTGCCGTCAGGCCCTGACCTTCAATGGTGATCCTGTTCCCATTGCCGAAGTCCAAAACAACGCCAGAGTCTGTTTCACGCACGATGTCATCGTAGAACTTGGGAACCGACCGGCCAAGCAGGGCATCATCGATTAAAAGCCGATCAATTCCGGCCTCATAATCAGAAATCCTATCGTCACCGAGGCCTTTGCGGAACATGAAGGTGTCGGGTCCACTTCCGCCAATCAGCAGGTCGTTGCCCTGTCCACCCTCCAAAGTGTCTCTTCCAGCCGAGCCGCGGAGCTCATCATTTCCGCCGCCTCCCAGCAGAAAGTCGAAGCCATAGCCGCCTGTCATTTGGTCATCACCGCCCCCCCCGACGAGTGTATCGTGGCCACCGTGGCCTGCCAACTCATCGTGACCGTAGCCGCCTCGCAAGAGATCCGCGCCGTGGGCGCCTTCCAGGCGATCATCGCCTCCCTGTCCGTCCAGGACATCGTCGCCATAACCCCCCCGCAGAAGATCGTCTCCGGTACCGCCCATGAGCCGGTCAAAGCCAGCGCCCCCTTCCAAGGTGTCACGGCCCGCGCCTCCGCTCATCCAGTCGTCTCCGGTAAGGCCGCGGGCGAAATCAGAAGCACCAGACAAACGGAAGTCATCTGCGCCCGTTGTTCCGGTCACAATACTTCCGTTATTGGAGGAGGATCTCACGGCTCCATTGAAGGTATCTGCCAGCCAATCTGCTCGGCTCTCGACACTCAGATCAGGTCTGAGATCATGGCCCTTTGGGAATAGACCCATGTCAATCTCTGGCTGACCCGTCGTGCGCCCGAAGTTCTGGGTCGCCATAAGTACTGTGTGGCCATCATAGCGGCCCACCTCGAGGCCGATACCGATATATTCAAGATCAGGGTCGAGGATGTTCTTGCGGTGGCTGGGGCTGTCCAAAAGATTTTGGTGCATCTGCCGGATTTCATCGCGAAGGTTGGCAGCACCGGTCACGCCGATGTATCCTAGATTTTCCCGCGTGCCCCAGCTTTCGCCGACCATGGGAAAACCTGCTTCCTCAATGCGCTTTGAGGCGCGTGAGCCGCCCTCTCCGGTATGGGAGAAGGTGCTGGTATCTAGCATCCATTGGGTATGGCCATCTGCCGCTTCATTCAGCGGCTTGGCGACCTTGAGGGGGTCAAGCCCCATTTCTTTCCGGGTGTTGTTCACGAGGCGTACAAAGAAACGCTCGTCGGCAGTGGCAAAGCTCATTGTCTATCCTTTCTGTATCAGCAGTCTCAACTGGTTACAAAAAGTCGCCTACAGATTGATCACAGACAACAATTTTCACCTCAAAATTGTTCCGCTGAAAAGAATGAAAGACGCCGCCTCACATGTGGTCTGCAGCAGAACCGCCCTGAAGTAGTACGGGCACCGTTCTAGAAAAACTGGCAATCAAGAGGTATGTCCTTATGACGCTCTTCTTAGGTTCGATCGTGACGCTGCAAGAGCCAGTTGTACGCTATATCATTGCGCCCATTGCCAGCATGCTGATCTGGCCCCTTCTGCTGTACAAGACCTTCGGACTCGCACCGATCTCGGCAAAGTTCGGACGCTCTCTGGAGGAGATAGCCGTGCGACCGTCGCAGCTCCAGACCAGTGTCATGGGGTCGACAACTCCTGCCCTAGAAATTGCAAAAAGCTTGAAAATTAACGTCAGTCACGTTTGGCGGATGCATCTAGGCCTTCCAGAACCAGAAAGCCAGGGACGTCGGCTGCCTTCACGCATTGCGACAGAAATCGCCGGACCTGCCCTGTTGACTGGAGCCGGTGGATCTTCAGGCCGGGTGGAGCTTTGGCAATGACCGCCTGGATCTGCTTCCTGTGGAAGTGGTGTGACTTCCAGACATAGCGGACAACATCGATTGTGTGACGACCAAATCTTTCTGGGCATCCCTCGGCCATGCAGGGCCTGACGGTTCCGTGATGGCGAAGCGACCTTAGGAAGACGCGCCAGGATTGCAAGCCTGGGTGGAGGTCCAGCCAAATCAGCAGATGGGCACGATCCGCCCTTTCATGGCCCGTCTCGTAATGACCGCCTTCAAGGATCCAGTGAACTCGGGCATGAATATCCCGGGTCAAGGCGTCCATTTCGGATGTGGTGCGATGAACAAAGCCGGGATGCCAGCTCAATTGGTCCATGTGGAAGCTGGGAAGACAGGCAAGTTCCGCAAGCCTCAGCCCCAGGAACGATTTTCCAGTCCCCGAACCCCCCACGATCATCACGCGTGTCACAATCTTTGCCGGGGAAGGAGCCAGACCGGTGCCGTATTCCTCATCCCCACGCATCCTTCCCTCCTAGCTTGCTGTGTTCTTGATTTTCCTCATGTTATCCAAATGCGCAGCGATCGCATCCTCGATATCAGCATAAAAAGCTAGTTTTCCCTGCTCCAGCACCGCACCAGACTGGCAGGTTGTCCGCAGCGTGCTCATTGAATGGGCGACGACGATCGCACCGGCATTGGCCAGCCGCTTCTTGAAGACATGGTTTGACTTGGCTTTGAAAGCTGCGTCGCCCACGGCAGAAATTTCGTCCACCAGATAAGTGTCGAAGGGGATGGCCATGGACAGTCCAAAGGCCAGGCGGGATCGCATCCCCGAGGAATAGGTTCGGACCGGGAGACGGAAGTGGTCGCCCAGTTCGGCAAAATCCTCGACGAAATACAAAAGCTCGTCTGTGTCGATGCCATAAACACGCGCGACAAAGCGGCAGTTCTGCTCGCCCGTCAGTTCGCTGTTGAAAGATCCTGCAAACCCCACCGGCCAGCTGATAGTCCCGGTGGACAGGATCTTGCCCGATGATGGCAGCATCGCCCCCGAGATCATCCGCAGCAGCGAAGATTTTCCCGCCCCGTTCCGGCCCAGTAGCGCGACTGAGACGCCCGAAGGAAAGGTCGCGGTGATATTGTCGGCCACCACCTTGTGCCGGCCGTTCAGCGTGTAAGTCTTGCAGAGGTTCTGCAGGTGGATCATCGGCGGTCGCGTAGGCTGTAGAACATCAGGCTACCGATGATCCAGAGCAGGGTCAGGAAACCCGCGATCATCATCAGCAGCTGGGCGCGCTGCGGGAACTCGGCTTCCTGGGCGAGGGTTGGACGGATGTAAGGCGCCAGATAGCGCGACTGCCGCACCGCCTCGGCCCGCGCCAGTTCATAGCTGGCCAGGGCGGTCGTGTAGCTGGTCTCGGCAAACTGGCGATCGACCGCCAGGGTCTCGTATTGGCCGACCACGTCTGACAGAGCCACGTTCTCGCCATTCGATGCGAACTTCTGCCGCTCGGCATCGATTTGGTCGCGGATGATCGAGATGCGCAGCTCGGTCTGGCTGATGCGCGGGTCGTCGGGCTGGGCATTGGCCTGCAGCAGACCCAGCGAGACAAGCTGTTCGGCCAGCTGCTGCTGGAGCGAGGTGACAACGCCGATCTGGCTCTGGACATCGGCAGCCGGGTCCACCAGCTGGTAACGGTTGCGGAACTCGGTCACGGCCTGTCGGGCTTTGCGCAGGCGTTCCTGCGCGCGCTCAAGCTCGTCGCGGGAATAGCGCAGCGCGTCTTCGCGGGCGATAGCGTTCAGCTCGTTGATGACGATGCCGCCTTCCTCGAGAATGGCGGATGCGACGTTCTGGGCGTCCTGCGGGTCGAAGGCCAAGATGCGCAGGTCGATCATGCCGGTATCGTAATAGATGCGGACCTTGCGTTCCCATTCGGAAACCAAATCCTCCACCGAATTGTCGCCGCGAAAGCCGAAGATTGGGTCGCCGGGGGCCTTGGACCAGATTTCCCGCAGGTTCAGCCGCGCATCCACTCGCTCGACCAGGTCGCGGCTCTGGATGAACTTGTAGAGGACATCGGTATCGGTGGTCGAACTGGCCCCGACCAGCGACCCAAGGCCCCCCAGCACTTCGGCGGCATTGGGCGCGGCCGATTCACTACGGACCGAGAAGCCCACATACGAGGCATATTGATCCGCCGCGCGGGTATAAAGATAAAAGGCGCTGACCAGCAGGGGCAGGATCACCACCAGAACGAAGCTGACGGCCATGCCATAATGGCGGGCCTTTGCCTGCGCCGGGCTGGCGGGGGGCAGGACAGGCTTCTGCAGCGCCGCCTCGATGCGCTCCTGGGTCTTGGGGTTCAGCTTCTTCGCGGGCGGCTTCTTACCCGGCGCCAAGGGCTTGGGTGACACCGGAGCCGGTGCAGGGGCGGCCGCGGGCTTTTCCGCAGTTTCCTTTTGTCCGGGCGCAGGTGGCACGGCGGCATCGCTGGCGGGGGCCGGGACTGTCGTGGTTGGCAGGCTTGTGGATTTCTGGTCGTGGGCGGACATGCGCTTACCCCGCCTGTTTTGTTGATCTCTTGCGCGCTCTCATACATAAGCCCGCCGAACAGTTCTAGCTCCGATCCTGTCGCAAGGGCTTGAACAGCAGATGCGCTTGGGGGCGTTTCCATGTCTCAGATGTCAGAACCCTTCACCTCGGTACCCTTGCCGCAGCGCAAGGGAACGCGCAGTCCCCTCCAGCTGAAGGAAATTCGCCAGCACCGCCGCTTTGCCAGTCTGCGCGCCATCAGCGCGCTGATCCTGCGCGAGATGCAGACCAGCCACGGCCGGTCCGCCGGTGGCTACATGTGGGCCATTGCTGAGCCGGTAGGCGGCATTGTCCTGCTGACGCTGATCTTTTCAGTGGGGTTTAGGATGCCGCCCCTGGGCACCAACTTCGCGATCTTCTATGCAACAGGGATAGTGCCCTTCATGGCTTATCTGGACGTGTCGGGAAAGGTGGCGAGCTCCATTCGCTATTCGAAGCCGCTTTTAGCCTATCCGGCGGTGACCTTTGTCGATGCGTTGATCGGGCGCATCCTGTTCAACTCGATCACCCAGATTCTTGTGGCAGTGCTGGTCTTCACGGGAATTTGTCTATTTATGGACACCCGGACCGATCCTCAGTTGGATCAAGTCGCGCTTGGGATGCTGATGGCGCTGCTGCTGGCCGCGGGCGTGGGCACCATGAACTGCTTTATGTTCGAGGCTGTCAACTGGTGGCAGCCCTTGTGGGCCATCCTCATGCGGCCGCTGTTCCTGGTGTCTTGCATCTTCTTTATCTTCGACGGCATTCCGCCGCCCTATCGCGACTGGCTGTGGTGGAACCCTCTGGTTCATGTCGTGGGGCAGATGCGCCATGCCTTCTATCCCCATTACAGCGGGGACTATATCAGCTATACGTATCAGTTGGGCGTCAGCCTGGCCCTGCTAGCCTTGGGGCTTGCGCTTTTGGTTCAATATCATCGCGATCTCCAGAACAGCTAGTAGTTGCGATGCGGCTTCCGCGAGCATATGGCAGGCAAGGCTAGGGCAGGGGTTCTGGCTAGGGGCGCAAAAAGGCTTCATGGACGCGCTTTTTCGGTTTGGGATACCTCACTGGCTCTGCAACTAATCAACAAGCATTCTTGTCAGGTTGAACACGGTTCTCATGGATCTTTCCTCCTTCGCACGCTCCAGACCCGTTGATCCGGAAACGGCCGGCTATCTGAGCCGGCAAATCCAGGAGGCAAGGTCGATCTACGAGACCCTGTTCCCGACCCAGCACCTGCATTTCATTCTGAGGCTGGGAAACGATCCGGTCTGGTCCCATCCCGAAGTGACGGAAGGCCCCCATGTGCCGCGTCCTGCGGATCTGGGGGCTGATTTTCTGGGTTGCCTTGAACGACCAGGCACCCGGGCGGATTCTCCCGAAGTCACCATCCGCCTGTCGATCCCTCGCCCTCCCCTTCCTCAAGAAACCCGACAGACCTCCGCGCCTTGGCGGCCTCCTGCAAGGCTGGGCTTCCTGTTCCGCGCCAGCCCCATGGGGTACGAAGGGCTGCGCTATCAGGCTGAGATGCTGCGCAGGCGCCGCGCCGACCGCCGTAAAGACAAGGTTGCGCTGCCCTTGGGCGGAGGATCGGCCCTGATCCCGCGTCTTGAAGCGCCCGCCAGCGGCAAACGCCCGGCGATCCTGATCGGGATGCACTGGCTGGAAGTCGGCGGTGCAGAGAAGCTCGGTTTCGACACCGTCAGATGGGCCCTGGCGGCCGGCTTGCGGGTCTTCGTCGTAGCGTCAGTTCCCGCAATCCAGCGGCTTGCCCAGCAGTTGCCCGATCATCCCGATGTGACCTTTATCCGGCTGGACCGCTATCTGCCCCATCTCCTCTGGCCCCGCTACGTGGAAAAACTGGCCTTGGCCCAGAACATCCACGCGGTGCATATCCATCACTGCACACCACTTTACGAATCCCTGCCGATCCTGCGCGCACGGCTGCCCTGGATCCGGACCATCGACAGCACACATATCATCGAATACGCGAATGGGGGCTATCCGCGCATCTCGGGAGTTTGGACCAATTACCTGGACCTGCAGCACGTCATCAGCAGGCAGCTGGCCGATTATCTGCAGGGCAGCTTCCAGGCCCCAGCCAGCCGGGTGCGGCTCGGCCGAATGCTGGATCGTGGCAAGATTGCCGACCGTCCGCCAGTTCTCCGGATGCAGTCGCGGCAGACCAGCCTCCATATCAGCTTCATCGGTCGGCTGTTCTATCAGAAGCGTCCCGTGGTGGTGGTCGAAACCCTGCACGCCTTGGATGTTTGGGCGCAAAAGAATGGCGTGGCGCTGACGGCCAGCATAGTGGGCGAAGGACCCTATGAGGCGACCATCAGGCGGCTTCTTGCCCGCCACGGCCTGGCCGGCAAGGTGACCCAGCTTCCTGGTGACACCGATGTCCCGGCCCTGCTGGAGCGATCCGACATCCTGCTGCTGCCCTCGAACAATGAAGGCCTTGCCTTGGTCTGCTACGAGGCCATCGGCCACGGATGCATCCCCATCTCCACCCGGGTAGGCGCGCATGGCGAACTGCTGCCGTCGGATTTGCTGGTGCCTCTGGCGCCCCATGCCACGGTCCGCGAAACCTCGGCGTTGATAGACCGAATGTGGCGAGAGCCGGGCTTCCTTGCCCGCCAGAAGGCTGGTCTCGAAGCCGCCTGGATGCAGCTTTCCGCCGATCCCACCGCTGAGGAGGTGTTGACCCCAATCTACCGCAAGATTGCGGACCAGGATCGGAAAGGCTGATCCGATGGGTGCTTTGAACATGACCGTGGCGGTGATCGTCACCTACAACCGCTCGGCCAAGCTGATGAAGGTACTGGACGCGATCCAGGCTCAGACCCAGCGACCCGACATCGTGCTGGTGGTCGACAATGCCTCGACTGATGATACCGGCGCCCTGGTCAAGGCGCGTGCGGCCGGGGACGACACGATTCGCCATCTGCGCCTACCCGAAAATGTTGGCGGGGCAGGGGGCTTCCACGCCGGCATGAAGGCCGCTTACCAGATGGGCGGCCAGTATTTTTGGGTGTCGGACGACGACGCCTATCCCCAACCAAATGCGATCGAGCGGCTACACGACGCCTTGGAGCAGTTCCAAGGCGAGAACGGCTATAGGCCCAGCTTTGCCTGTTCTCGCGTGGAATGGATCGACGGCACCCTGTGCGAGATGAACTGTCCCCGGCCGGTCTGGGATTGGGCACGCTTCATTCATCCCGCAAAGCCGTGGGTGTTGGTAGACAGCTGTTCCTTCGTTTCGGCCCTGATCCCCCGCTGGGCAGTCAGCGACCATGGTCTGCCCATCGCCGATTACTTCATCTGGTTTGACGATGCCGAATATACCCGCCGCATCGCGCGCAGCTATCCTGGCCTGTTTGTGCCAGAAAGTGTAGTCGTTCATGACACGCCCGACAACCGTGGCGTAAACTTTGGTATGATGGACCAAAAGAGCCTGTGGAAGTTCAAGTACGGCGCCCGCAACGAAACCTCGTGGCGCCGCCGCGAAATGGGGCTGATGGGCGTGCTAGCCTATGCCTATGGGGTGCGGCGGCAGATGCGGGGAGGCAATGTACCCAGGCACCTGCGTCGACAGATCTATCAGGCAATTCTTCAAGGGTTTGCCTTCCGTCCGAAAATCCTCAAGCCCTGACCGGCTGCAATGACCTTCCTTAGCCAGCGGGTTCAATTTTGAAACTTGTTATCTTTATTGGCCACTTCAAAACTGGCTCAACCTCCATCCAGAGCTTTCTGTCCTCGAACTATCTGGCATTGCTTGAGGCTGGCATTCTTTATCCTTCAGTTGAATCGCAAGGCCTATCCCGAAACTTGGCCGTCGTCCGAGCAGGGCGCGACCAGTCGACAGCAGGCGACGGCCTGAACATCATCGAGCCCCATAATGCTTTAGCTTTACGTTTGAAAAATGAAGAGGATGGGCATGGTGTCCCATCTTACTATCCGGCAGCCCCGAGTGGGTTCCAGATGATGCAGTTCTTGCATAACCAAATCGAGGAATTGAAGCCCAACTCAGTTATCCTGTGTTCGGAAGTGTTCGCCTTGCTTGGGATGACCCCTCAAAGAGCCGGTGTGGAGCGGCTGGCCAGGCGGTTCGCACAGTATGATGTGACCATCTACTGTAATCTGCGGCGACCCGACGAATATCTGTCTTCTTGGCATCGGCAAAGGCTCAAATTCGGAGCAAAATTGCTTCCTCTTTCAGGAGAGGGGCTACAGGAATATCTCGATAGTGCCCATTTTCAGCAAGCCAAGATGATCGAGGGGTGGATCAAGGATCACTTCCCTAAAGCGCGCTTGATTGTCCGAAATTTTGCAGAGGTAAAGGCATCAGGGGGATCGGTTGTTGATTTCATGCGCAACGCTGGAATTGTTTTTCCTGCCAACCTTCAGATTCCGAAAGATCAAAACCCTTCAGTGCCAAGCGCGTTTGCCGAGATTGGCCGTCGCTCAATTCTCGAACTCAATGCGGCCTTGTCAAAAGAAATCGTTCAATGGCTTGTCACAGCGCGGCGCCGCGTTCGTCATCCCGGCGACTCCGAAGTTGAAATGTACGGCGCTAAGAACCGGGCTGTTATGGCGACCCGCTTTGCAGAAGTCGCCGCCTCGTTGGATCGGTTGACAGGAAGAAACCCATTTTATCCTGACTTGAGAGATATAGGGGTTTCCAGAGCACTTGACGATCTCACTGCGGCCGAGGTGGTCTTGCCTGATCTGGTTGCTGATGCTCGCCACCGTGGCCTCGACCCTTCAGCGATAGACTGGTTGGCGACTCTTGATCTGCGCAAATAGGGTGGATGACATGCCTGGCCCTGTGATCGACCATTCTTCCTACAGGACACGAAAATGAGAATCCTCTTCCATGGCCCCGGGACGTCAACCTATCTTCCGGAAATCCGGCTTCCCAACACGTCTGGTCTACGGCACGCCGCAACTGATCGTCTGATCGATCTCAAGGATTCTCATTCGTTGACCAGCAATCGCGGCAACCTGATCCATGGTGAAGCGCCTGCCCGCATCTTCCAGTGCCGTCGGCGCCTTTCGGCCTTTGCAAACCTGGGGACATTGCACAGGATCTTCGGCAATCGTCTCAAAGACGTTCTTCCAAATCATTTTGATCTGATCGTCCTATCGGCTGCCAACTTCATTTCGCCCAGCAGGGATCTGACCCGGCTGCGTGACGCCTTGAACGTCCTTGGCAATGCGGTGCCCTTCATGGTCCTGGGCGCCGGAATGCAGGGGGATCATGCGCTGTCCGAGTTGCACCCGTCAGTTCAGGAGATCCTCGATATCTATAACAGGCGAGCCGTGCTCTTTGCGGTGCGCGGCAAACACACCGAAGGCTGGCTGCATGAAAATGGTTTTACCAACGCAAAGGCCTTAGGCTGCCCCAGCATGTATGTCTTTCCCCAGTCAATTCTTTCAATCGATCACACAGCGGCACATCAAGCCGGATCTGCTGCGAAAATCCTGACAGCGGGTTACCTGACGATCAAGAAGGGCCGCAATTTCCCGCGCGGGCAAAAGCTGGCGAAAGCCCTGCGAGGAGCGCGGGCGTCCTATGTTTTTCAGGATGAATTCTTTGGTTACGGTAAAATCATTGAAGAACATGGTTCCTTCAACGATGCGACCAATATGGGTGATCGCGTGGGTTTGAACCGACTGCTGGGTTCGGCGGCTGGCATTTCATTAAATATTGAGAACTACTATTATTTTTCTGAGACCGCGGCATGGCGGCAGGTTGCCTTTGGGCACGATGCCTATATCGGCGACCGCTTCCACGGCGGTGTTGCGGCACTTCAGGTCGGCCGCCCTGGAATTTTTCTGTCGCATGACAACCGGGTGGCGGAGCTGACTGACTACTTCGATTTGCCGCGTATGACTTTGGATGAACTCTTGTCCGAAGGTGTTGGAACGGCCATCCGGCAGCGGATCACGGCAGGGTCAGTGGCGCAGATGAAGGCAACTTATCGGGGGCGCTTCCAACAGTTTGCAGAAACGCTTTCCGAGCATGGTGTAAAGCTGCATTCCTCTGTCTAATCAGCAGGTGCCCCTTTTGGGGCGCCTGTTCAAATAGGTGGGACGACAAAGGCTAGGATCGGCTTTTTGGAAGAAATACTTTCCTTGAAATAGAGCGCCGTATCCAACGCTTCCCGGATGGTTACGTCCATGTCCAGATAGCGGTAGGTGCCCAAGCGGCCCACGAAGGTCACGCACTGACTGTCTTCGGCCAGACGAACATATTGTGCCAGCAATTCCTTTTCTTCGACCATGCGGATCGGGTAATAGGGAATATCGTCGGGCTCGGCCGCGCGGGAATATTCACGATAGCAGACTGAACCCTCATGCGTTTCCCAAGGGCTGAAATGCTTGTGTTCGGTAATGCGAGTGTGGGGCACGTCGCGGTCGCCATAATTCATCACCGCGCAGCCTTGGTAGTCGCCCTGGTAGGTGAACCGCTCGAAGTCCAGCGTGCGATACCCTAGGTGTCCTAGGCGATAGTCGAAATAGCCGTCCAAGGGGCCGGACCAGAAGGTGTGATCGGCCTCCTGTGCCATCTGGGGGACGTAGGGCGTGTCCAGTTCGACTGTGATGCCGGGATGATCCAGGATCGCGGCGATCATCGCGGTATAGCCGTCCTCGGGCATCCCTTGGAAACGATGGAAGAAATAGTTGTCGTCATAGTTGAAGCGAACTGGCAGCCGCTTGAGGATTGAGGCCGGCAGTTCGGTAGGCGAACAGCCCCACTGCTTCTCGGTATAGCCCTTGAAGAAGGCTTCATACAATTCGGGCCCGACGAAGCGCAGCGCCTGCTCCTCGAAGGTCTGGGGGTCAGTGATGCTGGTGTCGGCCTTCTCCTCGATAAAGGCGCGGGCTTCGTCGGGGCGCAGGGTGGTGCCGAAGAACTGGTTGATGGTCAGCAGGTTGACGGGAAGGGAATAGACCCTGCCCTGGGAGGTCGTCTTGACCCGGTTCTGGAAGGGCAGGAAGCGGGCGAAGCGATTGACATAGTCCCAGACACCCTTGTCGTCAGTATGGAAGATGTGCGGGCCATAGACATGCATCATGACGCCGGTATCCGCGTCGCGTTCCGTATGACAGTTGCCCGCAATATGGGACCGGGCGTCGATGACGCGGCACTGGTGCCCCGCCTCGGCCAGTTCGCGCGCGATCACCGCTCCCGACAGCCCCGCACCCACCAAGAGTATCTTCATTACCTTCGTCCGATCCTGTCGCCTCGGCGTCATCCGCCTTGCCGTCGCTATAGCGCCAAGATGCGAGCAACCCAACTGCCATATGCAATCCCGTTTTGGATGGACGCCGTTGATGGCACTGGTTCTTCTTTCAGGTGCTAAACAGAACAATTCGTCGTTGTGGTCATGCCACGGGACGAACATCCAAGGACAGCAGGATCACCGAGGCGAAAGACGTTATTTTAAGGGGTAAATCTTACTCCATGACATTGATTTCATACAAGCTGTGGATATGTGCAACCAGTCGTTGCATCGGCCAAAAGGTATGATACAGGCACTGCATGCAGATAGAGACCACCTTCCTTTCCGATGTTTTGATCCTGACGCCTGCCCGTTTTGGGGACGAGCGGGGTTTTTTCTCGGAAAGCTGGAACCGCAGGACCTTGTCCGAAGCTGGCGTGAACCTGCCGGACTTCGTGCA
>NZ_BNCL01000033.1 GCF_014656455.1 Paracoccus aerius
TCGCTATGAGGTTCTCGTTGAAGAAGAGCTGATCGAAGGTCTCAGCTTTGCGGCGTTTAGAGAAACCGGGGCCTATCTGATGACCTATGAAAAAGGGCACAGCACAATGCCTACAGAGATGCGATCGATCTCGTCGACCTATCTCGACATGGCCCTGAAACGGGACGCTATATTGGACACCACGGTTGAAGGCGCCCTTGTATCTCCCTCTGACAAAGCCATTCCGGAGGAAGAAGGGTCAACTCTTCGAGACATGCAGGCACAAGATCTGCCATCGCAGGAAACTGCGACCGTCGGCAACAGGATCAAGCAATGGATCGAGACCGTAACGTCGCCTTTGCCACGGTGACGATCGCCTCAGATCTGCAAAGGCGGCGCCGGTCCGGCGAATGGCCGCTGGCAAGAAAGGTAAACATTCATGTTCCCGTCCCTCGAACTCCCGCAGCTCCTATTGCTTCGGCTCATGGCCAGGATCGGCCTTGCGGCAGGCCTTGCTGCCTTGCTCGCGCTTCCAGCGTCCGCACAAATGGGGGTTGGTCCAATACCGCCGAATGCTCAGCCCCGCAGTTACGGCGGTGGCTGGGATTGCGACTTAGGCTACGTTTTGGACGGTGCGGAATGTGTAAAGGTCGAGGTTCCTGAGAACGCCTATGCAACCAGACGCTCCTACGGAACGGGTTGGAGCTGCCACCGCGGATTTGAAGAGGTTGATGGAACGTCCTGTTCTGCAATCCCTGTGCCCGAAAATGCCTTCTTGAAGTCGTCAGGCTACGGCTGGCAATGCGAACGCGGCTACTGGAAAGACGAGCAACTATGCGTGTCAATCGTTCTGCCGGAGCATGCTTTTCTTACAGATGATCGGACCGGACCCGGATGGACCTGTGAGCGTGGTTTCACAGCAGATTTGGACCGCTGTCTTCCCATTGTTGTGCCGGAAAACGGGTACCTGACCAACGTTGATTACGGCGATGCATGGTCCTGCGAGAGAGGATTTATCCAGGTCGGCGAGCGATGCGATCCTGTTGTTCTCCCGATCAACGGCTTCCTCGATCCAGGTGCTTACGGACCAGGATGGCGCTGCGATCGTGGGTATGCACCAGATGACCGGGAGCGCGCGTGCGTCGCGATTGAGCTGCCACAGAATGCACATCTTGATGACTCTGGAAACCGGTGGGAGTGTGACCCCAGCTTCCAGCTCTCGGAGGGGGCCTGCATTCTTGGGCGATGACGTGGAAGACTTCCCGTTCATGACTATCCGGCGTACGCAAATGTAATAAGTACCAGTCTGACCACCAACGGCAGCAATCGGGCCGACCTTACCCCACCTGACCCTCACCCGAAGAGATTGCCACAGCTTCGGCGATTCAGGGTCTTGGCATCGCAGGGCCAGTCGGTGGCCAGGAGACGGGGTCGATTGGAATTACCCAGCTCCTTGCTTACAGTCGCCCTATGTCTTGGTGTGAGGTCCAGCTTGTCTGCGGATCGTTTCTGCCAGAGGAGGCCGCAAGGGTTACAACACGGGCGATACAAATTTCCTGCTGCGCGGCATTATCAGGTGTAGACCTCCGCCAAATCCCAGTCGGAGCGCCTGAATGGCCAGCGAAGAAGCCGCGTCCAGTCCCCCGGACGTCCGGATAACGCACGACCCAAGGGCTCTCGTTATGAACGAGGGACAACTGGGGGCAGGTCAGAAGCAGCCGTTTTGAATGTGGGCAACTCGAAAAGGTCTCAGTTCGCTTGCCATCTTCGTCTTTACTGTAATCCTCATAATGTCCGTCCTCGGTTTTGACGTTGTCGATCATCCATCTCTTCCCCATCCGACCATTCGCCTACGAGATGTCTGCAGAAGGCCGATGTAATTGCGCGTCCCAATCCCTATATCTGTACTGACCTTTCAGTATCTCCTGCAGGGTCTTATGGAGGGCCCGACAATGGGCACCGACGTCAAGATGCCTGGCGATGGCCAGCATGTGAACCGGGTCACTGAACCCTCTCAGGAAAAGTTGTCCAGCGGAATTGGTGCAAGCCAAAAGCGCGAGGACGGGCGTCCGGGCCGCGATCCCGACGACCAGGCGCGCCCAGCCGATGGAGATCGGGTGTAACCTTTGGTATCTGCAAAACTGGGAGGATGATGGCGGAGCCTTCGTTTTTCCGGTGCCGTTCAGGACTGTTCGCCATGGGCAAGCTGCACGCAGACCTCGTGTGATTGGTATCTGAACTTTCCTAGAAGCGAAGTCAGCGCGTCGGCCTCAGGCCGGTTTCGTCTGCATGACAGCAAAACTTGGCGGGCTCCGCCGGGGCCGCACATCGACGCAGGGAGAACCCATTGCAGAGCTGCAGCTTATAAAGGCAATGCCACCGGAGGGGATCACGATATGAGGGATGCGCTGAAACGACTGATCGAAGCGACAGAGTCTGGTACCTGGGACAAGAGTTGGCGATGGCTTTTGGATAATGTCGGCATCATTGACCCTCAGCGGTTCTCGGACGCATATCTCGGATCGCTTGACGCAGCTAAAGCCATTCATGATGGCTTGCTGCCGGGATGTAGGATCGAGTTGTTCGGTCCTACGGCACAGGGCCTGTACGGAATGAGCTTGCCCACTCTTGGACAGGATATGGTTTTTGGTCCGGACCCTGCTCGGGCATGGTTGTTGGCTATCCTCCGCGCCAAGCTGGCCCAGACGGATCACGATCCATTATAAGAGTTCCATAAGACCCGTTGATGCCGATTTCCCTTCTCCGGCTTGATCAGGAGGCGGCCTATGGCAGCATCCGGTCGCAGATCGCCTCGGCGGTCTCTGCCACGAGTGCGCGAGCCTCTTCTGCGGACAGGCCTGCGATGTCGAAGAGCGCGATCATGGCCTCGGCCCCGGTGGCCATGCCAAGCGCGGCGGCAATGGACCGGGCTTGTTCAGGACGGAGGTCTGGCTCGCTCTCCAGGGCCCGTAGGAAGGCCTGGATGCGGCGGGCGCCGCGGCGGGGGGTCTTGCCGTCCTGCGCTTGCGCACTCGCCTGCAGGTTCAGGCCGAGATAGGTGCGAAAGGCCGCCTCGTTCGCCACGGCCAGGTCGAAGAAGTAAAGGCTGATGGCAACCAGCCGATCACGTAGGGTGGCGGCATCTCCGATGATCTCCTCGTAAGGTGCCGCCTTCAGATGCAGGCCCGCCTCGGCCGCCAGCAGCGCGGGATCGGAGAAGTAGCGATAGGCCGAGGCCTTCGAGATGCCGGCTTCGCGAGCCGCTGCCGTGACCGTCAGGGGCTCGCCGCGCATCAGGAGCGCGCGGGCCGCGTCCAGCAGGGCCGCCCGTGTTTTCTTCTTCTGGTCTTCCCGCTGCGTCACGGCCACCTCATGAGACAATTGTCTTGCTAGAATCATCCTGCAGTTATAAGACCTCTGTCTCATGAATGGCAACCAACAGGAGAAACACACCATGACCGCTCCGCGCAGCTATGACGCAATGGGCATACTCTTCCGGTTTCATGCCTTCCCTGGCGAGACGATGGGCAAGTTTTGCCTTGTGGAGGCCGTGGTGCCGCCGGGCCTGGGTGCGCCGCCCAATCATCATGCGGGCGAGACAGAAGGCTTCTACGTGCTTGGCGGGGAGATCGCGTTCACGCTTGCCGGGGAAACGCAGCGGGTTCAGGCGGGCGGCTTTGTTTCAGTTCCTGACGGAGCGGTACATGCCTTTCAGGCCATAGGCTCCGAGCCTGCGCGCCTCCTGATCATCAACGCGCCGGGCCACATGCACGAGGCGTTCTTCACCCGGACCGGCNCGTCGCGCGCATTCTCTCCGTCGCGGCGGATGTCGGCATGGTCATCGTGCCGCCTGCGGATGCCGCGCACTGAACGGCTGAAATCAGCGTTGCTTCTTCTGGTCTCCACCTTCCAACGTCTTCAGGATCTCGACGGCCTCAGCCAGACCTGCCGCAGTGCTGCGGCTGGAGTTACTGTAAGCCTCCGCGATGTACGGACCAACAATGCGGGCAGCTTCGGAGACGGTGTCTGGGTCGGTACTAATTTCTGAAGGGGCAGGGCGCGTCCTGCGGCCAACCTCATGCCTGCCCCGAAAAAGGTACTGATGAAGTCTCTGACGGAGGTCGCGGAAAGACATACCCATCTCTGACAACGTTCATGGATACAGTCGGTTGCGACGTTGGGGTTAATTCCGTCTTTTATTGCCACCCCATCGGAAGGGGAGCGGATCCTTCACCTGAGACAGCCAGCCGCAGCCTAGAGTATCCGTTGTTCGTCAAGCATTAGAAACGGTATTTCTCGGCGAAAGCGGTCGTTCGCGCGTGGCGCAGCGAATTACCGCATAGAGCCCAATGTATGTGCCGGCTGCTGTTCGCAATTGAGAATATGGCGTGGCTGCGGAAGTCGCTCATATGTATCCGGCCTGTTTGATCGGCTCGCGGGCCGTGGCCTTGATGGGGTTACGCACGCGCCGTGGTCTCATTAGCGGCAAGGTCGATGATGACCCAATGGGCTCTCAGACTCTGGGGGCGTAGTTGATCCGTTCCATGCTGTTTTCTCTTTCGCGAACTCCGTAATGGCGGTGGAGCGTCAGATGGCGTCCGTTGCCATGTCTCTGTCTCTCGCAGCGTCGAAGCTGGTGCCGTGGCGCAGGATGCTCCAGGCTATCCGGGCCAGCTTGTTGGCTAGGGCAATGGCGGCCTTGTTGCCGGGCATGCGCGTCACGGCTCCGGCCAGCCAGTTGCCGAAGCTGAAGTTCGGCCAAAGGTGGGGACGCATCATGATGATCCGCGCCGCCTGAACCAGCAGCATCCGCAGATACCGACTGCCCCGCTTGGTGATCCTGCCGAGGATCGTTCGACCGCCTGTGCTGAATTGCTGGGGCACCAGACCGACCCAGGCTGCGAAGTCTCGCCCGCGGTCGAAGGCTTCCCCCTTGCCGATGGCAGCCACCATCGCTGTCGATATCATCGGACCAACGCCGGGGATCGACATGATCCGGGCGCAGTTCTCTTCGCTTCGGCTGACCTCCTTGATCTCTTCGGAAACCTGATCAATCCGCCCGTCCAGCCAGTGCCAGTCATAGCGGAGCCCGGTCAGTACCCTGCGCATCCGGGGCGACATCTCATCCTTTCGCTGCTCAAGGATAGCCTCGAAAGAGTTGTCCAGGGCGCGCAGGCCAGAGCGAACGGTAATTCCTTGCTCGATCAGGAAAGCACGGATCTGGTTGATGGTTGCAGTGCGGCGCGAGACGAGCCGTGCCCGCACCCGGTGCAGCGCTTGCAGGTCAAGCTGATCCTGGTTCTTCTCAGTCACGCATTGCAGGTTCGGTCGCACAGCAGCTTCGGCGATGGCCTCGGCATCGTTGTAGTCGTTCTTCTGACCCTTGTTGAACGGCTTCACGTAAATGGCAGGAATGATCCGGGGCTCAAAACCGAGGTGGCGCAGAGTGCGGCTGACGAAATGCGCGCTGAGGCAGGCTTCCATGCCGACAATGCACCGCGGAAGCGCGGCGAAAGTGTCCTGCAACGCGAAACGTTTGATCTTCCTGCGCAGAACGACTTGGCCTGATCGGTCAAAGCCGACCAGATGGAAAACGTCCTTGCCGATATCAACGCCGATAATGGCAAGGTCTTCAAGGCTTCCTTGTTTCTTGGCACACATGGCTGCTTGTCCTTGTTGCACGGTTGATCCCAGTTCAGGATAACCCAACCGGGGGGGAAGCAGCCGGCACATCCCATTAGCCGCCCTTCGTGCAGCCGTGGTATCATGTATCAGGTCAGTTGCTGCTGCATGATCGAGAATGCGTTGTAGCAGTGGAACGCCGCGATCTTCCCGTTCTTCATCCGGAAGACATCGCAGCAGGGGACGTCGATGACCTTCCCAGTTGCGGCAAGCGGGCCTTCTGGCGTCATTAACGTGCCGCGATGCGTGCCGCGGATGGCCAGTTCGACGACAACCGTATCCCCCAATACATCAATGCTGAAGATCTCCCGGTGGATGTCCGGAAAGGCTTCGGCCATCCCGCTTGCGACGAGCGCGATATCGGAGCCGCGAAAATCCATTTGGGCTGGAATGTTGCAGACGTAACTGTCTTGCCCGAAGCAGGACAGGAATGCCGCAATGTCGAGGGAGGTCCCCTCGGCCGACGCGTAAAGCTTCTGGATGGTGTGCTGATGATCTGTCATCTTGAATGCCTTTCCCGAAAGGGCGTGGTTTTTTGCAGCTGGCCGCGGCTATGGCATCCAACTAGACAGCGAGTTACCTGAAGGCTAGAACCTACTAAAAGGTAAGTGTGAGATTATTATGGATCGAACAAACACACCTTGCGGTCTGGATGTCGCGCTGACGGTCATCGGGGGCAAATGGAAGCCGCTGATCCTCTACCATGTCCAGAGTGGGCCCACGCGCTTCTCCGAGATACGGCGGCGCGTCGGCGGTATCAGTGAAAAGATCCTGATCCAGCAGCTGCGCGATCTGGTCAAGCTAAAGGTCCTGCTTCGTCACGACCATCACTGCGTCCCGCCAGTGGTTGATTATGCGTTGACGCCCTTCGGCGAGACACTTGTCAAGGCTCTGGCTCCTCTGTGTGCTTGGGGCACCGCAAACCGAGATGTGGTCGGATCCATGGTGGCGTCGGCGTCATCTGCGACCGAGCGGGGCATCTAGATCAGGCAAACTGCAGCAACGTCTAACGTAGCTGCCGCCATTGTCATGGGCGGCAGCTACGCAAGGTAGCCGCGAGCGGACTTAGACTTCAGCCGCTGCACGGCTGACGCCTGCGTTTAGGCAGACACAGCCAGCTAGACCGGCACACCGCGCTTCAGACCTGCTGCATACCCCCGTCGACGAACAATTCCACACCTGCGATGAAGCTCGCCTCATCGCTGAGAAGAAAAAGCGCGGCGGAGGCAACTTCGCCTGGGCGTGCCATCCGCCCCATCGGGATCGTGGAGACAATGGCCGCGCGAACGTCGTCTGGAACAGCCGCCATCATCTCGGTATCTGTAGATGCAGGCGCCAGAACGTTGACGCGGATGCCGCGAGGGACCAGCTCGGCCGTCCACGTGCGGGCGTAAGCACGGATAGCAGCCTTCGTCGCACCATAGGTGGCATAGTTGGCAATGCCCGCGCTCCCTGCGACTGATCCCATCAACACGACGGAGCCCCCCTCACGCATGATGGGAACCGCTGTCTGAAGTCCAAACACCAAGCCCTTTACGTTGACGGAGAAAAGACGGTCGAAATGTTCAGAGGTCATTTGGCCTAGTGATGCCGGCTCCGATATGCCTGCATTGAGGACCAACGCGTCTATGTGCCCGTGCTCCTGCTTGATTGTCTGCACGACCTGCGCCAGATCCGCCGCATTGCTCGCGTCTGCGATGAGGCCGCGCGCCCCATGACCAATGGCCTTCGCGGCGGACTCGACATCCGCAGACTGCCGCCCCGTCAGATACACCTTTGCGCCTTCGGCGGCGAGCCGCTCGGCGATCGATCGACCGATCCCCTTCGCGCCGCCAACAACCAGGGCGATCTTGTCCGTCATGCGTCCCATGATCATATCCTCACATCTACCGTGCCCAGGAGGGACGTCATTCCACTGCCCGGGCGGCCTGCGCGATCACTTCGGCCACCTTGTCGGGACTCGTCATCGGCAGCATGTGGCCGTTCTTGATCTCGACGACCGTCGAACCGGCGCGTTTGGCCATGCGGCGCTGCAGACCGGGCGCGATGACCCGGTCCTCGGTGGCGATGACTGCCCAGGTCGGCTTCTCGCTCCAAGCCGCAGCATCAACCTCATGCGCAAGGTTTACCGAGTTGGCCATTGGCTGGGACCTTGCGACGAAGCGGACGTCTTCATCAGAAAGGCCGTTGCCATTCAGCGAGACGAATGCCTCTTCATCAACCAGGAAATGGCCATGTTCGAAGACTGTAAGCTTGTCGGGCGTGAACTCCGTCGGCTCCGAGGCCAGCAGCATATTGCCGCTTTCTCCGGTGTCCGGCTGGAAAGATGCAACATAGACCAGGCCTTTGACGTCCGGGTCGTTACCGGCTTCGGTGATAACCACGCCACCATATGAATGGCTGACGAGCAGCACCGAACCATCTTGAGCATCAAGGTTTCGCTGAACCGCCGCGATGTCGTCCTCGACAGATGTCATCGGCAGCTGAGAGATCGTGACGTTGAAGTCCGCTGCCGTCAGGCGGTCGTAAACCTCTCGCCAAGTGCTGCCATCGACGTTGCCCCCGTGAACCAGAACGATGTTTCGAACGTCAGCGGCGGCAAGGCCCGGCAGCGCCATCATGGTGCCGAGCACCACGCTTCCGGACAGGTAAAAAGTGCGGAGTTTGCTCATTGTCGGTATCTCAATCGTTGCAGTTGATATCTGCAATCTGAGATAGCCATAGCGCTTATCGATCACTATACTGATTGCAGTGATAGAGCTCATCACCGGAGCCGATAAGTGGATCGTCGCGATCTTCCTGACCTGCTGTTGTTTCAAGTGGTAGCCGAGGAAGGCAGTTTCACCCGCGCCGCACTGCGGCTCGGGCGCGCGCAGTCGGGAATCAGTCAGGCGATCGCCGCGCTTGAACAGCGCATTGGGTTGCCGCTGCTGGCACGGACGACGCGCAACGTGCGTCCGACGGAGGCCGGTCAGCGCCTTTTGAACTCGTTGAACCCGGCCCTGCGGCTGATCGAGGATGGGTTGACTGAACTTAAGGAAGCACGCGGCGGTGTGGTCGGCACTCTACGGCTGACCTCTATCGAATATCCAGCAAGGGCGATCATGATTCCCGCGCTGACGGAGTTCATGGAGCAATACCCGAACGTGATCGTGGATCTGAGGATCAGCGACCGGCTGACCGATATCGTCGAAGCCGGTTTTGATGCTGGCATCCGGATGGGGGCGCATCTCGAGCAGGACATGTCGGCTCTGCCCCTTGGTCCTGACCTGCGTGCGGTGGTTATCGGCTCGCCCGATTACTTTGCACGGCGGGGTGTGCCAAAGCGTCTAGAAGATCTCTCTGACCACGCCTGCCTTAACTATCGCCACGCAAGTCACAGCGATCTTTTCCGATGGTCGTTCAGGCAAGGCGAACGCCGTATTGAGATGGCGGTCAAAGGTCAATTGATCGCCGACGACGCCCATGTGCTCATCGAAGCCGCATTGGCAGGGCAAGGGCTGATCTACCTGTTCGAGCCTTTCGTCTCGGAGCATCTGGCGGCGGGCCGTCTTCAAAGCTGCCTCGAAAAGTTTTGCCCGCTCTGGTCGGGCTATCATCTCTACTACCCTGGAAGACACCAGAAATCAGCCGCGCTCGCGGCATTGGTCGATTACCTCAAGTCCAGAAAGCTGCGATGAATGGCGCTTGTCCGATCATTGGCGCTGACGAATGACCGGATTGTTCTCCATGGCTGATTGTTGTTATCGCCCCAAGGAGAGATGAGGAAGTGTACGCTGAACCATCCCTCATTGTTACACAGACCTGACGCCTGGTTGTGGCGAACATCCCTGAGAAAAGATCAGGCTCCTAGTACTGGTGTAGATTTCCGCGCTGATTGACAGGTTTCTGTTGGCGCTATTTGTCAGTCATCTTGCCCACCACCGTCCCAAGCAGCCATCTATGGATTCTGCACCGTTCAGAGAACCTTCGGGTGCCACATTCACCACAGCAGTTTCCCAGCAATGTGCCGGGCTTCCCCAAAGTGCCAGGTTGTTGAATGAAGAGGACGAACGCGAAAAGCCATAGCGGATGGGAACTTGCAGGTAGAGGATGCCTTCCCTGCATGAACGGTGACTTCCAATCGGGTGAACCAGGAGGATTCGAAGCCCATACGGAGCACTGAAGCGGTCATTTGATCGGCCAGCGTTCATGAAGATCGTCGATCACCACAGGATGATGATGTTTCTCATATCCGCCAAAGGTGATCAGATGCGGATGATCGTCAGGAAGATGAGGGTGCGAGTGCGGGATATCGGCGGGATCGCCTTTTGGCCATAGCCGCAAAGCCAGACCAACTCCCACAAGAGCGGTCCCGGCCATGACCGCAAACGCCCAGTTTATGCCCAGTGTTGCACCCAACTGTCCAGCCATCGGATAGCAGATCAGCCAGCAGGCATGGGACAGTGCGAACTGAGCGGCAAAGATTGCTGGTCGATCCTCAGGGTGGGCAGACCGGCGCAGCAGCCGGCCTGAGGGCGTCTGTGCAACCGAGTACCCGAAACCGAGGACCAGCCATAGGGCCAGCAGCGCTCCATAGCTATTGACCTCCACTCCAGCCACGGTGCCGATCACGAGAAGGCTCGCGCCCGCGATCATGACAGGGCGATCCGACAGACGATCCAGCACGCGGGGCAGCACAAGAGCCGCGATCATCGAGCCGGCGCCGAAGGACGCCAAGGCCAAGGCCACCTGCGACTCAGTGAGGCCAAAGCCCGCCTTGACCAGAACCACGGTGTTGACGATCACCATAGAGCCTGCCGCTGCTACCGCCAGGTTGATGGCCAGCAGCCCTCGCAGGCGCGGTGTAGCCAGATAGATGCGGATGCCCCGCGTGGTGCGGTCCCAGACCCCGCGCCTTGGACCGGCCTGCGGCACAGGCAGGTGCACGCTGAGAACCAGCAGGGCCGAGGTCAGGAACCCCACCACTGTGCCGGCGAACAGGTTGTGGAAGCTGATGACGCTCAGAAGCGCTGCCGCGACCATCGGCGAGACGAGGCTTTCCAGGTCATAGGCCAGTCGCGACAACGAGAGGGCACGGGTATAGTCATCCTCGTCAGGCAAGATGTCCGGGATGGTGGCTTGGAAAGTCGGCGTGAAAGCGGCCGAGGCGGCTTGCAGCACGAAGATCAGCAGATAAATCTGCCAGATCTCGGTCACGAAGGGCAGGCACAACGCGATGGAACCCCGGATCAGGTCCAGTCCCACCAGCAGCGACCGGCGCGGCAGCCGGTCGGTGAAGGCCTGAGCCACCGGTGCCACACCCACATAGGCGATCATCTTGATGGCCAGCGCCGTGCCCAGCACCGCCCCCGCATCGGCACCGGCCAGATCATAGGCCAGCAGCCCAAGGGCGATCGTCATCAGCCCTGTGCCCAGCAGCGCGATCACCTGGGCCGCGAACAGGTGGCGATAGGTTCGGTTTCGCAGGATAGCCAGCATCGCGGATCCCTACAGAAGCTTGGTCATCGCCTTCATTTCAGCTGGGCACTGACCGTCTCATCACCAAGGCAAAGCGGCGTCACGCTCTTTGTAGGAAGCGTCATCGATGGCGTTGCAGCCCAGTGTCGTTAGGATCGCCGGCGCTTGATGCTCCGGCGATCCAGAGGTCCAGAGGTCCTTACGGCTTGGCCGCATTCTCCTCGACCCAAGCGGTCATTTCCTCGATTTCAGGCCCTTGAGCGTCGATGATCTTCTGCGCCATGGCTTTTGACTCGTCATCATTGCCATATTTCAGTTCGACCTCGGCCATCGCAATGGCGCCGGTATGATGCGCGATCATCCCGCAGTGGAAGGCAAGATCAGGGTCCTTGATGGTGTGTGTGGCCATCATTGGGGCATTCATCTCCATCATGGCCTGCATGGACGCCTTCTGGGCCTCGTCCATGCCTTCCATGCGGCCCATCATGCCGGACATGTCCATGCCCTGCATCATCTCTGACATCTCCGACTGCGGGATTGCGTCCTGGCAGCCCTGCGGCAAGATCGACAGGTCGGTCATAGGGCCGGAATGGCCCTTCATTTCGCTTTCCTGTGCAAGAGCCGCAGGCGCGGCGAGAAGGGCTACAACGCTGACAGCGAGTTTGAACCTACGCATAGGTTTTCTCCTTTGACGTAATGAGAAGCTGGTTATGCGGCCATGTTCCGGCAGCTTTCGGCGCACCGGCGGCACGCATCGACGCATTCCTGCATGTCCCCGACCTGTTCGCAGTTCCGGGCACATTCCTCGCACACTTCGGCGCAGACCGCGCAGGTGCGTTTGTGAAGCTCGCTGCCCATCAGCATGAAATTCGCCGAAGTCTGGCAGATCTCGGCACAGGCCATCATGAGCCGGAAATGGCTCGGTTCGACATGCTGACCGCCTTTTTCCAGGCAGTGGCTCATGGCCATGCTGAGGCAGGTGCTATGGCAGCGCAGGCATTCATCGATGCAATTCTGCATGTCTTGAGAGATATGGTGCATGTGGATTCTCCATTTCGAAAGCGCCGGATCGATCAGCGGCGAGCGGGCGCAGGTTCTCACCGCCACAGACGACGCCAGCAGAAAGCTTTTTCTGTGATATCGTCTGAGCGAACCCCGCCCTCAAAGCTGATGCGGCGCCGACCTCCATCGGGTCGAGCGTTCGGCGCTTGCCGGAGCGGGATCAGATACGATGAGACAGACGTGGAGGACGGCGCAGACCTTCGGGATCATGCCCTGCCAGCGAAAAGACAAATGTGAAGGTTTTGGACGGAGTTGCCCAAGGATCCTCCAAGTCGAGATCCCCATCTGGCATGAGCGCCAAGAGACACGCATCGCCGCAGCACGACAGCTTTCCGTCCTGGCTGCCGTCGTGCTGGTGGTTAGTCACTGTGGAATGGTCATGGCTCCGGTCCGGCCCATCAAGAGCAACCTCTGCGACGTAAGGCGCTACTGCCTGAGCCATCGTATGATCGTGGGCGTGCAGAAGTGTGCCTTCGGCAGCAACAGCATGGGACACAAACATCACCCCTGCCAGAAGCGCGATCATGCTCGCAAGCTTCTGCCAGATCGACGTAACCTTTGCTCGGTTGGCTGGCCGTCTCATGACACGGGAACGCCAACTGCGTAGACTTGTTCCAGTGTGGTTCTGAGGGTCGGGCGACCGGATCACATCCCATGCGCCCAGAGGGGCAGCAGCCCGAAGGCACCAAGGGCCATCCAGACGGCCATGGCGATCATCATCAGGTTCTCGGTCAGCGACACAAAGCCCAAGGGCACGTTGCTCGCCCCGCCGACGCAGGCACATTTGAGTTCGCGCCGATCCAGATAGACGGCCTTGAAGACCGAGGCTGCGCCGATGGTGCCAATGACCAGGGCAATGGGAACGGATAGCCAGGTCAGTGCGCCCGCGATCATCAGGATGCCCGCCAGTCCTTCGGCAAAGGGGTAGATGTAGGAATAGGGCACCCACCGTTTTGCCAGCAGGTCGTAGTTCAGGAACATCGTCGCGAAGCTCTCGACGTTCTGCAGCTTCAGGAGCGCCAGAATGGCCATACTGAAGGCGATGAACCATTCGCCCGCACGGATTGTGAAGGGTGTGCCATAGACGGCAAAGCTTGCGGCAAGCGCCATCAGCAGCGTCATGGCAAACAGGGCAAACACCGGCCGGTAGCTAGTCGCCTTGGGATCGGTCACGCGCTTGCCGAGATAGCGCCGCAAATCATCATAGCCGCCGATGCGGTGGTCACCCACGAAGATCTGCGGCGTGGTTGCGACACCCTGGCTGGCCTTGAAGGCCTCGACCTCCTCACGCGTGGCAAGATGATGGTCCTCGACTGCAAAGCCCGAGCGCTTCAGCAGGTCGAGAGCCTTGAGGCCATAGGGACAGGTGTGATCCGGCATCATCATCCGGTGAAGTCGTGCCGTTTTGGACGCTGCATTTGCAGTATGTTCCAACATCTCTGAGTCTCCTTCGCAACTTGATTGGGAGCATGTCGGTACGTATATAAGTGCTGTACCATAGTACGGTATCAAGAGGCAAAGATGCTTTCGATCGGAAAACTTGCGGAGGCGGGTGGCGTCGGTGTCGAGACCATCCGCTTTTACCAGCGAAAGGGCCTGCTGGGCATGCCGGCGCGTGATGGTGGCATTCGCCGTTATGGGGATGAGGATGTCCGGCGTCTTCGGTTCATCCGCAAGGCGCAGCAGGCGGGCTTTACCTTGGAGGAGATAAGGGAACTGCTCGACTTGGATACAGGTCATGACCATCATCGCGCGCAGGAAATGGCCCGAACGCGGTTGGCGAAGCTGGATGAACAGATCGCGGAGTTGCAACGTGCTCAACGACACCTGCAGAAGCTGGCAGCGGAATGCGCCAAAGGAGGAACAAGGACCTGCCCCATTCTCACAGCCTTTGAGGTCTAGGCCTCTTCGGAGGCCGATATGAAAAGGCTTCACTTGATTCTGACAGGCGCCGCGACCGCAGGAACACTCGCACTGGCCACGTGGGCGATTCAGCCCGAGGCTGCCGCTGAGGATGTGGTATTCATGGGCGAGCCAGTGACTGCCGAAGAAATTGCGCTTGGGCAGGAGGTTTACACCGCCAACTGCGCCTCCTGCCATGGCAGGGATCTTGAAGGGCAGCCGGACTGGAAGCGCAGGCTGGAGAACGGCCGCATGCCGGCTCCACCACATAACGAAACCGGGCACACTTGGCATCACGCCGACAGTCAGCTCTTCACCATCACTAAGTTTGGCGTGAGGGCAGTAGTCGAGGACTACGAGAGCGACATGCCAGCTTTCCAGGGCGTTCTGACAGATGCCGAGATCCGCGCGGTGATCGGCTTCATCAAGAGCACCTGGCCTGATCGGAAGCGCGACTTTCAGGCCGAAGTGAACGGTAAGGGGAAGGTGACGCCATGAGCATCAGGGCAAGGCCGGGCAGCGCTGCTAGTCACCATGCTAACGGTCGGTGTTGAGGCTGGGCCGCTGATCCTCTGTCTAGTAGCCTGTATTGCAATGTGCGGACTGTCCGAAAGAGGATGGCGGCCTAACGTACACTCCGTCCCCTCTCCATGGGTCGCCGCTACGGCACCGCCAAGTGGCAGCTATGCGGGACCGAAGCCGTCGTTCAGGCAGTGCGAACCTCTATCTCCTCACCTGCCCTGCCCAGGCACGGAAGGACGCGAATGTAGATCAGTTCGGCGATCAGTTCGACCAAGGTCTGCGTCACGATCACCGCCGGAAGCACGGGGATCGCGCCCGGAACGGCAAGGGCCAGCGGTAGCACGACAAGGGAGTTTCGTGTTGCGGTCGAGAAGGACACGGCTCGACCCGCAGCCGGTCGCAGCCCAAAAGCCCGTGCCACGCCCCAGCCAATGAACGGCGCTATTACTGCGAAGGCCACATAGACAGGCAGGGCAGACAGTGCATGACGGCTGGCGGCCCCCAGGACAGGGACCGTAGCCGCCACGACCAGAAACAGGACGACAGCCGTCGCCGGGACCGGAAGAAGGCCGAAAACATCGCTGACCCGTTGTCCTGCCGTGTGTCGCGCGGCCCAAACCTGAACAGCGCCCGCACAGATCAGAGGCCCAGCGATCAGCCAGACAAAGGCATGCACGAACGGTCCGATGCGCACGAGGTCAGCGGCTTCGCCGCCAAGGAACAGGCCAAGATAGATTGGCAGCAGGACCATCTGCACCAGCAGCAGGACCGGCGTCGAGGACAGCAGCAACCGCGTATCCGCCCGCCCCAGATGAGCGAAGGTGATCACATAGTCGATGCAGGGCGTCAGCAGCACCATGAGGATGCCGAGGCGCAGCAGCGCATCATCGATGGCAAGCTGCGACAGCAGCAACACAAGTATCGGGACCGCGATGAAGTTGCTGACCAGAAGGGCACCCAAGAAACGGGTTTCCCGGAAGTCTTTGCCGATCTCCGGCAAAGGAACTTGCAGAAAGGTGACGAACAGCATGAAGGCCAGCGCGGGATTGATCGCGCTTTCCAGGGCGGTCGTGCCCGGCACAGCATTGGCGGCAATCGCGGCAAGAGCGACGGCAGCAAAGTAGATCCACACCTGTTGGCGTTCGAGAATATCGCGCATGTGGTTTCCTTTCCGTCATTGCTGGTCACAGGAACGGGTATCTCAAGAAGGCAAGGGATGCGACCGTCCGCTAAGGAACTCTTCGCGACGTGCTGGAGACCCGGCCTGGTGCAATTCCATGGAGGCCGCTGCGGCCCTAGAGATGACTCGGGCACGCACGATCGATTTACGGATACCAATTTTGCCGCATGCGGCGAGGACAGCTATGCGGCAGGATAATGGGTGAAGACCTCACTCGTGCCGTCCTTGCGGATCAGCAGGACATCATAGGCCTCTCGTTTGCTTTCCGGCCCCATGCCTGGACTGCCATAAGGCATGCCGGGCACGGTGATGCCACGCACATCGGGTCGCTCCTGCAGAAGCTTGCGGATATCGGCGGCCGGAACATGACCTTCGATGAAATAGCCATCCACCGAGCCGGTATGGCAGGACGAGAGCTCGACGGGCACGCCCAGGTCCATCTTGTGCTGCATGAGAAGCGCGCCGAAACGCTCCTCATGCGTTACCTCGAAACCGTTTTCCTGCAAGTAGCGGGTCCATTGCTTGCAGCACTCGCAGCCGGTGCCTTCGACCACATGGATGGTGGTCGCGGTTCCGGACAGGGCAAGGCGCGGCACAGCGCTCGCGGCGGCAGCGCATAGCAGGGTGCGGCGGGTCAGTCTGGTCATCGTCTATCCCTCTTGCTTCAGCGCTTGCCGGATCTTCGGCACAGCAGCTTGCGGATTTTCATGCAGGTCAATGATCCGCGACAAACGTCCATCCGGCCCGAACACGAACACGCCGGAGGTGTGATCCAGCGTGTATTCACCGTTTCCCCGAGGGACGCGCCGGTATGTCACCCCGAATTCTTCCGCCGCGCGGGCCACCTCGGCAGGCGTGCCGGTCAGGCCGGTAATGCGCGGATCGAAGTTCGACAGGTAGTCGGCCAAGACCTCGGGCGTGTCGCGCTCCGGATCAACTGTAAAAAGGTGAACCGCGAGCCGGTCGGCATCAGGCCCCAGCTCTTCCAGCCAGTCGCTGATGTTCAGAAGCGTCATGGGACAGACATCCGGGCACCAGGTGAAGCCAAAGAAGACCAGGTTCGCCTGTCCGAGCCAGTCCTGCGGCTCGACGTGCTCGCCCTCGTGGCTGGTGAGTTGCCACGTCATGGCGCTCAGGTCGGCGGCGCGTATCCGGGCGGCAGATGTTGTGGTTTCCTCCTGCCAAGGCAGATCGCCGCTCTGCCAGGCCCCAAGGGTCAGCATGAAGCCGAAGGCCGCAAGGAGGCCGGCACCGCCAAGGATCAGGGTGCGACGCCGCATGCCGCCTCTCGTGCCCGGATCGGCAGGATTTCAGTGTCGATCGAGACTTTCCCGGCCTTCTCGAACTGCAGCGTCATGGGGAAGCTTTCGCCTTCCTTCAGCTCCGCTTCGAGATCCATGAGCATCCCGTGAAAGCCGCCCGGTGCCAGGCTGATCGTCTCTCCTGCGGGAATGTCGATGGCGGCCGCGTGCGGCATGCTGGCCACGCCCTCCGTCATCACCGTTTCATGGAGCATGGGCATGCCTGCCACGGGGGTTTCGATCCCGGTCAGGCGGTCGTCCGTGCTGCCGGTGTTCTGGATGGTGACATAGAATACGGCAGGACGTGCGGTTCCGATGGTGGCGCGGGACCAGGCCGCGCTGACGGAGAGATCGCCCTGGGAAACCTTGGCGCAGTCGGCAAGCGCAAGGGCAGGCAGCAAGGTCGCAAGCCCCAATCCGGCGATGAGCGGTTTCATCATGTTACAAACGCTCCTTGAGATCAGCGGTGATGTCGTCGGCGGAGGTTCCATACTCGAACTGGCGCAACCAATCGCCTTGAGGCCCGATCAGGTAAAGGCTGGAGCTATGCGACATAGTGTAGCCCCCTGGCGCTGATGCCGCCTTTTCCGGATCGGCAAAGACCTTGAAGCTCTCCACGGCGGCGCGGGTCTGGGCCTCGTCCCCGGCAAGCCCAAGAATGGCAGGATGAAAGGCCGCCAGATACTCGTCCAGGCCGCTTTCACGATCCCGGACCGGATCGACCGAGATGAACACAGGCTGCACGTCCTCGGCTTCCGGTCCCAGGTCATCCATGACCTGCGCCACTTCCGACATCGTCGTTGGGCAGATGTCCGGGCAGTTGGTGAAGCCGAAGAAGACAAGAACATGCTTGCCCCGGAACTCCTCGGAGGTGCGGATTGTCCCCGCTTCATCCGGCAGGGAAAACTCCGGCCGGAAAGCCACCGCTTGCTCCTGCCGGTCGGCGCGCCAGAACAGCACGCCAACAACGACGAGAGACACCGCAACGGCAATCCAAAGGGCAATCCTGATTGTCTTCAGCATGTCTGACAGTCCACTGCTTTTGTGACCGCGCCGTAGCACCTCTAGCCACATGAGGTTCAAGCGGCTTTGTGCAGGCTCACGGCTTTGTCAGATCTCTGGCTTCTGTTGTTCCTCCGGACGGGAGGCGGGAGCCTGCTCGGAGCCAACGCGGAACCTGTGCGCTCCATCTGCGGTATTCGGCCCCGTGAACCGCAAGCAGCACGCGCTCCTCTGCCCGGATCTGAACCGAAGCTGAGGTGACAAAGACAAGAACGGCCAGAAGCCCCGGCAGGGACGGGATCGCCAGGGCAATGCCTGTCAGCAGCAGCCCTTGACCCACAAAGGTCGGATTGCGGCTGAGGCGGAAAAGGCCGCCGGTGACTAGGCTGCCACTTTCCCCTTCAAGGACACCAACCCTCCAGGATGCCCCCATGGACATCTGAACCGCCCCGGGTTTACCGGAGAGTAAAACACTCAAAGGATGAGCCCTATGTCAAAGCCGAGATTCACCCCCGCCTATCC
>NZ_BNCL01000034.1 GCF_014656455.1 Paracoccus aerius
ACTGCCTCCCATGGTCCGATCTTCGCGGCGACCACCACGATCAGCAGCGGGAAAACGATCCGCATGCCGAAGACGGCAATCAGGATGCCCCAGGTCAGGAAACGGCGCTGCCAGACGGGCGTCATCTCCTTCAGCTTGTTGGCATTGACGATCGCATTGTCGAAGGACAGCGAGATCTCCAAGACAGCTAGGACAGTGCAGATGAAGAAGATCGTCAGCATGCCACCGACTGTGCCGGTCATCTGCCAGCCAAGATAGGCGCCAAGCAGGAGACCCAGGGCTGTGACGATAAAGGCCCAGGTGAAATAGTGAAGGATCGGCCGCGCGCCTGCGCGCGTGCCCTCGGAAGACAGTCCGTTTTCCATGAAGAAGAGATCCAGGCGGCTGGTTCAGGATCAGTGCCGACATCGCGAATGTGCCGCCACATCCGCCAGAGGGGCCCGGTCACCCAGTCTGCATCTGCGGTTCGCAGATACAGACCGATTATGTCACTTCTGATGGCTGCTAAAGTACATTTCGGAGCTTTGACTAAATTCTATACCCGTTCCAGCGCCACGGCGATGCCCTGTCCCACGCCGATGCACATGGTCGATAATGACCGCTTGCCGCCGCAGCGGACCAGCTCCAACGCTGCCGTGCCGGTGATGCGTGCCCCTGACATGCCCAGAGGATGGCCAAGCGCAATGGCGCCGCCGTTCGGGTTCACGCGAGGGTCGTCATCGGCGATCCCCAGATCACGTAACGTCGCCAGACCTTGTGAGGCAAAGGCCTCGTTCAGTTCGATCACGTCGAAATCGGCTTGCCCCAGGCTAAGCTGCGCCATCAGCTTCTTCGAGGCAGGCGCCGGACCGAAGCCCATGATGCGCGGGGGAACACCGGCTGTGGCCCCGCCCAAAACACGGGCAATTGGGGTCAGCCCGTAACGCTTCGCTGCGGCTTCCGAGGCGATGATCAGTGCAGCCGCCCCGTCGTTGACGCCCGAGGCATTGCCCGCCGTGACCGACCCATTGGGAAACAAGGGCTTCAATTTAGCGAGGGCGTCAGCGGTCGTCGCACGAGGGTGTTCGTCCTGTGCCACAATCACAGGATCCCCCTTGCGCTGCGGTACGCTGACCGGGGTGATCTCGATGGCCAGACGGTCCCGCGCGGCAGCAGCCTTGGTCTGACTGGCCAATGCCATCGCGTCCTGCGCCTCGCGGCTGATACCGAAATCATCAGCCACGTTCTGCCCAGTCTGCGGCATGCTGTCGACGCCGTACTGCGCCTCCATGAGCGGATTGACGAAGCGCCAGCCGATGGTGGTGTCGTAGACGGCGTTGTTGCGGCTGAAGGCGGCTTCGGCCTTGGGCATCACGAAGGGCGCGCGCGACATGCTCTCGACCCCGCCCGCAATCATCAGCTCAGCCTCGCCTGCCTTGATGGCGCGGGCCGCGGTGATGATTGCGTCCATGCCCGATCCACAAAGCCGGTTGATGGTGGTGCCCGGTACCTCGACCGGCAAGCCCGCCAGCAAGGACGACATGCGCGCGACGTTGCGGTTGTCCTCGCCCGCCTGGTTGGCGCATCCGAAGATCACCTCGTCGACGGCCTGCCAGTCCACGCCACCGTTGCGCGCCATCAGCGCCCGCAAGGGCACCGCGCCCAGATCGTCGGCGCGCACTGAGGACAGCGCGCCGCCAAAGCGGCCGATGGGTGTGCGGATATAGTCGCAGATGAAAACGTCGCTCATAGGGTTCTCCAGGGTACCATCGTTCCCGATCGAATTCCGGGTTGAGTATCTCTAGCCTGAAGGAAGGTGATGCGGACCTGACGATAAGTTATCCAAAGCACAAGCAAATCGTCTCTGAAGCCTCAGACACTGGCCAGCAGAGAGTTGTGCGCAACGAAAGTGCGCGCGATGCCTGACCAATTGTCAGTTTAGCCGCGCCAACCCTCACGCAATGATGGTCGTGATAGGCGCGCGCGCCACCAAATCATTGTGGCGGCGGTTCCTTGTGCGAAACCGCCGTCGGACATGGGAGGCCACATGACCCGGGCGTTTGACGGACTTCGGATAATCGATACGACACATGTGTTGGCGGGCCCCTTTGCAGCCTACCAGATGGCTTTGCTGGGAGCAGAGGTCATCAAGGTCGAGTCCCCGACCGAGCCAGATCAAGCTCGCTCGCAAGGCTCGGACCGCGAGCTGAACAACAAGGAGATGGGTACGGCCTTTCTTGCCCAAGCGGCCAACAAGAAAGCCGTTGCCTTGGATCTGAAGACAGGAGCTGGACAAGATGCTCTCAGGCGTCTGGCCGCCACCGCCGACGTGTTTGTCGAGAACTATCGCCCTGGCGCTTTCGAGGCTCTTGGGCTGGGCTACGAGGACCTCCGAAAGATCAATCCTGGATTGATCTACTGCTCGATCTCGGCTTTCGGCTCGACCGGACCCCGCCGGGAACAGACCGGATACGACAACATCCTGCAAGCGTTCTCCGGCATGATGGCGATGACCGGTCATGGAGACGGTCTGCCCCTGAAAACCGGCGCCCCGGTGGTGGACTATGCGACGGGAACAACAGCTGCCTTTGCGATCAGCGCAGCCCTTTATCAGCGGGAACGCAGCGGTGGTGAGGGGCAGTTCATCGATGTCTCGATGCTCGACGTATCGCTGATCTTGTGCAGTTCGCACCTTGCGGGTTTTCAATGGAACAAGAGGCATCCCGAACAGAAGGGCAATCGATATCCCTTTGCCACTATCGGATGTTATCGCGCATCCGATGCGGACCTGATGATCTCTGCGTCGAACTTGCGGCAGCAGCGCAGGCTCTGGGCAGCACTTGGCCGCGAGGACATGATCAAGTCCGACAACAACCAGAGATTGGACGCCCATAGCGAGGAGGCCGCCACCCTTGCGTCGATCATCGAGGGGATGCCGGCCGCTTATTGGGAAGACTTCTTTCGCGCACGCGGCATTCCTGCGGTTCGCATCCGTCGGATGGAGGAAGCTCTTGCCGATCCGCAAATATCCGAACGGCCGCTTCTGCAGCGCATTGAAGCCCCGGGCAGCCTGGTCAATGGCTTGAGCCTTCCGACGGCCGCTTTTCGCATGTCGGCCGGCGACCCGATGCTGGACTTCCCGCCCCAGCCTGTTGGGGCACAGACCGAGGAGATTCTTGTAGAACTGGGTTATAGCCCAGAAGAGATCGCTGCACTCCGGGGAGCGGTATTCGCCGATTGAAACATCCTAGTCGGACTGGAGGGTCACGATGAACCCGCTTCTTGCCCTGGCTGAAGCAGCCTCCTCCTGGCAGCATTCACCCATCAGTGACGACGTCGATCGAGCCGTCCGTCGCGCACTTCTGGACTGGTTCGCGACCACCATTCCAGGCTGCGTTGAACCGCCGGCGATCCTTCTGGCAAGGGTTCTCGCGGATAGCAGCCAGGGGAATGCGATCTGTTACATCGACGGCCGTCGGGTGTCCGCCCGCCAGGCGGCACTTCTCAATGCTACGGCCAGTCACATCGTTGAATTCGACGATATCTTCAAGGACGGTGGCTATCATCCCGGCAGTCCCACGATTGCAGCAGCCCTTGCACTGGCTCAAGACCGGGGGGCATCGCGAGATCAATTACATCGAGCCATCATCGGCGGCTATGAGGTCGGGTGCCGGCTTTCGCTTGCCATTCAACCCAGCCATTATGCCTTCTGGCATACAACGGCGACGGTGGGCGTGGTGGGCGCGGCTGTTGCGGCGGCCCTGCTGCTTGATTGCGGGGCGGACCGTGTTGCGCACGCGATTGCACTCGCCACGAGCTTTGCCGGAGGCCATCAGGAAAACCTGCAAGGCGCAGGCATGGCAAAGGCGCTTCATGCAGGCCATGCGGCAGAAGCGGGTCTTCTTGCAGGGCTGGCGGCGGCAGGCGGCGTAACCGGTTCCCTCGACAGCCTGCACGCACCGGCGGGATTTGCCGCTGCAACAAGCGCTTCAACGGGAAACTGGCAGGCTGCCCTTGAGGGGATAGGCGAGTGGACACCTATTACTGGCATGACCGTCAAGAACCACGGATGTTGCGGGCACATCTTTCCGGCACTTGATGGGCTTCGACTGTTGAGGCAGCGGGAAAGCATCTCGCCGGACCAGATCGCCACAATAACGATCGAAGGCTATACCGCGACCAAGCGCATGTGTGACCGCCCCGTGGTTGGCACCGCGCAAGAGGCGCGCTTCAGTGCCCAGTATTGCCTGGCCGCAGACATGATCCTGGGCGGGGTGAGGCTTGGAGCCTTTACGCCAGAAGCGATAGCACATCCCCAGATACGCGCCTTGATGCCCCGGATTGCCGTCGTTGAAGACGAGCAGCTTGCAGTTGCTTATCCGCGTCGGCGCATGGCGCGTCTTTTGGTATCCCTCAAGGATGGCCGGGATTTTGTTCATCTGCAGCAAACCCGCAAGGGTGATCCCGAAGATCCGCTGACAGATCATGAATTGATTGCCAAGTATGATGAACTGACCTCTGGGCTCCTCATTCCCGAGGCCGCTGCCATGCTTTGCGATCAACTGCTGTGCGGTAAGACCCTACCCGGGGAACTCCGCCTGCATCGACCCTGACAATTGGTTGGCCATAGCAGGCTGTATGATCGGTTGAGAAGACGCACCGCCATCAGCCATCTTTTCACCATGGGGAGGAGGAACGCGGTTCGGCTTCGGCCGCACCATTCCCCGACAAGACAAGGGAACAGCATGTCATGACTATCCATCAAAAATTCGAATACATCGGGATTTCTGAAAACAAGGGCGTCGTGACAATCACGATGAACAGGCCAGAGGTTCGGAACGCGATCAACGATCAAATGCGTGCCGAACTGATTTCGGCGTTCGACGCCGCGGGTGCGGACTTGGCGGTACGCGCCGTGATCCTGACGGGTGCTGGAAAAGGTTTTTGTTCTGGGGGGGACGTTGGCGGAATGCGCGCCCGGCTTGATGCCCCGGCAGGCGAGGTAGCCTTCAACGGCTGGAAGCGCCAAGGCAGGACGCATCGCGGGGTCGCCGCGATCCATGGTCTTGGCAAACCGGTGATTGCAGCCATGAACGGCGCGGCCTTTGGTCTTGGGCTCGACATGGCGCTGTCTTGCGACTTCATCATCGCCGCACGAGGCGCGAAAATGGCGATGAGCTTCATCAAGCGCGGCCTCGTCTCGGATGGTGGCGGTATGTACTTCCTTCCACGGCGGGTCGGCCTGGCAAAGGCAAAGGAACTGATCCTGACGGGCCGCACGGTCGAGGCCGAGGAAGCACTTGCCATGGGCATGGTTGACCGGATTGCAGAGCCGGATTCCCTTATCGCCGAGGCGCAGACCTGGGCTGAGGAACTAAGCCAAGGCTCACCGGCCGCCATCGCCCTTACCAAGGCAATCCTCGACAAGACGTTCGAGAGTACGGACGAGCAGGTCTTTGCCTTGGGCCGTGAGGCGCAGGCGATCTGCTATACCACTGCAGAGCATCGCCAGTCGGTCGAAGACTTCCTTAACAAGACCAGCAAGTGAGGGCCGGGAACATGAGTCTCTCTGACATCTTCTTCAACCCGGCAAGCGTCGCGGTTGTCGGCGCATCAAACGATCCGGCAAAGCTGACCGGCCGTCCCATCGCCTATCTCCAGGCACATGGATATGCCGGGAAAATCTATCCGATCAATCCCCGCGCCGAAGCGATTGGCGACCTGAAATGCTATCCTGATGCAAAATCTCTGCCTGAGACCCCTGACCTGGGACTTGTGCTTGTTGGCGCAATCCGGGTGATCGAGGCCGTGCGCGACTTGGCTGCCGCTGGCTGCAAGGGCGCAATCGTATTGGCAAGCGGCTTTGGCGAGGCGGGGGAGGAAGGCCATGCTCGGCAGGCGGCGTTGCGCGACGCTGCCGCTGGGATGCCGATCCTTGGTCCAAACACCATCGGCCTTGTCAACCTCACGGACAATATCGTCCTTACCCCATCGGGGGCGATGGCGATGGACGAGTTCCCAAAGGGCAGTATCGCGCTTGTTTCACAAAGCGGCGGTATTCTTGGATCGCTTCTTTCGCGGGCCGTTGGCCGGGGCATTGGATTTTCGAAGCTTGTCGCCACAGGCAACGAGGCGGATCTGGAAGCCTCGGACTTTCTGGACGCACTGGCCGACGACACGTCGACCGAAGTTGTGGCGCTTTACCTTGAGACAATCCGGAACGTCACCAAGTTCCGCCAGGCGGCGCAACGTGTTCTGGCCTCGGGCAAGCGCATCGTTGCCTACAAGGTGGGGCGCTCTGAATCCGGGGCAAGATCTGCAGTGTCCCACACCGGTGCGCTTGCTGGCGCCGACGAGGTTTATGATGCGCTGTTTGCGCAGCTTGGCATTATCCGCGCGCAGACCTTTGCCGACCTGCTCGACATCCCGGCCGCGCTGGCTTCCGGCCGCAGGATGGCTGGCAACCGGGTTGCCATCGTGACCTCGACCGGCGGGGCAGCAACCATTGTCGCCGACAATGTCGGCTTGGCCGGGCTTGAGATGCCTGCCCCCGACGCAGAGACAGCCGCGGCCTTGCTTGCCCTTGACCTTAAGGAGGCGGTTCTTGACCGCAATCCGATCGATGTCACGCTTGCGGGTCTTCGGCCCGACCTTTTCCGGTCGATCCTGAGCATCCTGTCGAAAAGCCCGTCCTATGACGCCATCGTCGTTGTGCTCGGATCCTCCTCGATCGCGCAACCTGATGTCGTGGCAAGGCCGCTGCTGGACTCCCTTAAGGGAACCAGCAAGCCCCTGCTTGCCTATGTGAGCGCCGAGGCCCCGGAAATTGTGAAACACCTGAACAAAAGCGGGATCCCTGCCTATGCCGCGCCGGAAAGCTGCGCTTCGGCGCTGAGGGCGCTGCAACCGACGGCACGGGTAAACGGCACCTCTGTCATGCGTGCTGCGGCGTCAGTCGACATAAGCGACCTGGCCAGCGGCTCGCTGAACGAGGCCGAAAGCAAGGCCCTTTATGCTCGCTTTGGTCTGCCTGTCACCAAGGAAGCCACAGCCTCCACCCCCCAGGAGGCGGCAAGGATCGCCACCTCCTTTGACGGGCCCGTTGTCATCAAGATCCTCTCGAACGAGATCCTGCACAAATCCGAAGTGGGAGGCGTTGCCATTGGGGTTTCCCCCGAGGATGTGGAGGCCTGTTGTGCCGATATGCTGACCCGTGTGCAAGCAATCTCGTCGGCGAAGATCGACGGGTTTCTGGTGCAGGAGCTGGTCCAGGGAGGTGTGGAGTTGATCCTTGGCTACAACCGCGATCCGCAGCTCGGTTCCTATATCCTGCTCGGCGCAGGGGGGGTCACGACCGAACTGTACCAGGATGTCGCGCTGCGCTTGTTGCCGCTGGATCGGACGGAGGCAAAGGACATGATCGACAGCCTCAAGTGCTCTGCCTTGCTCAACGGTTTCCGGGGCAAGCCCCTGGCAGACACCGATGCCTTGGCCGATGCAATCCTGTCGTTTGCAGACATGGTCGAGGCCCTGGACGGGCGCCTTCAGGAGGCTGAAATAAACCCGGTCTTTGTTCTGCCCGAGGGACAGGGTGTTCGCGCGGGCGACGGCCTGGTCGTCCTCAGCTAGCGAAGGCCATGGCAGACGCCGTTCCGGGGATTAACGGTTGTCTGCCATGATGGACGTTGCGGGAGCAGGCCCTTCACAGGCGATCTGCTCCCGCATCCACGTCAGGAACTTCATCAAGGGCACCGACACCTTCGTGTTCGTCGGCCAGGTGAGGAAATAGCCTTCCCCTGTCCTGCAGGTCGTGTCAAAGGGCGCGACCATGCTGCCGACTTGAAGTTGCCTTTGAACGAAGACCTTGACGCCGATCGCAACGCCAATATCGAGCGAGGCTGCCTCGTAAGCGAGTGCCGAATTTTCAAAACGGAGCCCAGGTCCAGGGTCAACCTTTGCACCGGACGCGGCAATCCAAGCCGCCCAGTCATTGGGTCTCGCCATGGAATGAAGCAACCGAACTTTGGAGAGATCGTCGAGTCGATCGAGCTTGGCCGAGGCTATGAGTCCTGGCGAGCAGACCGGAATGAGATCGATATCGACCAGCCGCTCGGAATGAAGCCCGGGCCAGGCCCCGTCCCCCGACCGGATTGCCGCGTCGAGGTTTTGCGTGTCGAAGTCGACGGGTTCGGTGGAAGATGACAGCCGAACCTCTATCCGCGGATGCGCGTCGTGAAACTGCCCCAGGCGAGGTATCAACCAACGCTGCGAAAACGTCGTGTAGGACTGGATCGACAAAAGATCCCGCCGTCCCCGCCGGGACACGCGACGCGTGGCATTGCCCAGTTGCTGAAAGGGGATTGCTATCCCCTCAAAAAGCTCTCGCCCCTCGCGTGTCAACTCGATACCCCTGTGCAGTCGTCGAAACAGGGCGACACCGAGATAATCCTCGAGCACTTTCACCTGTCGGCTTACCGCCACCTGCGACACATTCATTTCCTCGGCAGCCAGCGTCAGGCTGCCAAGTCGCGCCGCAGTCTCAAAGGCCTTGAGCGGATTAAGAGGAGGCAGGGCGTTCAACATTCCGGCATACTACCTTCTGCCTGCCGTTTCGCAAGAAGTCAGAAATCGCACCTGTCTCGCCTGGAGAAGATCTGGTCTGGCCGTCAATCCGGTTGTTCGGGAATAGGCCGCGGCTTTCTGTCAGAGTCGATGGCCACGAAGGTGAAGATTGCCTCTGTCACTTTGAACTGGGAATCCTCTTCGCGACTGCGCCGCCACGCTTCGACAAGAATGCCCATCGACGTTCGGCCGACACGAACGATGCTTGCATAAAGGCTGACCTCGTCACCGACGGACACGGGCCGATGAAAGACCATGCCATCCACGGCAATGGTGGCGCAGCGCCCTCTGGCGCGTCTGGCGGCGGCATTGCCGGCGGCCAGATCCATCTGGGCCATCAGCCATCCCCCGAAAATGTCGCCCGAGGGATTGGTATCGGCGGGCATCGCAATCGTGCGAATTACGGGTGTGCCGACGGGATGTTCATCTTCCATGTCATGTCCGGCCTGCTGCATGGGTTGAGATCGTGTCGCTGACAAGCACGCTATCCGATGTTCGAACCTGCGTCTGTATCGTTGCGAAACTGCGCCCCCGATGCAGGACATCGGAGCGAGCTGAAAGCCGGTCACCGCGGCCCGGACCCGTGTATGAACATGACAGGCTGGACAGGACCGGGTGATCACCGGCAGCAGCCTGTGCCGTCTGGGCCGCAATCGACAGCAGCAGTCCACCCTGAACATGTCCCACGCGATTGCTCAGGGTCGGCGTGATCGCGATCTCGCACAAGGAGCCGCTTTCATTTGCCCGAGGTGCCAGACCCAAGAACCTGTCCAGGAACCCTCTATCGTTGTTCGTGCAGGCCAATGCGCGCTCGCAATCGGCTAGGAGTGCCTGCGCATCAGCGTCAAGCTCCGTTGCTTTCAGACCAGAAGCGCCGTGGCTTTTCATCTGCTCCCATGGATAGGCGTCAAGCCGCGTCTTGGAGGGGGGTGGAAGGGCGACAAAGCTGGCACGGGCATGGCAGACAGCCTTGCCACCACAGGTCACAACACCATGAGAAAACAATTGGCGCAACGCCGTGCCGGTGCTGAAACCATCGAACGCGGCTGAAAGGATAAGGTCCCCTTCAAGGGCCACGCCCGTCAGTTGCAGGTGCAGCTGGATCGTCGCCAGCCGCCATCCCCGCCCGACTGCCAGGCGACATGCGTTTGCAAGACCGATATCAACCATGCCGCAGAGGGCGCTCATGCTCACCCGCCCCGCCGCATCCGTGCAATGCGGCCCGACGGGCATAGTCACGACCAGGGAATCAGCCTGAATGTCAGACCATTGCAAGGCCAGCAGATGTCCAAGGAAGCTGAAGCTCGATCCCTGCTTCTCGCAAAGTGCGGCAAGCACGTGCTGCCGAACGGCGCCTTTTTCAGAAGCGTCCACGCTAGACCTAATGTGCAATGAACAAGGGCAGCGTCATGCGCTCGAGCATATGGCGGGTGACGCCTCCCAGCATCATCTCGCGCAGTCGGGAATGACCGTAGCCCCCCATAACCACAAGGTCTGCCCCTTCCTCTGCCGCTTGCCGCCTGATGAGATCAGCGATTGTTGTGCCGACTGACGTCACCATTTTTGGCTTTGCCGAGACACCATGCCGCTTTAGGTGATCGGCCATGGCCCTCCCGAGCTGCGGTAGCTGCCGATCGTCGCCTTTGTCAGTGGCGGCGCTCACGAGGATCACCTCCTCCGCCCCTTGGAGCAGCGGCATTGCATCATGGATGGCCCGCGAGGCCTCCCGGGTTCCGTTCCATGCAGCGAGGACGCGACGTGGTGGCAAGGCTTGGGTGCCGGCTTGTGGAAGAACAAGGGCCGGTCTACCCGTATCCATGAAGGAAACCTCGACAAGCACCGCGTCGTCCGTGCCCCCGCTGTCCCGGTCCGGTTCGCCGACAATCGCCAGATCAGCGGTTCGCGCAAGATGCGCGAAAAGGACAGGAAGTCGGTCCAGCGGACCGATCTCCATAACTGCATCCACCGAAACTTCTGCTCCAACCATCCTCCGCACATGGCTCAGGACTGTGTCTGCCTCGGCCTCGGCCTGCCTCCGGTACTCACGGACCAACTCGTCGGGCAGATGTAGCCGGCTGACTCTTCGAACAAACGGTTCTGCCGCCAGGTACACCGCGGTCAGATGTGCCCCGAGATGCCGAGAGAGCTTCACCGCCGCTTCCAACCTCCGCTCCGAAGCGGCTGTCTGGTCAACCTGAACGACCATGTCCTTGATTGTCATTATGTTCTCCAGCTTCTTGTCGATCGCGATTGAGAAGCCTTGGCTTACTCGCTGAATGCTTCTTCTCGCTTTGCGCGAATGCTTGGCAGAACAATCACCGCCAGCATGATTACGGCTACAAGCAGCATCACAAGGCTAATAGGGTGAGTGACAAAGACTGTCGGATCACCCCGGCTGAGAAGCATTGCTCGCCGAAGGTTTTCCTCGAGCATCGGCCCGAGGATGAAGCCTAGCAGCAGAGGGGCCGGCTCGAAGTCGAGCTTGATCAACCCGTAGCCAATGAGGCCGAAGGTCGCCATGATGAAGACGTCGAAGGTGCTGTTGTTCACGCTATAGGCGCCGATGCAGCAAAAGGCGATAATTGCCGGAAACAGCAGGTGGTAGGGAATGGTGAGCATCCGCACCCACAGACCGATCAAGGGCAGGTTGAGGAGAACCAGCATCAGGTTGCCGATCCACATTGACACGATCATGCCCCAGAACAAGGTTGGCTCGTCGGTGATGACGTTTGGGCCAGGAGTGATGCCTTGAATGATCATCGCACCAATCATGAGCGCCATGACAGAATTGGACGGGATGCCAAGCGTCAGCATCGGGATGAACGACGTCTGAGCACCGGCATTGTTTGCTGCTTCGGGCGCAGCAACGCCCTCGATCGCCCCTTGGCCGAACTCTGCCTTGTTGGGCGAGCTTTTCTTCTCAAGCGCATACGCCGCGAAAGATGAAAGCATGGCGCCGCCGCCTGGCAGGATCCCGAGCACCGAACCGATCGTGGTGCCGCGCAGAACGGGTCCGATAATCCGCTTGAATTCCTCTTTGCTGAGCATGAGGCCGCTGACACGTTTGACCATGACGCTTCGGGTTTGTTCGTGCTCAAGATTGCGGAGGATCTCGCCGAGACCGAACACCCCCATGCTGAGTGCAACGAAATTCATCCCATCCATCAGTTCCGGGGTATCGAATGTAAAGCGCTGTGCGCCGCTTTCGATGTCGGTGCCCACCAGCCCGAGCAGTAGCCCAAGGACGATCATGATGAAGGCCTTGAGAAGCGAGCCGCTGGCAAGGGCTACAGAAGCGACTAGGCCCAGCACCATGAGTGAAAAGTATTCGGTCGGCCCAAACTTGAGAGCAACGGCCGCCAAGGGTGGTGCAGCAAGGGCAAGCAGGATGGTCGCAACTGTTCCGGCAAAGAATGAACCAAGGGCGGCCGTTGCCAATGCAGCGCCCGCGCGTCCCTTCTTCGCCATCTGGTAGCCGTCGATTGCCGTGACTACACTGGAGCTTTCGCCCGGCAAGTTGATCAGGATGGCAGTCGTCGAACCACCGTACTGCGCGCCATAATAGATACCGGCCAACATGATCAGTGCGGAAACCGGGTCCAGTCCGAAGGTAAGCGGTAGCAGCATCGCAATCGTTGCAACAGGCCCAAGGCCAGGCAAGACGCCAATGGCCGTACCCAGCAAAACGCCGATGAAGCAGTAAAGGAGGTTGAAGGGGCTGAGCGCCGTGGAAACCCCAAGCGCGAGATCGCTGAACAATTCCATGCCTTGGCTTCCTTATTGGAGGGAAGATGATGCTGCAGGCCACCAGAACTCGGTGCTTAGCCAAGGGCCGACGAGCGGCATCGGCATTCCGAGTGCTTTGATGAAGAGCAGCGAGCAAAAGGCGGCAAGACCGATGGCAAGCGGGAGCCCTGTTCGGACACGCGCGTATCGGCTGGCCGCAGCGGCAGCCAGGACGACAGCAAACAGGGCTGGCGCCAATCCGAGGCCCTCCATCGCAAGGCCGAAGAAGATAACGGCGCCAACAACCAGAAGAACACCGCGCCAGGCGATGTGGCCAAAGCTTCCTTCACTGGAGGATCGCCGAAGGGCGGCAATCGCCAGAGCACCGCCAAGGGCGATCAGGATGACACTCAGGATGATGGGAAAGTACCCGGGGCCCATCTTGCCGGATGATCCAAAAGGAAGCGCGCGCGCGGATAATAGAAAGCCTGCTCCCAACGCCATGACGACAACTCCGCCGACCAGGTCTCGAGATTTCTCGATAGGGTCCTGCATTTTCTTCCTCCCAGTTTGCTTCGAAGATGCGCTCCAGTCAGGGGGCGCCCATGCAGCAATTCTTGTTTTGGTCTAATGACCCAGACATCAGGGTAATCTTGCCCTGCCGCTCTCCATCCCAGAGCGTTCTAGACCTCTCCCGACAGGCACTTGACTTGAGATGCGGGAGCTTCGTTCAACGGAATAGTTGTGCCGGAGCCACGCACCCGGCTCCGCAACGGAGCCGGGACAGCTTATGGCTTACTCGACAGACAGGCCTTGGGCCTTGGCGACTTCGCTCCAACGATCTTCCTGGATCTTGACGAAGGCGGCGAGATCTTCCGGTGTCCCGGGCTCGAAGATCAAGCCTTCGCTCTTTTCGAACTTCTTGAGGGCCTCAGACCCTATGGCCTTCTGGACCGACGCATTGAGCACGCCGATAACTTCCTGCGGCGTACCAGCTGGGGCATAGAGCCCGTACCAGGCGTCAGAGACGTATCCCGGCACACCGGCTTCGGCAATCGTCGGAAGGTCGGGAAATGCCGCCGAACGCTCGGCCGAGGTGACGGCAAGCGGGCGCAGCGCACCACTGGAGATTTGGCCGGCAACACTTGCCACGCTGGTAAAGACCATTTGGATCTGACCGCCAAGCAGGTCGGTCAGGGCCGGAGCCGCACCCTTGTAGGAGACATGCGTGATGTCGGTGCCAGCCAGGTGATTGAAGAGCTCAGCCGACAGGTGGGCGGATGTCCCGTTTCCGAAAGACCCATAGTTGAGTTCGCCCGGATGTTCCTTGGCGTAAGTGATCAGTTCCTCGACAGTCTTGAAGGGCGAGTCTTGATTGACGACGAGGATATTGTACGACTTGGCAACGAGCGCGATCGGGGCGAAAGCTGTCGCAGTATCGTACTGGATGTTGGGGTTCAGGCTGGGATTCACCGCATGGGCGAAGCTTGCCATCAGCAGCGTGTATCCGTCCGGATCAGCTTCAGCCACAATCTTTGATCCGATCATGGTGCTCGCACCGGGACGGTTGTCCACAATCACCGACTGGCCAAGACCTTTTGTCATTTCTTCGGCCAGGACGCGGGCAATGGTATCAGTCCCCCCGCCGGGCGCAAATGGTACTACGATCTCGATGACCTTTTCAGGGTATTCGCTAAGAGCGGCAGACGGGGCCGCGGTGATCGACGCGACGGCCATAATCGCAGCAAGTGTAGGTACTCGCGCGCCGAGCTTGCCTTTCGTGGATACCGCGCCAGTCAACGCGAAAATTCTGTTGGATATCTTCATGGTTCCCTCCTCTGTCGCGGGCTTGCGACGAACTGGCATTGCAATGGCACTAAGTTGCGCCTCGTTTTCCTCTTAGAGGCAGAGATTGCCGCCTGCGGGCCTCAAGACAGGGCACTTGGCCTGTCGACCCGAGGCTTTCTTTCTCTCGTCATCCTGCTTCTGCTGACTGAAATCGCCATCAGGCAGTACTGCAAAATGTGACATTGCCTCTCTTCACTCCCGGCCTTCATGTTAGGCTCTGAGGCTTGTGGCACCACTATCAATGGATGCCTGCTTGCCTAACGATAGGTTATTCGAGAACGGCCGAAGCGAGGCCTTCAGGTGTCTTGCCGTGTGAAGCCAAGGCGGCTGCGCGCATGAACATTGGCCCTCCCTTATGGCGTGGAAAACCGTACCCCGTTACCATCACCACATCGATGTCATCGGCGGTTTCGGCGATGCCTTCATCCAAGATCGCCTGTCCTTCTGCCTGCATGATGGACAAGATACGGTCCATGATCTGGGATGAGGTAAAGTCCCGGCGGACATGGCCAGCCTTCGCGCGCTCTTCCTCGATGATGCGCGTCACCTCGGGATCGATCTGCGGCTTGCCATCGGCATAGTCATACCATCCCTTGCCGGTCTTGCGGCCAAGGCGACCTGCTTCGCACAGACGGTCGGCGATACGGGCATAGCGTTCGTTAGCTGGGCGCAGGGCTGCGCGGGCCTTGCGCTGCGCCCAGGCAATGTCCAGGCCGCTCATGTCCCCGACCTTGTAGATGCCCATGGCGAAACCAAAACCCTCCATCGCCGCATCGATCTGATGGGGCAGCGCGCCTTCTTCCAGCATGAATTCGCAATCGCGACGGTAGGCATTCATGATCCGGTTGCCGATAAAGCCATCGCAAACGCCGGACACCACGGCGGTCTTCTTCAGATGCCGCGCCAAAGCTCCGGCCGTGGCCATCGCGCGGGCCGAGGTTGTGCGCCCCCGCACCACTTCCAAAAGCTTCATCACATGGGCAGGCGAGAAAAAGTGCAGCCCCAGGACGCGGCCCGGATCGGCGGTCGCCTCGGCTAGGGCATCCACGTCCAGATACGAGGTGTTGGTCGCGAGGATCGCATCTGCCGGCATCACCGCGTCCAGTCGTGCGAAAACCTCACGCTTGACGGCCATGTCCTCGAACACCGCTTCGATGACCAGAGGACAGTCCGCCAGAACGGCATAATTGTCCCCTGCCCCAAGCCTGTACAATGCGTCCTGCCGTTCCGTATCCGAGATGACGCCACGCTTGGCACTTTCGGCCAGCATATCGGCTACGCGCTCCTGCGCCGTGGCAGCGGCTGCCCCGTCACGTTCTATAAGCCGCACCTGGGAACCGGCCAGCAGTAGTGCCACTGCGATGCCTGCCCCCATCGTGCCGCCGCCGATCACACCGACACGAAGCAGATCGGCCGGCGTGGCGTCTGCGGTGCGAAGACTGCCGCCTGCATTGCGTTCGGCGAAGAAGATGTGGCGCAGTGCCTTGGCCTCGTCGCTGACCGACAATCGCAGGAAGCGCTCCCGTTCGGCGGCCAGCGCCTGATCGGCCGGCAGTCGGACTGCATCCCGCAGAGCGGCGAGCGCCTCAAAGGGTGCGGCGGCGCCGCGGCTTTTCCGGGATAGCGCCTGTTCTTCGGCCTGCCAGTCGACAGCCTCGGCACTACGCAGGGGCCTGTCCAACAGCGGCGTACCGGGGGCAAGAGAGCGAACCATCGCCTCCGCCGCCTCAACAAGCTCGCCCTGAGCCACGGCGTCGATCAACCCGGCCTCTTGGGCCTGCTCGGCCCCGATCGGCTTGCCACCGGTGATCATCGCAATGGCCAGCTCCATTGTCACCAGACGTGGCAGGCGCACCGTGCCGCCCGATCCGGGCAGGATGCCCAGAGTTACCTCAGGCAGACCCATCTTGCCGGCAGGATCGGCGATGCGACCATGGCAGGCCATTGCCAGTTCCAGCCCGCCCCCCAGCGTTGTCCCTTTCAGCGCCGCGACCCAAGGCACGGGCGATCCCGCGATCGCCGCCAGAACGTCCGGCAGATAGGGCTGTAGCGGATTGCCCAGTTCGCGAATGTCGGCGCCCGATACGAAGGTACGCCCCGCGCAGGACAGAACCACACCAACGATGTCGTCGTTGCCCGCCACCTGGGCCGCAGCGTCGGCCATGCCCGCGCGAACCGACTGGTTGAGCGCGTTGACAGGGGGATTGTCGATGACGACATGGGCGATCTGGTCGCGGATGGTCAGCATGACAGGTTGCATAGTTCCTCCGGCGGGTGTGTCAGGCGGGGCGCGCGGGCAAGGACAGGACGGGCTGCCTCACAGACCACGGCGTCAGGCCTGCGTGCGGCCGGCCGCGCGGGTTGTCCCCCGCTCCTCCTGCAGTGCGATGGTTCCGCCGGGTATAGGCAACCGACCTGGGGCTGTAACATAACCATTGGTCAGGCAATGCCTTCCCTAAAGGCACTTGATCCCGCCCCTCAGGCGACTCAACCTGCCCCCAAGGGAGAGGCTTATGACAGACCGTTATGCAGCTTGAAATTCGCCTCGAAATCTTTGACCGGACATTGGCGTATTTCTTTCCTCCCCTTACGCCACAAGGCTGCGTGACCCATGCGCACTGACCACCCGACGATCCTGCCTGTGATCTACCTTGCCGCAGCCTGCGGCGGATGGGCATTGACATCCATCGGCGCTCCGCTGCCCTGGATGATCGGGCCACTCATCGTAACGGCTGCCATCTATATCAGCGGGCTGACCACCTACGTGATCCCCGTCAAGACGCGGCCGGCGGGTCAGATCATCGTGGCAGCGCAAGTCGGACTGTTCTTCTCGCCGGCCGCCTTCGGCAAGCTGGTCGAGCTTTCCCCCCTGCTGATCGGAATGGCTGTGGCCATCGCGGCTTGCGCCTGTCTGACCTCCCTCGTGCTCGCCCGCATCTCGGGGATGAGCATAGTGCCCGCCCTGCTATCGACCATCCCCACCAGCCCCGTTGAAGCGGCCGTGATTGCCGAGCGGCTGAACCTCTTGCCCGGGCCGATCATCTTCGCGCAAACGCTGCGCATTGCCTCGATCGTGGTGCTGGTGCCAATCGCCATCTACGCGATCGAAGGCTGGCCCGATCGAAGCGCCGCCATGCTGTCAGGCGAAGTTGAGCCTCTGCGGATTATGACGCTGTTCGCGGCCGCCATGGGGGTGGCCCTGCTGTTCCGGGCATTGCGGATTTCGAACCCGTTCTTCCTGGGGGCGCTTGCAGCATCGGCCGGCATGACAGCGATGGGCGTGACCCCGGCCCCCTTCCCTGCCCTCATCCTGTCGATGGCGCAGGTTCTGCTGGGCACCTGGCTCGGATCGACCTTCCGGCGGTCGCTGTTCGTCTCGGCAGGCCGGATGGTCGGATCGATCGCGGTCTCGACGCTCCTGTTCTTGGCACTGAGTTCCGCCTGCGGGCTGATCGCGGCTGCCTTCGCGGGGATGCTCTGGCAAGACCTTGTGCTTGGCGCCGCACCCGGCGGTGTTACTGAAATGGCCCTGACGGCCAAGTTCATGGATCTCGACGTGGCGCTGATCACGGCTTTTCACATTGTCCGCATCTTCCTGATCGTGCCGTTTGTCCCGACACTTGGTGGATGGATGCGCCGTCTGGAGCAGCGGCGCCTTAGGAGCTGAGCAAAAGAGCGAAAAAAGAGAAGCGGTTGACCCTCTCGAAAGCGGGCCGGCTTACTCTGGGAACGCGGTTTGCAAGGCCGTCAGTGGTGTACACCTCTCAACACTTGCGACCACTTTGCAGACGAAGTTCGTTTCACTCACGAGGGGCTGCCCCATATGTTGCCTGCCTGAATGGTCTCTGATGGGCTCAAACTCCTGTTTGCCCCCTTCTCTGCCCCACCCTCGTCAACTTGCTGAGTGCCGCTCCAGCACCTAACGGGTTTTATGGAATGCCCGGAGAAGAACTCGCGGCGTTCGGAGGAGCGGGGGACCGATGACTTCATCGAAGTTGACCTGCCCCCCGGAAGTTCCCTCGCTGTGATGTAGAGTCTGCGCAACCTGAAGGAGCAGACGAGATGAGGAAAAGCCGTTT
>NZ_BNCL01000035.1 GCF_014656455.1 Paracoccus aerius
TCGCTTTGGGGAAAGGTTCACATGGCTCAATTCTCAGTGGAAATTACGCGCCTATCCGGCTCAGTTCTGGGTGGAAATCAACAAGGTTGAGCATGAGGACCGTTCGCAAAGGCTTTGCTGGCACATTGGCCATCAACGACAATACCGGGCTGATCATCTCCCGTCCTGACCTGCAAGCGGGCCTCTCGCCGGTCATAGAGGCTGGTACGGCCCCTGTGGCCTACCTTAACGAATACCTGGCTGCATTTGATGTTTCATGCGCGTTCTGCGCCAAGCACACGCCTCACAAGCACGGATACACCGTCAAGATGGAGGACGGTCGCATTGCACTTTGCGGTGACATCTGTGCCAGTCGCTTCTTTGGCTCGGACCGAGCACTGGCACTTTCGCACGATCTAGGGAAGCGCATGCAACAGGCTTCGCTGCGGCAGGCTATGGCGCAAGCAAAGGCACGAGCGCCTTCAGTCTTGCGCTCCCTGCCGAAAACCCTGTTGGACTTCGAGGAGGCCGCACTGGAAGCCGTTTGCCGTGTCGGCCGCGAGACATCGCACCTCAGCCTGCGCCACCAGCCAATACCCGGGATCGACGCGTTGAAATTCGCGTCAGTCATGGCCCCACGACGACTGGCTAAGGCCAAGGGTGCGCTGGAAAAGCTGCAGAAGCTGAACCTGGATGGCGATGATGCAGTCTTGGGAACTGTCCTTGCCGATTTTGGAGTCCTGGAGACGCAGTTGGAGATCGGTCTGCGGTTCATCTCGCACGCTGCCACTTTGTTCACTAGGGAGAACTTCAGCCGTGTGAACGAGTTCTGTCGGTATCAGCAGGGCACGGTGGACCGGTTCAGCATGGTCGTGGGATTTGAGGGTGAGCATTGCCTCCACCAGTTTCCGCGCGACGGGCGACAGCCGATACACGTGCATCTCGGCAAACTTCCTAGCATTCCCTCGTTCGAGCAAATTCGACTGGCGTTACGGGGAGTTGACGAACAAAGCAGCAACGGTTAAATTACAAAACAGGTGGAGGCGATCTGTGGGAAGCGCAAGCCGGACCCGCAGCCTCTCAGCCGCTGGACTACCCTAGAGGGAAACCCAGCGCGCACGATGGCGAAGCTATGCGCGGCACGGGCCATCCGGAGCCGCGTTTTCAGTTTCAGGGTTCACAATCACTCCTCTGGGCAAAGGTCGCTACGGCCTAACCATTTGAAGGATGTCTATTCAGACAATTGGTCTCTGAAGCGAAGTTGTTGTAATCGAGCTATCCATAGGTTCGATTAGGACACTTTCATGCGTGAATATCCCGCGTTTGATTGGTTGAGATTGGTTTTGGCCTCCGTTGTGTTTTGGGTGCATGCAGGCTTCCTACAATCCTATAGTGCCGCCGGAAATTTTGCAGTTCAGGTCTTCTTCGCCCTGAGCGGTTGGCTCATTGGAGGGATCATCATGCAGATGACGGCCTCCGATTTTCCGAGGTTCTTCTACAATAGGGTAACACGTATCTGGCTTCCTTATGTGGCTGCGGTTGCCTTGCTGTACTTGACTGCAGTGGTCAAAGACGGTTTTGCGCCCTACTTCTGGGAAAACTTGGCCTACGACCTGACGTTGACCCACAACCTGTTCATTCAGAAGGTGCCTGCTGTTGTAGAGGCTCTGCCCATGGGCGGGACTGGAGCGCATCTTTGGTCGATAGCAGTTGAAGAGCAATTCTACCTGATGGCGCCGCTGCTGATCGTCCTGACGCCACTGGGCAAGTCCTGGACTGCCTGGGCATTCGTCACAGCGTTCGCAATACTTCTGGGGACTTGGTACGGAAGTGTTTCGGCTGGGGTGTTGGCCGTCATGCTGCAGCGTCGGTTTGGCGACTGGCACCTAACCAACCCAGCGACTGCGTTTCTCGTTTGTCTTGGGGTGCTGACAGGCAGTCTTCTGATGGCTGGACTGGCTAACTATCAGTATGCGGCGCCTATTGTTGCGGTGGTAGTGGTGCTCCTGCTTGCCCGTCCAGGCGAACGTCGATCTATCGGCATCTGGGCGGGCGGGATCTCTTACCCCATGTACCTAAACCACTGGACGGGCCTGTTTGCTGCCAGCGCACTAGTCAGTCTCTTGCCGCAGCTTGGTCGCTTCACGGCAGCAACGGGCGGCTTTGTGTTCGCACTGATTGTGTCCACTGCGGCCTATAGCTTGATCGACCGCAATGTTCAGAGGTATCGCGGGCAGTTTTACACGGCTGGGTTAGGCCGTTCGGCGATGATCTCGGCATATGTGCTTATGGCAGTGGGGCTTATTCTCGGCAATTTGGTGATCGGTCCGCTATCAGCATCGGCTTCAGCTCCATAGCTGGCCAAGCCTTCGCATCATCGGGACGGTCGTGTTAACTACGTATGGCAAATTTCTTGACCGGGCGCCCGCACCCATGTGAGGATGTCATAGAAGGTCCAAACCACCCTTCGTACCGCGCCCGCAAGGTTGTAGCCCCCCTTGCGGGCGTTTCGGTGTCTGAACGACGGCAGAGGTCAGGAATGACGAGCAGCAGGCTGGGTTATGCCGTTGATCTTCGCCTGACGTTCTAGCCGGTCAAGCAGCTCACGATACTCTACGTTGTGGGAATAAGCTTCTATTGCCGAATAGATTTTCTCCCAGTCGTTCTTTGACAAAACGGGCCGGAAAAGGTCAGGAATTTTAGTCGCTTGCACGGAAACACCTAGATGCGGCTGGGTGAATGTGCAGCAATATCGCGTGGTTGTGGGCTGTTCAACGTTTGGCTCTCGGCATAGGCGAACACTTGCGCGCTCAAATCAACCGCAGCGAGGAACTGCCGATCGGACCCGAGAGTCACGTAACCGGGAAGTCAGGGCAGGGAACCGTGTCAGAGCAGATGGCTGTACGCTGGCGTGACGGAAGGGGGCAATGGCTGATGGCGGGTCTGGTTAGTCTCTCAGGCGAGCCACGGCTAAGGCATCTATCACGTGCCAGAAGTCTTCCTGGACCGTCACCATCTCAGTAACCAAGGCACCCTCATGCTGTGGCACCTGACGAACTATTGTGGTGCCTTTGTCTCGCAATCCGATGCTCCCTATCACCGACCTGCTTGTATCGATGTAGACGTCATTGCCAGTCTGGATATCGGTGAAGATAGCAATGCCCATCTGCATCATCCTGTAGCTGTTTGCGCGGAGAGGATTACCCGCAGAGCGCGAACTGACAAGGGCGCACGGGCCTGTGGCCAAAACTGATCGTGCAGCGCGTTACCAGCCTTCGAACCGCTTCATCAAAGAAGAATAATCGGCTGCCACGTTGACGGTCCGGCTCTCGCCGTCCTCGTGCATCATCACGACATCAAATGTGCCGTTCCGCAGAGGAATGATTTTACCTAGCCGCCATGGCGGGTTTTCGAAGAGCAGCGAACATTTTATCTCCCTATCAGTCAGGACTGCACGTTTCATCATAGTCGAAGCATCGGCTGTATAAGTCTCATTGGCAACATAAGGCACTTGCCGGGCGAAAATTCTGCTATGAAGTCGAGCAAGTAACTAGTGCCAAAGCCAGTAGAGCTAGGAGGGCAAGTAGCAGGGCGGCGCCGGGAGTTGTGGCGCCACGTTTACGCAAAGCACGCTTCGGAGACGCACGTCTTTGGTATTTCGCTTCCTGGCTTGCCGACCTTAAAACCCGTCCAAGCGCCGGATCATAGTTGACGCGTTCACGATCGGTGATCTCTGTGATCAATCGCGATGCAGGTGCGGTCGAGATAGACTCGGCATCTTTCGACTGCTTGGTACCATCCCGTTGGTTTTTGCGGCCAAAGAGGGCAAAGAAGCCCAAAAGCACCGTCACCCCGATGCCGCTGAATATCCACTGGCCATGTACCGCAATCCAGTTCCAAAGGCTCCATGCGTGTTGGCGTAACGTGTCCATATGAAGCCAAACTCCGATGCTTTTGTTCATTTGCCATTAGCATCTGACTCGTCGATTCGCACAATGCTTGCAGATCAGTAAGTTACTACTGCCTACTATGGAGAAACATGCGTGGCACGCCGGAAAAGCAGCAGGGCGCAACCGGCTGGCTGGGTATCCTGATCATGCCCATCCTGTCCTATTCCCTGCGCAGCCACGGCGAAGGCCATCTGCGCTTTTCCAACGGCATCGAGCAACTGGGCAGCAGCGAGACGATGCATCGCAAGGTCTATCGCCGCGCCCTGAACAAGGTGGGCGACAAGGCCTACACCCGCGTCATCCGCGCTGTCGGAAAGCAGATGGGCCTGAAACGCGGCCAGGTACTTAAATACGGCGGCGTCGGAAAGGTTCGCGCCAACTACAAGAGGCAGGACTACCAGATCGTCAGCCGGGGCGAGGAAGTCCCGCTTCGGGAGTTCGGCGCCAAGCAGTTCAGCTATGGCATCAGGGCGCGTCCATGGGGCAAGGCCACGCGCTTCACCGGCATGTTTATCAACGCAGGGCGATGGACCAGCGGTGATCCAGTCGCTCAGGGTCATGTGTTCCAGAGGGTCACGTCATCGTCGCTGCCAATCGAGAAGCAGTTCGGGCCAAGCGTTCCCGAGGAAATCGTCAAGAACGAAACCGCCGCCGCATTTTACAGGGTCGCAGATGAACTGCCGGCACGCATCGCCCACGAGATCGCGCAGGTGACGCGAGGGGCGGTCGGTTGACCCGCAAGGGCGCGGGGTGTGGCCGGAATGACACGGTGTTGCGTAAATGCAACATGCGGGGGTCGGCCCCCCGGTTTAGGGACCGTACCCCTAGCCCCACCCTAGGGCGGTGGCGGGCCAGCCCGAGCTATGACTAGTTTCTAAAATTCCAGAATGGGGTTGGCATTGACACAGGGCCAGGACAACAGGCTGGTTAATCAGCGCCAACTGGCTGAAATCTTTGGCGTAACCCGCGAGACGATCCGCAAATGGGCGGATTTGGGGATGCCCACGCGCGGCGGGGAGCGCAAGGCACGGCTCTATCTGCCGTCTGAGGTGATAAAGTGGCGCGAAGAGCGCGCCGAACGGGCGGCGATTGAGTCCGTAGCGATCACGGACATCGAGGAAGCAAAGCGGCGGAAGCTCGCGGCGGAAGCGGCCTTGGCGGAACTGGAACTGGCAAAGGCCCGCGACGAAGTTGCGGAAATCGAACTGATGGGTGCCGAGGTCGGTAAGGCCTTCGCGAGATGCCGCGCCCGGTTGCTGGGGATCGGCGCTGCCGTGGTCCCGAGACTGCAGCTTGCCGTGGATGGCGTGGAGATGAAGCGCATCGTGGATGACGAGGTGCATCTGGCGCTCGGGGAATTGAGTAATGGGGCACTTGAACTCGCGTCCGGTGCAGACGAAGCGGATCAGGAGGACGATCTACCGGCAGATGGCGGCGATGCTGGCGCCGCCTCCCGTCCAGACGCTGAGTGAATGGGCTGACGAAAACCGGGTCTTGAGTTCTGAGTCCTCTGCCGAACAGGGGAAATGGCGCACATCCAGGACGGAATATCTTCGCGGCATCATGGACGCGCTGGCTGATCCGGCCGTTCAAGTCGTGTCGGTGATGAAGCCGGCCCAGGTGGGCTGGACGGAGGTGATCAACAACGCGGTCGGCTACTACATTGATCGGGATCCTTCTTCGATCCTGACCATCCAGCCGACCGTCAAGATGGCGGAGAACTGGTCGAAGAAGCGACTGACGCCGATGCTGCGGGATACGCCCGCGCTTCGGGGAAAAATCAAGGACGCGAAGTCGCGCGACAGCGACAACACCATTCTGGAGAAGGGCTTTCCCGGCGGATATCTCGCTATCGTCGGGGCAAACACACCAAATGATCTAGCATCCCGTCCGGTGCGGATCGTGCTGGCCGACGAGGTGGACAAGTATCCGCCAAGTGCCGGGGACTTCGGGGATCCGATCTTGCTGGCTCTGTCGCGGCAGAACACGTTTTGGAACCGCAAGACGCTGATCGGTTCAACACCGGGCCACGGTCAATCATCGACGGTTCTGGCCTGGTACAAGCAGGGCGATCAGCGGAAGTATCACGTTCCTTGTCCGCACTGCGACACTGAGCAGGTGATGCGTTGGGAGCGGATCGTCTGGGACAAGGACGAGACGGGGCACAAGCCAGAGACTGCACGCTACCTGTGCGACGAATGCGGCTGCCTGTGGACGGATGCCGAGCGGATGCGGGCCGTTGAGCAGGGGCAGTGGATTGCCACGGCACCCTTCAACGGGATCGCCAGCTTCCACATCACCATCGGCCTGTCGCCGTGGGTGAGCATGGAGCAGATCGTTCGGAAGTTTCTCGCGGCCAAGGACTTCGCGCCTCGGCTGCGGCAATGGGTCAACGAAGTCAAAGGCGATCCTTGGGAGGAGCGTGGCGAAGCATCGTCGGCGGAGGAACTGGCAGCCCGGGCTGAGGCCTATGACGATCAGAGCCTGCCGGAAGGGGTGCGGTTCATCACGGCCGGCGTGGATACCCAAGACGACCGCCTGGAATACTCGCTGATCGGCTGGGGCGACGGAGAAGAAGCCTGGGTCATCAGGCATGAAGTTCTGCTTGGCGATCCGGGCAAGCTGGCGGTCTGGTCCGAACTGGACGCGGCTCTGAAGGATACGACCTGCGTCACGGAGGACGGCAGAAGCCTGCGGGTTCGTGCTGCCTGCGTCGATAGCGGCGGTCACTACGGGTCGATGGTGCTGTCCTTTGCCCGCGCGAGGGCCAGCCGGAAGATCTACGCCACGAAGGGCATCGGGAACGACCACCGTGGGTCCAAGCCCATCTGGGGCAAGGCGATGCTACGGACGAAAAACGCAGGGGATCGCCTCTGGGCAGTCGGTGTGGACACCGCAAAGGACGGCCTGCAGGCTCGGCTGCGGATTGTGCCAGGCGAAGAACGAACGCCGAAGGCCGTGCACTTTCCGATGGCGGGGCTGTCGGCTGATTACTTCGAGCAGTTGACCTCGGAGATGGTGGTCACGGAACTGACCCGAGAGGGCCGGTTGCAACGGAAATGGAAGATGAAGCCGGGCCAGAAGCGCAACGAGGCGCTGGATTGCTTCATCCTGGCGGAGGCCGCGATGCTGTCCCTGCCGACGCGCCTGATGCGCACCAGCTATACCGGCATGCCGGTGGCTGAGCCTGAAACGGCCGACGAGCCGCAGAACGATCCGACGCCGCCGGTTCCGGTGGTGAAGCAGAAACGCAACCGTCAGAGATGGGGGGGCTACAGTTGACCACGAAGACCCCCGCCGTCCGCAAGGAAAAGAAGAAGCCCGCCGCCCGCATGGAATACATGGGCCACGACCGGGTCGGCATCATCAACATGCGCCGCGCGGTGACGCGGGATGTGAAGCATGATGTGCTGCGCGCCGCTGATCGGGCTTTCGCGCTGGCCTTCGACTTCATGCAGAATAGCGGCTGGATCGCGGGCGCGGCGGATCAGATCATTTCCGACATGATCGGCACGGAACTGAAGTTGAATGCCCGTCCTGATCTGGCCCGGCTGGGCTATGATGATGCCGAGCGGGCCGCATGGTGCCGGCTGGTGGAGAATGACTGGCGCCGCTGGTCCTGGACGCCGCGCGAATGCGACATCGAGGGCCGGGCCACGGTTCAGGAGATGCTGGACGGGGCAGCGCGGTACTATCTGGCCGGCGGCGAAGCCCTTGCGGTCCTGGACTATATGCCCGCGTCGATGCGGCAGCGGTATGGGGCGCGGTCAGGGGTGAAGGCCCGGCTGGTCAGCCCGCATCGGCTGTCCCGCTATACATCGCTAGTCGAAGGCTGGGATCAGGGCATCTACCACGACGAAAACGGACGGCCGACGCACTACCGGTTCAAGGTTTCTGAGGGCGGGATCGAGCGCGACCTCGATCTGCCGGTGATGGCTGGCGCAATTCAGCGTATCATCCACACGATGGACCGGGGCACGACCCCGAACAGCCCGCGCGGCATTTCTCCGATGACCCCGGCTTTCAAGGTTATCGCCCAGTCCGACCAACTGGCAGACGCCACCCTGACCACCGCACTGCTGCAGACGGCCTTTGCCGCGACGATCACCAGCCCTGAACCGTCCGATCAGGCTTTCGCGGCGCTGCAGCAGATCGTGGAACTGAGCGACGAGGAAGTCTTCGACGGTGCCAAGGATCTGGCATCGGACCTGATGGCTGTCTGGGAACAGCGGATCGAGAGCCTGAAAAGCAAGCGACTGTCGATTGGCGGGGACGCCAGCCAGGTCAACCATCTCGGGCCTGGCGAGAAGCTGGAATTACACACGGCTAATGCCGGCGGTGCCCATTATGAGAGTTTCCAGAGGAACCTTCTGCGGGAAGTGGCCCGCTGCTTGGGGGTGACGGTGGAAAGTCTGACGATGGACCATTCATCGGCAAGCTACTCGTCCACCCGCATGGCCGTTGCCTCCGTCTGGCCGACGATCATCCGCCGCCGTGAGCGGATTGTGGCTCCCATCGCGCAGGGCATTTACGAGGCTTGGCTTGATGAGGCGATTGCCGAGGGCCGTATCCCGTTCAAGGGCGGATACCGTGCTTTTGCCGCCAATCGCGATCTGGTGGTGGACAGCGAATGGCGCGGTCCTCCGCGTCCGAGCGCCGATCCCTACAAGGATGCGCTTTCCGAAAAGGTCCGGTTGGAAACGGGCACGATCACCATCCAGGAAGTCTGGGCAGAACGCGGCCTCGACTGGGAAGAAGGGCTGGATCAGATCGCCCGTGAACACGAACGCTTCGAAGCCATGGGCGTGAAATCTCCCTTCGGCCGCAGCACGGGCGGCGGGGCAGGGCCTTTGGGCGCCGCTGCGGATGGCGCGAGGGAACAATCGAATGCCGACTGAAACCGCCTGCGACCGCCTGGCGCGACTGCAACAGGTCCGCGAAGACCTGATCACCGGCAAGGCCGTTAGCGAAGTGGCCTTTGGCGAGGATCGCGTCCGCTACACCCGCGCAGACATGGAGCGGCTGGATCGCGAGATCGCCACAGCGGCTGCGCTGTGCCGCGAGGAACAGGGGCTGCCGAAGAAGCGCACCCGCTACGCCATGGGCGTGCGCGTCCGGCCCTACTGACACGAGGAACATCGATGGCTTGCACTTTGGACGGTCAGCGACTGCTGCTGACGGGGTATGTCGGCGCGCCCTCCATCTATGATGAGGATGGCACCCCTTGGATGGAGGGCTTTACCTACGAACAGGTGGTGGCCCGTCTGCGGGAAGCCGGGGATGACACCGATCTGACCGTCTACATTAACTCCGGCGGTGGATTTGCTGACGAAGGGGCGTCTATTCGGTCGGCTCTTTCTGAGCGGGCAGGAAAGACCGACGTCGTTATCACTGGAATTGCCGCCTCCGCTGCCAGCTTGATTGCTATGGCGGGCGAGACTGTGAGCATGGCCCTCGGCTCAACGATGATGATCCACGACCCTGCGACAATCACCATCGGAAACGCTGCTGATCACGAGACTGCCACTCGGGCACTGCACAGCTTGGGGGACTCATGCGCGGCTGTTTACGCGAAGAAATCTGGCAAGACTGTCCAAGAATGCCGCGACATCATGCGCCGCGAAGAGTGGTTTAATCCAGAAACTGCCGTAGCCGCTGGGTTCGCAAACGAAATCCTAGATGAGCGCGCCGTGATGGCCGCTGCTTTCCCCTACGAAGCATACGCTCACGCGCCCTCGGAATTGGTCGAGATGGCAAAAGAGAAAGGCTGGCGCGCCCGCGCAAGTCTGGTGGCTGCCGTTGGCGCCACACCCACGGCGGCACTGCCCGCCGCCACCAACCGTCAACCTACGGAGGTATCCATGACGGATAAGACCCAGGCGGGCCAGACGCCCGCCGAACCCGTGAATGTCGCGCAGATGCAGGCAGACGCGGTGAGAGCCGACCGTGAGCGCCGCGCCGCGATCATGGCGCTGGACGAGGCTAAAGGTCGCGAGACGCTGGCCGAACACCTCTACGCCAGCACCGAGATGACCGTCGATGCGGTGAAGGCGGTTCTGGCCGCTGCGCCCGCACCGCAAGCCGAGGCCCCGGAAGCCGCCAATCTGGCGACGGCGGGTCTTGGTGGTCAGCCCGAGAAGAAGACGCAGATGCGCGTCGATATCGTCGCAACCGCGCGTCAGCGCGCAGGCATGAAAGGGGCCTAAGATGGGTATCCAGAACATCGGCTACAAAGTCGATACCGATGTCGTCAAGGAAGAGGCCAAAGGCCGCTATTCCCGCGACGATGTGACCCTCGCTGCGAACGCAGCCGCTCTTGAAGTCGGCACGGTGTTGGCTGTTGACGGTTCGGGCGTCTACTCGCCCATCACCACCGCCGCCCCCGGCAACGCTGTCGCGGTCCTGCTGCAGCATGTTCCCGTCAGCGCGGAGCCGACCCGCGTGGTGGTGCTGTCCCGACGCGCCCAGGTGGCCCAGCAGGCGCTTGTCTGGCCAGCCGGTGCCACGGCCGGCAATATCGCATCCGCCATCGCGGCCCTGAAAACCCAGGGCATTGTTGCCCGAAATGGAGTGTGATCCATGGCAACTGTCCTGGACTATCTGAACGCCCCGGAATTCTCCGACGACCGCATCACCGAAGCGATCAACGTCGCGGAATATACCACGGGGCGCCCGGCGCAGCTGGGTATCTTCCGCGATGTCGCGATCCCCACGACCTATGTGAAGCTGAGCGTTTCCGAGGACGAGATCGCAATCATCCCGTCGCGTGAGCGCGGCGGCGAGTCGAACGTCAACATGCGCAATCAGCGCGGCGTCCTGAACCTGGACATCCCGCACTTCCCGCTGGACGACGCGATCAGCCCGGCCGATCTGCAGAACATCCTGCAGTGGGGCGACACCTACGCCTTCCAGATGGTCGGCGATGTCGTCACCCAGAAGCAGGAAACCATGCGGATGAAGCATGAGCGCACCTGGCACCATCTGGACTGGGGCGCGCTGAAAGGCCTGATTGTGGATGCCGAAGGCACTCTGATCGCTGACCTCTACGACGAGTTCGGTATCACGCAGCCCACCCAGGCCATCGCTCTGGGCACGGCGGGAACGGATGTCCCTGGCTTGCTGCGGTCGGTGAAGTCGCGCACCGTCAAGGAACTGCGCGGTGCCACCACGACCGGCCTGCGCATCTTCGCCGGTTCGGATTGGTTCAACGGCTTCGTCAAGCATCAGAGCGTGACCGAGGCGCTGAAATACTATGCCACCCCCGGCCAGATGAACCCTACGCGCGATGACGTGGTGGACGAGTTCCGCTTCGCCAACGTGACGGTTGAGCGCGTGGACGAGGAATTCGCCCACCGCAAGGCAGACGGCACTTTCGAGATGCTGCCTGCAGTTGCTGCGAACGAGGCGCTGGCTGTCCCGATGGGCACCCAGTACTTCCGCCGCTACATCGCGCCGCCGGACAGCATTGACCTGGCGAACCGCGCTCCGGCGCCGGGCGCTAAGATCTTCGTTTCGACGGACGATCTGCCCCACGGCAAGGGTCGCGAGATCCACACCGAGTCGAACGTTCTGCCGATCTGCACGCGTCCGCAGATCATCACCAAGCTGACGATGTGATTCGATGGCTTTCCGTCGGTTCACCAAGGCTCACCGCTACACCGATGAGCAGGGGCGCGTGAATATCATCCCGCGCGGCTGGGCAGGCGAACTGCCCACCGCCGTGGTGAAGGACGCAGACGAGGCAGGCGTGACAGTTCTGCCCGAAGAAGCCCCCAAGCCCAAGGCGAAAGCCAAGGACTAAGGAACCTGACATGGCGACGTTTCAACAGATCCAGGCGGATGCCATCCGCGCTGTCGATGCCGTCATGTCGGAAATCCTGCGGCATTTCCCTCTTGCCGCAGGGAAAGCCGACGCGACCCGCACGCAATCCGATATTAAGGGTGTGCTGCGGGTCGGTCGGAACAAGGAAGCAAGTGTCACCGGCGGTGCAGCGGCAAGCTGGTCGCAGCGCATCGCGGCTGGCAAGGCTGAACTGCATCTGGATCGAACAGGCCTCCCTGATCTGCGCAAGGGTGACAAGGTGCGGGCTGTTGAGCGTCCCGGGTCGCCCTGGTTCGAGGTTCTAAGCATGACTGAGGACGCTCACGGCCGGCTGGTCCTGGACCTGGGGGCAGCATGAGCCTTTGCCGCTTAGCCCTGCGCCATTGCGCCGTCAAAGCCCTTGCCGGGCAGACCATCGTCGGCGCGAATGTGACCGACAGCGACTTCGGGGCGCTTGATCTGACGCCGGAAGGACAGCTTTCAACGGATCGCGACCGGCCTTTCGTGCTGGTCTACACCGACGAAAGCCGGGCCACCGAAACGGATATCCGCAGTCTTCGGCAGAATGGCGAATTGGACTTCGTGATCGAATACGGCGTGGCCTCTGCCATGACCGTCATAGACGAGAATACGGGCGAGTCGGTCATTGACGGGATGAACATCCCCCCGACCGACGCCAACCTTGAAGCTGCCCTCGACCTGATGGACCAGCAGGTGATGGCGGTTCTAGCCGGCGCTGATGGATGGGCAGAGTTGTGGCGGGGCCTGAGCGGCGGTGTCACCAAGATTGAACGCCGCCGCCGTGCGTCTTCGGATGAAGGGGTTCGCATCGCTGCTCGGCAGACGCGCATCACGCTAACGGCTTTGCCTGATCCTGTGCCAGGGCAACCCTTGGCGGAAGCGTCCATCTGGGCGCGCTTCCGTGCCGCCTTGGACGACGATGCAGTCAGGGCGATGGTGGATGCCATGCTTGGCGAGGACCAGCCGGACTGGAAAGCTGTTGTTTCGGGTCGCGGCATGACTGCAGGCGAGGCGAAGGCCCTTGGGTTGACCTCTGGCGAACCTGTGACTGGGGCCGAAATTGTCTGATCTGCCCCGCATTCTAAGCGACATGACGCGCCGGATTGCCGAATTGGAGCGTCGGCAGCGGGGGCAGGGCATGGAAGGCCGTGTCTCCAATGTGGACCCGGTGAAAGGTCTTTACCGCGTAGAACTGGCAGACGGCTTCAAGACGGGCTGGATCCCGGCCCGCAGCGCCTCTTCCGGGGCATTGAAGATGCAGGCCGAACCGACCATCGGCCAGATGGTGATGGTGCGGTCGGAAAGCGGCGATCTGACTGACGCGGCGATTGAGGGGTCCGGCTTCACCGACGACCGGCCCCACGACAAGAACGGCGAATGGTTTGTCTCGCTCGGATCAGCGTCCCTGCTGATGACCGAGGACAGCATCATCCTGACGGTTGGTGGATCAGTCGCCACGATAACGGCCAGCGGCATCTCCTTCGTAGGACCAACCGTCACCCATGACGGCAAGAACATCGGCAAGACCCACACGCACGGCGGCATCAATCGCGGCCCCGACAACACCAACCCCCCGAATTGAGGATCGGCACCATGAGCAAGCAAACGCAGAACTACACCGTCCTTGAGGACGGCTTCATTCACGGCATCTGGCAGAAGAAGGGCGATGTAATCCCTATGACAGACGCCCAGGCCCGCATGTTCCTCGATCATGGCCGCATCGCCCCCGCGAAAGCGGACAAGAAGGCCTGACCTGTGATCGACCGTCACACCCTGCGCCCCATTGGGGAATGGGATCATGTGCTGCAAAGCATCGGCATGATCCTGACGACCCCCTTGCGGTCGCGCGTCATGCGACGGGAATTCGGGTCCGAACTATCTGACCTGATCGGGCGCCCCATGACCCCGCAGATCATCATGGCGGTCTATGCAGCCACGGCTCTTGCGATTGCCCAGTGGGAGCCGCGCTTCGCCCTGACCGGAGTAGAGATGGGGCAGCCCACGGCTGATGGCCGGCTGTCCCTGACGGTCTACGGTGTTTTTCAAGGTGATCAGGTGAGCGGAAGGGTTGTGCTATGAGCCGCTATGTCGCCATCGACCTGAACCAGCTTCCGTTCCCGGATATTATCGGGCCGCTGGCCTATGAAAACATCCTGGCGCAGTTGAAGGCCGATGTGATCGCTTTGGCGCCGTCCCTTGCTCCAGCCCTGGCCGTCGAAGGTGATCCGGTTCAAGCGGTCCTGCAGGCGATTGCCTATCGCGCCCTGGTTCATGAGGCCCGCTTCAACGACATCGCCCGGTCTGCCTTTCTCTCGACCGCCACCGGTGCCGATCTGGATAACCTCGTCGCGGAATACGGCGTACAGCGGATGGTGGTTGAGCCTGCCAACTTGGACGCAGTGCCGCCGGTGCCTGCCGTCATGGAGACGGACGCTGAACTGCGGAACCGTGCCCAGATCGCACTGGAGTCGTTTTCGACTTCTGGACCTCGGGGCGCATATGAATACCACGCCCTGAGCGCCGATGCGCAAGTGCTGGACGCAGGGGTGACTTCCCCGGCGCCGGGTCAGGTGCAGGTCGTCGTGCTGGGGCGTTCTGGTGTTCCTGCCAGCACCGTCACCGACGCCGTCAGCAATGCCCTGAACGCGGAAGAGGTCCGGCCCCTCTGTGACACGGTGATCGTTCTGCCGGCCGAACTGGTCAGCTATGACATCGAGGCAGTCCTGACCTTCCAATCCGGGCCTGGATCCGAGGCAACACTACTGGATGCGGCGGCGGCAGTTCAGGAATACACTGAACGCCAGCGGAAGATCGGCGCCACCATCCACCGCAGCGCCTTGTTCGCAGCCCTGCATCGGCCCGGTGTGGAAGCAGTCAATCTGATTTCCCCCGCTGCTGACGTGACGACCACCGACCTGCAAGCACCCTGGGCTGGCGCCATAGACATCACGGCAGCCTGATCCATGGATAGCTTGCTGCCCTACAACGCGACCGATGCAGAGCGGGCGCTGGAAGCCGCTGGGACGGCTGCAATCAATTTGCCAATGCCCGAGGGACTGCGCGACCCTTGGCGCGTTCCTGCGGCGCTCCTGCCGTGGCTGGCGTGGTCTCGCTCCGTGGACGAATGGGATCCGTTCTGGTCGGAAGATGCGAAGCGCGAGACCATCGCCGCCAGCGTCGAGGTCCATCGCCGTAAGGGCACCGTCTGGGCGATGCGCCGGGCACTTCAAGCTGCAGGGCTGGGGGATGCTGAGATCCAGGAAGGCTGGTCTGCCAGTCAATACGACGCGGTCTTTGCCTTTGACGGAAGCCGTAACCATGCGCCGTCCGATCATTGGGCCGAATACCGGGTCAAGCTGTCGCGGCCTATGTCCATCCGACAGGCGGAACTGGCCCGCGCGATCCTGACGTCTGCCGCGCCCGCACGGTGCCATCTCAAGCTGATGACCTTCGAGGAAGCGTCCAATCTCTACAACAAGGCCATCAACTATGACGGCCAGTTCACGCACGGGGTAGTCTAATATGGCGAACTTGCCGGAAGCCAACGAATATCCCGCCGGGATTTACCAGATCGAGACGACCGATCCTGTTTTGGGCGGTCCCCCAAACGAGGCGACGAAGGCTGGTCTCGCGAACATCCCTGCAATGCAGCTAGCCAAGCGGACGAACTGGCTCAAGAACCGAGTGGATACGCTGCTGGGAAAAGCCATTGCCGCCACGACGCTGGTAGCAGGGCTTGTGCGGCTTTCCAGCGCTGTCAACAGCACCTCCGAAACGGAAGCCGCCACGCCCCGCGCGGTCAAGTCCGCGAACGACAATGCAGAAACCCGGGCGCTGAAGACGACGAAGGTGACGACTTCCGGCCTGGCAGAAGGCGGCGGTGACTTCTCGCAGGACCGCCAGATCGGTGTGCCGGCCGCGACACAGGAAGAGGCAGTAACGGGAACGCTCAACACCAAGGCCATGACGCCGCTGCGGGTGGCTCAGGCCATTGCCTCGAAATACTCAGACCGGTCAGTCGCCACTAGCGGTTATCAGGTTCTACCCTCGGGTCTGATCCTGCAGTGGGGGCAGATATCCGTGAGCGGAGCCGCTGCCTTCGGGACTGAGAACGCGGTGTTCCCGCTGACCTTCCCGAGCGCCTGCCTGCAGGTTTATGCCCACGACCCGAACAGCGTCTTGGATGCCACGCAGTATCTGGTGAGCGCCCATGACTGGACGAACTCGCTGTCGAAGATCTCCTACAAGCGCGTCGGCGGAGCCTCATCCATCGTCGTGATCAACTTCTTCGCCCTCGGGAGGTGACATGCACTTCAACGCAAAGACCGGCGGCTTCTACTCGGCTGCGATCCACACCATTCCCAAAGGTTCGAAGGAAATCTCGGATACGCTCTACAAGGAACTGTTGGCCGGGCAGGAGCGCGGCGGGCGGATTGTGGCAGGCAAGGATGGAATGCCTTACCTAGAAGAGCGCCCCATCCCAAACGCCAACGCCCTTCTCGAAATCGAACGCGACGGCATGGCCGTGAGCCGCTTCCAGGCCCGCGCTGCCCTGCACCTGAACGGACTGCTTGAAGCCGCAGAGACGGCAGTCAAGAAAGCCGACCCGCTGGTTCAACTGGCGTGGACCGATACTATTGAATGGCGGCGCAACAGCGAGATGGTGAAAGCCATCTGACCTGCCCCCCGGTCGTCCCTCGTTCATAACGAGAGTCCTTGGGGTTGATAGTTTTCGGTTTCGGGTGTGGCAAGCGCGCC
>NZ_BNCL01000036.1 GCF_014656455.1 Paracoccus aerius
CGAGGTCTTCGGTATCATCATGCGCCGACAGCAGGACATCAACCGCACTCGCATTGCCGCTTGACAAACAGAAGGGCGTCCGCGGCGCGCAATACAGCGCCCATGACTACCAGAAACTTCTCCGCAAAAACGGGTTCAAGGTATCAATGAGCGGCAAGGGCAACTGCTATGATAACTCGGCCGTCGAGAGCTTCTTCAAGTCCCTGAAGGCCGAACTGGTCTGGAGGCGCGAATGGCACACCCGACGCGACGTCGAGATCGCCCTCTTCGAATACATCAATGGCTTCTACAACCCGCGCCGCAAACACTCAGCCCTCGGCTGGAAATCACCCGTGGCCTTCGAGCAGAGGGCCGCTTAACATGAGCACCTGACCGGAACAGAAGCGGTGCAGGTCCAGTGGGCCTATGCCAATGGCGTCACCCTCGACTTCTCACGACCCGGCAAGCCGACGGACAACGGCTTCATCGAGGCGTTCAACAGCAAGCTCCGCTCAGAGTGCCTGAACGCGCACTGGTTCATGAGCCTTGCAGATGCCCGGGAAAAGCTGGAGGATTGGCGTAGGCACTACAACGAAGACCGACCCCACAGCGCGATCGGGTACAAGGTCCCGTTCACGCTGCATTATCCAGGCGACGCAGCCAGCCCGTCGCCATGACCGAGCCGAAAACCCCAGCATCCGGCGGTCCAAGGTTGGGGAGCAGCGCAATCAGACATTAAAAAACGAGGGATCCTGTCCAAGAAATGGGAAGCACCTCAAAATCCAATTAACAGCTAGATAAGTAGTCAAGTAAGCGCTAGTACGTAGGCTGAAGGCTGCGCCAAAAATGATGAAATGGTAGATACTCAAAGTGCTGAAACTCGTAGAAGAAATTCGCGTCGAAAACTTTAAATCTATCGAAAAACTAAATCTGCCGTTGGGGAGGGTAAATGTCTTCATTGGTGAGAATGGAGCTGGAAAGAGCAACATTCTAGAAGCCGTTGCTTTCGCCGCTGCGGCAGCTGCAGAAAAAATAGACAATGAGTTTCTTTCTGCGCGGGGCATTAGAGTATCACGTCCTGATCTGATGAGATCAGCATTTGATAAATATAATTCTGATAAAGACATAAAATTCTCGCTGACGCTAAATTCTCACGAAGGTGTAAAGAATGAATATGACTTTAGCATATCGAGCGATGATCGACCCTATGCTAGCTGGAAGATCAGTGAGATCGACGAATCTTCGAATGTTCTAAGTTTTTCAGAAATAGATTTAAATAAGTTTGAAAGTCTTCTTAGGGTTGCCTTTGGTATAAATGAAGAAGATAGTAACATTTCGGACGTTGAAAAACGAAATTTGAGAGTTATCCAAGCAATGGTTAATTCTATAAATTCAAAAAAATCTACGTTTGAGAAAAACAAAAGTGGTAAAATATCTATAAAAGTAGATCTAAACGATGAAGAAGAAGAGTTCTATGAAGCAAGAAAAAAATTGGCGCGGGAGGAGTTTGGACGATTCGTTATATTTTCACCCGAGAACACTGCACTAAGATCGTTGCAATCAGAGGGGCAGATTGTACCGCTTGGTGTAAACGGAGAAGGATTGCTCCAATTCTTGGCCACTTTAGCTGAGAAAGAAGAAGAGGATTTCACGCAAATTAAAAATGCGCTTTCTCTTTTTACATGGTTTTCCGATTTAAAAGTCGACTCTGAAGATGCTCAAAATCCCTTCAAGTTAAGGGATCGCTTTCTCGACCCTAACTTTGGATGGATGGACCAGCGAAGCGCGAACGAAGGCTTTCTATTTGCAGCATTCTATTTTTCACTTTTTACATCAAAACTGACTCCTAGATTTTTTGCTATAGACAATATTGACGCCTCTCTAAATCCCAAACTTTGCCAAGAGCTAATGGTAAGCATCAATAAATTATCAAAGATAAACAACAAGCAGGCGATATTAACTACTCACAATCCTGCAATTTTAGATGGATTGGATCTCACTGATCCTGAGCAGAAGCTTTTTGTAGTTTCGAGAGATCGTAAAGGAAAAACTAGAGTTAGGTCCTTTGATAAACCTGAGGCCGTTGAGACAACCAGGCTGTCTGAGCTGTATATTAGGGGATTGCTTGGTGGTCTGCCTAAGGGATTCTGATGAAAACCATTGCTATAGTTTCCGAGGGCATCACTGATCAGGTTTTTCTTGAAGAACTGATTTTCCAGTGTGTTGATTTTGAGGAGGAGCCTGAGTTTGTTTATGCGCAGCCTGTTCGTGATGCTACGCATCAACATACAGCTCCACATGGAGGGTGGGAGCTGGTTTTCGAATACTGTGAAACTCGCTTCATCGACGCTGTACAAGCCAACGACTATGCAATCATCCAAATCGACACTGACTGCGGGGACCATCCTAACTTCGCCTTAGACTTATCTCCTGGAGGTTGCGACAAAGACGACGAAACGCTCGTACGCGAAACTATCGATATACTGAAGAGGAAGGTGGGCGCCGACCTACTAAATAGGTTTGGCGAAAAAATAATATTTGCTGTCTGTGTCCATAGTATCGAATCTTGGATTTTACTTTGTGTTTATGGAGCTGATAAGAAGAAAAATTCGTTTTCTCATTTAGTTCGCCAAGTTGGAAATAGAGATTTCAGAAAGGATGCTCAGGCATATGAGGCAATTTCGCAGCATCTGAGGTTCAAGAATTTCAAACTACATACTGATGGCGTAGGCAGTCTTGCAATCTTCATTACCGACTTTGTTAGCAAAGTGGAGGGTTGCTCGCGGAGGGAAAAGTGAATAATATATTGATCCAGCTGAATCGTACGCGTATTCTTTTCCTCACCTTCCGACGTGCATCCTGAAGCTTTCGTATATCCACAATCATTGGGACGGGTTGCAAACCCTCCTGGCGGACGGTCACGTCGAAATCGCCTCTAATTAGATCGAAAATCTCGTCCGCCCTGTTGTCCTAAATCGCAAGCATGCACTCTTCGCAGGCCACGACGAAGGCGGCATCGCTTTGGGCCGCATCGCATCGCTGCCCGAGACCTGCAAGATCAACGGCATCGAGCTCGACGTCTACCTTAATGCAACCCTGCAGGCCATCACCAACGGTCACCCGCAAGGCCGACTCGACGATCTGCTGCCTTGGAACTTCAAGCCATCAAGCTGAGCAATAGGCGCTATTCAGCTAACGTTTACGCTGAATCTGCTTAAGTTCAGATATTAATCTGATTGCCGCGGCAGGTGTCCGCCTGGCAATCGCCTGATGCGGGCAGCAGAACCAGTTGCTGATCGCCCATGCCGAGTGATGATGCTCTCGAAATGGTGACGATGAACGCATTGACGCGAGCTTTTTATTAGAAGCACGCATGGCATCCTTCTGGCGGGATCAACAAACGCTGGAGTTTATGCGCCGCCTTCACAGGATGGCCTTTCCTCATGCGAGGTTCTGGACATAATGCTAGGAATAGCGTGCAAGCGAACTGGGTGATCATGGAGAAACCGGGAGCGGTCTGGAACAAGGGGAAGGTGGTGGGCAAGAAGCCTCCGCTCACGCCGGACCAGGTGGTGTTGATCCGGCTGCTTCTGCGCCAGGATCGCGCGCTGCGCGATGTGGCGCTCTTCAACATCGCGGTCGATACCAGCTTTCGCGGATCTGACCTGGTGCGCCTGCGGGTCTCGGATGTGGCCACCCCCACCAGCATTCGCGAGATTGTCGAGATCCGCCAGAAGAAGACCGAAAAGCGGAATGCCCGGCCCGTTCAGGCACGGCTGTCGCCGGCAACCCGAGACAGCCTGCGGGCTTACCTGGCAGATGCCGAGAAGCCGCTGCATGCCTGGCTGTTCACCGGACAGGGCGTGAGATGGTCGCAGAGCCATCTCAGCGAAAGCCAGCTCTGGCGGCTGTTCAAATCCTGGCTGGAAAAGGCCCGCCTAGATCCGGCCCTCTATGGCCTCCACTCTCTGCGGCGGACGTTTCCGACCTACATCCACCAGCAGACCGGCAACCTGCGGGCTGCTCAGCTTCTGCTCGGTCATGCCAGCATCGAGAGTACCAAGGACTATATCGGCACTGAACAGGCCGAAGCTCTGGAAATCGCCCGCAAGTATCACCTCTGAGGCCCATGCAGACCTACCTTGAAAAGCATGTTCCCGCAAAGAATGTGGCCCGCTTCTACCGGTTGGCTGTGCTGCCCAATCTGTTTGGCGAATGGACGCTCTACCGGGAATGGGGACGCATCGGGCGGGGCGGCCGGATCCGCCTGGACTGTTTTGCCACCTATGAGCAGGCTATGGCCGCCTTGCTGGCTCTGGAAGCCCGCAAGCGGCAACGCGGCTATTGGGTCGAGCCGCAGCAACTGGCCATGTTTGGGTGAGGGATTAACATACCTGGTCAGCACGCAAGCAGATTCTAAACCAGATGGCTGCGTGATACGCGAAATGCTGTCGGCTCCAAGAGCCACTTGTCTATATCCCAGCCGATAAGTGCCTCCAGGGTTCCACCAGAGGCTTCTGGCTGCTTGTCGTCCTTCTTAAGACGTATGCCTGTAACGATCATCAGCGCCGTTCGGCCTTTCTCACGCTGATGAAGCGCGACTTCCCCATGGGTCATAACGATGGCGTCTGCTGTATCGCTGGTTGTGCCCTTCACCTCAACATAAAGCAGGTCACCGCCTTTTTTCGCCTCAAAATCGTATGGCATGGTCGCCGCCGTGTTGTTTAATTTATAGCCTTGCAAACATAGCCAATCCTCGGCGATGCCCATTGCCCGCATTTCAACGGCTTTACGCTCTTTTGCATTGAGCCCAAAACCCTGTCCTTTGCGAATATTTGCGGCCGGACGTGTGATATCGAGTATTTCCAGCTCAGTTTGGTCAGCCGGGGAAAGTTCTCTGCCCTGGCGTTGCGCGGCATAAATGGCGCGTAGCATTTCGGCTGCTTCGATGAGATGCCGCTCCATGACATCATCCTCGATGTCCGCATAGGCAACCTTCTTCACGAGCGCAGATGCGCGCTCGAAAGACTGTGGAAGCTTGGCCCTGGCACCAAAATCACTTGGATCGGTAAAAGGCTCTAGACTACCGCGATCTTCCAGAACGACTCTTCTCGCCCATTCACAGCGATTATCAAGCTCGTTCGGCGGCAGAACAACCGAATAGCCATTGTGGAACTTGGACGAGCTACATCCGACTGCAATATTTACGCCCGATCCATCGGTTGAAAAGTGCAAGACAACGTAGAAGCCGTCGGTGGGCCGCGGCGACATTTCTTCTGAACAGAACCGCGTCCAGGCAAGCTCAGTTTTGCGCCCAATCCCATCTGATCCTTCGACAAGGATGTCATGCCCAAATTCCCCAAGCGCTGCAGATAACAATACCCGAAGAGCCCTTATGTCCTCTGTGAGCACCTGGCGCACTAAGCGGCCACGTTCCTGCATTTCAGGAGTATTTTTGGACGAGTAGTAAGGCTGCAGCTCACAAATTCGACGTAAGGTGTCGCGCATGTTTGTTCTATTCCTCTTCCAAGTCGGCCGCCGCTGATCTCACAGCAGGTCGAAGGACATTGACGAAGCGGTTAACCCGCTCGGCAAGCCAAGCTCTGGCAGCGCTACCCACCTCAGGATTTGTGAGATCGCCGAAGAACCGCCTGTCCCTGAACACAGGGGTACCATCCTTGTCTCCGATGCTTGCCGTCCCTCCGAGCTCGGCCAGGATCCGGTCTCCCGAACTATCGACCAGAGATTGCGCCACGCGCTGGCCTACTGATCCAGCTCGGAACGACAGGAAGACGCCGACCTCCCCAGAACTTGGCATGCGCCAGGCTGTGAGCCAGGAATTGTAACCCGGCACGGGAAGCGTGAAGGTGAGCGATCCTCGGGAGCCCGCTTTGGGTCGTGGCTGCTCAGGATCATCGAGCGTCAGCTTCTCCAAAAACTCGGTCCAGAACCTCGTCCGTTCTTCCTGCCCTGCCGCGCGGCTCGCCCGGCGCGCACTGATGACACCCTGGTCATCAATGTCGTCGTCATCACTGTCGGCACCGTCCTCAAGCACCATTCCGTTGGGAAGGTCCACGACCTTGCGAATTTCCACACCCGTCCGAGCGACGACCCGTGGCACAGCCAAGCGTGCGCCATCTGGGAGAGTGAAAATCGGCAATTCGACCAAGCCGAATGAAAAGTGGAGCGAACCGTTTGAAGAGAGCTGTTCGAAGATGGCTTCGACATTGGCGGTGATCCCGTCACCGACAATGAGGAGCAGGAACCGACCGCGTGCAAGGCTCCGGGTCAGCGTATCGTGAAAGGAGACCTCGTCTATGTCGGGATGATGCTGGCGGACGTGCTCGAAAAGAGAGGTTACCCCTTTCTTCGATGCTTCACGCTGGAGGTCCGCGCTGGTGAAGCGAGAAAGCTCCCGCGCATATTCCAAAACCTGGCCTACTACCTCCCGCCGGGCCTGTGGATTGCGCCAGAGCTTGCATTCCACAACGACCGGCAGCCCCGCCGGCGTCAGCAGCAGATTGTCGATGCGGCCGGCGGGTGTCGAGAGCTCACAGCAAATGCTGACCGCACCCGCGAACGCCGGATCAATCTCATGCAGCGGCAGGATGTCAGGGTGCTGGTGAACGAGTGTCTGGATGTCGTTTTCAAGAAAGGCAGCCTGAGAAAGGACTGTCGTCAAACTTCCGTTGGCTGAAATATAGGCTGGTTTGATCTTCTGGCGGGCCATGGACCGGTTCTCGTGAAACTGGGTTGCGCCACGAAGTAGGCGATACCGCCTCGCTCCTGTCCAGCCAGATTGCAACCTTTAGTTGTTGATTTCGTAGACAACCTGTACCTGTCAGCCCAACGCCTTGATGATGTCGGAACCGAGCGTTCTTGTATTTTTCGGATTGCTCATCGCGTTCAACACATCCACTCCGATGTCGCGGGCAATTTCACGAAGAACAGGCAGAGCCTGAGGAAGTGTCTGCTCACCTTCCTTCACTAGGATCGTTCCATTCTCAAGTTGGATGACCCGCAGATGCTTCCAGGTGGACCCTGCCACCTCCTTGAGGTCTTCGATCGGGTAAGAGGACGTTCGGGCAAGCGCAACGGATCGGTGGTTCATCAGAAGTCGAAGAGATCCGTTTGATTCACGAAGCAGAGGACGCAGTTCTTCAATCGTGCAGTTGAAAAGCTCGCGGATTGACGGCTCATTCTCTTCAACCTCGATCTGAAGGATCATCACGCGGGTGGCGTGTTGCAGCGTACTGGCGTTGAAGCTGACATGAGTTGATGAGGTGATCGTCTTGACCGATATCTTCTCGCCCTCGGCCGAAACGACATCATAGCCGACCTGATTGACTGCCTTGGCCATCTGTCCACGTGTGATCATGGCAGTGTAAAGTTCACCGATCCTACCTGTGAGATGACGCAGTTCAGCAATTTGTGCGCCCCACGCCAATTCCTTCTCGAACCACTGCAGAGCTTCGCCGAGCGACCTGATGATCTGAGTTTGACTAAGGCTCATGGGTTCTTCTTGCTGAAAAGATGCATACCAAGCACAGGGAGAGCGATCTGGCCATCCTGCTCCCCTGACGCATGATCTACGCAGCCCTGAGAAGTTGCTAGTTGATTATAACCAGTTGAGATGAAAAAGCTCGTGCTCGGAAAAGGCAGGAGGCGCGTGTCATGGAAAAATTTTCGATCACCCGGTTCGTGCCGCCAGTTCTGCAGGAGTTGCAGGGTGATCGCCTGACCGCGCGCGAGATCGCCGTGAAAGTTTACGAGCGGCATCCGGAAGCCTGTGAAGCGAAGCGCCAGCGCAGCCGCGCTGTCGTACAGCCGCTCGACAGCTACGAAGGGTTAATCCAGCAGATCGTGGCCGAGATCGGCGCCCAGCGGCAACATCTCGAACGTCGGTTTGGCATCAAATCCACCGAAGAGAGGCCGCGGAAATACTTCTATTCGACGAGCTCGGATGATGCCGATGTTCAGGCTGTCGAAGAGGGGAAACCCGTGACTGCACCACTCAGGTTCGATGATCCCACAGCCGTATTGCCTGTGCCGCGAAAGCCGATGGAAGCAGAGCTTTATCCGCTTCTCTCCCAGTTCCTATTCTCCGAGCTGCGCATTTCGTCAAAGAGGATTGATGAAAAGCGCTCCCGTAACAGCCGTGGTCCTGAGGGCAACAAGTGGCTGTTTCCGGACGTGGTGGGCATTGAGAACCTGACCGCGGATTGGTCCGCCGAGGTCATCGACTGTGCCAAGGCTTATTCCGACCCCCGGTCGAAGCTCTATTCCTTTGAAGTCAAGGTGCTCCTGAACCGCTCGAATGTCCGTCAATCCTATTTCCAGGCCGTCAGCAATTCCTCCTGGGCGAACTTCCCCTATCTGGTGACCTCGGAGATTCATGGGGACACCTTGGCGGAACTCCGGGTCCTGGCCGGCACTCACGGAGTGGGCGTCATCAAGGTGAATGCCGACAATCCGTCGGAAAGCGAAATCCTGATCCCGGCTCGCGAGCGAACCACCGTAGACTGGAATAGCGCGAACCGGATCGCATCCGAGAACGCCGACTTTGTTGAATTCCTAAACCACGTGAAATATTTCCAGCAGACTGGGCAACTCAAGAGCCAAGACTGGGACTATGCAAGCGACGTGGGCTGAACTGGACAATTCATGAGGACTGCTACTCTGCATTTCTCGGAGGAAGAGCTGCGGGCTTGGTATTCCGTTCCGAAGAACAATCATCACCTTCGTGTCGTAAAGTAGGAAGCACTTAGAGCATTCCGGCGGACAGCGATCAGGCGTGTTTGCGAGGACGTCCGCCTTTTGCGCCGTTTGCTCTCGCTGCCGAGGCTTTGGCCGGCGTCGAAGCCTTTCCCCCCGAAGCACCGAGCTGAGCCGCTATCCAACGCTTTGTGCCAAAGACTCCTTGCATGAGGGCAGGCACGTAAACGTCAGCGTCCAGCTTTGGCCAGTGCAGTCCAAGCCCTGCAGGGGTGATTTCGATCTCGGCCAGATCACTGTCCTGAGCCTCGGCCAAACCTTCCAGCAAGTGCACGGGCACCATGACCGTAACGCCATTGCTCAGCTCGACGACAAGGCGTCTCTGATGGGCATCATAGTCAACCGCAACAGCATAGCCTCCTTGCCGGATCTGCTCGCCACGGGCGATGGCTGCGGTGAAGTCTTGTTCAGAAATCTCCATGAATGTTGCTCCATATTGGGCAAAGGGTGGACAGGTGCTTGGCAAGCTCTTTTTCGATGCGTGAGACCGCCCGGCGAGAGAACCCGTAGGTCTCCCGAAGGACTGGGGGACCATCCGGGCAGTTCAGGATGAACACGGCCTCCCCTTCTGCTCCGATGACATGAACATGCGCAGGACGGTGGTCATCTGGATAAATCACGACCCGCAGGCCATCGAAACGAAGAACGGTTGGCATGGCACTATGCCTAGCATAAACCCAAGCGCTTGGGAATGGTTCCCGGAAGGTTGGTCAACCGCCCTCAAGGTCGCTTTCGCTGATGGAGTTCGCGCTGACCTCTCCAGGCTTTTCTTCACATCTAGACGCGCGTCGCCCTTGCTTCGGTCAGTTCGTACTCAGTCCACCCCATTTCCTCGAGGACCACAAACGTCGGAGCACCTTTTGACCCCTGAACATCGATCACCCGCCCGGGCATCTGGTCCGTGATGTAGGTCAAGGCGTCATAGATGTCGGGTCTGAGCCTATCGCGGGTCTGATCGTCCTCGGCCTCCAGATACTTCATCAGCAGGTCAACCTTGCCCTGCTCTCCAGCAGGATAGCCATGGCACGTCGCGGTCCCGCCCTTCATCCAGGTCACCTGATGAGCCTTCGGATTGAAGACCCCCATATCCCCCACCTCCACGGCTCCAATCACAAAAGCAAAGTGAACATCTTTGTAGGACCTGCCGTTAGCCGTGACCCAAGGCATGCGCCGCGGAAACCCAAATCGAATGGCCATGTTATCGCTCCCTCTCGCGATCTCGTCCGGGGCTAGACTGCCGTTCCTGCCCTTTATCTCTATGCCGCCCCAGGATGGCATCGCGGCGTCCGGGGTCAAGCTCGACTGGCGCCGGCCGCTCTCGGCTGATGTCCTGGTCCTGGCGCTGCACCTCGGCGCCGCCACGTCCCAGCACGGCGGCGCGCCGTGCCTCTCTGTCAGCCGACCGGTCTGACCGCTCCATCTGGCCCATCACCCTCTCCCTGATTTTCTCCATCGCGGCCTCGGCGCGCTGCCAAAGCTGTCCGATCCGTTCGCGTGCCGCCGCCACAAAGGCCCGGCCCCGTTCGGCCAGCTCGAACCGCAACTCCAACTGTCGCCAGCCCCACTCGCGCCGCTCCGCATTCCGGGCTTGGGCCGCCCGGAAGGCATTGCCGCGCTCGGTCTCGATCCCGCGCTTCTCCAGGGCATTGGCCGCAGGTCCGATCTTCGGCTCAGGCTCGCGCGAGAGCTCGACGACCTTGACCTCCAACTGGCGCGCGCGTTCCTCCTGCCCGGCGTCCCGCGCCCGCGTGGCCTGCCGCTCCACCTCCGCGCGCTGCACGGGAAGCGATCGATGATCGATCCGCTCCGAGCGCCCTGCCCGCTCCAGGGCAGCATTCGCATCCCGTGCCCAGGCTTCCCGCCAGCCCATCAGCAACTCAGGCTCGTTCCAGGACCGGTCCTTCTTGCCAAAGCCGTCGCCGGTCAGTTCGCGCAGCGTCAGCATCACATGGGCATGCGGCTGTCCATGCCCATCCCGCGCGCGTCCTTCATGAACAGCAAGATCGGCAATCATCCCGCGATCGACGAACTGCCGCTGCACAAAGCCGCGCAAGAGCTCCAGCCGCTCCCCCCGGTCCAGCTCGCGGGGAAGGGCAACCTCGATCTCCCGGGCAAGCTGCGCATCCTTGCGCCGCTCCACAGCCTCAACGGCATTCCAAAGCCGGTCCCGATCGCGCATCCAGTCCGGCACATTTTCCGGTGCCAGGATCTCGGCATGCACGACACCGCCCTTACGGCTGTAGTCATGCTCGATCCCCTGGCGCTCGTCCCGCAGCCGCCCACCGGCCCGGTAAGCGGCAGCGGCAACGCAGGAGCGCCCGCCCTTCCGGCCGATCACCTTGGCGCTGAGATGATAGATCGCCACGCCGACGCTGCCTTTCACAAACAGGGTCCAGCGGCTGTTCCGCTGGCCGGGAGTGCGAGGGCGGGAGGCCCTCGTGATGCGGCAAGGCCGCATTGGGGGAAGCCGTCCGGCGCGGGGCGTAGCCCCATGAGGACGCACACATTGCTTTAGCAATGTATAAGCGCGCATTTAAAACTTTTCAACAGCTGTCTTACCCGCTACGGTTGCGTTCATCAGAACTGGAGGTGCCGGGATGCCCGCTCACCCTGATCCCCTCACCCGCCTGGAAGAGCTGGCCCGGAAGACGGCTCAGCTGGAGGCCCGGATGCAGACCATCAACGCCCGCCAGCGGGAGACTGATCGCAAGAACGACAACCGCATCACATGGCTGCTCGGCTCGCTGCTCTATGAACGGCTGAGGGATGATCCTGCCCTGCAGGACTTCGTGCGCCGTGAACTGCCAGGCCGCTTGACCGACCGTGATGGCAAGCGCGGGCTCTGGCAGCGCCTGTTTCCCGAAGACACCGGAGGACCGTCATGAACCTTGTCCTGGAGCCCCGCCACTGGATCCTGATGATTGGGACGGTCCTGATCGCGGGTTTGGCCTTTTGGGGCCTGCCGCAGATGCTGTCGATCTATCCGCTGACCCTTTATGCCATCCCGCTGCTGGCGGGGGCTGCCATCCTCGACACGCTGGGGAACGCATCAGAGGGCCGCAGAGCGCCTTGGAAGATCGCGGCATGGGTCTGTCTTGCCGGAGCGGCCCTGCTTGCCCTGTGGCCGCTCCAGGCGGCTCTGCAGGCGCTCTCGGATACCTACCGGTCCTGGACCGCAGTGGGTGTGCCCCTGCCCCGCAGCGTCTGGGAGACGTTCAAGGGCTTTGGACGCTTTCCCGAAGACCATCAGCAAGCCGTCCTGATTGGTGGGGGTGTTGGGCTCGTGGTGATCGCCTTGGCTGTCATCACGCCGCTGCGGGCCGCCTTCGATCCACGCTTCCGCCGCAACCGCCAATCGCGCTCCGGTCCCTGGCGGGCCGGCTGGATGGAGCCGCGCGACATTGCCCGCCTGGCCCGCAACAAGACCGGCATGCCACTGGCGCTCCATAACGGCAAGCTGCTGCGCTATGCCAAGGATGACGCCAAAGGCTGGCGCGGCGGCCATCACCTGGTTGTTGCGGGCACCCGCGGTGGCAAGGGCGTCGGTGCGGTAATCCCGGCCATCCTCGATCATCAGGGCCCGGTGGTCGTTCTCGACATCAAGGGCGAGAACTTCGCCGTCACCCGGCGCCATCGGCAAAGCCTGGGCAGGCAGGTGGTGGTGCTGAACCCCTTCGGGGTCATCGAAGACTCTGCCGATCAATTTAATCCGCTCGACTACATCCGCCCCCATGAGCTGTCCCGCGACATCCCGCTTCTGGCCGATGGCCTGGTGCGTCCGGAAAAGGGTGATGGCGCCCATTTCGCGGAAATGGCCCGCGAACTGGTGGCCGGCGCCATCGAGGTTGTCGTCACCCAGGAAGAGCCGGAGCACCGTACCCTTGTCAGGGTGGCGGATCTTCTGCTGGCCCCTGACCTAGATGACACCCTCCAAGCCTGGGCCGAGAATGCCGATCTGGTCGGGCACCGGCCCGCCCAGATCGCCGCCACCATTCTTCGCGCCGGAGACCGCGAACGCGGCAGCATCCAGACCTCGATCGCCAAGGCCTTTGCCTGGATGCAGTCGGATGCCATGCGCCACTTCTTGAAGCGCTCCAGCTTCCGCATGGAGGATCTGCTCGACGACAGGATCGATCTCTTCATCGCCGTGCCGCTCGATCAGATCGACAAGCAGGCGGTGTTCATGCGCCTGTTTATCAACCTCGTGCTGGGCTTGGTCGTTCGCCAGGACGGCCGGCGCAAGGTCAAGGCGCCGATCCTTCTGGCCCTTGACGAGTTCGTGCGCATGGGTCGCATGGAGCAGATCATGAACATCGCCAACGTGGCTGCCGGGGTGGGCTTTGAGGCTCTCTTCGTGACCCAGGACACCGGTCAGGTGGTGGAAGCCTACGGCCAGAACGATGCCCGCAGCATCTTCGGCTCCTGCATCACCAAGCGCCTCTTCAATCTCAATGACATCGAGACCGCAGATTGGGCTGCCCGCCATCTCGGCGAAGGCACCATCTATTCTCAGCAGATCAAGGAGGATCGCAGCCTCACCGGCAGGGGCGATCTGTCTTACGCCGAGCAGCGCCAGAAGCTTATGACGGCAGAACAGATCATGGGTATGAAGCCTGATGAGCTCCTGCTCCTGGTTGGCAACCGCAGCCCCCTTAGGGCCAAGCTCAATCGGTATCGCGAGAGCAAGGCCTACCAAGGGAAGTGGGATCAAAACCCGCTGAATTGAAGCTTCACCTATGGAGCCTGGTGCCAGAAGGTATGATCCTACGCCTACTGTCTGCCTTCAATACGTGGGTTGCCAAGTATAGCCTTGCTTTAGTCTCAGTATTCAGCCCTGTCGGCTAAAACTGATGGTCGGTCTCTTTGCGTTTTAGGGGCCGTGTAGCGTGTCCCTTATTTCGGAATCTTCTTTCTTCTCTTTCTTCTTCTTCTGTTACCTCTAACTTACTGTTTTTTAAATATTAATCCAAGCGGTCCGTAGTTTATGGGTCGGAAGCCCGTAGAAAACGGGTCGGAGTTCGTCTCGAAACCGTAGAAAACGGGTCTAGATCCCGTAGAAATTGGGTCGAAAAGGCCCCTTGCCCTTCTGGGCAGGCACAATCGACCCAAAAACTACGGGTTTCGCTTTCATTTGACCTGAGCAACCAAACCGTAGTTACTGCCCCGGCTGGCAGCTACGGTTTGAAGAATGCAAATCGACCCAAAAACTACGGTTTCGATGCTCGACTTGCGGCCCTATGGCGGCGAGATGCTAAAGCCCGCCGAGCTGGTCGAAGTCGATGGTGCAGAGAAGCTGACGCTCAATGCGCGGCGTGCTTATAACCTGCTGCTGCACAATGCCCACGGTCCGGACATGGCCGTACCGCACCAACGGTTCACTATCCCCCTCTCCGCGCTCAAGTTCTCCCACGCGGGCAATGAGCGCCTGGCGCAGGCAATCAAATCGCTGATGCGGACCATCGTCACCATCCGCGCCGCCGATCGGGTCGAGCTGGTGCCCCTCCTCGGCCGCACCACAATCGCCGACCGCCGGAATGACCGCGGCTATCTCACTTATGAGTTTGACCCACTGCTGGTCGAGCTGCTGCGCGATAGCCAGATCTTCGCCAAGCTGCAGCTCGACGTGATCCATGCGGTATCGAGCAAGTACGCCCTCGCCCTCTATGAGATCGTCGCCAAGCGTGCGCGGCTGTCCTACGTCCGGTCGGAGACGTTCACCATCGATCAGTTCCGCAGCATGCTTGGTGTTGAGCCGGGCAAGCTCAACACCTATTCTAACCTGCTCAAGTTCGCGATCCAGCCTGCCTTTGATGAAGTAAACCGGCTGGCTGAATTTCACGCTGCGTTTGAGCCGGTAAAGGTTGGGCGGAAGGTTGGTGCGATCAAGGTTGCTTGGGCAATCAAAGGCCCAGAAGCGCAAAAGCGAGCCTATGCCGCTGTGCGTGGCGAATTTAGCGCTCCGGAAATTCTCGAAGCGGAAAATTGAAGATGCGGCGACTTGGACGCGCGGACACGCCTAGAATTCTGCGAGTGGAAAATTCAAGTCACCGAGAATTGGCGAAGCGGTCAATGGCCCACGCGGTCAAATGGCAAAGCTTCCGAGCGTAGAATTTAGCGCGCGGAAAATTGTGCGAGGGGAAAATGCAGAAATGAAGTCAATCGTAATCGCCTCACAGAAGGGCGGCGCAGGCAAGACTACGACAGCGATCAACTTGGCGGTAGCAGCCTCACAGGACGGACAACGGGTGGCTATGGTCGACTTGGACCCACAGCGCAGCTTGCGCGGGTGGTGGGATGGGCGCGACGCCGAGTGGCCACAGATGCCTGACAGCGACCCCGCACCTGATCAAGTCAAGGCCGCCCTCCCCGCCTTGGCCAAGCACTTTGACCTCTTGGTGATCGACACGCCGCCTGCCGCGGCTGACTGGCTTTCCAACGTCATGGCAGCTGCTGACCTGGTGTTGATCCCCGTTCGCCCTTCTCCGCACGACCTCCGCGCCGTGGGAGCTACCCTGCGCGCCGCGCGTGAGGCAGGATCCGACTTCGCCTTCCTTCTGTCCCAGACCCCTCGTGCGCGCGTTACAGACGAGGCGGCACGTACGCTGGCACAATATGGCAAGTTGGCGCCGGTAAACTCTGCCATGCGCGTGATCTATGCTGAGACCGCCGCGACGGGGCAGGGGGTGACAGAGGCGAGTGACCCGAAAGCCGCCGAGGAGGCGCGCGACCTGTGGGCCTATGTTAAAGGGCTGCTTGATGGCTAAGAAAGGCAGCTTCTCGTTCGCCGGCATGATTGATCCAAGTGCCGAGGCCGTACCGATCAAGGGCGTGGAACAGCGCGGGGCAGGGGAGACGCCACCACCGGCGTCCGCACCGACTCCGTCTAAGCGCGGTCGGCCTCCGAAAGCGCGCACAGCGACAGAGGCCCGGCCGAGCTTCGGCTTGGATCCGGAGACGCACGCAAAGTTCAAGATCTGGCTGCTGCGTCGAGGTATGTCCATGCAGGACTATCTTGAGGCGCACATTGCGGAGCTTGTGAAGGATGAGCGGCTTTAACAATGAACAGCGTATTTCTTCGCGCCTAAAATTCTCCGAGTGGTAAATTTACTGCGCGAGAATGGCGCTGACTTCTTCTTTGTTCAGCCCTGCGGGCCGCTTGTTCGTTGCGCAGAAGAAGGCTCAACCGGGTGCCGCGATTTGTGCCATAACCACTCCATTAGCCGAGTGGCATTGAGTTGTGTTTTCGAGTTCTTGTCGCTTATCTGAGAAGACATCTCGCCTGGCAATTCCGCTCTTCGGCGTCTCCTCTCCCCACCCCTTCGCAGGCGCTCAGTTCCGTCAGACGCCGTGCACGGGTAAATCCGCGGACAAACGGGAGTAACTGAGGTCCAAGCTGGTATTCATGCAGCTGTTCTTGAACTGCCGCCGAAAGGATCCATCCAGCTGATCCCGCACGGCCATTTCACACATGATAGTGCCGAAGTGCGTATTCCACGGCATCCGACCGTTTATTCCAGCAACATCCGACCAGCTGTTCCACGATCATCCGACCGGTCGGCGGTAGC
>NZ_BNCL01000037.1 GCF_014656455.1 Paracoccus aerius
CCTGATGCCGAGGGTCTCGCCGCCATTGCCCGTGCGTCGGCCGACAGTTGTCGCAGGCTTCTGGGTGAAACTCCGCGCGTAGCAATGCTGTCCTTCTCAACAGCAGGTTCCGCCGATCACCCCAGCTTGACGAAGATTCGTGAAGCGCTGTCACTGGTTCGCGCCGCCGAACCCGATCTGGAGATCGACGGAGAAATCCAGTTCGACGCAGCCCTGGACGATGCCATCCGTGCCAAGAAGGCACCGAACAGCCGCCTGACAGGGCGGCCTAACATCTTCGTCTTCCCCGACCTCGCCTCGGGCAATATCGGCTACAAGATCGCCCAGCGTCTCGGCGGCCTGACTGCCATNGATGCAGGCTGAAGTCTAGGCGTTCAGAAGACCCCAGACACTGCGGCTTGCAGATGCCAATGCCGTCGCAGCAAGGGTGGCAATGGCGGCTTTCTGGTATCCGGCGTCATCCAGCCTGCCAAACACCCGGCCGCCGAGGCGCGTGCCGATGACAAGAAGCGGCAGCGAGGCTGCCGCCACCAGAACGGTGGGCAAACCCACAATCCGCTGCACAAGCAAGCCAGGCAAAGCGATGAGCGATGTTACAAAGAAGAAGACCATAAGCGTTGCTCGAGCTTGGAGGGCGGGTGTCGCCGTACCCACTACATAGGCCACGGCAGGCGGGCCGGGCATCGCCGCCAGTCCTGAGAACAGCCCCGCGAGCAAGCCCGCTCCAGCAGCCTGTCTGGGTCCAGACCGTAGGCGAACCTTCCCGATCATCCCGGCCAGTCCAGCCAAAACAATAACGGCGATGATCACGCGCAGCGCATCGGGCGACAGCAGCCGAAGAGTCATCAGCCCTGCGGGTGTTCCGACCATTGCCCCTACAGACATCATTGCAAGCGTCGACCGGTCTATCAGGCCACGAACCGAAACAAGGTCGCTAAGGCCGATCATGCACTGCAACAGGATGGCAATCGCCACCCCTTGCACGGGCGGCATGACAAGACTGATCAGTGGAACCGCGGCGAGAGCAAAGCCAAAGCCGGTTATTCCGCGCAGGATGGCCGAAATGAAGACGGTACTGCAAACAAAGACGACGGTGCCCGCAGAACATTCCACCATTAGACCAGATGACATGCAACAACTTGTCCTGAAGAGCACTCCCGCAGTTTCGGCATTACTTGGCGGCATTCGTCAATTGCAAGTCGACAGCGCGATGCAAAGCGGCACCCTCTCGGCAGATTCACCGGACTTGGGGGATCGCCTTGCAGCCGCGCACCGCCACCCCGTCGCCGGTGCTCGGGTGCAAGCGAGGGCGCCGCAGCGATAAGTGCCTGGGTATAGGGATGGCGCGGGGCCGCAAAGATTTGGGCGGCGGGCGCCCGTTCCACGATCTGCCCTAGGTACATCACCGCGATTTCATCGCAGATGTGGCGCACGACGCCAAGATCGTGGCTGATGAACAGGTAGGTCAGGCCGCTTTCACGCTGCAACCGGCGGATCAGGTTCAGCACCTGCGCCTGCACCGCCACATCCAAAGCGGAAACCGGCTCGTCGAAGACGATCAGCTCGGGCCGGGTAGCCAGTGCCCGCGCCAAGCCGATGCGCTGCCGCTGCCCGCCCGAAAACTGGTGCGGATAAAGCGATTTCAGCTCGGGGCGAAGGCCCACCTGTTGCAGCAACTCCTCGACTCGCGTATCGCGGTCCGATGGCTCGCCCAAGCCCAGAAGGTCCATGGGCTGCCGGATGATCCTGCCAACGCGGTCGCGCGGATTGAGCGATGAGAACGGATCCTGGAAGACCATCTGAAAGCGTGTACGGGCACGGCGCAGGTCTTCGCCCTGGATGCGGCTGATGGGGGTGCCGTCTAGGTCGATCTCGCCTCCGGTAATAGGGGCAAGGCGCATGATCGCCAGCGCTGTGGTAGTCTTGCCCGAACCGGATTCACCGACGATGCCCAGTGTCTTGCCATGCGGGATCGTAAAGTCAACGCCATCGACGGCATGGACGGTGCCGCGATTTCCGACCGGGAAGTGCACCTTAAGGTCGCGGACGGACAGAAGCTGGCTCATGCTAGAACCTCGCCCGTCTTAAGCCGAATGCAGGCAGCAGAATGATTAGCGGACATGGCGACATGGCGCGGTTGGGCGGCATGGCAGGCGTTTATCGCAAGCGGACAGCGCGGTTCGAAAGCGCATCCCCGGCCCAGGTCAGTCAGCGCCGGCACGATGCCTGGAATTTCGGGCAGGTCGGCATCGGGGTCGGCATAGACGCGCGGAATGCTGGCCAGCAGGCCTCGCGTATAGGGATGGCCAGGACTGTCCAGAACTGCATCGGCCGGTCCCTGTTCGATGATACGGCCTGCATACATGACAGCGACCTTGTCGGCCATTTCCGCCACGGCACCCATGTCATGCGTAATCAGCACGATCGCAGTCCCGGTCTTGTGGCGCAATTCGTCCAGAAGACTGAAGATCTGTGCCTGAACAGTCACATCTAATGCCGTGGTCGGCTCATCGGCAATCAGCAGCCGGGGTTGGCAGGACAGCGCCATGGCGATCATCACTCGCTGGCGCATCCCGCCAGAAAGCTGGTGCGGATAGGCATTGGCGCGCAGCTCGGGTTCCGGGATACCAACGGCTCGCAGCATTTCGACCGCGCGAGCATGGGCGGCGCCGGGGCTGACGTTCTGGTGCAGCCGCACGGCCTCGGCGATCTGTTCGCCGCAGGTGAAGACAGGGTTCAGGGAGGTCATCGGTTCTTGGAAGATCATGGCGATATCGCCGCCGCGGATCTTGCGCATATCGGACCGGCGCAACTGGGCCAGATCGCGGCCCTGGAACAGGATGCTGCCGCCAACGACCTTTCCCGGCGGCGTCGGAACCAGGCCCAGGACCGACAACGCGGTCATGCTTTTGCCGCAGCCGGATTCGCCGACAATCGCCAGCAACTCGCCCGGCGCTACGGTGAAGGACACGTCGTCAAGCACATGAGCCACGCCGCGCCGGGTCATGAAGTCGACCTTGAGGTTGCGGATGTCCAGAACAGGTTGGGTCATGATTTAGCGTTCCCTGAGCCGGGGGTTGAAGGCATCGTTTAGGCCGTCGCCGACGAGGCTGACGCCCAGCACGGTCAGGAAGATCATTGCACCGGGCAGCGTCACCACCCACCAAGCGTCCAGCAGGTATTCCCGCCCGGATCCGATCATCAGCCCCCAAGACATCACGTTTGGATCCGACAGGCCCAAGAAGCTCAGACCCGCCTCAAACAGGATGGCCATGCCGATGGTCAGCGTGGCAGAAACGATCAGCGGCGGAAGGGCGTTGGGCAGGATGACGCGCCAGATGATATTGCTGTCACCCGCGCCGATGGCACGCATGGCACTGACGTATTCCAGGGTGCGAATGCGCCGGAACTCCGACCGAGTTAGGCGCGCGGTCTGCGGCCAACTAACGATGCCGATAGCCAAGGCAACATTTACTAGGGTCGGCTGGAACAAGGTTACGACCACCATGGCGAACAGCAGCGGCGGCAGCACCTGGAAGAATTCGGTGAAGCGCATCAGCACATCATCGACCACTCCGCCGTAGAAACCGGCATAGGCGCCAACCATCACCCCGATCAGCATGGTAATCAGCGCGGCCGCAAAGCCCACGGCCAGCGTGGCACTGCCCCCTTCGATCAGTCCAGCAAGAATGTCGCGGCCAAGATTGTCGGTGCCTAGAGGGATGGCCGCTTCTTGGCCGGGCGGTGTCAGGGGCGCCCAGACAATCTCGAACGGGTCGACCCCGTAAAGAAACGGACCGGCAAAGGTCATCAGGATGACCACCGCCAGCAAGGCCAACCCCAGCATCGCAGACGGACTGCGGCGGAAAATGCCCCAGGCTTCAACCATTGGACCGCGGGCGGCTGGAACCGAGGTTTTGGTTACGGCGGTCATGTCAACGACCTCCTGCAAGGCGCGGATCCAGCAGACGCGAGACAAAATCCGTCAGCAGGTTGGCGATGATGACGATCAAGGTCGAAAAGAACAGGATACCCAGCACGGTTGGATAATCCCGCGCCAGGATCGACTGAAAGGCCAACGTCCCCAAGCCAGGCCAGCTGAACACTGTCTCTACTAGCACTGCGCCCGAGATGATGGCGCCGAACTGCATGCCGGCAACGGTGACCACCGGCAAAAGCGCGTTGCGAAAGGCGTGCCGGTTGAACACTTGCCGTTCGCTGACCCCCTTTGCACGAGCCGTCCGTATATAATCCGCGCCCAACACTTCTAGCATCGAGGCACGGGTCAGCCTGCTGTATTGTGCAAGATAGACTAGCCCCAGCGTCAATGCCGGGAGAACAAGGTGATGGGCTATGTCTAGTGCCCGGACCAGCGGGCCACCTTGCTTCACCACGTCGATCATGCCTGCAATTGGGAACAACGGGATGGTGGCACCAAACAGGATCACCAGCATAAGCCCGGTCCAGAACACCGGTGCAGAATAGCCGATCAGCGACAGCACCGTGACAAGCGCCGAGGCGATGCCGCGCGGATTGCGCGACGCGAGCATTCCCAGCCGTGTGCCGACGATCAACGCAAAACCCAAGGCGGTCGCCACCAGCAGCAGCGTTGGACCCAAGCGAGACAGGATCAGCTCGACCACCGGACGATTGTAGAAATAGGAGGTGCCCAGATCGCCTTGCAGGGCGTGGCCCAGATAAAGCCCCAGTTGGGTCAGTAGCGGCTTGTCCAGTCCGTATTGGGCACGGATTGCGGCCATGACTTCGGCGTTGGCGCCGCCCATTTCGCCCGCGATCACCTCGGCCGGATCGCCAGGGGCAAGTTGGATCAGCAGAAAGTTCAGGACAAGGACAGCAAGGATCAGGCTGACCGCGTAAAGCAGTTGCTTCGTGATGCGCTGATACATGGGGTGGCCTCCGTCAGCTATTGTTTCAACCAGACCTCGTCCATGGGCCCCATCGCGCCCCAGATCGATACGGGTGGGTTCTGAACGGCCTGAGAGTAGACCGTGTGATAGGGCACCTGGTTGATGAAATGGATCGGGATATCGGCGGTAATCTGCCTGAAGGCTTGCGCATAAAGGTCCTTGCGCTTGGCCAAGTCCGGTTCGACTCCGGCCTGGTTCAGCAGTCTATCCACCGTTTCATTGCAATATTGCTGGGTGTTGGACCAGATGATCCCCTCGCGGATGTTCGAGCAGAGATAGGTCCGGTTCACGCCGATGACCGGATCGCCCCAGTTGAAGACCTGATCCATGGTCATGTCGAAGTCATAGGATGAAATCCGCTGCGCCCAAGTCGGGAAATCGGGCGATGCGCGGACCGTGACCTCGACTCCAGCCTTAGCCAGTGCCGCCTTGATATATTCGGCGACGGCGCGCTGCTGTTCCTCGATGTCGGGAATATAGTCGATGCGCAGTTGCAGCGTGTTGCCCCCTTCACCATAGCCTGCCTCGGCCAGCAGGGCCTTGGCCTTATCAAGATCGAAATCATAAGACTCGACATCGGGGGCAAAGAAGATGCTGTCCTGCACGACCGGTTCGATCGCAGGCTTGGAAAGACCGGAATGCAGGGCCTTTGTGACGAAGTTGCGGTCGATGGCATAGGCCATGGCCTGACGCACGCGAAGGTCTGACAGCGCCGAGTTCTTAGTGTTGAAAGCCAGCCAGTTCACCGGTCCAATGCCGGCATAGCCCTGATCGGTCACGGTCATGGTGCCGGATTTCTCCAGCCGACGGATCAGACGGGTCGAATCGAGCAGCGGGAAGATCTGCGCCTCGCCCGATTCTAGAGCCAGCACGCCAGAGTTGGCGTCCTGATATTGTCGGATTATGATCCGGTCTAAATAGGGTTTTCCTTCAAGGAAAAAGCCGTCGTACCGCTCTAAGATGATGTGCTGGCCAGGTTCAAAGGCAGTCACCTTGAACGGGCCGGAACCGATCGGCAGGTTGTTCTTAGGGTTGGACTTGATGTCCTGGCCATCGTCGAAGACATGTTTCGGCAGGACCGGGGTCAGCGCCGAGGACAGCACCAGCAGGATCGCCGGATGAGGCTGCTTCATTCGGATCACTACGGTCTGCGGATCGGGGGCTCCGAATGCCTCGACCGGCTCAAGCATGCTTGAAAAGGGATGGTTCTGCTTGGCCACATCCAGCGACCAGATCACGTCCGTGGCGGTGATCGGCTGGCCGTCGTGGAAGGTCGCGCCGCTATGCAGCTTCAGGGTCAGCACCGTGTTGTCGTCGCTGAATTCCCAACTTTCTGCCAAGTAGGGCTGCGGTTCGAAATCTGCGCCATAACGCAGCAGCGTGGCAAAGATCTGTGCGGCGGGCACGGCGGTCGCAAGGCCGGATTGCACCGCAGCGTTTAGATGGCGAGGCTTTTGCAGCGACGCCATGACCAGTGTCCCGCCTTTTTGCACGTCTTGTGCGAAAATCGGCAAGGCGGTACCCACTGCGGTCAGGGCGACCGCGCCGGTCAGTAGAAACCGGCGTGAAAAGGCAAAGGAAAGGGTCATCTGATTTCTCCTGTTGGGCGCGCCGATTCTGCGTTGACGCTGCATCCACACGAGGATCAAATATCCAAGACATCTCGGGCAAATGCATTTTTAAGGCAGAATTCCTCAGCTTTTCTAAGGAAGGTATGGACGGACGAAGGCGCGGTCGAATTCGCCGCGCATCGCCTGCAATTCACAGGTCGCGATAATAGCCTCGCAGACTGGCGGCAGCTTCACGTCGCGCCGGGTCAGTACTCCGGCGCGCGGTGCGTCATGTTCGCCCGCCAGCGGCAGCCGGACCAGATCGCCACGGGCATAGGTTTGCTTGCTCATTGGACGGATGTTGAAGATGCCATAGCACATACCGGCTGCGATCAGCGCGCGCATCATGTCGGTTGATCGCGCAGAATAGACCACGTTCGGCTTCAGCCCACGCGCGGCGAACAGGTCCATTAAATAACGCCGTGACAAATCCAGATCCAGCACCACCAGCGGCTCTGGCGCCAGTTGCTCCAGCGTGACGAACCGTCCGCTGGCCAGCAAATGCGATGCTGGCAGCGCCGCATGGGGATGGCCGACGAAAAGCGGCAGGAAGCGATAGACCAGTTCGTTCACCAGACCATAGCTTATGGCGAAATCGGCGTCGCCGCTGTCCACGGCCCGGGCGACTTCGTCCCAGTTGCCTTCCATCACCTCAATCATGAGGTTTGGATACCGCTCTCGAACCTCGCACAGGATGGTCGGCAAAAGAATGGGTGCCAGCGGCGTAAAGCAGGCGATCCGTGCCGTGCCGTCAATGCTTTGTTCCAGATCGGTGATCTTGCCGTTGAAACGCGCCTGCGCGACCAGCAGCAACCGGATCTCATCGATGATCTTGCGCCCGAAACTCGTCGCGGCAATGCCGCGCGACGGCGTGCGGGCAAAGATCGGCTGGCCCAACTGCGCCTCGACATGGTCAATGGCTGCCGCGATGGACGACGGGGACACCGACAGCGCCTCGGCTGCGGCGGTGATCGACTGGTGGCGTTCAGCGGCCTCGATATAGCGAAGATGCTTCAGGGTGTAGTGCATCGGACCCTCAGAAAAATAGAGGTATTTCCCCGCAACTATACATTTCACGCAGGATAGCTGTCATGTCTAATCTAGATCCAGAGCCGGCCTCGATAGAGAGATTACATGACCCCGACTGTTTTTTCAGCGCGCCGCATTGTCACGATGGATCCCTCGCGGCCCGAGGCGACGCACGTGATGGTGTCCGATGCCGGGCGCATCCTCGCCGTTGGCGGCGCAGACGAGATGCGCAGCCCGGGTGATTTGCACTACGACAACCGGTTCGCCGACAAGATCCTGATGCCCGGCTTTGTCGAAGGACATGCCCATATGATGGAAGGCTCGATTTGGCGATTCACCTATCTTGGGCATTATGGCCGCGTGGCCCCGGACGGGCGGCTGTGGGAGGGGATCACCAGCACTGACGCCTTGGTCGCCCGCCTGCAACAGTGCGCCGAGGACTTGAGCGATGGTCCTGTCGTGGGCTGGGGCTTCGACCCGCTTTTCGTCCCGGGCGAGCGCCTGTCGCGCCTGGATTTGGACCGGGTCTCGACTGCGCGACCGGTAGTGGTCCTGCATTCGAACATGCATCTATTGACTGCCAATAGCGTTGCACTTGAACTTGCAGGATATAACGAGAGTACCGCAGTTCCGGGCGTCTTGCACAGTGACGACGGTGCGTTGCATGGCGAATTACACGAGATGGGCGCCATGTTCCCGGTTATGCGCAGAGTTGGTGCCAGTTTCCGAGCTCTTGGTGGCGACCCCGAGGCAATCTGGAACTTTGCCCGCTCGGCGTGCCGTGCGGGCGTCACGACCTCGACAGACCTGTTGAATGAGCTAAGTGAGGAAATACTGGCAGATCTGTTCGACACTACGGTGAAAGACAGATATCCATTGCGGCTAGTGCCAATGCTGTCGACATCGGCGCTGCCTCCTCAGATGGTAGCAGAGCGGGCGCGTGAATTACGCGGGCGTTCGACTGACCGGGTGCGATTGGGCGGGGTGAAAATCGTCACCGATGGCTCAATCCAAGGCTTTACCGCACAGTTGAACGCGCCCGGCTACCATAGTGGTACGGACAACGGTATGTGGAACATCCCGCCCGAGGCATTGAACGCGATGGTGGACGACCTGAACCGTCAAGGCGTCCAAATGCATATCCATGTTAACGGCGACGGCGCGAGCTTAGCCGCTATCGAGGCACTGGAAGCGGCCCTTTCGGGTCACTTCCGCCCTGATCATCGCCATACGTTGCAGCATTGTCAGATGGCTGACCGTGCCCAGTTGCGCCGTATTGCTGCGTTGCAATGTTGCGTGAACCTGTTCGCCAATCACCTGTATTATTTTGGAGACAAGCATTACGAGGTCACCCTCGGGCCCGAGCGGACGTGCCGGATGAACCCTTGCGCAAGCGCGTTGGAAATGGGTATCCCACTGGCCATCCATTCCGACGCGCCGATCACGCCGCTTGCACCTTTGGTCACCGCCTGGTGCGCGATCAACCGCCTTACCGAAACCGGACGGCAACTAGGCACGTTCGAATGCCTTTCACTGGATGCGGCTCTTTACGCGATAACCCTGGGTGCAGCCTATACGCTCAAGCTGGATGGAGAAGTGGGTTCGATAGAGGTAGGTAAACGAGCCGATTTCGCAGTGCTAGAGGACGATCCGCACGAACTTGGCCCCAAGCGGCTTAATGAAACGCGTGTCTGGGGCACGATTTTTGGCGGACGCCCCTGTCCGGCAGGCTCCTTCTGATCATGAATGCACCGCTTCCGGTTAATGTCCTGTGCGGCTATCTCGGCGCCGGAAAGACCACGTTGCTGAACCGGCTCCTGATGCAGCGTGATGAACGCATTTTGGTCATAGTCAATGATTTTGGTGACATTGCCGTCGATGCTGCGATGATCTCGCGCCGCTCTGCCGACATGATTCAACTGAGCAACGGCTGTATCTGCTGTTCGATGGGTGGCGGCCTGTTCGAAGCTTTCGAAAGAGCCTTAGAGCTTCGCAAAGATGTCGATAGATTGATTATTGAAGCAAGCGGCATCGCTGAACCTCAACGGCTTGCGAGCTTTGCATTAGCCGAGCCTGAGCTTGAATGCCGTGCTGTTGTGGTTGTGGTGGATCCGCAAAGTCTTCCCGATCGCCTGGCCGACTCCCGGATCGGAAAGGTTTTGGAAAACCAAATACGAGGCGCAGATGCGGTATTCCTGTCCCGCGGCGATATAGCCGACACTGCGATGCTGCGACGCGCAGCTTTGCTGGTGGCGCACATCAATCCTCTTGCTAACCATTACAAGACCATTGACGCGAAATTCATGCAAGCGTTGGAAGAGCCTCACGATAATCAAAGCGTTTCCGCTGTGGTTCCAGATCACTATCACCAACGTCTCTTTGTCCGGCGTACCGTCACTCTCGAACCGCCCCCGGATCGACAGCGATTGATCACTGTCGTCGCGCAACATGCAAAGTCGATCCACCGCCTGAAAGGATATTTGAACTTACGAGGCCTAGAGGGCGCGCATCTTTTGCAGTTGGCAGGTGGGGTGCAGACGTTAGAACCGGCCTCACTATCAAATGGAATGATCCTCAACCAGCTTGTTGTCATCTCGCCGGATCCAGGGGCGGTTATGCGACTAGCAGAAGCGCTCGAACAAACTGTTTCCCCCAAGGGACACTAACCAGATAGCACTTGGATTAGCGCCTGTTCTGAGACAGTCTATTCCATCAGCATGGATATGTCTTTTGCCGCGCGGCGAAGATCGTCCAGATGTATCCGCCCTTCTTCCAGCGTCATCCGTTGGCGGGGGGCATGAAACGAGACTGTTGCCAAGATCTCACCTGCAACACTCCTCACAGGCACGGCAAGGGCAATCATGCCTTCGATAAACTCTTCTCCATCTGTCGAATATTGCCGCTCCCGGATGCAAGCTAGTTCGTCGCGAAGCCGAACGGGATCAGTGATGGTCCTTGGTGTATAGGGCTGAAGTCGTGCAGACTTTAGGAAACGTTCAAGCAGGTCAGGCTGCATGTTGGCCAGGCAGATCTTGCCTGCGGACGTGGCGTGCAACGGCACCCTGGAGCCGATCTGCAACTGAATTCTCAAAGGCCATTGGGTTTCGACACGGTCGATATAGACCATTGCATCGCCGTCGGGGATGGACAGGTTGCAAGTTTCCTTTACCTGTTCATTCAACCGAACCAGCACTTCCCGCTGCGGCAGGTTATGTTGACCAGCGCGCATCACTCCTAGCATCATCTGCCGCAGCTTGGGTCCGGGCAGATAGCTACGTCCATCGATGTGGCGGATCAGAAAGCCTTCATCTTCCAGCGTTGCCACCAAGCGATGGATCGTCGGCTTGGGCAGGTTCAGCGACGCATTCAGGTCGGTGGCCGTGACCGGCCGTGACTGGTGAGCAAGCGCCTCAAGAATCAACAGATTCCTGAGACTCGTCGCCGTTTTTTCGCCCGTCTTTTCAAGCATCATCTTGGGACTCGCTATCTTTACGCCAGTTTAGGACGGCCTCTCGGCAGCGTCCAACCAAATAAAATGAGACCAGGAGTCTCATTTTATTTGACTCGCGGCATCGATCGAAGGCAGGGTTGTCATCGTCCGGCGCAGAGGAGGCGTCGACTACAATCCTGAATGTTTGAAATAACCGTCACAGCGCAGGGAGGGCGTAATGTCGGATGCAAGCGTGACAACTTACGCTGGCGAAAAGCGTGACAACGACGTTCGCAAGGTCGTTTTCGCAAGCCTCGTCGGCTCTACTATCGAATGGTATGACTTCTTTCTTTACGGTGTCGTCGCCGGCATCGTGTTCAACAAGCTCTACTTTCCGTCCGACAACGAGACGGTATCTATCCTGCTCGCCTACGCGACCTTTGCCGTCGGCTTTGTCGCCCGTCCGCTTGGCGGCTTGGTGTTCGGCCACTATGGCGACCGGATTGGCCGGAAAACGATGCTTGTCATCACTCTGCTGCTGATGGGCGGCGCTACCGTCGCAATCGGCCTGCTGCCGACCTATGAGACTATCGGTATCGCTGCTCCGGTTATTCTGCTACTGCTTCGTGTTGCTCAGGGCATCGGCATTGGCGGGGAATGGGGCGGCGCGGTTCTGATGGCGTATGAGTTCGCGCCAAACGGCAAGCGCGGCTTCTACGCCTCGATTCCGCAAATCGGTCTGTCGCTAGGTCTGTTCATGGCTTCGGGCATGATGGCGCTGCTGACCATGCTGCCAGACGAGGCCTTCATGAGCTGGGGCTGGCGTTCGGCGTTTATCGCCTCTATCATCCTCGTCGGTCTGGGTACATGGATCCGCAGCAATATCGGCGAATCCCCCGAGTTCGAGAAGGCCAAGGCCGAATCCCGTGCTCGCGATCAGGGCATACCCTTTGTTGACATGATCAAGCGCTATCCGGGCAACGTCATGCTGGGCATGGGCGCCCGTTACATCGACGGGGTGTTCTTTAACGTCTTCGCGGTGTTCTCGATCGTCTATCTGACCAAATACAGCGGGCTAGAGCGTAGCTTTGCTCTGTGGACTGTCTGTGCGGCAGCTATCGTGATGGTATTGTTCATCCCGCTATTTGGCCGCGTGTCCGACATCATCGGTCGCCCGCGCACTTATGCGATCGGCTCGCTACTGCTGGCGCTTAGCGTGTTCCCGGCATTTGCGTTGATGGCGACGGGCAACCCGGTACTGATCGTTCTCGGCATAGTGCTGCCTTTCGGCATCATCTACCCGATGTGCTACGGCCCCGAGGCCGCGCTGTTTGCTGACCTATTCGATCCAACCGTCCGCTATACCGGCGTTTCGTTCGTCTATCAGTTCTCGGGCATCTTCGCTTCAGGCATCACCCCAATGATTGCGACGGCTCTGATGACGGCCAACGATGGCGACCCCTTCTGGCTGTGCGCCTATGTGGTCTTTGCCGCGCTCGTCTCGATGTTAAGTGCGATCATGATCGGTCGGCGCGAACGCGCTTGATCCGCGCGCGAGAGGGCTTGGCAGCCCTCTCGCCACCTCCATGTCCTTGAAAGGGTAACATAATGGCTCAGGCACCTGAGAGCGCGGACTATGTGGTGGTTGGCGCAGGTTCGGCGGGTTGCGTCGTCGCAAATCGTCTTAGCGCGGACCCGTCGATCCGCGTCATTCTGCTCGAAGCGGGCAGCAAGGACTCCAGCCCGTGGATCCATGTTCCTGTCGGCTATTTCCGGACGATGGATAATCCGGCCTATGACTGGTGTTACAGCACCGAGCCGGACGAAGGTCTTGCCGGACGTTCGCTGCGCTGGCCACGCGGTAAGGTTCTGGGCGGCTCGTCATCGCTCAACGGTCTTCTGTATGTGCGCGGACAGCGTGAGGACTATGACCGCTGGGCCCAGATGGGCAACCGAGGCTGGTCGTGGGCCGAAGTCGGCCAGATTTTCTCGGACCTCGAAAACTTCCAGCGCGGGCCCACTGAAGGGCGCGGAACTGGGGGAGAACTGCAGGTCTCTGATCCCCGTCTGCGTCGCGAAATCTGCGAGCGCTGGATCGAGGCCGCCAAGGCCCAGGGTATTCCGTATAACACCGACTACAACGGTCCAGTGCAGGACGGGGTCGGCCATTTCCAGCTGACAGTGAACAAGGGACGCCGCTGTTCGTCGGCTGCAGCATTCCTCAGACCGATCCGCAACCGCGCGAACTTGTCGATCGTCACCCGTGCTCAGGTCATGCGGGTCGTGATCCGCGACGGCGTCGCCCGAGGGGTGGAAATCGCGCGTCCTGACGGCAGCCGGCAGGTCATCGAAGCGAGGCACGAGGTAATCCTGTGCGCAGGCGCCATTGGTTCCCCTCAAATCCTGATGCTGTCGGGCGTGGGCGACCCCGACCAGCTTGCCGGGCACGGCATCCAGACCGCCGCTGCCCTGCCGGAGGTAGGACAGAACCTGCAGGATCACCTTCAGGCGCGACTGGTCTTCAAGTGTCGCGAGGCAACCCTCAACGACGAGGTCCGCAGCACTTTCAACAAGATGAAGATCGCCGCCGAATATGCGCTGTTCCGCACCGGTCCGATGACAATGGCCGCCAGTCTGGTCTTCGGTTTCCTGAAGACGCGCCCAGAGCTGGCCACACCGGACATCCAGTTCCATATCCAGCCCTGGTCGGCCGACAGTCCGGGAGAAGGCGTGCATCCTTTTTCGGCGTTCACGCAATCGGTCTGTCAGTTGCGTCCGGAAAGCCGCGGCACCATCGCGCTGCGCTCGACCAATCCGGCGGATGCGCCGGCGATCCGCCCGAACTATCTGGCAACTCAGGGCGATCGCGACACCATCGTCGCTGGCATCAAGATCGCCCGCATGCTTGCTCGAACCGAACCGCTGAAATCGGCGATTCTTGAGGAGTTCAAGCCTACCCCTGACGTGGAAAGCGACGACGAGATTCTTGCATGGGCAAGGCAGAACTCCACCACGATCTATCATCCGACCGGCACTTGTCGGATGGGCGTGGACGCGGGAGCGGTCGTCGACCCAAGGCTGAGGGTGAATGGAGTTCGCGGTCTGCGCGTCGCAGATTGTTCGATCATGCCGGAAATCGTGTCAGGCAACACCAACGCCCCGGCCATGATGATCGGTGCAAAACTCGCGGCAATGGTTCTTGAGGACCGTTCGTCTGCGCAAAACGGGACCGCTCAGCGCGGTTCCTTGGACAATGTAGCATAAGGAGCCCTTGCCATGAGAATGACCACTGAGGAAGCGTTTGTTAAGGTCCTGCAGATGCACGGGATCGAGCATGCGTTCGG
>NZ_BNCL01000038.1 GCF_014656455.1 Paracoccus aerius
GCCAGCTTTGCCTGGGCCTCGGCGTCTGCGTTGAAGCGGTTGGTCGCGTCGGTCCTGGCGTCGGGCTCGTTGCTCTTGGGGTCGTCAACGCGTAAGTCACGGGGAGTCGTTTTGTTCTGTGCCAAGCACTCTTTACCGCTCACTCTTGGCTGTTGTTATCCACAGTTTTTCTGGATCGATCTGGGGATAGTTTGGCAGCAGAGTAAAACCGGCAACTGCTTTCAGGCTCACCATACCCCCGACGCCCGGTGACAGCATCATCCCCGGCCACAGCGACACTCTTCCTTTGACCATGTAGGGTCGTCAACGATACAAGCCTGGATGGCTCTCAGGCCATTGTGCCGTTTATCGAGCGACCGGCTGGCCCAATCCTCTCTACGAGGGTGGAGCAGGGCGTGGACGTTTTTGGGTGAATGCTGCGGCACAGATCCCGTCGACGGTCGGTGAAACCTCATGTCTGCTCTTGGTAATAGGCCATCAGCAAGATCACCTGCCGGGCGGTTTCGTTCAGTTTGCACCCGACCTCGGCCACTGCACCGTCGCTCTTGGTGATCCCCTCATAAGCGCAGCGGGCATCCCGGAAAGCGATCCAGCCGCGCTCCATCCTGACCAGGGCCTCCGCACCTTGGGCACCGCGTTCCTCTTCGACGGCCTTCAGTTCGTCATAGGTCTCGGTTAGCCGCGTTTCCCAGACCTGCCACTCGGCGTCGAGACAGTTCAGCTGCCGGTCCACCGGGTCAATATCGCGATGTTCCGCCTTGGCATAGGCAAGGCAGCTTTCCTGACCGACGCCGGCACAATCCAGTTGCTCGCCCTCCGTGGAAGCGTCAGCCAGACATTGGTCGATCAGGGCAGGATCGAGACCCGAACTGTCGCCCGCCCAAGAGGGCGGCGCCAGCCATAGGGTCGCTGGTAGAGCAAGCGCAATGCGCAGCGGGGTGGAAAGCAGCATGATCAATCCTTTGTCATGGCGGTAATACTGGCCAAATGGCCTGCTGTGCCTTCGCGGTTCCCATTGGCGCAACTGCTCCCGCGTCCAAACCCTCTGCCCGGGGGACGGGAAGGCAGACCCTCCGAACCAGTCGCTGCGTGAGCTGCTCACTGATCATCCGCTCCCCTATCCCGGGGATGGCGTTGATGATGTGACCGCTCCCCTTGTCGATCGTTGCAGACCCACCTTGGCACATCAGATGCTGTCTGAGGGCAGTCACATCATCAACGCCTCACAGTTCCGCTTCTTACGCTTCAGAACGATCAAGCTTTTATAGGCCGCAGAAAATACGAGATAATTTATTGAAATTCAAATTTTCGTGCGTAGAGTGACGCGAGTAATTTAGTATGGACAAAAGTCATGGCGAGAATTCAGCTGCACCGGTCGTTCAACCTGACAGCACCGACTAGTTTCGCAGATCCTAAGATGGGGCCTGGTGAGCGTTGGCTAGACTTCGATGGCGGCTATCGAATGGCTATGACGCCTCATGGCGATGATACCCTCCGCGACCTTTATCTGACGCACAGAGGAGACCGGGTGTTCAGCATGTCGAACTTCAGGGTTTCGACACATCCGTCCGATCCCATTGTAGAGCAGCTTTTTGAGGACGGAAACTTTCTGCCGTTATGGACCAAGATCTTGGCCGGGAGTGATTATGTCACCGGATCGGCGGGACGTGACGTGGTCGATGGATTGACCGGAAATGACACAATTCGTGGCTTCGGCGGCCATGACGTTCTGCGCGGCGGGGCCGGTAACGACCTGTTGGACGGTGGCGCAGGCAATGACCTCTTGGACGGTGGAGCCGCCAATGACACTTTGCTTGGCCAGGCCGGTGCAGACACCTTGCGGGGTGGTACGGGCAACGACACCCTGAATGGGGGGATTGGCAATGACCTTCTGGTGGGTGGGGCAGGTAATGATCGCCTGATCGTAGGGTCGGGCTTTGACAACGTGAAGGGTGGCCCGGGAGTTGACACGCTAGAGTTCCAGACCTCCGCTAAGGTGATAGTTGATCTCACAGTAACAAAGGCACAGGCTTTTCAGGGTGGCTCTGTTACTGTCTCTGAAGTTGAAAACCTACGTGGCGGCTCTGGCGACGACCGACTTTCGGGAAACGCGCGGGCAAACGTGCTGGAGGGCGGAGCGGGTAAGGACACGCTACTGGGCCGAGCCGGCAATGACCGCCTGTTTGGCGGAAATGGCAACGACTTGCTCGACGGTGGTTCGGGCAATGACAGGTTGCTTGGCCAAATCGGATCAGACACCCTGCGCGGTGGGGCCGGCAACGACAACCTCAGCGGTGGTCAGGGCAACGACCTTTTGGACGGCGGCGCAGGGAATGATGTGCTGCTTGGCGAAATCGGGGCAGACACCTTACGCGGTGGTGCGGGGGATGATAAGCTCGATGGCGGGACCGGCAATGATCTGATGACCGGAGGACTGGGTGCAGATCGTTTTGTCTTCCGCCTCGGCAGTGGCCACGATCGGATCAATGACTTCACTCAGGGAGAAGACCGCATCGTCTTCGAGGCCGGCAGTACGATTTCTGTCATAGATCGCGGGGCGGATACAGTCATCCAGTTCGGAGCCGACTCCGTCACTCTAGTGAACGTCGACTATCGGCTGATTGATGAAGCTGATTTTGTGTTCTCGTAGGAGGCACCACGGCTTGAGTCGTCTTGCCTCAAGCCGTTCTTTTTCATGCCCTTAGTGATTTATCTACTGTAAGGCCCGGACGCGCCGATCGGCCCGTCCGGCCACTTTGCACATCCCGGAGTCGGGCAGCCTCAGCCTACTCGGCGCTCTAGCACCTTCAGCAGCTCGTGCTTTCGCCTGTGCAGGCGAGCGAGCAACTGACCCAACTCCTTATAACGAGTGCGTTGCCCGAAGATGTCGTCGAAGCGGGGGGCGGGGACCGGCGCCTCCTTCGCAGACGGCTTTTGCTTCCAGAGCTTCAGATCGCGGTAGAAGCCCCTTCAAGCTCCAAAATAGACCACGGACGTTGCACTGAGCGCGATGCGGGTAGGAAGGTTTCTCAGAGAGGATGCTTCCGTACCTTTGAGCTATCAGGTGCTTTAGACAATTATCGATAGGATGGATAAACGGTCCTTCCAACTGATCCTGCAAAGCAAGTTCAAACATAATAATGCCAGGCCCTTCCGGGAACAGCTGGCCCGGCTTGCTCGAGTATGGGTTCTGCGCCGTTTCATGTGTTTTCAGCAATCAAGTGTATGCTTCCGCGGAGGGACGCCTAAGGGATTTTGCGTTGGGTGGTAGCCTCGACCTTATGCGCAACCTTAAATTCGAACCCCCGATAGAAGTTTTGTCCGCGGCGGATAAGGCCGATCTTGGACAGGCCCGCGCGGTGGTCTCGACCTCGGAAGCGATAATCACGGGGCTCAAGCTTGAGATCGCGATGCTCCGCCGGAGCAAGTACGGTTGGAGCGCTGAACGCACTGCCCGGCTCCTCACCTCCGATCTGGAGAGGTTGTGGCGGAGTATCAGACGATCCTGCGGGCAGGCCTCGCCCCGGCACCTTGTATCAGCGTGGATGACACCGGTGCTCGTCATGCTCGCCGCGACGGCATCAACACACAGATCGGCGGCAGCCGGTTCAGCGTGTTCCGCACGGGCCGCTCGAAGTCACGGCTGAACTTCCTGTCCCTGCTGCGGGCTGGGTGTAAGGATTACATCATCAACGACGCGGCACTCCACTATATGCGCCATCGCAAGGTGACGCCGAAGATTATTGCTCAGCTTGCTGCCCATCTCGAGACCTCATTTCCCTCGCAGATGGCCTGGTATGATTACCTAGTCAGGCTGCGCCTGGATGTCTTCGACCGCGCCCTGGTGCGCGAGATCACCGAAGTTTCCCTCTGGGGCGAGGTGCGTCACCAGGGATTAATGGGCAACACAGTGGTCGTGTCCGACGATGCCGGACAGTTCCGCATCCCCAATCATGCCCTGTGTTGGGTTCATGCATAGCGGCTGCTGCAAAAGCTGATGCCGAAAACAACCGAACAGACGCGCAAGCTGGACAAGGTCCGAGACCAGATCTGGGGCCTCTACGGCGACCTGAAGCTTTGGAAGCAAAAGCAGTCCGCGAAGGAGGCATCCATCCTCGTCGATCATTCTGACAACATCTTCGGGCAACGCAGCCACTACAAGGAGCTGGGTCAGTTGCTGGCGCTGTAAATGCTAGATCACAAATCCCCAGAAGTGTTGGGGCAATATTCCCCACCTCTCGGGTTCGGCGATCAGCCGTGCAGGTGGTGTTGCATCATATAATTTTGTTACGGGTGCCTCATCCAAAATGTTACCCGCTTGGGCAACCCTGCTTGTCAAAGCTGCCGCCAATGGTCTCGACCCGATCAGAGCGCGGATTCATCTCCGCCAACGCCGACAAGGCAGCCAACATCCCCCACATCGATATTAGCAAGCTGCTTGGCGCGGCTCTTGAAACTACAGGATACCTGCTTTCTCCAATAGAAAGTTCGCCGCGGGTGGTAGCTTGGGAACAAGGTGCCTTGATGCAACTCTGCACAACGGGTGTGCGGAATTAGTCAGTGTCCGCGAGCGGCAACTCAGCATGCAAGGCCCTTGCAGCCGGGCAGCAGTGTTGCTGTGTTAAGAGTATCGCCGCTCGGCTGAAAGCTCCCCGAACACCTGCTTATTAATGACGGACTATTAAGGTTTAGCTGCGAAGATGATCAGGACTACGGTCCAATAAACTTATCAACCTGCTCCTGCTCCTGCTCCTGAACCCGATGCTGATCCTGAAACAATTGCTGACCATCACATTCCTTGCAGCCGTCTGGGTGGCTGCGGGGTGGTATGTTCTTTGGCCCGTAGTTCACGGGCTATGGTCTTTCCTACCCTAGCATCTCGGCAGGGACCCAGTCCTGCCGATGATGAGGAAAGCGCCGATCAGCCGCATGAACTCGGGGTCGGTCATTACCACGGCAGCAGCCCGATCACGTGGGGTGCATCCATACCTTGTACCAAGGCAAAAGATGCCGTCCAAAGATGATCTTAGCGTAGCGGCCGACATGGTCCGCAAGCCAAGCCGCCGCTTCGGGTGTCCAGAGCCTCAGCAGGGGCATGAGCACGTCCCAGTAAAGCCTGCGCAGGAGATGTTCGCATCGGCAAAGATCATGAAGCCCGTGCCAAACCACCACGTCGCGCTGCGCAGTTCGCGGAAGCTGGCGCGAAATGCCAGATCACGGCAAGGTAACCGATGGCGTTGATGACAGCGATGATGCCAATGGTCAGTTCAATGTCACGACTTTCTTCTCCAGCTGCTGCACGAGGCGCTCGACGGCGGCCACTCGTGGGCCTTGGCCTCGCGTCGGCCGTGGCCGGTCAATTGCCTGATGAGCCGCCCCATCATCGCCGACCCTCCAATAGCCGGCGCTCGTCCCGGCGGTCCTCGAGCAGTTGCACAGCGCGCCGCATCCTTGCGAAACTTATCCGTCCTGCCTGTGCCCATGGTTCATCTCCTTTGCTGCACATTATGCTATCAAAGGAGCGGCACCAAACCGCGACACGTCCAGGTGTTGGTCAGCAGATCGCGGCTTTCCCTGAGCGAGGTCTCAGCCATGGCAAGCATCTTGTCCTGCAGCTCGCTGTTGCGCTTGGACGGAATCCGGTTGAACCAGCCTTGGACAACAATAATGACGCCCGGTAAGCTGCCGTCCACTTCCTTAATAAATTCAGCGAGGTCCATCAGGTGATGCTCGCCCGCAAGCATTTTTCATGCCGGCTTTATCGTGCTGTTTGAATGGAAGGTTCGCGCGCCGGTTGCTTCACAGTGTGCATATTCACGGAGACTTGTTTACGAATAGATGCAGATCATTCACGCCGTAGTGATTGATTCTAATTCCAGAGGTTTGACGTGAAACTAGGTGCGATTGTTGCGGCTGCCGTGGTGGCGGTGGGTGTAGGGCAGGCAGAGGCGGCGACGTACTCTACAGCAACCTACGACATGTTTGTACGATATGAAGGGACTGCATTCACGCGAGTCAGTTTTGCCCCGATCACCCATGACCATTATGGGTTTGAAGATAAAGACATTGAGGCAGGGGATACGTCCCTAGGGCTGAAAAGCTATCTCTTCGGGCTTCCTGCAATAGGAACAATCTTCCAGTTTTCGATCACGCTTGTTCAGCCGCATGTCCCAGTTGAAGACGACTATTACTACGGGAACGGTGGGCGAACACCGGTATGCCAACTGGGACCTTGGGACTGCACGGCTACCAATTATACTGAGATCCGTCCAAACGGCTTCTCAGCGTACCACGACGATGAATATTGGATGAACGTCTCGACGGCTGTGGGCTCGACATTTGATGTCGGATTTTGGTCAACGCATGCTCGTGAGCAGGGGCGCCCTTTTATCGCTGCTGATGGAAACCATTACTATTGGTATGATGACGAATATTCTCGATTTACGGTTCTTGATGTGAACGCTCCTGCCCCTGTTCCTCTACCAGCGACTGCCGCTCTTCTGCCACTTGGCATTGGCACTCTCGCGATGATGCGAAAGCGCCGTCGTCCTCGTTAACTACCTGCTTCTTTCCAGCCGATATCCAACCCTTTGAACGGTCACAATGGCTTCGCCGGGCGGGAGCGCTTGGCGAAGCTTTGCAATCGCACCAGCGAGATTGCTGCGCGTGTCCTGGGAGGCAGGTCTAACCTTATATTTCGTACAAGCCGTCACCACACCACCGAGGTTCCTGCCCTTCTCCCCGCAGCCGTTCAGTGCGCGGCATCCGCAGGCGGCACGATGACCATGCCGACATCCGCCGCCACAGACAGAATGCGCGCCACGTCCGGCGGTCCGTCCAGAGGCTGCGGGGCAGCGGTTGCATCAGCAACCGGGCTGCCGGTCCGGGTGAAGAACGCCTCGTGCATGTGGCCCGGCGCGTTGATGATCAGGAGGCGCGCAGGCTCGGAGCCTATGGCCTGAAAGGCATGTACCGCTCCGTCGGGGACCGAGACAAAGCCGCCCGCCTGNCTCGCCCGCATGATGATTGGGCGGCGCACCCAGGCCCGGCGGCACCACGGCCTCCACCAGGCAGAACTTGCCCATCGTCTCACCGGGGAAGGCATGAAACCGGAAGAGTATGCCCATGGCGTCATAGCTGCGCGGAGCGGTCATGGCGTGTTTCTCCTGTTGGTTGCCATTCATGAGACAGAGGTCTTATAACTGCAGAATGATTCTAGCAAGACATTTGTCTCATGAGGTGGCCGTGACGCAGCGGGAAGACCAGAAGAAGAAAACACGGGCAGCCCTGCTGGACGCGGCCCGCGCGCTCTTGATGCGCGGCGAGCCCCTGACGGTCACGGCAGCGGCCCGCGAAGCCGGCATCTCGAAGGCCTCGGCCTACCGCTACTTCTCCGATCCCGCGCTGCTGGCGGCCGAGGCAGGCCTGCATCTGAAGGCGGCACCTTACGAGGAGATCATCGGCAATGCCGCCAGCCTGCGTGATCGGTTGGTTGCCATCAGCCTTTACTTCTTCGACCTGGCCATGACGAACGAGACGGCCTTTCGCACCTATCTCGGCCTGAACCTTCAGGCGAGCGCGCAAGCGCAGGACGGCAAAACCCCCCGCCGCGGCGCCCGCCGCACCCAGGCCTTCCTGAGGGCCTTGGAGAGCGAGTCAGACATCCGTCCTGAACAAGCCCGCTCCATTGCCGCCGCCCTTGGCATGGCCACCGGGGCCGAGGCCATGACCGCGCTCTTCGACATCGCCGGCCTGTCCGCAGAAGAGGCACGCAAGCTTGTGGCAGAAACCGCCGAGGCGATCTGCGATCGGATGCTGCCGTAGACAGCCAAGCCCGTTTTAGCTTATCACCGCATTGAAAGTTACATTTGCGGATTACATCGATATCCTTTGAAGGGTGTTGAAGAACAGGGCAGGCAGCACCGTCTGTGTTGGAGATCAGGGGAAATCGCCACAGCTTCGCACCAAAAAGAGGCGGCGATGTAAGGAAAGCCGTTCTTGTCACTCAGTAATTAAGCCGTTATGAAACGACCGTTTTCTCAAACATTGCAAAATTGTATGCAGAGGTTGGTTGGATGGCTCCTGCCGCGATAGTGCACGTGGCCAGTCAGTATGGGTTTGCTTTCGTGATCCTCTCTGCTCGGGTCCAGTCAGGGAGCAGTCTCAATTAAGAGTAGACAAAAAGGACGTTTTTGCACAGCATGCATATAGCGGCCCTGCCCTCCTCTTTCGGTGGAAAGCGAGGGGTCGGTTAAATTGACGCTCTGAACTGTTTAGTTTTTACAGTCGTCCCGTGGATCGGGCGGCCACAAGACGGCGAGAACAGATGACCAACACGCCTGTCGGCTATTTGAGCGGCTCGAGATTTTCTAGGCAGAACGGCGAGACATCGGGCCAAGACATCATCCACGCCCACCTTTATTGGTGGGTCAGCACCTGCCTTGATCGCAGTGAGCAGCACCTGGACACAATGGCTGTGACCGCTCCGTACCATTTGAAACTGGCGTTTGGCTGCTATGACGCAATGGCAGATGAGATCGAGATCACGGTTCAACAGATCTGGACAGACATTGCGATAAAGCGGCTGCTTGGGGTACCCAGCGGTTGAGCGGGATTTCCTGGATGACCACACAGGCGCGCAGCAAAACGCCCCACCAGAGGCGGGGCGTGCTGGGCTTGGATGTGGAGAAGGCGAGCCCGATCAGGCGGCTTTCTTGCGACGACGAAGGCTGGCCAGGCCACCCATGCCAGCCATGAGCAGAACGGCCGATGCCGGCAGCGGAACCGGAGCAGGCTGCTGCGGCTCCAGGTCGGCCTTGATGCTGCCGCCCGGGTTGCTCGTCTCCTGGGCACGGAAAGCAAATTGGCTCAGGTCGCTCAGCTTGGCCGTGGTGGTGATGTCGAACACCACCGATGCAACATAGTTGTTTCCACCGTTGCCGCCGCCATTGCTGCCAATACGGATGATGTAGTCAAACAGAGACGCGCTTCCGCTACCGTTGAAATTGCAGCCCGACCCGCAGCTGCCCACCTGCTTCTTGCCGTTTCCGTAGAGCTGCAGAGCCGGAGTGATCGCGGTTCCATCAAGCCGGGTGGCACTGACAAGCTTCAGGCTTGCCTGAGTCAGCAGCCCATCGAAGTTGAAGCCAAGACCCAGATAATCAGCAGTGCCCATCAAGGTCGAAAGGCTGAAGCGCAGCGTGTTGGGCGCGGCCGCATCATCGATCGTCAGCTGAGCCTTCGGCGTGGGATCTGTGTTGGCGTAGGTTACCGTTGCGGCCTGAGCAGCTGCTGCGAAGCTGAAGGAAACAGCGGCTGCAGCCGCCAGAATGCGGAGCGTCTTGCACATAAAACACCTATAAAAGATGGTAGCTTCCTACCATTACGAGTTACTGCATCGCAGTCTTCCGAGGGCGACAGGCTCTTATAGACGGATTTGTCTGCTCTCACTGAGTTGTCTTTATCGACAGCTCGAGGCACCAGCTTCACGCTGAGCCTCTCTTCCTGCGCGGCGCTGATGGCCCCGTGCCGCCGCGCACCTCACGTGCGCAGGTTCGCACCTGATCAGGATGATGACGATCGGCAGCATGAAACAAGTACCTGAGCTGCCGCCCCAAGGTGAGCACTGTCATTCTTCAGACGCGTACGGCTACCGCCGCTCGGTACGCTATTGGCGCAAACCGCCAGTGTCAGCCGTCGTGCGAATACCTGAAGCAGATCGCCCCATCTTCATGGAATGTTGGAACAAGCCCTAGACGAACGATTTTACTGCCGTCCAATGCCTCCTGTGCAAGTTGCGGCAGGTCACCGGGTCGCAACCGGTCAAGGCGGCCTACAACAAGGAGGTCTGAACGGTGCGGGTTTTCTGTTCAGTCCCGGCCACCCTTCCCGCCGCCGTTGCCGTTGCCACCGCCGTTACCGTTTCCGCCGCCGTTCCCGTGGCCACCGCCGTTGCCGTGGCCGCCACCGTTTCCGCCACTGTTCCCATTGCCTTCGCCGCGGCCACCGCCACCGTTTCCGCCCGCGCTGCCGCCGTTGCCGCCGCCGCCGCCATTGCCGCCCGCGCTGCCGCCGTTGCCGCCGCTGCTCCCACTGCTGCCGCCATTGCCGCCTGCACTCCCGCCGCTGCCGCTATCGCCTCCATGGTTGCTGGCTCCACCCTCGCTAACGCCTCCCTTGCTGCTCCCGCTGTTGCCTTCGGTGCTATTCCTGATGCCGGCCAGATTGCGGCTGTTCGAGGTTCGCAGCCATTCGTTGTTATCTCCGCCTGAGGCCGCCCTTCTGCGGACACCAGAGGTCGTTTGCGGCACCTCGCTGCCGCGCCCTGCCCCACTGGCCTGGACGGGTGCCGGCGCTTCTTTCCTCGTAGCGACAGGCTTGGGCTTGGGAGGCGCTCCTTGGCCGCCCAACCACAGCTCCAGGTAGCCCTCCTCCGGAGATGGGGTAAAGCTGACGAAGTCTCGCGCCTCGGTGTTCAGCGAAGCTGCCAGTTCCTCGGCTGTTGCCCGATCCTGCGGGTGGTAATACCGAACATGCGTCTCGCCGATCGTGAATGGCGTCGACGCCTCCTCGGGCGACCATCCTGTTTCCGAAAGCTGCGTCATGGTCTGATATCGACGTTCGGCCGCAAGACGCTCGGGGACATAGACGGCCAAGCGCATGTTTGCCTTTTCCGTATTGGGCAACAACTGCTGAGGGCTGGCATCCGCCGCCGGCACCGGGGGACGGGCAAGCTGCGGGCGTGGCACAAAGGGAGCCTGCTTTGCCTCCGAGGAGTTCAAGCCGGGAGCCATTGTGGCCATCTCGTGACTCGTCCCCGAGCCGGGCTGTTCGGAAGCAACAGGAAGTGCGGCAATCGCTGGCATGCTGGGGGCAGCAGCCGCTGTTGCTAAAGCAGGCAGCTCCAGTCCACGAGCTGACGGGGCAGACAACACATCGAGCGATGCAAAGGCAGTCTCTTGTGCATCGGCAGTCGGTACAACGCCAAGGCCCAGAGGCGATGTCACCAGAGGTGGCCCCGCGACCGGTGTCGCATAGGAAGGCGCAGCATCCACAGAAGGACCAGCCGAGACAACAGGCGGGGCACTCTCGTTCTGAGGATCAATGCCGCCGGGGCGGGTTGCGCCAAGGCTGACAAGGGAGGCCCCTGCCAGGGCGCTAATCACCAGCCCGAACAGCATCGGAGGCACACGACCGCTAAAGGGGGTCCTGCCCTTTATCTGCGCCCAGGAAGCTAGAGCCTGACGCAGACTGATGAAATAGGGTATAGTGCCTGCGGCTTTAGGCTGCTCGTCTTTCACAGTGCTTATGAGTGCCGGCACGCCTAGGAGCGGCATCATCACAGGCGGATTGGTGCGTCCGGAAAGCCCGACGCTTCCGCGTTCGGCCGCCTGCTGCTCTTCCGCACGCTGCCGCAGCACTTCCTCTCGCTGCGCGCGCGCAGCCGCTACCCGCTGTTTCCATTCTTCAGGATCATAGGGCAGCGTGCTGGCAGCCGGAGCGTCAGCAGCAGACTGGTGCTGCGGTTCTCGCGCACGCTGAACCATAACTGTACCACCTAAATGCGCGCCGTTCTGACGCGGTCGCATGCAACAGTACCACGCGCGCCTCCGATCCACAAAGCCGCGAAGAGCTGACGGTTGAGGACCGGCGGGTACCCGCAAGGAGGTTTCAGAGGCTTTAGCGTCCATGCTCCGAACATCGTTGACCTCAACTCCTGAGGCCTCGAGGACGGGCTATCAGACTGACAAGCCTTTCCATCACGGAACAGCATGCCAGGGAAAGGCTTTCGTAATCCAGTTCGAACTGCATCGACTCTGCTGGTGATCCGTCGCCTGGTCAGGAAGATCATCGGGCAGGTCCAAAGCTTTCCAGCCGAGCAGCAGAACTCGAAAACTCAACACAAAGGCCATTCGGCTGATGGGATAGTTATGCCCAAGTGCCCGGTCGAAATGGGGGCCAGTTCAATAGGTCGGCCGTGCTGCGACAAGCGCCGTGATGAGCGGCACCAACGCCGCATCTTGTGCCTTATGGTAGCGCCGCCGCGGCTTCGCTTTGCCTTGAAGCCGGTCGACCAGGTTAGAGCGGGCGACGCCCAACGTCTCTGCCACCGTCTTCACTGGAAATCGCCCTTCAGTGGCGACCGCGCGAGCAAGGTCAGTTTTTTTACCCGTGACTTGTCCAGGGCCTCCCGCAGGATCTCTGCCTCAAGGGTTTTGCGGCCAAGCTGGCGCTCAAGTTCGCGGATGCGGATTTCCATCTCCCTGACCACGCGATTGCTGGTCACATCGTCGTCTTCGGTCACCGCGACGCTTCCTCCTTCAAGCATCAGACGCCGCCAACGATACAACAGGTTTGGCGCTACGCCATTGCGGCGCGCCACGACCGAGATGCTGGCGCGGTCGTCGAGCGCCTCCTGGACGATCCGCAGTTTCTCGGCGGCAGTCCAGCGGCGCCGACGGCCACCATCGGTGATGATTTCCATCTCTGACATAAGCACGTGCTTAGGCATATGCCTAAGCCTCCATGGTTATGCCCGGTGTCCGGTCGAAATGGGGGCCAGTTCATGCACTTGGCTCACCCTCGGACGAACCGATTACAAAGGAAAGGAGCGATGTCGGTCTTCAGGGATTTTCCCGTTGCAAGGTCGGCAACAATCTCGCCGGTCATGCCGGCAAGCGTCAGGCCCACATGCTGATGCCCGAACGCATAGATCACCCGCTTCGATCGGCGCGAGAAGCCCATGACCGGCAAGCCGTCAGGCAAGGTGGGGCGGAAGCCCAGCCAGGTGATGGTGGGACCACTTAGCGCGGGCACTGCGACGCGGGCCGAGGATTCGATATGGTTCAAGAGGCCGGTGCTGCGTTTTTGCGTGAAGCCCGCCAGTTCCACCGTGCCGGCTGCACGTAGTTCTCCCATCATCGGGGTCATGTAGATGCCCCGCTCAGCCAGACCGCAGGGCCGGGACAGCAGGCCTTCGCCCGCCTGGAAGGCCACGTGATAGCCACGCTCCGTGTCCAAGGGGATGCTGTCGCCACAGCTTGCTGCCAAGGCGCGCGACTTCGCCCCTGCGGCAAGGACAACCTGATCGAAGGCAAGCGGTGCGCCTGTCCTGACGTGCAGGATCGCGCCCTCCTCGCCCGTCTCTATCCGGCAAGCCTCCTCTTGGATCAGTTGGACATCCTGTCGGGCAAGATGTTCGGCCAGTTTCAGCAACAGCCGGTGCGGTGATCGAAACCGCCAGCTGCCCCGGAAAAGCACCCCTTGGGTAAAACGAGGTGCCAGTGCCGGTTCCAGGGCGGAAATATCGGCCTGCGCCAGAAGGTCGAATGCGACACCAAGCTGCCGGCGATAGTCCAGGTCAGGACCTGCGGCTTGGAAAGCGGCTTCTGTTTCGTAAAGATAAAGGCATTCCTGCCCGTCGATCAGGTCACGCCCCACCGCGTCCAGTATGGGATCCCAACCGGACTGCGCCCTGAGGAGCAGCGTGGCAAGCGCCGCGGATGAGGCCTGCGAGCGGACGGGCGTCGAATGGTGCAGGAGCGAGGCTAGCCAGGGCAGCATTCGTGGCACATAGGTGGGCCGGATACGAAACGGGCTGTCGCCCGACAACAGGTAATGCGGGATGTTGGGAAAGACCGAAGGGTTGTTTACTGGAACGCAGGCATAGGGGGCGAATGTCCCGGCATTGCCGTAGGAAGCACCCGATACCGCGCCCGAGCCATCGACAAGCGTGACGCGGCATCCCGCCCTGCGAAGATGGAAGGCACAGGCAAGCCCTACGGCCCCTGCCCCGATCACACCGACATGCTTCATGACAAGGATCGCACCACGTTACGCATCGCCCATTATCGCCGTTTCCTTCGGTTCATGAGCAAAGGCGGCAGATCGACCGCCGCCTTCCCCATCAATTCGCCAGCCAGGTATTGAACCGTTCGCTGAGTTCGGTGTCGTAGTTCGCCCAGAATTCGACATCCGAGGTCAGGGCGTCATCCAGGTATTCCGGATAGGTCGGAAGATAGGTCGCCATCTCGGTCTTGTCGTCCTTGTAAAAGCCGACCCCTGCCGAACCCGATTTCCCCACTGGCCCATAGCTGATGTAGCGCGTCAGCTCGGCCTGCCGCTCGCTCTGGGTGACCCACTTGATGTAGGTCCAGGCCGCATCCTTGTTGGGCGCGCCTTTCGGGATCACGTAAAGATTGAAGTCGAGGATCTGGTTGTCCCACAGGATCTCGAAGGGAGAGGTGGTCGCGGGAATTCGGACCAGTCGCTAAGCTCTGGCGATTGACGAAGGACTGATCCGCATGACGAAACGGAAGCGCT
>NZ_BNCL01000039.1 GCF_014656455.1 Paracoccus aerius
CACTGAATGACCGGAAATCCATAGTTAGAGGTGGCTCACTTCTCGATGGAAATGCCGGCTCAGTTCTGGGTGGAAATCAACAGGCATGGCCAAGCGAAGTGGTGCCGCGTACCGGACTGGAATAGGCGCCAGATCGGACTTTCGACAAGCTCCGGGTCAGCGCGAGCCCACATCTCAAGGCCATTGACCGGGTCGATCTCCGTTTCGACCGTTCCCTGCGACGGAGTCGAAACGACAGCAGCCACGAAATCCGCATAGGTTTCGCCGCGCGCTTCCAGCAACCCGAGCGGATCGCCCTGCCCTTTGATGTTGGCGGTCATCTCGTCGTACTCGTCCGCGATGCCCAGCGCCGCCGGGTCAGATTTCAGGGCGGTCGAACTGCCAGCAGAAGCGAGCCGAAGCCGAACTCCCGCGACCCACTTCAGGGTCTTCTTCATGCGGCGGCCGCGCACGACCTTGGCAGCCAGCGACGGCGCCTCGTCGAGCAGCGCCATCAGGCGCGGCTCGAACTGGTCCGAGACGAAATCCCGGGACGGCCCGACATAGATGATTGGCGCCGGACGCTGGTCAAGGCGCGCCCCGATCGCATCCATCAGTCCTTCCGTCTTGCCGCTCTGCGCTGCGGTGACCGCGACCACCCGGCGGTGAGTCCGGTCGTGTATCTTCCGGATGAAAGGGATTTGGTAAGCCGTCAGCCATGGATCGCGCGGACCGGGCTTGCCGGTCTCGGGACCATAGGTTCGATATCGCTGCGCCCATTCGTCAGGCGTCAGCACCTCCGCCGGCTTCGTCAAGGCCGATGCCCGTGCGAGCAGCGCCCGACATTTCTGCGAGGGCGTCGCTGATCCGTTTCCGCGCGCCATGAACTTCTGCCTCTGCCTTCTTGCGGATACCCAGGTCTCGGCTGATCCGAGCCGGAAGGCCGGACAGTTCCGCATTGACCACGCCCACGAGCTTGTCTTGCGCCATGATCGCGTCCTCGATCGGGATCAGCTGACGATCCCGGATCGCCATCCGCTGCTCGATCTCTGCCGTCCGAGCATCCGTCGCGCGGCTGGCAGAAGCCTTCTTCTCGGTACCCTCGAGGATCGCCTCGTAGTGCGAGACCAGCGCGGCCATGACGCTGTCGAGCCGGTACTTGCCCCGCGCCTCTTTTGCGATCCCCTGCTCCTTGGCGAGGATTTGCACCCAGCGGACGGTGCGGCCAGTCATGGCCGCGATCTCGGTTACGCCGAGGGTCACCGGCGTCGGCGCGCTGGCGGGATCAGGGGCGGTTTTCCGTGCCATCCAGATGGTCCTAGATCAGGTGGGTCCGAGCAGCACCCTTCGACAAATTGTCCAGCGCCCATGCTGGGCGGAGGTTCGGCAGGGCGTAGCAGGCTTTTACCTCCGCCACGTCCGTCAGATCAAAGCTGGACACCGGCAGGATGTGGTCGATGTGGATTTCACCCGCAACAAATCGATCCCAGTCCATGCCTTTGGTGAACTGGCGCTCTAGGTGATATCGCAGTTCGGCTAAGCTATACCCGAACATATCTTCCAGAGCCTTCGATGTGTTCTGGCCCCGCAGTGCGCGACGTATATTCCAGTCGATGCGGCGTGCAGGTCGGTCACTGCGGAGATGGCGCCTGATCCTTGCCGAAAGCCTACCCTCGGGCGTCGACAATCGGATGCGTCTCAGTTCGTTTGTGCAATCGGTGCAGCGTGAAGCCAAACCGTCCCAGTTGCCCAAGTTCCGATGGAACGATGAAGATGCCTTCTCCTGTTGGCAGGAAGGGCATTTCTTCATCGCATTGATGGCTCCTGCCGCATTTCGAGCCCTTCGAGCATCTCGGTTGCGACGGTCCCGCTCGCGTTCCTTCTTGCGCTGACAGGATGCACAGGTCGCCATCAAGCCTGGCTCGATGATGCCATTACAGTCACGGCACTTAGTCTTCCGACGCAGGACGGTGCCGCTCACCCCCCGACAAGCATCGCAGAACTTTTTGCGCCGTCCGGTTTCGCCAACAAGAGCCTCTACCATGACGCCGCAGCGGCAACACTCGAACTGGTAAGCGCTACCAGATTTCTTTGAGGCTTTGGCTGCGTCGGCTTTCGCTATGAGAGCGCAAGCTTCGCAGCGAACCCTTTTCCTTCCGCGCCCGATATTTTGCTCGAAAGCGCCGAGGCAGTCGCGACAATGGAATATTTCAGGGTCTTTCGACATCAAAATCAGCCCCATTTTACGAAGCGAAGTCATTTTGGAATTTTTTAAGAAATGATTGCGGCTTGGGGTGCGGCGGCCCCGCATAGGATCGGCTCCGAATTCGGTCCCTACCGGGGGTGGGTCCGCCCTCGGTGTTGCATTTCGGTCACAGGTCGGGCCGGGTCGAGGGCCTCGCGCCCTCGGCCCTATGCCCCATCGAGGATGCGGCGCAGCTCGTGCATGGCGCGGTTGAGGACGGCATCTCCGCCCATGTCGAATTCTCGAAGAGGATCGGGCTGCATGATTTCACGGGGGAGCGATGGTCCCCACATCTTCTCGATCGCGTTCATGCGTCCGGATTTGGAATTGAGCTTTCCGGTTCTATGAAAGACGTTTCCGTCGATGGAGCGGATAATAAATGAGCCGGGAAAGCGCCGTGAGGTATTCCAGGGATTAGCCCTAACCCCGTATTTGAATTGACGCGCTCTGAAGTGTTTGAGCGGGAATGGATCGCCTTGGGCATTTATCTCGGCTTGGAGTTTATTCGGATAGGCCCGAAGGAATTTAGTGGCTCGGCTGATATCTCCGACTTTGATCCCCGTCTGCCTGCGCAGGACGCGGTTCACCCGCGTCCGTGCTTTGGCGGTTTCATGGTTCATGGCGCGAGAGAAGGCGCTGCGGGCCTTGCCTTGGCCCAGGCGGTAGACTGCGGCCTCGAATTGCAGGCGCGCGTCTTCGCCGACTTCTCGGACTGAGAACATCGCGCGGAGTATCCAGATCTGTGGGTGAAGGTGGAGAGGAGTAAGCCCGGGGAGATAGACGGTCTTGAGGACCGTCTCTCCCCCTCTTCCCCCTTGGTATCCAAAGGCCGCACGCGTGGCCCGCAACACGAGGATTGCGCTCAAATCCGTCATTTTGAGAAGTAACATCGTCGTGAGTAACCGGATAGGACATAATCCTTCCAGGTCTCTATTTGCCAAGCATTGCTGGCGAACCTCAGTGTTTGAGTCATTTGATCACAATTATGTAATAGGAAATAATCCGGAGACAGCCGTCTGCGTGACGTGACGTGACATAGAGGTGACATTGTCACTTCTTGCCGGTGCGGCCTTTGAAATCGCACGATTATAGGAAACGATCCTATGTTTCAGAAAAAGTGACATTGCGGCCATGTCACGTCCATGTCACGCATGTCACAAGCCATGCTTGGAGCAGAAGTTTAGAGAGGAACTGTGTCCGAAGACCGATCAGATAATGAAGTATCGCTGCTCGCCGAATGGACGGGCACAGGCATAAAGATCGGCATCAAAAGCCGCTTCGCGTCTGCGCTTGACTGGCTTGGCGGCGTGGGCGTCAAGCGCTTAGGACGCAGCTGGGACCGCAGCAACCGAGAACATGACGCAGTCACCGATGGCAACATCAGTCTGATCGAGGCCGCCGCAGAATATGGTGTAAAAGTTCTAGGAGCATCTCCTGAGACCGCTGAAAGAGCATTCGAACGTCATTTCCAAAAAGTGCTTCGGCACCAGACGAATAAAGATGCAGTTCTAATCGAAGCTAGAAATATCTTGGAAAATGACCAGATGGAGGCAGATCACCCCGGTGAGCTTTCAGAAGAGTTTCTTGATCGCCTCGAAAGTCATGCAGGACTGGCATCTACCGAGGCACTCAGATCTATGTTCGGGCATATTCTAGCATCTGAGGTGCGCCTACCAGGTAGTATCAGCAAGGGCACAATGAACTTTGTCTCGATGCTTGATCGCGAAACAGCGGAGTTGATCAACACTGTGGCGCCCTACTGCATTGGCGACATGTGCTATATGGTATGTCTCCCAGATCAAATAAAGCACTACCATCAAGTTAGGCTTGAGCAAGCAGGGTTCTGGAGCCCAGGATCGACAATGAAGTTTTCTTTTTCAGAAGAGAATGGGCGCAAACGCTTAATGCATGCCGGCACCGGTGAAATTGCAGTATACACCTCCAAGGAAGACATGAGCTTGTCGCTGGATATCGCAATTCTTTCAATTGCGGGGAAAGAACTTGTCACTTCTCTAGGAGTGAAACCGGATTGGGATCGATTTGCAGGGAAGATCGCCAATCATAGGGGCTTGCGAATGGGTATCCACGTTAGAGCCAATCCACAATCAGATTATAAAATCAAAGTAGCCTACATAAAGGACAACAACGACGAGCAGCTTTTGCGGGTTGAATTGGATGCGGACGGAAAGGTTATACGCGGAAGTGAAAAACCGCTTCGGCTTTAATGAGGTTTACTACGTGTTAAGGGCTATGGTGAACTGGACCCGAAAGCTGACCTTCACCAACCAATGCGACGCGTCGGACGACAGGACCCTTGTTGTCCGACGGTTCGGCCGTCGGCCGGATCTATTCAGGCAGCCACCTGCCACCTGCTTCACCGCGCTTGATGTGGTTCATGCAGATCTGTCCAGCGACAGGGCTGTGCCGAGACGATGGAAGTAGCGCTTGAAAAGGAGCGGGAAGCCGAGTCTGATCGTTGGCGTTATGAGCTTGACGGCCAGCCATAACAGCTTTGCCAGTGACAAGCCGGCAGTAGTGCGGTTGTCGTAAAGGCTAACGATCAATGACTGCTCAGTATGCCCATTGACCCACAGACCGTCGAGGAATGGATGGACCTTGCCCGGCAGTGGAGGCTCGCAGCCCGGAAGCTATCTGAGCTTCCGGAAACACAGACCATTGCATGGACGCATGCAGGGTTTGCCTGCGAGTGCTTGCTGAAAGCAGCAATCATGGCACAAGAACGCTTAAACTCTTGGCCCAGTCGGGCTGCCAGGAAGGAACTATATACCCATAATCTAGTCGACCTAGCGAAGGTACTGAGGGCCAAGATCTCACCGTTCGATCCAGTGGCACCAAAGTGGGCAGTTGTTACACAGTGGAGGCGAGCGGATACGTACGTTTCGGCTCCAATGAACCCAAAGGTAGTTGCTGACCTTTTAGCAGCAGCATTTGACAAAGGAGGCGTAGAGGAATGGATTTTCGAGAATTACCTCAAGGCCTACAAGTAGCAGGTCAAAAATACCTGCGCCAATTGCGGGCGCTCGGCCTCCATCCTGAGGCACTTTTCTGGGCGTACGCAGCCGGAGAGTCAGAGTATCAGCTATGGATGCTATGGTCGGGAGTTGAGCGATTTGGTCCTCTTCAGCTAACAGAACATTTGTTCCGAGCATTTCGAGCAGCGGCTTTACCGCAAGAAATCAACCCATTCTCTGTCCACATCGCGAGTCCACAATCCTTTATGGGCAAGCTGTTTCACTTGAGCATGTCTCACGTGATCACCCAGCCTAACAGCGTTGAAAAATACTGGCGGTCAGTGACGGACGGACCAGAGGGCGAAATTGAATATAAAGGATCTCGAGACTGGATTTACGTCTACGAAGGCAAGACCCGAAAACGCAGTGATGTTGCTCGAGACTGGAAGAGATTCAGCCAGCGCGTGAGCAAATTAGCGGCTTGATGGCCTGCAACCACGTCAGTTATCTTCCTATCCTCAAGATAGGACGTGGGCTCCCCCGCCATAATACGCACCATTACTGGCAGGCCCGGTAGCGACCATCTTGCAAGCTGGGTACGGCGTCTCCGCTGTTGTGGGTTCACGGCTGGACACTTATGGTCTGGCCAGTGCTTTCGATCTCTTCAGCAATTCCTGCTATCACATAGACAACGTGGATGACCGTCGTGGTTGCTAGGCCAGCATGCAGCCTGGTCACACTGGTCTGCTCTAAGTACCGGTAATTGTAGCGGCCGTAGTCGAGCCCACAGGCCTCTATAAATGCATCAAGAGCGTCAGTGAGTTCGGGTTGTTCTTTCAGCACTCCATGCTCACGCAACCATCTCTTCTTCGCTTCGGAGGCAAGATCCTCAAGGCCATGGCTGAACCCCTTAAGCTCCCTCCTCGTCATGCCGGTCGCGGCCAAGAAAGCCTTTAGCGCATTCTCTACACCGAACCCGAGAACACTCTGAAGAGCGACCCAGCTAGCATCCTGTCGCGACACGTTTCTGGAAACCATTGCCTCGTGCGCAAGATGGGCGACATCTGCATGTCCAAAGGCACATAGTCGATAAGCTGCGGCAGGCGAAGGTTGAATGGTCCGCAGCGGCATGTAGCTTCATCCAATCAATGGTATTATAGCGACCACCTTCTAGCACCATTCTCGGACTATACTACACTCCAGTGGCAGAGCGCCGCTCGGTCCCGTTTCGGTGCAAAATGGACCGATTTTCTTTGCTCCAAATCAGAGAAAAACAAGAACATTTCAAGCTCTTGGCGCGAACAATGCCCCCATCAAAGCCCTCCGAAGGCAGAGGCCAGGGGTTCGAATCCCTTCGGGTGCACCATATCTTCCATTCCTCCTCTGGACGTTGCCTGTGCTGTCGGGTCATTTGACCCGAACGAACGGAGGTATCATGGACGATCTGGAACGGCGCATTGCGCAGGCACGTGGCGACGAACCCGCGGATCTGGTGCTGCGGGGCGGGCGCGTCTTCGACCTGATCACCGGCACGATGATGACAGGCGACGTCGCGATCTGCGGCGACCGGATCGCCGGGGTGGGCGCCTATGACGGGCGGCAGGTGATCGACGTGGCGGACCTGACCCTAGTTCCCGGCTTCATCGACACGCATCTGCATGTCGAAAGCAGCCTTGTCACACCACACGAGTTTGACCGTTGCGTGACCCCGCGCGGCGTCACCACTGCCATCTGCGACCCGCACGAAATCGCGAATGTCATTGGCCTCGACGGCATCCGGTGGTTCCAGAAGGCCAGCGAATGCCTGCTGATGGACCTGCGCGTTCAACTGTCCTCCTGCGTGCCCTCGACCGAGATGGAAACCTCGGGCGCGCGGATCGAGGCCGGGGATCTGGCGCAGGTCATGGGCCACCCGTCCAACATCGGTCTGGCCGAGTTCATGAACTATCCGGGCGTCATCCAGCGTGATCCGGCCGCGATGGCCAAGCTGCGCCTGTTCGCGGGCGGCCATATCGATGGCCACTGCCCGCAGCTGACCGGGCGCGACCTGTCGGCCTATGTGGCCGCAGGCATCAGGACCGAACACGAGGCGACGACGGCCGAGGAGGCCCTGGAAAAGCTGCGCAAGGGGATGCGCGTCCTGATCCGCGAAGGATCGGTCAGCAAGGATCTGGTGGCCTTGCAGCCTGTTCTGACCAATGTGACGGCGCCCTATATGTGCCTCTGCACCGACGACCGCAACCCGCTGGACATTGCGGAACACGGGCATCTGGACCACATGATCCGCGAGTTGATCCGGCGCGGCAGCCCTGCCCTGGCGGTCTATCGCGCGGCATCCCTGTCCGCGGCCGAGGCCTTTGGCCTGAAGGACCGCGGACTGATCGCGCCGGGGCTTCGGGCCGATATCGTGGCCCTCGACAGCCTGGAAAGCTGCCGTGCGCAACTGGTGCTGGCAGGCGGGCGCATCGTGGACGAGGCAGCATTTGCCGCCCGCCCGTCCCTGGCGCCGGTTGGCCGCGCATCGGTCAAGGCGCCTCGCGTCACGGCGCAGGACTTCCGCTGCGCCGGAAACCGCAGCGAAACCCCTGTGATCGGCATCATCGAGGGCAAGATCATCACGGGCCACCTGTCCCACGACATCGCCCCGCAGGACGGCGACAAGCGCCCCGACCCGGCCCGCGACCTGATCCGGATCGCGGTGATCGAGCGGCACGGCAGGAACGGCAACATCGCCACCGGCTTCGTGCAGGGATTCGGGATGAAGCGCGGCGCGATCGCCTCGACCGTCTGCCACGACCACCACAACATCGTGGCCGTCGGCGCTAATTACGACGACATGGCCTTGGCGGCCAACCGCCTGTCCGAGATCGAGGGAGGATTCGTCGTGGCCGAGGGTGGCGTCATCCTGGCCGAGCTGGCCCTGCCCGTCGCCGGCCTGATGAGCCTGGAGCCTTTCGAGGCCGTGCGCGACCTGCTGGTCCCCCTGCGCGACGCCGCAGCGTCGCTGGGCGTGATCCTGGAAGAGCCGTTCCTGCAGATGGCCTTCCTGGCCTTGCCCGTGATCCCGGCGCTGAAGATCACCGACCGCGGCATGATCGACGTCAACATGTTCGAGATCATCCCCGGATGATCTTGATCAGCAATGATTTAAAGGATTTTGGCTGGGGCGGTAGGATTCGAACCTACGGTACACGGTACCAAAAACCGATGCCTTACCACTTGGCCACGCCCCAACTGTGGGAGGGTGAATAGCCAAGCTGGCGGGGGGGTGCAAGTCGAAAAATCGCAAAACTTGTGCCCTTTCGCCCGCCGCTTTATGCCGCCCCCATGGAACAGGTGGATCTTCTGATATTGGGTGCGGGCGCGGCGGGATTGTTCTGCGCGGGCTCGGCATTGCGGGCAGGACGGCGAGTGATGGTGTTGGATCATGCCGCCCATCCGGGCGAGAAGATTCGCATCTCGGGCGGAGGGCGCTGCAACTTTACCAATCTTGCGACCGCGCCGGATCGCTTTCTGTCCCGCAACCCGCGCTTTGCGGCAAGCGCGCTTGCCCGCTTCACGGCGCCCGACTTCGTCCGGCTGGTCGACCGGGCCGGGATTGCCTGGCACGAGAAGGCCCAGGGCCAGTTGTTCTGCGACGGCAAGGCCACACAGATCACCCGGATGCTGCTGGACCGGATGAAGGGCGCCGAGTTGCGGATGGAAACTGCGCCCTTGTCGGTCCGCCATGACGGGATGGGTTTCGTGGTGGAAACCCCGGGTGGGGCGATCCACACGGAACGGCTGGTCGTGGCGACCGGAGGCAAGTCCATCCCGAAGATCGGCGCGACCGGCCTTGCCTATGACATCGCCGCGCAGTTCGGACTGCGGATGATCGACACGCGCGCCGGGCTGGTCCCCATGACCTTTGCCGAGCAGGAGCTTGCCTTGTGCCGTCCCTTGGCGGGCGTCTCGGTCGAGGCGCGGATCCGCCACAACGGCGGGCAGTTCCGCGATGCGCTGCTGTTCACGCATCGGGGCCTCAGCGGGCCGGTGATCCTGCAAATCTCCAGCTTTTGGCAGCCGGGCGAGACGCTGCAGATCGACCTTGCGCCAGACTACGACGTCGCGGCCCAACTGAAAGCCGCCCGGTCCGAGGCCGGGCGCGTTGCGGTATCATCCGCCTTGGGGCGGGTGCTGCCCGCCCGGCTGGCGACCGCTATCTGCGACGAGATGGGTTTGTCCCAGGCACGTCTGGCGGATCAGCCGAACACGTGGTTGGAAGCGTTGGGCGCGCGGGTGAACCGATGGCAGGTCCGGCCCGTGGGGACCGAGGGCTATCGCACAGCCGAGGTGACGCTGGGCGGCATCGACACGCGTGATCTGGACGCCCGCACCCTGCAAGCGCGCAAGGTGCCGGGGTTGTTCTTCATCGGCGAATGCGTCGATGTGACGGGCTGGCTGGGCGGCTACAACTTCCAGTGGGCCTGGGCATCGGCGGATGCGGCAGGCCGCGCCGATTAGCCCATCACCGGATCGCTCTTGGCCAGCCGGTCGAAGGCCATCAGCGATTCGATCAGCGCGGGCATCCGGTCCAGCGGGATCATGTTCGGCCCGTCCGAGGGCGCGCAGTCGGGATCCTCATGCGTCTCGATGAACACGCCCGCCACGCCAAGCGCCACGGCGGCGCGGGCCATGACCGGCGCAAATTCCCGCTGCCCGCCCGACGATCCGCCCTGCCCGCCCGGCTGTTGCACCGAATGGGTGGCGTCCATGATGACGGGATAGCCGGTGCGCGCCATGATCGGCAGCGACCGCATGTCCGCCACCAGGGTGTTGTAGCCGAAGCTGACGCCGCGTTCGGTCAGCAGGATGTTGCCGTTCCCGGTCGAGGCGACCTTGTCGGCCACGTTCGCCATATCCCAAGGCGCCAGGAACTGGCCCTTCTTGACGTTGATGACAGCGCCCGTCTTGCCGGCGGCCAGCAGCAGGTCGGTCTGGCGCGACAGGAAGGCGGGGATCTGGATCACGTCCACCATCTGCGCGGCGCGCACCGCCTGTTCCGCGTCATGCACGTCGGTCAGGACCGGGCAACCCAGGCGGTCGCGAACCGTCGCCAGGATCTGCAGCCCTTCGTCGATGCCGACGCCACGACGGCCCGACAACGAAGTGCGGTTGGCCTTGTCGTAGCTGGCCTTGAAGACAAAGCCCGCGCCCGCCTTGGCGCAGGCTTCCGCCATGCGTTCGCCGATCATCAGCGCGTGGTCCAGCGTTTCCAGCTGGCAGGGTCCGGCGATGACCACCAGCGGCAGATCGTTGCCGCAGGTAATGTCGCGGATGCGGATGTGCTTGGCCTGGGTCATGTGGATACCTGTTCGCGAAGGATGGATGCCGTCAGCGACAGCATCAGATAGATACCCGAAAAGATCAGGAAGGCCACCAGGGTATTCTGGAAGGCCTTGGGATAGGTCGCCTCGTCCGGGGCCACGGGGGCCACGGACAGCGACAGATAGCGGACCTGCTTGTTCGCCTCGATCCGCGCAGCCTCCATCTGCGCGGCAGCCGCCGCCAGCAGTTCCTGGCGGGTCAGCAGTTCGCTTTCGGCGATCCGCAATTCGCCCGAGATCAGCGCCAGCGAATTGCGGTCCTGCCCGCCCTGGGTCAGCTGTTCGCGGGTCTGGGCGATCATCTCCTCCAGCCGGGTGATGTCGCCGCGCAACGTGGCCACGCGACTTTCCAGGGGCTGGGCATTGGACAGAAGCTGGCCCAGTTCCAGCCGCTTGGTCGCAAGCTGGGTTTCAAGGGCCGAGACTTGGTTCATCACCACCGTCCCCTCGGCCACGGGGTCCAGGACGCCCAGCGTCTGCTGCAATTCCTGCACGCGGCGCTGCGCGGCCAGAACCTTGGCCTCGGCGTCCTGATAGATGGAGATGGCACCCTCCATCTGGTCGTCGCGCAGGCGCGAGGTCATCTGGTCCACCTGCTCTTCGGCATAGGCGATCAGGGCCAGTGAAAACTCCTGGCTCTGCTGGGGATTGGGGGCGATGACCTCCATGTCGATCATGCCCTCGGTCGGGTCATAGCCGATCTTGACCGATTTCTGGTACAGTTCGAACGTCGCCTCGTTGGTCGCGTCGGGCGGCAGGCGCTTGACCGGGTCGATCGCCGGATCCTGATAGGCCTGCCGGAAGCCCTTGTCCCCGTCCAATCGCAGCATCGCATCGCGCGAGGTCAGATAGCTTTGCACGGCAACGGAATCGGTATTGGTCGCCAGCTGCGATCCGCCCAGAAGCCCGCCCAGCCCCCCAGCGCCGCCTGTCCCCTGGCCTTCCGCGGACTGGATGCGGAATTGCGAGTTGGTGGCATAGAGGGGCGTGGCCAAGGCGAAGTAGTACCAGGCCGCCGCGGCGGTCGGCAGGATCACGAAGGCCAGCAACCGCAAGGCCAGCATGACCATCCGCCGCCGCCTGCGCCGGGCGATGTCCTGCTGGATGCGGATAATCTCGGCCGCGCGCTTTTCCTCGGTCAGGACTTCGCGGGCCGGAAGGCTGGGGCGCGGCGGCCCGACCTCGGTTCCGGGACGGCCGGCGGGGACGGCCACCTGCTTGCCGGGCATGACCGCCACCGTTCCGGCCTTGGGCGCCGCCTGGGCGCGGCTGCCTTCGCTTGAAAGGATCTGGCCCAAGGCCGCACGATGGGACGGGTCGATCCCCCTTTGGCGAAGCCGCAGCACGGCTTCCTCGTCCGAGGCGACTTCGATCTGGTGCAGGGCGGCAATGCGACGGGCGATGCGCAACTGCCGCTCGGACAGGTTTTCCCGGCGGATCTGGTCCAGTTGCGCCTCGAGATCCTCACCAGCGTCCGGCGACGGGGCCGGGCCGACATGGGCGAGCCCGTCCTCGACCGGATCGGTCCGCATGAACCGTTCGCGTTCGTCCTCGTCCGTGGTCGCGTTCGCCGCTGCCGGCCGCTTGCGGACAGCGACGCGGATGTCGCCGTGGCCTGCGGCGGGAACGGCCTGCGCGGTCGGTCGCACCGACTCCTCGGCCGAGGCGTGATAGCGGTGGACCTTAGGCGGTGTAGTCATAGTATTGCTTCGCCTCGGCAAGGGATTCGAAATGGTAAAGCCGCCCGTCCCGCAGGATGGCGGCCGAACGGCAGAACTTCTCGATCGTGGCGGGCTGGTGGGACACAATCACCACGGTCGCCGTCTTCAGCCGGTCATAAAGGACAGCGCCCGCCTTGCGGTTGAACTCGACATCGGTGGTCTGGGGCATCCCCTCGTCGATCAGGTACATGTCGAATTCAAGCGCCAGCAGCAGCGAGAAGGTGAACCGCTGCTTCATGCCCGCGGAATAGGTTCCGACCGGCATGTCATAATATTCCTCGATGTCGGTCAGCCAGCGGGTGAAGGCCGACACGTAATCGGGATCCAGGCCATAGATGCGGGCGATATAGCGGGCATTTTCGTTTGCGGAATGCTTGCCCACGACGCCGCCCATGAAGCCCAGCGGAAAGGAAATCCGGCAGCCGCGCCGGATCGTGCCTTCATCGGGCTTTTCCAGGCCGCACATCATGTTGATCAGCGTCGTCTTGCCGGTGCCGTTGGGGGCCAGGATGCCAAGGGAATTGCCAAGCTCCACCCGGAACGAGGCGCGATCAAGGATCACCTTGCGCCGCGTTCCCGTCCAGAAGGACTTCGAGACATTGTCGAATTCCAGCATCTGCCCTTCCTGTCGCCGGCCGGCCACACCACCCTTAGGCGCAGGCGAGTGTGCTGTCCAGATTTCACCTTTTTGTTGCATTCATTGGGTGCGTTGTCACCCTTCAATCCCGGCGGATTTTCACTATCTGTTCTGGATGCAGCCACTTGAACAATCGATCCGGAATTGCCGCCTTTGCGCTTCGCGCTTTGGTGCGACCGCCACGGCCCATGAACCGCGCCCGGTGACCTGGTTCCAGTCCAACGCCCGCATCCTGGTCGTGGGGCAGGCGCCGGGAATGCGGGTGCATCTGAGCGGCCGGCCCTTTACCGACAGGTCGGGCGACCGGCTGCGCGACTGGATGGGAACTCCCGAGCCGATCTTCTATGACCGCGACCGGATCGCGATCGTGCCGATGGCCTTCTGCTTTCCGGGCTATGATCTGCGAGGATCGGACCTGCCGCCGCCGCCCATCTGCGCCAAAACCTGGCGCGCGCAGGTGATGGAGACGCTGCGCCCGCGCCTGACGCTTCTGGTCGGCGGCCATGCGATCCGCTGGCACCTTGGTCTGCGGGACGTGACCGGCGCCGTGGCGGGGTGGCGCGACCATGCACCGTCGGTCTTTCCGCTGCCCCATCCGTCCTGGCGCAACACCGGCTGGCTTCGCCGCAATCCCTGGTTCGAAACGGACCTGCTGCCGGACTTGCGCGCCGCCGTGCGGGCGGAACTGGCGCGCAACGACTGACCCTGCTTTGGTCAGGGACCGCGTCCGGACCCGTTGACAGACAGGACGTGCCGCGCCATGCCCTTCGCCATGACCGACATCCAGATCGCCCGCGCCGCCCGCAAGCTTCCCATCGACCAGATCGCCGCAAGGCTGGACCTGGCCGAGGGGGACATCCTCCGCTATGGCCATGACAAGGCCAAGATCTCGCACGACACGCTGGCCCGGCTGGCGGACCGGCC
>NZ_BNCL01000040.1 GCF_014656455.1 Paracoccus aerius
CGCCTTGCGGCGCCAGCTTACCAGACGGTCTATCGCTGTGAGAGTCAGGCCGCCCAAGAACTGGCAACCATCTTCTGACTATCCGTGTGGTGAATACAGCCTGGTGGCGGGCGGCGCAGGGCAACAGCCATGTTCAGCGCCCTGATCGCCAGATCCTGTTTCATCCGGTTGCTGATAGCCCAGCCAATCACGCGCCTCGAGAACAGGTCGATGATGACGGCCAGATAAACCCAGCCCTCACGCGTCCAGATGTAGGTGATGTCGCCCGCCCACTTCTGGTTCGGGGCACTCGCCGAAAAGTCCTGTTGCAAGAGGTTCGGCGCGATGTTGAAGGCGTGATCGCTGTCGGTGGTGCGCTTGAACGCCGCTCGCTGCGGATGATGCGGATGCCGTTCTGGCGCATCAGACGGCCTACCCGACGCTGTCCGACCCGCAGGCCCAGCTCGTTCAGCTCCTCGGTCATCCGCGGCCTGCCGTAGCTGCCCAGGCTCAGCCGATGCTGTTCGCGGATATGCGCCAGGATCACCATGTCGCGCCGCTGACGGATGGACGGGGGCCTGCGCAGCCACGCGCGCAACCCACGATCCGTTACGCCCATCATGCGACAGAGATGGCTGCGCGAAAGGCTGCCCCGATAGCTGGCAATGAACTGAAACCTCACGGCTTTTGAGCCGCGAAGAACTGAGCCGCCTTTTTTAATACTTCCCTCTCCTCGCGCAATATACGGTTCTCTTTCCGCAGCCGTTCATTCTCGCGCAGAAGATCGGCGTCCCGGTCAGGCACCTTCGCCTCATCGGAAATCGCCCGTATCCACTTGCCGAGCGTCGAAAGCCCAACCCCAAGATCAGACGCAACCTGACGTCTCGTCAGGCCGCTGGTGAGCGCGATGCGAACCGCATCCCGCTTGAACTCGTCGCCGTGTGTCGCTGCCATATCCTGTCTCCTTTGGTGAGAGCATCGCTCTCAGAAGACCGGAACGAAACCGGGGCAGGTCCAATCCTTTATCGAGCTTGCCGATAGCGAGCGCCTCGGCATCGACTATCGCATCCGAGCCTTGGATCGTGGCTCAGAGGTGGTTATACTCGCACCGCACGGCGGATGGATCGAACCAAATACATCTGAAATAGCCGGGGCAATTGCGGGAACCGATTTATCGTTTTACGCTTTTGAAGCCCTACGAAACGGGCCTCACGGCCATTATCACATTACCTCCCATCGTTTCGATGAGCCTTCGGCCATAGAGCTTGTCGGCAAGTCTTCGACCTCAATTGCTGTCCATGGGCGGCGGCGTGATGGGACAGACGCGGTTTGGTTAGGTGGTCGCGACACCCGCCTACGCGAAGCTGTCAGAATCTCACTACAAGAAGCTGGCTTCGGCGCGGAGATCAACCAACGGCTTCCGGGGCTTGATGAGGCAAACATTTGTAACCGCACACGGTCTGGCATGGGTGTGCAACTGGAGCTCTCTCCACGGCTGCGCACAAGGCTGACAACCGATGCAGACTGCTGCAATCGTTCTGCGAAGCCGTTCGAAACTCTGTCCGGCAGTCTTGCGCCACCTGAGCAGCTCATTGCGGGCCCTTCGGGATGAGCCGATTTTTTCCGCGAAGTGCAACAAGCAAGCTGCGGTGTCGGAAATAGGAGAGACCTTGAAGGCCCAGATCCAAGCGAACTATGAAGAGCGGCTTTTCAGCTATGTCGCGCTCATCCAAGGCACAGAGCCGCCGGGCCTCGTGCCCAAGCTAGCCGTCTACCGCGAGCTTACCCGGCAGCACAGCAGGCATGGGGTCCGGCTCTGGGAGATCGAGCCGCTTCTCCATCCCTTGCTCTTTTCGGTCGAGACCGACCTGCATCTTGCAACGGCACGGCTGCTGGAGGATCCACGCCGAGCAGACGGAAGCTTGTTTGCATTCCTCGACTTCTGTACGAAGAATCGATCAAACATCACATGGAAATCCGGCCCCCCTGAGGTGGAGGTCTTGGAAAAACAGATCAATGAGCTGGAAGCGCGGCGCAAGACGATAAATGCAATCATGAGTCGCCGTGACAAGTTTTTTGCTCATCTCGACAAACGGTACTTCAAGGATCCCGCGCGTATCTACATCGACTATCCACTGGATGCAGACGATGTGATCGGGCTGGTTAATGCCGTGATCGGGGTGATCACCGAGCACCAGTTGGAGTTGAAGGGGAGCGCCGCCATCAGCGTAGGCGAGTTCTATACAATTGGCATCGACAACATGGTGCGTAATCTGGAGACTGGCCGTCGAAAAAACTTTCCGGGGCAGCTAGACTGATCCAATAGCCGATGTTCAGGGCTGAGGGCAGTTCCGCCAACGCTGCCTTGCAGCGTTCACGACGGCCGACCGGCAACTATGGGCCTACTGCGCTTGCTGCAGTTGCATTCGCTGCTGCGTGCTCCAATGTCTCTGATGGGCCCTTCGCGTCAAGCTACGCAATCCCTACCCTCGCAGGACCCTGCGTAGTGATTTCTCGATCTCGCCGCCACACCAAGCTTGTCCGAAACGGCGGCGGCTTTCCTCCGCTTGGCCGGCAAGAGCGCCGTGTGACCGGATGCGGGACGTCAGCCCGGCAACTTGCGGGGCTTCTGCTGCGAGAAACGCGCGAAGCTCCGGCAGCTGCTTGGTCATGGTTCCCCACAGCGTTGCCGTCACGATCTGCGCCAGTCCGATCGGCTGCTCGGGAAGAAGGTCCTGCTCCGCCATCGCTTCCCAGATCGCCATCCAGCGGCGCAGGCGCACGAGATAGTCCGCCCAGGATGCCTCAGTCCACATTGCCTTGCCACCACTGAGCGTCATCTCATCCAGGACATCATTGGCGTCGCTCACGATCTTCAGGGTTATGGCTCTCAGATGCGGATCGGGCGGAAGAAGGTCAAACCGTTCGCTCAGCCAGAAGCAAATTGCTGGCATTTCAGCCATGGCCTTGCCGGAGCCATTGTCCACCAGCATCGGCGATGCCATGTGCGGCACCGGTTGGTTCCGAGGGTCCATGCTCATCATGTCACTGATCGCGTCACTGCCGGGTTCGTCCACCGAGGCGCCAACATGCGCAAGAATGGCCCGGACGAACTCGCCGCGAAATGGCACTGGCCAGTAGTAGAGGGTGAAGTCGGACATCGTCGGCAGTCCTTGTCGGGTAGAGCTGACCTGCCGGCGTTCGGCTGAGACACCGCAACGAGTGCCAGGTGATCGTAAACGTGATAGCACCGTCATCCGATCCCGGCTGCTGTGAGCGCTTGGAACAAAGGGCCAGCTTCGATGCCGTTGACAACCCCGCTCCCCCTGCCCTCCTCAAGATCAACGATGCAGGTCCGCCTGCCCCATATCCGCCATTTATTCTTACAATGCGGTTTACAGCATCGGCCCTTTAAGCAGCGCTGCTATTCAGGAACGAACTCCTTAGCTGGCGCAGGCAACCTGCAGGAGGAGCTAAACCTGCAGACAGTAGCAGCACCAAGAAATGCTGCATCCTTCGCGTGACCCGACCCGGAAGAGCCCTGCTTTGCAACGCTTCACAAACGGCCGTTTTTAGGTGCTATGTAGAATTGTCCCAAAGAGAGCATGTCTTATAGAAAGCTGAAACCTGACCGCCGACCAGAGCATAGTGGTTGTCGCGGTCGCACATGAGGCCCAAAAGACTCACCTGTTAGGCGGACCATCCATTATCACGCCTTCGATGCAATTATCGATTGGATTGTCACAGTCAGGGCTGTTCAACGCACGCTCTTCGTCTACGCCATTTAAAAGATATAGATAAGCTAGCGAGGAAGACATCTGGTATTCCGGAAAAGTAGCGGCGAACATTGCCCGCGCTTTGCTTGTGTCGGAGAAGATCTGGTACACGCGCCGTTGAACGAATTGCACGAGGTCCGGATTGGCTTTGGTGATTAGTAGCGCATAAGGTTCATAGGTAAATAGCGGAGCGTTGACCTCGGCTGTGCAAGATGGGTTTAAGGCCCGATAATCTTGCCACTTCCTAAGAATGATTTCACGATCTCCAAGGTAAAATAGGCGATTGTTACTTCTAGCGCTACAAAACCATTCAATAAGAAAATTATGATTATCGAAAGCACATGGAAAATAGTAAACGTCGTTGTTATTAGAACGACTATTCAATCTTGACCAGAATCGTTGAAATAGCCCGGATGACTTCTTCTCTTCTGAAGAATTTCTTTTGTTTTCGGCGCCACAGCGCACCCAATTTTTTTCCCTAACCACGGTTTCCTTTACGCATTTTGCGGCACGGTCATTGGCGATCATATTTTCGCATATGTCTTTCGCCACTGCGCTAGCGGTTGTGTCTCTGACATAGCCAATTTGTACATCTGATGTAATTGTAGCACCTGATCCTGTTCGCTCAAGATAAGTGACGCCTGTAGCAAAAACTATTGGAGAAAAAATTCCGTTTTTCCATCTGCTGATGTTGTCATATCGGACCGTGACTGGATCACAAAGCACATCAACCATATCTTCGGGAGCTATAGCCAAAACTTGGGCAGTTGTTCTATCGTCACTTTCCTTGCTACTTTCATCGGGCCGGAGGCGCTCGAAGCGCGTGGAAACACTAACTGGAACGCTAGTCACCTTGTAACGGCTTCCTGCAAAGATTTCATAACAAAGATCAGCTAAATAGCCTTGAAATCGAGGAATTCCCCCGGTGTTGTCCAGATAAGAAAAGGGTGCGGCATCTGTACGAAACCCTACGACTATCGAAAAATCAGATGGGATAGTTGTCTCACTGGGGCTGCCGACTTGATTGGTAGTTGTGTTAAGCTTTCCGGAGGGAGTCAGTCCCCCATTTGGGGAATTTTTAGATCCAATATTGGGGTCTTGATCATGCTGCGCTTTCTTCAGTTGCTTAGGACCTTCAGGGTCTGGGGAATCTTGAGCATGAACAGGTGTTCCTAAGTTGATAGATAGGCACATTACTACAACGATAACAGCGGTTGAAGGCACCCGGCCTGACGTCACCTTCTGTGATAGAAACATCACGGCTATAAATGCGGCAACCATATCTGTAAAATGGTCTGCGACGCATTCCGGTCGGTCTTCGAAACATCTACTAGTTTTAGTCTCTATTACTACGGAAGCAATCAACATTCCAAGCGCTGCCACCACGGCTACTAAGACCATCGCAGCGATGTGCTCGGGATCTTTATGTAAACGGCGCGCTGTTACCACAGATGCTGCAACGACAGTGGAAAGCGGCACAAAGGCCATGAAGTAGGCAAGGTTGGGAGTTCCCCCTGTTGCATTAAACCGCCCCAACAATAATTCAGTGAATTGTTCGCTATTACGAGCCACAAGCCAAGTAAAGAGCATCGCAACCAATATCATCAGAGCTAAACTAGTAAGCCCGGCCCACATAGAAGCGGCCATAATACTTCCAGAACCCGGCCACGTAGCTGCCTTACCCTGTTCTATGGTTTCATCTTCGGCAAGGGATTGCATAAGACCTTGCTCTCCCGGCTCTGATGAGCTTACGTAGATGGCAACTAGCACAGGAAAGACAAAGATGCACAATGTACGCACCGTTTCATAGGTCGCACTAATGCCCTTGGTCCAGAAATTAACCGGCATTTCGGTTATCAGCTTCTGATTGAGCATGCTGATTGATGCAAAGTAGCCTACAAACAGCACCAATGCACAGCAGATAAGCTGACCCACCGGCGGGCCATAACCTTCGCTCAGGAACACGGCCTCTAGAGATTTCCGGATTTTTATGTCTCCTACTCGCCTGTAGTCGCGGTCGCGTTGCGCATAAACAGCATGGATCGCGCCGATCTCAAAAAGATGGCGTTCCATGCTTTCAACGGCAGTGATGAGCTGCTGCTCCTGGTGAGTGCGATGCGGTTGGTCGTCCTCTCTGGCCGGCTCGATGTTCGGCAGACTCCCTAGTAGTTCTGACAAATAGATCGCCGCAGCGGTTGCTTTCTGCAACTGCTGCGACACCAGCAGGCGCATCTCGTCGCGAACATTTTCACGCGGCCAGCGAGGATTACGAAGGTTGTCGATCATACGCCACAACAGGATCAATTTGGCCAGAACATCCTCGACGCCATAAGTTTGGGCGATTTCGTCGTATGCCCACTGCTGCAAGCGTGTCACATGGTTGCTAGACAGTTTATTAATCGCCGATGCAATGGTACCGGTTGCTTGGTCCTGCCCTTCAAGCTCCCTAGCTTCATGATGAATTTCATCAAGCTGCTGTACGATCAGTTGTCTGGTATACTCTCTAATGCGGGTCGGAATACCAAGAGATCGGTGGACGTGCCCGCGCAGAGACCTTTCGAGTTGGTCCAGGGGTCCGATCAACTGGGTCAGCCCCGTCAGGCCAAACGCCAGCATCAGCGGCCATTGCGGACTTTTCAGCAGAGCTTGGTCTATATCCACAGGACCAACCGAAGGCATAGAGTTTGTAATCTTGAGAATTAAGCCGCCAAAGAAGGTAAAGCTGGCATAAAGAAGCGAGATGATTAAGGCATACAGCATAAAGGCGCGATGCATTAACATTGTGTCACGCATCTGCGCAGGCTGCAATTCCCGCAGTACCTCATAATCGAAAGGCGATGGATTGTAGCTACGGCGGTTAAACCGGTTCCACGCGTAAAGCCAAACCACTAACAGCCCAATTATGAAGTATAATACGAATTCGCCACTGACTGGTGAGTTCGATAGCGGTAAAATTCGTTCATTAGAAGGACCAGTGACTGTACGGTCATAATTCCACAATGACCCCGGAACACCGTTGGGCCACATTGTACTAAAATCCTCTCCTACATTGCAACTTTGCTGCAGAGTTCGATGCGGATAGGCCGCAGAAGAACGCTTTTCAGCAGGTCTGCACGTTCGGGTTGCACGGAGCTCCGGCCGCAGTCGGATTGGGCTGAATTGATGCAGAAAGTGTAATAGCAAGTAGAGCCATAATAAGAAGATAGCGCATGGTCACCTCCACATGGGTAGACCCACAATAAGGCAAAATATCATATAATACAAATACAATATTAATCGAGCTGCTGTCGTATAACTTATTGATTAAACTATGATATTCTTGGTTCCTTCACGAAGTAGATCAGGGTCATCGTTCTCTAGAAAGCCCCTGATAATTCATTGTTTATTTCGGTACTAAATTCCGTTCATATAAAAAAGTCACAGTATTTACAACTATTTGCAAGATTCTCTTATTTTTGAATAAGTAGATGTAGTGAACTGTGGCCGCCTGATTCGAGAGCAGAAAGCGTCTGCTCTTGAGGACTCTGGAGTTTGCCTCTGCTCTGACTCGCAGATTTTTGATCTCTGAGAGCCAGGAACCTAACGTTGATCATGGCAGCGGGTTAGCTGTGCTTCTAGATTGATATGCAGCAAATAGGAGCGGTGAGCGCGTTTTCCCTAGAGGGCCAGTCGTACGAGATGATCAGGTGTCGTTCTCGGGTAAGCGGATAGGTTCGCCTCTGATAGGTCTCTTAGAATCAGGCCGAATCGTTTTTGTTGTATCTTAGTAGCGTCTTGCTTCATCTTTTGATGGCTACAATCGCATGGATGTTAGTCGCAGCAGGTTATGGCGGGATCTGCGCGACTCTGAATCTTGGAAGATGAAGCATTCAATAATCATGTTCTTGTTTTATAAAGATACGCATGTGATACGTTAAGTAATCAAGGGCCTATTGTTTTCATAATAATATGGTAGCATTTCCCTACAAGCTACTCTTTTACGTGAAAGGGGAAAGGATGGATGGGCAGCGGATGATTGACATTGATCCCCGTCTGCAAGCCTATCTTGTTCACGGAGTCGATCGGGACTGGGTAGATAATCGCGACCAGTTTTTTTCCGCGCCGCTGTCGATCTTACGCGGTAACATTGACCCGCCCTACTGCGCGTTTCCCGCCATCAACGAACCGCCTGTCTTCGGCCTGCGCAACCAGGGTCCTACGGGCCGCTGCGTCGGCTATGCGCTTGCCAACCTGATTGACATCCAACGCCGTATCCAGGCAGCCGAGGGACGACCTATCCCGCCTCAAGCACGAATTAGTGCCGACATGCTTTACCACATGGCCCGCTTCCATGACCGCTATGAACAGCGCGAGGACGGGCGCTTGTCGCTGTCGTCCGAGGTGCAGAGTGGCGGCGGCGTGCGGACACTTCGGTCGGTCATCAAGGGCTTTTACCATCACGGGGCCTGTCCTGACTCAGACGAAGTTCTGGCCGGGGCATGGCCAAGCTTGACGGATGACAAGGATGATGAACCCAAGTTTTTGACCATCGAACAGGCAAAGGCCGCACGGGATGTTAGCTTGGGCGCCTACTATCGGTTGCGTCCGGTCCTGAACGACTACCACGCGGCTTTGAATGATGCCCGCGCAGTTCTTGTTTCAGCGAACATGACGTCCAGTTGGTTCCTGCCGGAGACTGACGGGCGGATCCCTTGGTCAGAAGATCTTCTAGCCGACAAGGGCGCCCATGCCTTTGTCTTGGTTGGATACAACCAGGAAGGCTTTCTGGTGCTGAACAGCTGGGGCAATGCCTGGGGCGGCTTTGGTGGCCGGCCCGGCATCCGCTTGTGGACCTATCGTGACTGGGCACAGAATGTCGTTGATGCATGGGTGCTGCGACTTGGGGTGCCTGCTCCGCAGGTCTTTGACCTGACGGTTGGCGAACAGGGGCAAAGCCGCTTCTATGGTCCGGTGCAGGCAGGTTCCCTGCCCTGCCACGAACTTCTAGGCCATTACCTGCATCTGGATGACGGATGCTATGTCGAACGCAGCGCCTATCCTTCCGATGACCGGATCACCGCTCGGACTCTGGATCTTTTGCGCGAGCGTGCAAGAACCGGCCGCTCGCAATCCGGAAAACACCTGCATCGGGGCGTCGTGCTGTGGTTTCCCGGCAGTCTTGAGCCGCTGGAACAAGCATTCAGGCTTGCGGTGGCGCGCAAGAAGTGGCTCGAGGAGCAGGACCTTTATGCTATTAGCGTATTTTGGTGCAACGACTTCGCACAGCACGCGACCGAAGTTCTGGCCGGAGTCTTTCTCGATTGCGAGGCAAAGGCTGGTCAGGGCGCCGCCCATCTGGCCGAACTGATCGAGGAGCGGGCGCAGGGTCTGGGCCGGGCCTTCTGGCGTGACATCGAAGGAGCGGCACGTCGGTCGGCCGAAGGCATCGGCGCGGATCAACAGGGTCCTGCACTGAAGGTCGTACGCGAGGTGTTTCGTCAAGCCGTGGACCATCACCGTCAGGTTCATGTCGTGGCCGAGGGCGCAGGCGCCCTGCTTCTTGACTCGCTTCTAGAGCGACTTGCGGCAGATTTTCCCGGCGGCATTGAGGCCCTTGCCAGATTGACGACCACCGCCGCTCTGGTCCTGCCCGCAATCCTTGTCAGACCGCACAACCGGCTAGCCGGCCGCGCCTCGGCCGCGCCCCGGCTACTTCCGTTCCTGGACCAGGTGAACCGCAACTGGCAGGCTGTATCGAAACCCCAAGTGCTGCTAAAAGACGACATCCCCAGCCTGCACGGTCCTCGTCGCGCAGGAAAGGTCTCGGGTGTAGGTCGCCCGCCCGGCCGCATCCTGCTTCCCAACGCAGGGCTGGAACGGCGGCTACACGTCGGCAGCTATAACCGGTCCGTGCTGCACCTGGTCGCGCGGTCCTTCATGGGCCATTTCGGCTCCCACGAGCGGCCCGAGCCGCCGGTCCTTCTCGGTATGGCTGCTGCAAAACGCCTGCTCCAGGGTGCGGGAGGCAGCGCGGTGACAGAGATTCATGCCCCCGCCAAGGCGCCTTTAGGGCAAGGACCGGTCGATCAACTGACGCTCTCTCTACACCCCGATATCGAAGCGGCACTTCTGGCCGATATCCGGGACCATGCTGCGCAACTGACTTGACGTTGACGAGTGCCATTTTACCGAAGGGAAACCAGCTTCCATGTCAAAAGTTACGCTCGAGGAACTGAACCGGCTAGCGGCCGATCCCGAAGCGGATCTCAGCCCCTATTTCATCCATGACGAAGCGCGTTCGGGACCTTTCAACCCCGAGATGCGGCTAAACCCACAGACAGTCGATATCCCACCCGATCTTGGGCCAACGCGCTCAGCAGGATTGGTCAACGCCGGAAACTGGCTGGAACGGCGGCGGCGGGCCGGCCGCTATTACGCCATGATCGCCAAGGGCTACAATGGTCCCCTTGTGGTGGCCGAGGGCGACAGCTGGTGGCAATACCCCTTCCTTCTGCGTGACACAATCGATTGGCTTTCGGACAGTTGCGCCATCTTCTGCGTCAGCGCCGCCGGCGATCTTTTGGAAGACATGGCGCGAAAGCGAGAATATCTTGATGCCGTGGCCGAGACTGGCGCCGGTATCCTGCTGCTATCCGGAGGCGGCAATGATCTTGTCGCCGGCGGATCGCTTCAGGACTATCTTGAAGACTATGACGTCGATCTGAAGCCTACCGATTACCTCAAGCCGTCCTTCCCGGATCTGCTGGACCGTGCCTTCGGCTATTACGAACGGATCTTTACCGAGGTCCGCAACGCCTTTCCGCATGTCCATATCATCTGCCACGGCTATGATTATCCTATTCCGGCCGCAGGAAAGTGGCTGGGCAAGCCGATGGCAAAGCGCAACATTCTCAACCCCAAACTGCAGCGGCAAATCGCCGTTCACATGGTGGACATCTTCAATATCGGTCTTCGCCGGGTGGTCCGGCGGGTTCCGGGCGTGACCTATCTCGACTTGCGCGGAACAGTCGCCGACCACCAGTGGCATGACGAACTGCACCCGTCGAACGAAGGCTATCGCTTGGTTGCTAAAAAGTTCGCGCGCGAGATCAACAAAGCAGCCAACCGAGTGGTCGATCCGGTCCGATCGATTGCCGGGCCATTCGCGGTCTCGGCCGACACTGAGGCTATCGCAGGTCTGGTGGCGGCACCCGCCCTGACGGGTAAGGCCGTGAGAACCCGATCGCTTCACCTTGGACTTAACTTCGTTAATCCGGCCGCATACAGCGGCTGGGACGGCGCGCTTCGAGCCTGTGTGAACGACGCCCAGGCAATGGCCGGGCTCGCTCAGGCGCAGGGCTTTGACGCGCAGACCTTGATCGACCGGGAAGCGACTCATGACGCAGTGGTTGCAGCCGTAAAAGCCGCGGCGACCGAGCTTCGGGAAGGCGACATGTTCCTGTGGTCGGTATCATGTCACGGGATGCAGGTCCGCGACTATAACCGCGACGAAACAGATGACGGTGACCAGCCAATGGACGAGGCCTTGGCCCTCTGGGACATGCCTCTGGTCGACGACAACATCTACCGACTATGGAGCAGCTTCGCCCCTGGGGTTCGGATCCTGATGATCCCCGATACCTGTCATTCGGGTACGATGACCCGGCGTTCCTTTCTGAGCCCTGAAGAGGTAGAAGCCTTGATCCGCCCGCGTTCAGCGCCGAAGATTATACTGGAGCCGGTGCAGTTCAGGTTCATGCCTGACCAGGTTCAGGCACGCGTGCTGGCGGAAAATGACGCTCGATACCGCGACCATGCACGCGAATATCATGACTTCGGCGAGGCAGCGACGCTGCGGTCGTCGATACCGCCGGTGACCGCATCGGTTGTCAGCATCAGCGCTTGCCAAGACAATCAGTTGGCGCAGGATGGAACGCAATATGGCGCCTTTACCGGAGCTTTGCTGAAGGTCTGGGGCAACGGTCGATTTCAAGGAACCTATAGCGAATTCCATCGGCAGATCTCAGAAACAATGGCCAACCCGGATCAGTTGCCCAAGCTCTACGAAACCGGTGCGAAGGATCTTGCCTTCCTTGTGCAGAGACCGTTCTCGCCGGCCGGAAGTGCGGCTACGGCAGCCGGGGCAAGGCCCCACACGGCCCCAGCGTCGGCCTCGTCACACCAGATGACGGAAAGCCCAGCGGACGTCCTAATCGCCACTGAGGGCAATGAAAATGATCCGTTGGATGGCGTGGATCCAAGGGATATGGTTGCCGGAACGGGGACTAGGTGGGCCGCGCGCACCGAGTTTGACCGCTTTATCGGCGCGCTTGGCCTGCACCATTTGAAACCGGCTGAGTTCTTGGTTCTGGGCTCAGCCCATGTCCGACCGGGCGCGCCTGGTTTTGGCTTGAATAGCCCCCCGCCGCAAGAGCTCTGGCCCAACATCGTCAATACCGCCCGCATGGTTGATGAACTTCGCCGCCGGATTGGCGGAGCTGTCACGATCAGCAACGCCTATCGCAGCAGCGCGTATAACGCTGCGGTGGGAGGGGCGCGAAGCAGCCAGCATCTACGCTTCAACGCGCTCGACATCACATCGCCCTCCGCCACGCCTCGGAAGCTGGCCGAAGAACTGTTGAGGATGCGCGACCGGGAACGGCTGTTCAACGGGGGCATTGGCCTTTACGACAGCTTTGTGCATATCGATTCCCGTGGCCATGATGCGACATGGGGCGATCTTCAGTCCGGTACCGGAGGGACAAGGTCCGGGGATGATCGCAGAAAGGCTGTGGCGGCTATGACCCTTAGCCGCACACGGTCGCAGGCGGCCAAGACCCGTTCGGCTTTCCGCGATCCGCCGCCGGTTCCCGGTGGTTCAACCGAGCCGGAGCTAGCTCTAGAGCAGCAAAGGCTTGGTGCAGCGGTGGCGGGTTCGGGCGTCGTGTCATTCGTCAACAACCTGACGCCCCAGCAGAAAGAGGATGTCCTTCTTTCGCTGCTATTTGCTCAGCGGGCGGCCGACGCCGCAGTAGACCCGGTAGCAGATATCGAGGCCTGGTTCGAGAAGTACCTAGAGATCCTCACCCTTCTGGGCTGGATCACCGAAGCCCGGCCCAAGCTGCGGCAAGAACAACTGCACAACAACGCCTCCTTCGACACTGCTATCCTGCAAATGCTGGCCTCTGTTGCAACTGGAAACCAGTTCACGGTCATCCAGGCAGCCCTCAATGGGCTGAAGGCCCTGGGAACTGAGTCACCCACGATCAGGCTTTTTGACCTGTCCTCGACCGTGGCCGAGGGTGGCCATTTCCAGGTAGGTGCCGCCGAAGCCGCCGGAGAGGTCGTATCGCTGGCCCTTGGCGCCTTTCACCATCGTGTCCGGGACAGCCGCAAGAATGTCTTGTTCATAAGTTGGGGTGAATCATCGATTGACTACTGGATCAGCGCGGGCAAGCTGACGCTGATACCAAGGCTTTATTCGGAGATCCGCGACGTAGTGCAAAAGCAACTGGGTCAAGATCGTCGGTTGCTTCTTGCGGATATTCCGTTGAGGTAAAGGATGCGCCGTCGGGAATGCCTTGGCCCGCCTTTTGGAAACCGACCCAGCTCCATTCGTGGCGATAGTGTCCAGGACATGGTGTAGGAGGTCGCGCACAGAGCCCCTGGCGTAGCGCGAGCCGCGCGTCCGCGGGTAAGGTGGCGGCTACCGCCAATCTTCGGACTAGGTTGGGGTTGCGAGACCTGAAACGGAGAATAAGCCATGTCCGCCCAGCTCGAGACTCCGCTTCTTGAACTGATCGCACGCGGCACGTTTCTGTTTGTCCTGTTCATGCGGGGTGGCCAGCTGATCATACCCTGGGACGAGACCTTCACAGCATGGCAAGCAGGGCCAACTGTTCCCGGGCAGGGCTTCGGTGCGCGCACCACGGTGATCCGACCACACATTCCATGAACATCCGACCGGCCATTCCACGACCATCCGACCACCCGTTCCAGC
>NZ_BNCL01000041.1 GCF_014656455.1 Paracoccus aerius
ACGATGAAGCCGATGACGAAGACTGAGCTGCTTGCTATCCTAGCCGAGAAGTCTGGCATTGAGAAAAAGGATGTCTCTTCTGTTCTCGATGCGCTTTCCGAAGTTGCGACCTCGATCGTGGCCGAAGGCGGCGCCCTCACCCTTCCTGGCTTGGGCAAGCTCGCCTGTCGGGATCGTCCCGAACGACAGGTCCGCAATCCGTCCACAGGCGAGGCCATGACAAAGCCTGCCGATCGCGTGGTAAAGTTCACGGTAGCCAAGGCTCTGAAGGACAGCGTCAACTCTTAACTGCTGCCGACATGGCTTGCTCCCGCATGCAGCGGGGGCAAGCCGGAAAAAGACAACGGTCCATTTGGAGCCGTCCCGCGCAGCCCCAGATGATTGCCAATCGGCATCGATGGCTATCAACGGGTTTTATGGAAGACTGGGAGCAGATCACCCAGCGGTCGGCTTCAGCCCACCTTGAGATCCTTGCTGCAGTTGCCTTCGCTGCCGCATGATAGAATGTCCGGGGGCCTCTGCGCCCGCGCGAACGGCTATTGCGGTGGTCGGTGCAAAGGCGGCTCGATCTGTTCCCGGAAAAGCGGCGGTCAATAGTGCACCGGGTCGTGCCGCCTCTCATGTTGGATAGAAGTGGCACAACACGGAGATAACTATGGCGCTCTCGCATTCGCTGAGCTGCCGTTTGCTGCGATGTGACCGAATGGTTAGTTGCACTGCAACTCACGGCAAAGGATTACGACGCCATGATCCTCATCGTTGCCGCGAGACGTGCCGTGCCGCTGCGAGGTTGGCCTGTGCGACAGCCTCGGGCAATGTTGCTCCGCCGACCAGTTGGGCCACCATCGTACCGATAAAGCAATCGCCAGCCCCATGGGTGCTGACCAGTACCACATCATGCCCCGGCTCGGCATAGGCGATGTCCTCACCTGCGACTGCCACGCCATCTCCTCCTGCCGTGACAACCGCCACCCGGAACCGGCGTGCCAAGGCCTCTGCAGCACTCCGCGCCGCATCTAGCGAAGAGACTTCAGTGCCGCACAAGGCTTGGGCCTCCCCGGCATTGACCACAAGGATGTCGATGCTTTGGGCCAGCGCGTCGGACAGTTCGCGCGCAGGTGCTGCGTTCAGCATCACGGCCACACCACGCGCGCGAGCGGCCCGCGCCGCAGCAATGTTCAAGGCTTCGGGGACCTCGTTCTGCAGGACCAGATGGGTGGCATTCTGCCACAGCGCGTCGTTGTTAAGACCGCTCGGATCGATCTGCAGGTTTGAGCCCGAAACGATCACCGCTCCGTAATCGCCTTCCGCGTCCATGATCGCGACGCTCATTCCCGAGCCGGTGTCAGGCAAGGTCACAACATGAGTATCATCGACACCTGCTGTCTGCAGGCTGTCGCGCAGAAAGGTTCCGAACCCGTCGTCCCCGACCGCCGAAACCATCCGGCAGGGCACCCCGGCCGCCACCACAGCGGCTGCCTGGTTGCCACCCTTGCCGCCGAAGACCGGCCGCCACGCGGTGCCTGTCACCGTTTCGCCAGCTGCAGGCCGGTGGGGGGCATCGACAACGATATCATAATGCAGGCTGCCGACGACAACGGCGCAGAAGGAAAGAGACATGTATGTCCTCAGATTATACTAGCGGCGACGCTTGGTCTCGACCGCTTGTCGGGTCCGGGCCAGTTGCGCCTCGGCCCGGTCCAGGTCCCGCTGCGCAACGGCCACGAAGATGGCGTCCATGATGTTTAGTTGCGCGATGCGTGCGGCCGCGTTCTCCCCCAACAAAGGCGATCCTTGGGCGGTTGAGCACAGCGCGATGTCCGCCAGTTCGGAGAGGGGTGCCGTGGCATAGTTGGTAACCGCAATGACCCGCGCACCTTGCGCGCGGGCCAAGCGCGCAGCCTCGATCACGTTTGACGTGCTGCCGGAATGACTGAAGGCTACGACGACATCCTCCGGCCCCAGGAGCGAGGCCGACATCAGCATCATGTGCGGATCGTCCTGGACCCCGGCCCGCAAGCCGATGCGCAGGAACTTGTGCGCGACATCCCGCGCGATCTGCGCCGAACCGCCAACACCGTAGAAGTCCCTCTGGCGTGCCCCATGCAGCAGGTCGGCCGCACGGTCGAACGCTGCCACATCGATGATCGACATGGTTTCTTCCAGGGCCTGCATGGAGGTCTGAAAGACCTTGCGGATGATATCGGCCGAACTGTCATCCGGCGAGATCTCCCGATGCAGCGAGGCGGCGTCGGTCTGGCGGTAGACAACCAACGCCTCGCGAAAATCCCGGAAACCCGCGAAGCCCAGTTTCTTGGCGATCTTCACGACCATGGCATCTGATACCCCCGCATCCTCGGAGACTTCGCGCAGGGGCGTGGCAAGGCTCAGGTCCGCGCGTCCCGTCAGCGTGTCCACGACCCTCGCCTCGAGCGGCGTCAGGAACGGCATCTGCATGCGGATCTGCGCGCCAATTCTGCGGGGGTCGTGGATGACGTTCATGGCTTGGCCTCCTGCTGGCGCGGCCTCAGGCGCGGCCGCGCGTCGCGCGGTCGATCAGCATGGCCACCAAGATGATGATACCCGTCGCCAGCAGCTGATAGAAGGCCTGCACGTTCATCAAGGTCAGCCCGTTGCGCAGGCCGCCCAGGATCACGGCCCCCATCAACGTGCCCACGACCGAGCCCTTGCCACCCATCAGGGACGCACCTCCGATGGCTGCGGCGGCAATCGCGTCCAGTTCCCACAAGTTGCCCATGGTCGGATCCGCGGCGCCAAGGCGGCCCGTCAGGATCAGCGCGGCCACGGCGGCCAATCCGCCCGACAGGACGTAGACGGTGATCTTGGTCCGGGCGACCGGCACGCCGGCAATCCGGGCAGCCTCCGGGTTGCCGCCGACGGCCAGGATATACTCGCCCAGCGGACTGCGATTCAGAACCACCCACAGGATCACAGCGATGACGGCCACGACGATGACCGGGACCGGTACGCCCAGAACCACCCCGTTGATGGCGTCCCGAAACTCGGTCGGGATGCCGAAGATCGGGTTGCCGCCGGTGAAGATCAGGGCCAGCGCCCGGTAAAGCGACAGCCCGCCAAGGGTCACGATGAAGGGCTGCAGCCCCGCAATGGCGACCAGCGTTCCGTTAAACAACCCGCAGGCCATGCCGGTGGCGATGGCACCCATCACGGCCAGCGGGATCGGCACGCCCGCGATCATCAGGGTAGCGCCCACGATGGCGGACACGGCTGCCGTGGGCCCGACCGACAGGTCGATCCCGCCCGAGATGATCACAAAGGTCATGCCAAGCGCGATGCAGGCATTGATCGAGGACTGCTGCAGGATGTTGATCAGGTTCGGCGCCGTCAGGAAGACCGGGGTCAGCACCGCGAACACGGCAAAGATCAAGACAAGGCCGAAGAACGTGCCGGCGTCGCGAAGGTTGATGCGCGGGCCGGAACGGATCGGGGTGGAAGTCGGGATGTCGGTCATGACAGGACCTCGATGGACTGGGCCACGGCGAGCGGGCCTTGGGATTTGGGAATGGCGTTTGCCGCTATGGCGTCTTCCGAGATCGCGTCTGCATTCAGGATGGTCGAGATGCGGCCTTCGCGCATCACCATCACGCGGTCGGACAGGCGGATGATTTCGGGGAGTTCTGAGCTGACAACGATGATCGACTTTCCGGCCTGTGCAAGCTGGGCGATCAGGTCATAGATCTCGGACTTGGCGCCGACATCAATGCCGCGGGTCGGTTCATCGAAGAGCAGGATGTCAACATCGGCAGCCAGCCAGCGACCGATGATGGCCTTCTGCTGATTGCCACCTGAAAATGTCCCGATGGCACGATTTACGTCCGGCGGGCGCATGCCCATCTTCTTCATCAGCGACGTTGCCTCGGCATGGAGAGCCCGCCGGCGCACCAGTCCGAAGCGGCTGAACCGCCCCATGCAGGGCAGCGCGATGTTCGAAGACACGGGCCGCTCGCGCACGATGCCATCCTTCTTGCGCTCCTCTGGCACCAGACCGATGCCTGCGCGGATGGCGCTGCGCGGGTTGCGCAGATCGACCGGCTTGCCATTCAGGATGACGCGACCAGACTTTGCGGAGTCGATGCCGGCAATCAGGCGCAGCAGTTCCGTCCGGCCCGACCCTACCAACCCCGCCAGTCCCAGCACCTCGCCCTTGTGGAGCGCGAAGCTGGCGTTGCGGATGAGACCGCTGTCAGACAGGTCTTCGACCTGCATGACCACCTCGGGACGGGCATGGGTCACGTGACGCTCGTGCAGGATGTCGCGACCGACCATCTTGGCGATGACCTGGTCCTCGGTGATCTGCGACAGATCGACCGTGTCGATGAAGCGCCCGTCGCGCAGGATCGTGGCGCGGTCGCAGACCCGAAACACCTCGTCCATCTTGTGCGAAACGTAAATGATCGACTTCCCTTGCGCCGCCAGTCGCGCGATCAGCGCCGCGAGGCTCTCGAACTCCGAGGGCGTCAGGGACGAGGTCGGCTCGTCCATGGCGATGACCTTGGCGTCGTCCAGCAGCGCGCGGGCAATTTCCACGATCTGCTGCTGGGCGACCTTCAAGGTATGGATCGGCGCCCGCGGATCGATACGCGGGTCGAGGCCGGCCAGGATCTCGCGAGCCCGGCGTTCCTGCGCGCGACGATCCACCAGCATGCCCCCCGCCGTGGTCAGCGGGCGCCCGAGGAACAGATTTTGTGCCACGCTGAGCTGCGGTATGTGCTGTAGTTCTTGGTGGATCATCGCTATCCCCGCGGCGCGGGCGTCGGCAGGGCGTGCCGGCGTGACATGCTGACCGTCGATGAAGATCTTTCCCTGGGTCGCCTGAAGCACGGCCGAGAGGATGTTCAGCATGGTCGATTTGCCGGCGCCGTTCTCGCCCAGCAGACCATGCACCTCGCCGGGGCGGACATCGAAGCTGACATTGTCCAGGGCGCGGATGCCAGGAAAGGATTTGCTGACGCCGACCAGCGACAGCCGACTTGCGGAAGTGGTCATGTCGATACTTTCATGAGGCCCGTCGCGACGGGAGGGGGAATGGCGCCGCGCGGGCGCCATCCTGCCAGTCCAAGAGGCCGCGCCGAGAAAGCGCTGCCTGCCGCCGTCTTACTCGGCCAGCAGCATCTCGCGCAGGGCGGCGGTGTCTTCGACCGAATACTGCTCGACATTGTCGGTCGTGATGAGCGCCTGCGGGGTAGCCACGACGCGAGGAAGCTCCTGGCCCGCAATCAGGCGCAGAACCACCTCCATGGCGACTTCTCCTGTCAGCACCGGAAAGCTGTCCACGGTGCCCGTCAGATCGCCCGCACGGATGGACGCATAGGCGTCCGAGATGCCATCCGTTCCAAAGACCGCAACCTGGTCCTGAAGCCCGGCCGATTTGACCGCCTCGACCACACCGAGCGCCATGCCGTCGTTGTTGGCATAAAAACCGATCAGGTCTGGGTGCTGCTGCAGGATCGTCGAGGCGGCGTCATAAGCGGTCTCGCGGCTCCAGTTGGCAGGCACACTGGCGACCACGTCAAAGCCTTCGGCTTCTTCGATGGTGGCGGTAAAGCCATCGGTGCGCTGACCAGCGGCAAAGACGCCGGGCTGGCCTTCAATCACGGCGACCTTGCCGCCTTCGGGCTTGTTGTCGATGAACCATTGCGCGACCCGCACGCCGTTGTCGCGCTGCACGTTGCCAACATAGTGCCGTGCCGAGGGGATCACGGCGTCGTTCACGTTGACCACCACAATACCCTGCGCTTCGGCGGTTTCCATGGCCGGCTGCAGGTTGTTGTCTGTTTGCGGCGAGACCAACAGGCCCTTGTAACCTTGCAGGATCATGTTCTCAGCAATGGACAACTGGCCCAACTGATCGCCCTCGGACGGAGCGGCCTGATAGGCGAAGGTGACGCCCTGCGCATCGGCCAGGTTCTGATAACCCTGCCCAAGCGAGCGCCAGTATTCGTTGGTCAGCGTCTTGGATACGCCGCCGACCTGGATGCCCTTGGCCGGCGCGCGCAACTCACCGAAGCGTTCAGACAGCTCGGACCAATCCATGCGGTCGGGCTCCTCGTCCGAGTTCAATGGCGCCAGATCCTGCGCCGAGGCCATACCCGCAAATGCCGTCACAACGCTGGCCATCAGAAGCGACTTGATCGTGATCATCCTGGGTCTCCTCCCTTTACGATAATCGAAAATATTGTGAAGCTTACACCCCTGCCATGATGCGGCCTACGGCGCGCTGGCTGAGAGGGGAATTCTGCGACGCAATAGCGTCTTGCAAGGCATTGTCTGCCGACACGCGCTTGGCCATCGTCATGAACCGTTCAACCGCCTCGATGTTGGTGCGGCACTCCTCGACCGGGTCGATGCCCGAGGCGTCAGGGAAGGTGTCGAAATAGATGACGCCCTCATAACCGTCGCGCGAGATCTGCCACAAAAGCTCCAGCGTGGCCTGCGGGTGGACGCTGCCGACCATTAGCCCGTCGTCGCGCTTGGCATAGCCGTCGTTCAGATGAACCCCGAGAAGCCTGGATTTCCGCGCGATCAAGGCGGCGGCGAAGGCCGGCATTTCATCTGCGTAGAGGACATGTGCAAAATCAAGCGTGACGCCGATATTGTCGCATCCCGTCTCGTCGATTGCCAACAAGGTGGTCGCAGCATCAGGAAGCAAGGCGTAAGAACGTGGTTCGTTCGGTTTGTATTCTATAGAAATCTGGCAATCGGGGGCGTGCTGCGCCACCTCGCGGATTCCACCGACCTCGTCTTCCCACATCCGGGCGTAGTCGCCCTGGAAGCTGTAGTCGAAGCCATCCTGACCCAGCCACAGCGTCATCAGCGGCGCTCCCATCTCCATCGCGGCATCGATGCCGCGTTTGGTCAGGTCAATCGCCTCCTGCCGCACGGCTCGATCCGGATGGGTAAAGGCGCCGAGCTTGAAGGCAGGGTTGGTATAATAGCGCATGGCAAGGCCGTTCACCTGCAGGCCGAGATCGTTGACCTTGCCCCGCACCGTCCTGGGCGCTTCGACCACGTGGTCGGGATAGTTCAGATCGACATGGGTCAGCCCCGGCACACTTGCGGCACGCTCAACCATCATTTCCAAGGTCGGCTTGCCCTTATAACCAGGCCAGGCTTGGTCAGCCTGCGCAGCAAAGGAGTTAAGGCGTGTCGCGAATCTGGTCATCTGCTGTCCTCCATTGCTTTACGAATACATTTATAGCTGTAAAGTTGTCAAGTTCAATGAAGGAGGCTGTGTTTGGCTGTGGTCGCGACTCCTCTCAGGTGAGGCGCGCCAATGCTCTTATACATGGGGCTGCTCGCGAGCCCTGGTGATGCGACTACCCTCCCAAGGCATCTGATGTGTTGAGGGGGGTCGGCGATAAACCGCGACGGGGAATCCGTCGCGTTTACAATGCAACACGACCCAGCCCAAGTAGAGGTTTTGATCTTTTGGATCGGGTGGTAATAAAAGACAGAATTAACTCCAACGTCGCAACCGGCTACATCCAGCCACGTTGTCAGAGATGGGTATTTCTTTCCGCGACCTCCGTCAGAGACTTCATCAGTACCTCCTTCGGGGCAGGCATGAGGTTGGCCGCAGGACGCGCCCTGCCCCTTCAGAAATTAGTACCGACCCAGACACCGTCGCAGAGGCTGCGCGCATTGTTGGTCCGTACATTGCGGAGGCTTACAGTAACTCCAGCCGCAGCACTGCGGCAGGTCTGGCTGAGGCCGTCGAGATCCTGAAGACGCTGGAGAGTGGAGACCAGAAGAAGCAACGCTGAGTTCAGCCGTTCAGTGCGCGGCATCCGCAGGCGGCACGATGACCATGCCGACATCCGCCGCGACAGACAGAATGCGCGCGACGTCCGGCGGTCCGTCCAGAGGCTGCGGGGCCGTGGTGGTGTCAGCAACCGGACGGCCGGTCCGGGTGAAGAACGCCTCGTGCATGTGGCCCGGCGCGTTGATGATCAGGAGGCGCGCAGGCTCGGAGCCTATGGCCTGAAAGGAATGCACCGCTCCGTTGGGGACCGAGACAAAGCCGCCCGCCTGGACCCGCTGCGTTTCCCCGGCAAGCGTGAACGCGATCTCCCCGCCAAGCACGTAGAAGGCTTCTGTTTCGCCCGCATGATGATTGGGCGGCGCACCCAAGCCCGGCGGCACCACGGCCTCCACAAGGCAGAACTTGCCCATCGTCTCGCCAGGGAAGGCGTGAAACCGGAAGAGTATGCCCATAGCGTCATAGCTGCGCGGAGCGGTCATGGCGTGTTTCTCCTGTTGGTTGCCATTCATGAGACAGAGGTCTTATAACTGCAGAATGATCCTAGCAAGACAATTGTCTCATGAGGTGGCCGTGACGCAGCGGGAAGACCAGAAGAAGAAAACACGGGCGGCCCTGCTGGACGCGGCCCGCGCGCTCCTGATGCGCGGCGAGCCCCTGACGGTCACAGCAGCGGCCCGCGAAGCCGGCATCTCGAAGGCCTCGGCCTACCGGTACTTCTCCGATCCCGCGCTCCTGGCGGCCGAGGCAGGCCTGCATCTGAAGGCGGCACCTTACGAGGAGATCATCGGCAATGCCGCCAGCCTACGTGATCGGCTGGTTGCCATCAGCCTTTACTTCTTCGACCTGGCCGTGACGAACGAGGCGGCCTTTCGCACCTATCTCGGCCTGAACCTGCAGGCGAGTGCGCAAGCGCAGGACGGCAAAACCCCCCGCCGCGGCGCCCGCCGCATCCAGGCCTTCCTGAGGGCCCTGGAGAGCGAGTCAGACATCCGCCCCGATCAAGCTCGGTCCATTGCCGCCGCGCTTGGCATGGCCACCGGGGCCGAGGCCATGATCGCGCTCTTCGACATCGCCGGCCTGTCCGCAGAAGAGGCACGCGCACTCGTGGCAGAGACCGCCGAGGCGATCTGCGATCGGATGCTGCCGTAGACAGCCTCCTGATCAAGCCGGAGAAGGGAAATCGGCAGCAACAGGTGTTATGGAACAGCCCGACCTCATCTCAGGATGACCGCTATCAATCGATTTAGTTCGCCGCGTGTACTGCTTAATCGGCTCGAAGCCGGCTCTGGTTCCCCTTGCTGCATTCTTTGATCTGCAAGCCCGCACTGCTTTGTTAAACTTTGGTTTGCCGCAGGCCCACGTTCTCCAGCGGCAGTTTCTCCTGGCGCAGCGCGGCTTGATCTCGAGCATTCGTCATCACATGCACGGCGCCAGGAAACAGCTCTGGCTTGGTGACCACTACAAGTGTGGCGCCGGTCTCTTCGTGTAGCTTTCTGATCAATGGGACATGATCAGGGCAGAACGCGGGGTGATCGATCACGATCAAGTCGGGACGCATCAGTGCCGCACGGGTAAGGCCAATCGCCAGCTGTTCATGGGTCGAAAGGCCTCCTCCCCCTTCGGGCAAGTGCCCACGCGTACTGCCGATCCGGTCAAGAACACGCCGCAGTCCGTAGGCTTGGGCAACCCTGCGAATGTCGCGCCCGCCGGGACGGGGGGCGATCCCCAGCGTCAGCGTGCGCCGGAGACTGCCCTTCGGCGCAAGCGGTGCCGATCCGACATAAGCGATGCGCGGCAGCTTGTTGTCATTCAGGCCGTAGGCAACGTAACCCGCGCCCGGTTGGTTCTGTGCCGCGATCAGGCGGGCCAGATCGCTCTTTCCCGATCCCGGCGGTCCCCAGATCGTGGCAAGGGCTCCGGCACTGATACTTACATCGACAGTCCGGCCAAGATGGGTCCGACCCTTGAAGATGACAGGTACCGGGCCGCCTCGGGGAACAACACGGCGCAATTGGCTCGGCTGGACCAGCAGGCGCATGTAGGCGTCGCGCGCAATGCGCCACGCGCACCAGCGATCCCAGACCGCGGCCAAATCAATCAGAGGCGAGACCACGATCGGCAGGATTGCCAGCGTCGCCGCCGTTTCAGGGGTCGGCAGCCCGCCACGTGAGGCTGTCCAGATCACTGCCGCACCGCCAAGGGCTGCCCCAAGCTGCGGGAGAACGCGAAGCCATTCTCCTTGCATCCGGCGGGTTGTCGCCTCCCTCGCCAAGCTCCGTCCCGCTTTATCGAGGCGGCTCAGTTCGCTTGTCGTGCGTCCGGCAAGGTCCAGCTCCGGCGCCATTTTCACGCGTTCCATCATCGACAAGGCGATGCCGCTGCGGCGGCGACGCAGCTGGCGATGCTGCTCACCCAGACCGCTGGCGAATAGTCCAGCCAGGATCAGAGCGACGAACAAGGGCAGCAGGGCTGCAACTGCCAGCGCTGGCTGCAGAAGAACAAGTGTCAGCAAGGCCGCCGGCAAAATCACCAAGGCGGGAATGGCTTGCGCAATCCCACCGCCTGCCCAAGCCCGCGCCGCCGATAGATCGCCGACAAAGCGCATCGACAGGCTCCCTTGACGACGGGCTGCCAAGTCCGACTGGTTCATTCCGGCGATATGGGCGTAAAGCGTGTGGCGCAGGCTTGACGCAAAGCTCTGCCCTACCGCCTCGGCCTGAACGCGAACCGCCACCTGCAGGATGCCGACCCCGATCCCGCCACCAACCAGCAGGAAGAAGGTCAGGCTCCGTGGCACCTGCCCGTCCGCCATGGCGCCAAAGGCCGCCCGGGTGGCAAAGGCTACAACCCCAAGAGCGACAGCCTGGCCAATCCCGAGGCAGGCGATGGCGCAAAGCCGCGCCATCCGCCCCTCGGCTGCCACCTTCGGCAGAGTGCCCATTACGCAGCCCTGTAGCTCGCATTCCTGACAAGCCCGGCGATCAACATGCGTGCGACTTCGGCCGAGGCCAGTTCATTGCGTGAGTAGTGCGCAATCCCCGTCGCACCAACCGCCTCGGCCTGGGCAAGGGGCGAGCACGTGACCATCCCCGAGATGGCGAAAGGCCGAAGCCCATACGCCCGCAGCACCTCTGTCCCGCCCAGGGCGCCCAGGGCATCCGGCGCGGCAAACAGGATCCCGTCCAGTCGCGACCGAATGCGGGAACCGCGCAGGATTGCCGCGGTCTCGGCCTGGAAAACCCCGTCCGCGATTTCAACAACGACGATCTCGGCGCCCCCTGCGGCGGCATTGCCGACAAGAGTTTCAAAGCCCGCCTCGATCCGGGAGAGCGGCATACGGTAGGTCGTAGGCATGCCAGCATCGGTGAAATCGGTGGCAGGAACGCCCGCATCCTCAAAGGCATTGAAGTCGCCAAAGGCACCGGTTCCAGTAGCCTTGACCCCTGCGACCCTGTATCCGGCCGCAGCAAGGCCATGGGCGATGCTGACCGCAGCCGTTGTCTTGCCGGAGTTCATCGAGGCTCCGAAAACGCCGATCACCGTCACATGGTCGGGTATGGTCGAGGCAGGCAGTGCATAATCCGCCACGTTGACCCTCTCGTCGGCGGCACTGGTCAAAATGCCAATAGGCTCAAGCTGGGTTGGCTGCAGCATCTTGCTGTGGGCACGTTCCATTCGCCCTACAATGCCGCCGCCTGCCAGAAGATCGGCCCTGGGGCCATCCAGAATGGCGCGGCCCTCAAACTGGTCGGGGGCGTAACGGTCGCCCAGGCACAGAACCATCAGATCGCCCGGGTACATCTCGGACATGCGGCGATCGGCCAGCTGGAGCTTGCGGTGCTGGCCCAATTCCACGACCCGGCACAAGACCAGATCGCCCGAAACTGCGGAGTCCAGATCAGGCGAAAGGCCCGCCAGGGCGCTTCGGGCCACGCGGCGCGTGGTAAAGGACCATTTCAGGGTATCAGCCGAAGGAAGACCGGTGAGAACCGACATTGCGCATCTCCTTTGTCACGCGATTGCACCAGAGATACGTGGCAAAGCGGTGGTTATTCCCTGCAGTCTGTGAATTGGTCGAAACCGGGAGTTGTCTTACAATTCATGCCACACAGTGGCCGTAGGCGGATCACACCCTCAGGGCCTCTTCTTGGACCGGTTTTGTTGGCATCTACGTCACCTTGGTCCTCCCTGACGCAAGCGCAGAAGGTTCTTTATTGCGCGTCACACCGACCCGCAGAACCTGGGGACCAATCCCGATGTGAACCCGTTCTGGTCTCTGCCAATGTGGAGGCGGCGGCGCCCAGGGAGGAAGAGGGTCGCCGCCGCATAACGCTGGCCCAGGGAGGAGGAAGGCCGCGTAAAGGTGCGGCTAGGCCAGGGAGGAGGGGCCATCGCCGCCAACGAACGGACCATTGGGAGGAGGAGAAGTCCGTCGCATCAGGATGCTGCGAGACAAAGCAGCTATGTTCCGTGTCTGTCTGCATCTGACCGAAGAGAGATGCGTCTTGGAGAGGCCTTTAAATCGCTCTCTTGCTAGGTCTTCACAATGAATAATTGCAGATTGCTGCTATGCAGCAAGCGCATACTGGACAGCGAACCGGTCTGTGAACTGGGGGCAAGAGCAGTCTGCTCTCGACTGTGGGAACAGGGTGAAGGGAAGTCTAGCTGGTTCCAATGCCGCCCAAGAGGAGCATGCTATGTCCAGAGGAGTTCGAAGCAGCATCCTTATCGTTCTTCAGAGGATATATCCACACGGTCCCCTATCCTTCCGACATCGGATAGCCCATTTGCAGAAAATGCGGCCGAGCCTCTCCCAGAACCGCAGAAGTGACAACTAGGCGACACATCTGAAGTGGAGCTGCGGTAACAATTAATAGAGTATCCCGTTCGCTATTGTTTTCATGGGAAACCTATAAGTCAGACTGGATTTTCTTCTATGTCGGCCTGCTCAGACTTGCCCGGCTCCTCAGCAGCTTTGGAGGAAAAATGGACCTGTTCAAGTTCGAGACGAGTTCCGAATGCCCTCAAGGAGAGTATGTGCTCATAGCCGACAGCCGCTTCCGAGTGGAAGTCCATGGCGAAGCCAACTTCCTGGTGGTCGAGGTCTCTCCTCCAGACGCTTTCTTTTTCAAGATCACCCATTATGGCCGCTATACTGAGGTGCAACCAGCACTGGAGGAGGCTGCCAATCGCGCTGTCCCGATCCAGCCTCGCCAGCCATGGCGGACCAGCAGTCGGACATACGCGTAGATCAAACGCAGACCACTGTAGTGGTGGATACAGTGGCGCCTCCTGCTTCAAACGTCGAAGTTGCCGCATTTGCCTAAAGCAGAAACTCGGCTGAAATCCAAAAAATTCAAGGCCGCGGATCACTCCGCGGCCGGTTATGTTTTTAATGGTTCGCTTGTCGAGTTTTCCGGTTCCAGCGGATCGAGGACCACAGAGAGATGCCGATGAGCGCTGCACCGCCCAGACCGGTGATCACTTCGGGGATGTGGATGAAGGACTGCAGGAACATAATCACCGATAGTGCAATGATGGCATAGAAGGCGCCATGCTCCAGATAGCGGTATTGTGCCAACGTGCCCTTTTCCACCAGCATGATGGTTAT
>NZ_BNCL01000042.1 GCF_014656455.1 Paracoccus aerius
CCACCTCGATCATACACCTCGATGGCCACCCGAGATTACACCGAACGTGCCGGTGAAATTACACCACGTGCTCGGACACTACCTCGACCAGCTGTAATACAGGCTTTGGGCGATCCCTTCGCGACGGCACAGGTCTGCGATACTGTCCTCACCCCGCAGGCCGGCCAGGACAATGCGGATCTTTTCTTCCGCGCTGTGGATCTTACGCGTCGCCCGGCAGATATCTTTGACTGCCTTCTCCGCCTCGGCTTTCGTCGTCATGGGCTTCTTGCTCATCTTCGCTCCATAAGGGCTACGATGAGCCAAGAACCCTCCGTCACGCAATCTGTCTAATCTGTTCCATGGGCGCTGACGTCAGACACTGCCATATTTCTATTTCAAGAGACGCGGCTGGCTTTAGTGCCATAGCGAAGGACTGACAGGCTATCCGGAGAGCCGGTTGACAAGCAGGGACCCTGCGACGCTCTTCCGCCCGAACTTCGAGGCCGAAACGAGAAGCCACACCGGATCAGGGTGCACCAGAACCTTTGGCGTCAGGCGGCGATGTTGCAAGACCGCGCTTCCTGACCAGCAAAGATGAACCTTGAACAGGCCGCATTATCCTCCAGACGGTTCCAGGTGATTTCCTGGTGTCCGCGCGGGCGAAAATTCAAGGAGCCTTGACGAAGGTTCTTCCCAGGCTCAAAGACTTGGGCAGACCTCTTACCGTAAACCTGCCCTTGTGCTTTATCTTGAACATGAGGTTGAAGTGCGTTTGCACGCCGTCACTCGGCAAAGTTCATGCCGCTTCTGGACAAAACCTGCAGCAGCATTTTGCCGCGATCGTTGAAGGTTCGAATGATGCAATCGTCGCCAAGGACCTCAACAGCATCGCTCTGAGCTGAAACTCAGCTAGAACCCCGCTGCAGAACGCATCTTCGGCTATAGCGCGCAGGAGATGCTGGGCAAGCCCATCACCCTGATCATCCCGCAGGATCGGCAGCACGAGGAGGTTGATCATGCTTCCTTGAACCCGAAAACGGCGTTTCTTTAACGCCTCCTCAGGGCGTCGCACGTTAGCTCCCGGGGCGCTGATGCAAAGCCATCGTCCGAAGCCCATATCTCAAGTGTTGCGGCAGGCTGTTCCGTCCGGTTACATAGGGAGGCTCGACAATGGCCGCAGCGATTTCCGACAATCCAGAAGATCAAAAACGCCAACCCAATGGCGCATACACCGACGAAGCTTCTCAACAGAAGTGTGAGGACGCCGAGGCGTTACGGAGGATGGCCGAAGAAGGCGGGTTACTCCGGAAAAAGAACCGCCTTCCCGGGTGGCCATCTCTGGTTTGGCAAAGAAGCCTTATTTAAGGCCGAGGCTAGGGGAACGAGGATCGTGGGGAATGACGAAGCCGATGCGAGGCCGACAATTGCTTCCGTGCCCACGTTCTCTGACGGTCTCTCGCCATCACAGGCTGATTGCAGCAGGCCGTCGGCTTACCGCGCCGGCTTGCAATGGCGATGCTTCGGCTGACGCCTGCATCTGCCCCAACAGAAGGAACCGTCATGCCCATAGTAACCGTGACCCATAGAACCACCTATGCCTATAGACAGCCCGTCATGCTCGGCCCGCACCGGCTGATGCTGCGGCCCCGGGAAAGCCCAGAGCACAGGCTCATCTTGCACGACATCGATATCCTCCCGCGAGCTGACCTTGCGTGGTCGCAGGACGTGGCGGGCAATTCGATTGCGATCGCGACGTTTCCAATTCCGACAGACAGCTTGATGATCGAAAGCCGGGCAAAGATTGACTTGAGCGCGCCTGCGTGGCCGGTCTTTCCAATCGCCGCCACTGCGATCGAATACCCGTTTCTCTACTCTGATGACGAATGGACCGATCTCGGGGCGTTGACGCGGCCCCAGTTCGAAGACAACGAGCGTCTCCTCGCCACATGGATCGAGGGCTTTGTCCTCCACCGGCCCACGGACACGCTGTCCTTGCTGAAGGACATCAACACAGGCATCGCGGCGCAGATGTCTTATGAGATACGGGAAAGCGAGGGCACGCAGTCGCCCCTGCAAACGCTTCGTAGGGGACAGGGATCATGTCGCGACTTTGCGGTGCTGCTTGCAGAGAGCGCACGGGCCCTTGGGCTCGGGGCGCGTCTTGTCTCTGGCTACCTTTTCGATCCCGGGCGCGTCCTGATCGGTTCCGGTGACTGTGGGTCCACCCATGCCTGGGTGGAGATCTACATTCCCGGTGCGGGTTGGATCACCTTTGATCCCACCAACCAAAGCGTGGGATCCAGTAACCTTGTTCCCGTGGCTGTTGCACGTGACATTCGTCAGGCTGTTCCAATATCCGGCAGTTTTTCCGGCAGTCCGGACGCATTGGTCGACATGACCGTCGAGGTGAATGTCGCTGCTTAACCTATCAGGGCAGGCGGTCTCACCATGGCCTTCAAGACAGCCGGAGCGAGCAGCCCCATAAGCCAGAGCTGCTCATCCGGTTTACAGGAGATTGTCAGTGCGACTGGAACTCGCGCGTTTGGTCCCAGTCTTCGTTTGCACGGCCTGGACCTGCATCGCCAACCTTCCGGTATTCGCGTTCACATTGCCAGTCGTGGCCGGAAGACTGCAGGAACGCGTTGGCGGGCACCACGACCGGCTGACAGCTCGTCCTGCTCACCTCTTCATATCCGTGACGGCAGCTCCACCCTGTTCCGGAGGAGCGTCCCGTTGCATCAGCATTCTCCGGAACCACAAGCTTCAGGCAGTCCGCGCCATCCACCCGATAGCCAAGGTCGCAGGTCCAGCCGCTGCCATAGCTGCGCACCTGAGCGTTCTTGGGCGTCGGCCCGGTGCCGTCCTGCGCAAGCACCGGAAGGGCGACAAACACAATAATGCCTGTCAGGGAGGACATCCTCGCAATCAGACGCCTTGGGGGGCGTGCATGCGGCGTGATGGCGAGCGTCATAACGGGCCTTTCTGGCTAGGCCTGTTCAGCCTTTTTGCTGTGGCAGGACAGGCCGGTGAGGCAAAGGAGCGGAGATGCCCGAACGATCTCCTTCTTCTACGGCGAGACGATGCGGTGAGTGCTGACACAAGTTAGCTCCGGCCCGATGTCATGATCCCCAAATGCAACCTGCAGGAACGCCCCCTTTGCAAGGGGGCCAAGTCCCGCAAGCACGACGAGCATGCTTACGGTCTGTTAAAGGTAGAGGTGGTCCGGAATTTTCGACCAGATTGCCGCTCAGCTAAGCTTTGGCATGGGTTTCATGTCAGGCAGCGGCTTTCAGGTGCTGGTTGGCGGTATCATAGGCTTCAGCGGGCGTCAGCAATCCATGAGATGAGTGCGGGCATTTTTCATTATAATAAAGCCCTTCGGCTTTAACCTTCGACATATCCTGCTGAGGGCTGGTCTCCACTGGTGACATGGTCCTCCCGGCACTTTGCGGAGTTTTGGAAGAAAACGGTTCGGGGACTGCTTTCGATCAGTCCAGCATACAGCAATTTCTGCGAAACTACGAATGCATCAGGTCAATCCCTCTGCCCGGACGCATGGCCATGAAGGAGCATCGGAGATGCCGACGGTCAGAAATCATGCAGGACAGGCAGCCCTTTCGATCTGCGAAGCGCTCTTGCCTGCCAAGAGCAAACGCGGGGTGCTGCCGAAGCACAAGATCGTGGGCGTGCTCCGCGACGCCACCCACGAGAACGCCATCGGCTCGGAGCTCGAGATAGAAGAACATCGTGCCGTTGCAGAGTTGATGAACGCCATCATTGCCGACGGGAGCTCGGCTCGACGGTCGTGACGGAAATGTGTCGCAAGTCCGGCGATGAAGACCTTCTGATGAGGAAGGAGAGCACCATCCCCGGGATCAACACGCCATCCGGTAATCCTCGTAACAGTCCCATGCTCAGGAGACCGCAACATGCCCGCAAAAGACGTCAGATTTGGTACAGATGCCCGCCGCCGGATGCTGAATGGCATCGACACGCTGGCGAACGCTGTCAAGATCACCCTTGGTCCCAAGGGGCGCAACGTCGTTATCGACAAATCCTTCGGCGCCCCGCGCATCACCAAGGATGGCGTTGCTGTTGCCCAAGACATCGAGTTGTCGGATCCCTTCGAGAACATGGGTGCCCAGATGGTGAAAGAAGTCGCATCCCGCACCAATGACGAGGGCGGCGATGGCACCACAACCGCGACGGTGCTGGCCCATGCCATTGTCAGGGAAGGCCTAAAATCGGTCGCTGCCGGCATGAACCCGATGGATCTCAAGCGTGGGATCGACAAAGCAGTTGCAGCCGTCGTGGCAGAGCTGAGAACGATGTCGCGGCCGGTCCGGGACAGCGACGAGATCGCCAACGTCGGCGCCATTTCTGCCAACGGAGAAGCTGCCATTGGACGTCAGATCGCCGAGGCGATGGCGAAGGTCGGAGATGAAGGCGTCATCACCGTCGAAGAAAACAAGGGATTGGAGACTGAAACGGAAGTCGTTAAGGGCATGCAGTTCGACCGCGGCTACGTGAGTCCCTACTTCATCACCAATGTGCAGCGGATGATCGTCGAACTGGAAGACTGTGTTGTCCTCCTCCACGAAACAAAACTGACGTCCTTGGCGGCCATGGTGCCGCTCCTGGAGGCGGTCATCAACGCCGACAAGCAGCTTCTGATCATCGCCGAAGACATAGAGGGTGAGGCGCTTGCTACCTTGGTCGTCAACAAGCTGCGCGGAGGTCTGAAAGTCGCCGCAGTCAAGGCGCCCGGCTTTGGCGATCGCCGCAAGGCAATGTTGGAGGACCTGGCGGTGCTGACAGGCGGACAGCTGATCTCCACCGAACTCGGGACCAAGCTGGAAACCGTCACACTGGCCATGCTCGGCTCTGCGAAGAAAGTCGTCATCACCAGGGACACGACCACAATCATCGATGGCTCGGGCGACAAGGCCGCGATCGCCTTGCGGGTGACCCAGATCCGCAGCCAGATCGAGGATGCCACCTCGGACTATGTCAAGGAGAAGCTGCGGGAGCGCTTGGCCAAACTGTCGGGCGGGGTCGCTGTCATCCGGGTCGGGGGTGCCACCGAGACCGAAGTCAAGGAACGCAAGGACAGGGTTGATGACGCGCTCAATGCCACCCGTGCGGCGGTGCAGGAAGGCGTCGTGCCCGGCGGCGGAGCGGCTCTGGTACATGCCGGCAAGGTTCTGGCGCGCCTCAACGGAGATACTCCCGATCAGGATGCCGGCATCAAGATCATCCGCCGCGCAATTCAGGCGCCATTGCGTCAGATTGCCGAGAACGCAGGTTTCGACGGATCGATTGTCGTCGGCAAGGTTATTGACAACGCCAGCACCTCCTTTGGCTTCGATGCGCAGCTGGAGAAATATGGCGACATGCTGCAGGCGGGCATCATCGATCCGACCAAGGTCGTGAGGATTGCGCTGGAGAATGCGGCCTCGATCGCGGGACTGTTGATCACAACAGAGGTCATGGTGGCGCAAAAGGCGGAACGAGCCAGCGGACTGTCTGGACAGCACGAAATGAGCGGTATGATGTAGCCCCGGTATTCGTCTCTGTTAATTGGTGAGATAGCTCCTCCTGACACCAATTGTGCCCACTATGGTTCCAAGAGGACCAGGAGGATCCAGCTATGAAGGACGCATTGATCATCGGAGTTGACCTGGCCGCGCGGGTCCCTTGCATGGAGCAAGAGTAGAGGGTGACGTTGGGATTTGAAAGAAGCCGGCGTGCAAGCAGTATCTTGTGTTCACGCAGCGGGACCGCGCCATCCGAGCCTTGTACCCGCTTCGCGGCAGTTCACGGCTGAACCAGCCAGCCAGACTTCTCTTGGGGCTTGGAGGGCTGCACGATAGACGGCTTTTGCAATCGCCTCGGGCTTGTGGATGGGTGGAACCGGCTGAGCACGATGCGGCACTGGTTCGCTGCCGGGGCTTTCGAAGACAAGGTCGCAGCCGTTTTCGCGGAAGCGGTCAAAGCTGCCCTTGAAGATTTGGCGATCCTCATCGAACAGGCCGAATTTCAGGCTGGAACTGCCTGCGCTGAAGACAGGGATCCAATGGGGGACTCCAGCTGGGTTCAGGGCGCGGTGTAGCCGCCATCGACCAGGTGATAGCTGCCGGTGATGAAACTGGCGCGATTTGACAGAAGGAAGCAGGTCAGCCCCGAAACTTCTTCCGGGGTGCCGATGCGGCCCATCGGATGCATCACCGCCAGTGCCTCAAGCGTTTCGGGCGACAGATTTGCCGACAAAAGCGGCGTGTTGATGAAGGCTGGTCCGACGGCGTTCACCCGCACGCCTTGCTGCGCATATTCCATTGCAGCCGTTCTTGTCAGTCCCAGCAGCCCGTGCTTGGCCGCGACATAGGGCGCGGCCTTGGCGAACCCGACAGAGCCGAGGATCGACGACATGTTCACGATCGAGCCGCCGCCCGCACGCAGCAGGGCCGGGATCTGCCAGCGCATCCCGTAGAAGACGCCATTAAGGTTGATATCGATCACCCGCCGCCAGTCGGCGGCCGGATACTCGCCCGTGGGGACGCTTGGACCGCCGATCCCGGCGTTGTTGACGGCCATGTGCAGATCGCCGCCCTTCCTTTGGGCAAATTCGACCGCTTCCCGCATTGCATCCTCGTCAGAAACATCTGCAGCAAAGACGCAAGCGTTCCCACCATTCGCTGCGATCTCTTCGACCACCGAGCGGCAGGCCTCCGCGTCAAGATCACTGATAACGACCAGAGCACCCGAAGCGCCGAGTTCCAGCGCAATCGCACGCCCGATCCCCGAAGCTGCGCCGGTGACCAGCGCCGTCTTGCCTTCGAAATCAAACCTGATATCCGTCATTTGTGAATTCCTTCATAGCTTTTGCCATTACGCAGAGGCTGCGGTGTGCGCAGAGCCCTCAAACTAGTTCCGTGGTCACGTCGGCAGCGCCGGGACACATCCGGAAGTTGGACCCTTCCGGCACGCAGGATAGTAGCTGCGCGGCCCTTTCCTTATCGACACCCCGCCGGGTTCACACCAGAGGCGCGCAGACCCCAGTCGGTCATCTGCGTGACCAGCTGCCGCGCCCCTGCATCGAAGGCCGGGACCAAATCTGCCGTGCGGGTGCTCGCCGCGGGAACGGTGGCGGCGAAACGACCACGCGAGATTACGTCTGCTTCCATCTCGCTTACCATCTGCGCATCAACCGTCATCTGAATGATCACGCCATCAGGGGTCAGTTCGGCGTTAAAATCCTGGACCTCACTGATCAGGGCATAGTCTCCCGACAGACCGAGGGGAGCGCGGCCGACCTGGGAATAGCTGCCCGTTGCGCCCAGGCTTTGGACCAGCAAACGCTGCAGCATTGCTGGCACCGTATCGCCCACTGCGCGTCTGGCAGGTATTGTGTCTGCAGGGCCGACGGACGGATCATGATCCGGTCGCTGTCGAGCGTGCCGCGCGCTTTTGGGGGTTCGACAACCAGTTCTCCAATGCGGGCCCGCCCGCAGCTGCGGGCAGCAGGAGGGCGCAGCTCGAACAGATCGCGCTCTGGTTCGCCCTGAAGGGCGGACAGAGCACCACATCCCGGCAAGGTGCTCAAGGCTGCGATCAAAACGGCGGGAAGCAGGCGCATGGGAAACCTCATCATCGACGGAATTCAGGGGTACGAGGACCGGATAGCAACTGTGTCGGATTGCGGCGCAGGGTTGAGACAAGCTGATTCATGTTCTCGACCAGCGAGCGCAGATCTTGAGACAAGCGCGAAATCTGGGGCAACGTGTCAGCGGCAAATGTCTGCACGGGTGCGCGGGCGCCCTCGATCACGATACCCAGCGACTGAAACGCCACAGCGGCCGAGTCTGCGGCCCGACGCAGGCTAGCGGTGATTTGCGGCAGATCTTCTGGCAGGCTGGCCAGCGCGGTGTTCACCGCAGCCAAAGTGCCACGCAGGTCGCCGGCCACGGGGGCAAGATCGCGGCTGATGACCATTTCTGCCGCGTCAAAGGCGCGCGTGCCTGCGGCCAATGCCGTGTCGAGACCGTCCAGGCTGGTCGCGCCTCGTTCACTGAAAGCGGTCAACCCGGCAGCGCTGCGTTCCAACTGCTGTGTCAGCGTCGTCAGATCGCCTGAAACATAGCGGTCCACCCGGTCCAGTGTCGCCGTGGCGGCGCTCAAAGTGGTCTCGGCCTCGGACGCGGCATCGGCAAAACGCTCCAGCGTCACGCCGGCACTGCGGCTGAGGCCATCCATCTGCGTTCCAAAGGCCGCAATGCCCGTGGCAGCTTCTGAAATCGCCTCCGTCGCTGTGGCCACATCGTCCAACGCCTGATCCAGGTTGCCGCTGGATCGTTCCACATTGTCCAGGATCGCAGCCACCCGGCCCTGATTGTCCGGTCCCAGGATTTGGGACAGCTGTTCGGCGACCAGGCTGAGGCGGTTGATGATCTGCGGCCCCTCGTCGCTGAGCGTCTGCAGTGCCGATCGGCTGGAGGCGATGACCGGCACAGCAGAGGTGTCGGTCTCTCTGAGCAAGGGCGCGCTCTCGGAGCCTGCGGTGACCGCAACAAGCGCCACGCCCGTGACGCCCTGCACCTCCATTGCGGCAACGCTGTCACTGCGTATGGGCGTATCCAGGATCACCTCCAGCCGAACCCGGACAGGCAGGGGATTGCCGGGGGCCAGCTGCATGTCCACGACCCGCCCGACCGGCAGCCCTGCGAAACGCACGTCAGACGACGGACCGAGGCCTGACACGTCCGGGAAGTACACGTCATAATAGGCGAATTGACGGTCCAGTTCCAATTGAGCAAACCACAGAACAAACCCCAGGATGCCCAGGAAGCCTGCAATCGTGAAGGCCCCGATCAGGATATAGTTGGCTTTGGTTTCCATGGGATCAGTCCTTGTCCGGGATGCCTTCGTTCGCAGCGCGCGCCCGAGGCCCGTGGAAATACTCGTGCACCCAAGGGTGATCGACCTGCAGCATCTCGGCCATCGTGCCGGTTGTCAGCACCTTGCGTTCGGCCAGCACCGCCACGCGGTCGCAACAGGCGTGCAGCGTGTCCAGGTCATGTGTCACCAAAAACACCGACAGGTTCAGCGCGTCGCGCAGCGTCACGATAAGCCGGTCGAAGGCCGATGCACCGATCGGGTCCAGCCCGGCCGTAGGCTCGTCCAGAAAAACGATCTCCGGGTCCAACGCCAGCGCGCGAGCCAGTCCCGCCCGCTTGCGCATCCCTCCTGAAAGATCCGAGGGATAATTGCCGTTGGCCTTCCAGGGCAGCCCCGCCATCGAGACCTTGAGTTCCGCCAATCCCTGTCGCTGTGTATCCGAAAGTCCTGCCACGGCCTTCAGCGGCACCTCGACATTCTCGCGCACGGTCAGCGACGAAAAGAGGGCTCCGTCCTGGAACATCACGCCCCAACGATGTTCCAGTGCGCGACGGTCAACACCGGAAAGGGTTCCGATCTGCTTTCCCAACACCTCGATTGTGCCGCCTTGGCACGCCTCAAGGCCCACAATGGCGCGCAGCAGGACCGACTTGCCAGTCCCGGACCCGCCGACGACGCCCAGGATCTCGCCACGCCGCAGGTCCAGGTCCAGCCCTTCATGCACGACGTGATTGCCAAACTGCGTGCGCAGGCCGCGGACGCGGACAACAGGACCGCCGTTCACAATCCCACCTGCGCGAAGACGATCGAGCAGGCTGCGTCGGCGATGATGACCGCAAAGATCGCGCTGACTACGGCGGACGAGGTCATCCGTCCAAGCGATTCAGCATCCTTGCCGACACGCATCCCGGCATGACAGCCGATCACGCCAATGATCAATGCGAAAACCGGCGCCTTGGTCAGCCCGACCACGGCATGGCTGACGCTGACATCTGCCAATCGCGCCACAAAAACGGCCGGAGAAATGCCCAGCTCGATCCAGGACATGACCGCCCCGCCCAGCAGTCCGGTCAATGCCGAAACCAGGCCGAGGATCGGCAGCATCAAGACCAAGGCCAATATGCGGGGCAAAACCAGCACCAGATCGGGGTCAAGCCCCAGGGTCCGCATTGCGTCGATCTCCTGGCGCATCTTCATCGACCCAATAGACGCGGTCAGCGCCGAGGCCGTGCGTCCCGCGACGATGATCGCGGTCAGCAGAATGCCCAGCTCGCGCAGGATCGAGATCGCGATCAGGTCGACCACGAACACCTCCGCCCCGAATTGGCGAAGCTGGTCCGAACCTTGGAAGGCCAGGACCACACCGATGAGGAAGGACATGACGGCAACGATCGGCACGGCACGCAAGCCGGTTTCCTGGCAGTGATGGATCAGGGACGTCGCAGGAAATCGTGACGGGTGGCATAAGCCCCGCCAAAGCGCCGCCAGGGTGCGTCCCAGATACTCGGCCAGCTCGCTCAGATACACCAGCACCCCGGCCACGCGACGCCCTGTCCCCTCCAGAGTGCGACGCCACCAGGCAGGAATTTCGACGGCCGGGTCCGGCACCGGCAACGCCTCAGTGACGGTCGCAAGCAGACTGGCATGATGGTCCGACAGTCCGGTCAGCCTGCCGCCTGCCGCACGTCGCCGCGTCAGTTCCCATGCACCTGCCGTATCCATCCGGATCACCGCAGCAAGATCAATCTGCGCCGCATCTGGCGTGTCAGACAGCTTGCTCAGCGTCCACACGACCAGCTGGCCGGACAGGACCACACGCTTGTCGACAACATCAACTGACAGGTCACACAAGGCCGTATCGGCAACCTTCATGCCCACCTGCATTCGCTTTTTGCGTAAACAGCGGCGCGCGCTAGGGGGCAGCAGCCAAGCTGTTCCGCCGAGACGGCGGGAATGCGGATTGCTAGTAGAAGGGGGTGGAGCAAGCTTGATAGACCTTTGGTTCTTGACGAAAACGCTGCCTGGGAATTGCTTATGGCTCGGCGGCGCCAGGGTGATGCTCTTTGTGGTGGCCCTTGCGCGGTGTTCCTCACGCCGCTCCCCAATCGTTATTGCGACTGGAACTCGCGGGTTTGATGCCAATCTTTGTCGGCGCCGCCGTCCGGACTCCCCTCTTGCTGCCACAGGACATAGGCACGCCCCTTGAGATGCTGCTCGAGGGCACGATGCCAGAACTCTTCGGCGCGTCCGTCTGGCCGCCCTTCCTGTTCCCACAGGGCATAGGCCTGATCACGAACAGCCTGTTCTAAGCCAAGTTTGGTTTCCGAAGTGGTGCTGATCTCATCGCTATAGGGCTGCAGCCGGCCTCCCCGGCTTTGGTGCATCCGGGTGGTCAAGCCAGGGAGTTCGGCGTGGGGAACGAGCATACCATGAGCGGCAGCCTGCAAGGCTTTGGCCTTGTAGTCGGCGTCGCTGGCAACTCTGTCGGCCTCACCAAGTGTGATGGGATAAGTGTGCAGGACCCGTCCCTTGCTGTCGATAACATCTACAAGACGTTCTTCCATAGGTATCTCCCAGGATTGCCAGGCTCTTTCTGGCTACGGCGTCTTCCTGACGCCAAGGATGATGGGGGCCGAACACATGATGAATAACGCTCACCGAAGCAGGTTCAGGATGCCAATCGGCGCACGCAAACCCACATCACGGGTGCCGAACCGATTTGCCACCAACAATGATTGCGTTGATCAGGTCAGCAGCAGCCCGGTGCTCCTTCCTGTTTACCTCAGTGCCAATGGCGTTCTCGTGGGCAGCCGCGGCATCCCGCAGAACTCCCATGATCTCGTTTTCGGGCAACAACTCGGCGTCATTCATGGCAAGCAGGAGTGACTCGCAGATGGAAAGTGCAGCTAATCCGGCGTATTCGTTTGCAGTGGACATCCACAAAGTTCCTTTTAG
>NZ_BNCL01000043.1 GCF_014656455.1 Paracoccus aerius
CCGTTCTGGCGCGATTCTTCGCGTCTGTTTGGTGCCGCTCCAATGACGACTTCGACTTCGATGTCCTGGACGTCGGCAGGCTTGATTACGAGCAGCGCCAGATCATCAGCGACTGGGTGCTCAATCCGATTTGGCCCTGATCCAGAGCAGGCACGGACCCGCCGTTTGCACCGGGATCGTGCCTGCACTTCATTCATGATGCTCCGTGTTACCGCATCAGATCACGGTCTTTCCTTCTCAGGTGATTTGATGCTTCGGCCAGAGTCAGCTCTTCGCGGATCTCTCCGAACAGCAATTGCAGTTCGGACACCGACATCGGCCCCGCATCTTCGTCGTTGTCCTGGCTCCTCATCTCATTGTCGGCTTCGAAAATGGCGGTCCAGACGACCGCGTGAACAAATGCCGCAAAGGGGTAAGCCGGATTTCCGTGCTGTTCGCTCAGTTCACGAATACTCCTGCGGAAGTCAGCAAGCGAGGCTTCGGGCATGAGCTCGAAGACATGATCTGCCAAGACCCTTAGAGCCCTCAAAGTCTTTGCATTATACTGCCGTGCTGCATCGATCTCTGCTTTTGTTCTCCCCTCCGACAAAGAGGCAAAAGCCGCGCGGACGGCTGGTGGGGCAGCGTCAAGGGATCCGAAAATATAAGCCATATTGTTTTCTCCTGCATTACTCAGGAAATGGCTCTCTTTGCGATGCACGGAAATAAATTATTTGATTTTCTGATTTTCTCTCGGCTTCAAAAACTTCATCAGGTTTTCCACCGCTCTGACCTTCGCCAACTCGCCACGTTTTCCGGCAAGTTCCGCAAAAGAGGACATCACGTCTCGCAAAGATCGGCGCTCTTTCTCCAGTGCAACCGACTGTAATTGGAGCTCCTGGGCTACCTCATCATTACGGCGCTTGGTGCGGGAGATCCTCATCCATGCTTTCTTGATCCGACCCCGTTCCGCTTCGACAGCTTTTGCATGCGCCGCCTGATCCTGTTTGAGACCATAGACTTCGGGCTCTACCCGGTCCGCCGCGAACGCTTTCTTGCGCTCCGGTCGCCGGACGTCGAGCCCCATCTCGGCGCGCATATACTCGTACCAGGCGTCCTGCAGCGCGGATCCTTGAGCCCGCCGGTCATCCCGGCCATAGCGCCGCTTGGCCTCCTCCTTCGAGAACTTTGAAACCGATGCTTTTTTTAAGATTCTCCCATCCTTGTAGTGATAATCGTAGCGCGGCATAAGAAAAACATCGACCGTATGTCTCCCGGCTTCGTCGCGGTCGAGACGCGCTGCGAATACGGCATCGCCACCGTGGTATTCATTCAGGAACTTCCGGGCGTGCACGAGCATGTTGAACTGCTGGCCAGGGTCGCAACCGTCAATGAGCTTACTCGGAAACTGGACGATCGCGTGAATACAGGCTCCTTTGCTCGATGTCTTTACGCCTTGCATGTGAGCATTACGAAGATCTTTTAGATCTGATCCGCCGAAATAGAGAGGAGATTCATCGCGGACTTTCCTGCGCTGGCTGCTGATGTCATCGCGTCTGCCATGTTTTTCCATTTTTGCCAGATCGACCCATCTCAGGAGTTTTTGTCGCACAGCCCCTGACCGGCCTTTATTTTCAATACTGCTCATGTTCTGGAAGATAGAGCTTTTTATCCGTTTCAAAAAAACGGTTAACCCGCTAACCCTTTTTCGAAGAAAAAGGCGGGCCCTGCGGGGCAAGAGATATAAAGTGCTGTATTTTGATTATCCCTCTTAAAAGATCATCTCCGTGCTCCGATGCCGTTGGAGCCACTTCGCACTGCGGCGCCTATGGATGCATCCCAAGATAATTCGAGGTCCCCTGGCGCTCGATCACTACGCCAGAGGCGAGGAGAGCCTGTCGGGCCTTGTGTAAGCGCAGTGCAGTCCAGATGCCGCTGCAGGGCTTGGAGATGGGCGTACAGCAACCATGCATCTGCACCGGCCTTGGGGGACGCCCCAAGGCGCGGTAGAGCGAGGAATTATCCGTTCAAGAGATCTAAGATCGAGTAAGCTTGCCCTGCTGTCTTTATTTCACGGACACCGGAGATAATGTCACGGGCTTTCAGTTCGCGGCCCTGCGTCACATACCTTTTTTGCAAAACCTCGACTTTGCGAACAACCTTCTCCAGTTCAGACAGGCCGTAGCCGTCGAGAAGCTGCCGCGCATGATCCAGATGAAGGGCGACCATGCGCAGCGCCAGCGAGACGCTTTCGGTTCCGACGGTTGTTCCCATGCGTCCTGCGATTACATGAAAAACAACAGCGTACGAGAAGACTGAGAACATGGCTCGACGGAAGAAGCTTGCAGGAATGTTGGCTTCCTCAAACAAGCTCCGAAAATTGACCTTGAAAAGCTGGAGAGCATCTTCATCGAATCTGAAAACCGCATCGGGCAGATCATTGCGGCCAATTAGGTGAAGCCATGTCTTTCGGAGACGTTGAAACGGTACTTGGATTTCCGGGCTGTCCATGTTTTCGAAATAAATCGGAAATTTGGAAAGTGGTCGCTCTGGGTCGGCTTTGGCGTGGATATAGTTGAAACGCTGGGCGAAACCATCGACCAAAGACTCTGCTCCAATCTGCTTCTCGAATGTGTCTTCGACTGTCACCCCGAGAATAGTAAGCGCATGCTCCCTGACCTCGATCTGAACCTCCTTAGTCTTACGCTCAATAGGATCTCCAGAGTAGGCCCGGAGAAGTATGTCTTTGATCTCCTCCATGTATTGCAGGTTCTGGACTTGGCTCATAAATTGCCCAAATTCGTCCCGGAACCAGATGCCGCGAGGACATTGCGCGACGTTTGCCACAAACTGTGCAGCGGATGAGGCACCGGACAGCTGGGGAACAGCATCATTACCACTTGCATCAGATAACCAGCGGCCAACAGTTTTGATTGCGTAGCTCTTCCCGGATCCAGACGATGCCAGGGCGATGATCCACAGGCGAGGCGCTTGGAGGGAACCACCTATTTCGTATTGTGCTCCTACAGCATTCAGGAAACCTGATACGTGGCAAAGAACGGCGACGAGTGGAAGTTCTAAGGGGATATCTGTTTGGCAACGGAAGAGTTCGATTATATCTTCCAGAAATGATCCGGGCGGCACTGCTTTTATGCCTTCCCAAGAGGATGATCCGGTGTAATTTAACAGTCCTTTCAGATAAGCATACCCATCAGGGCTCATTCCTGTAAGTGCGTCGAGAAGACTGTTTTTATCTTTCAGCAATTTGACATAATTCAGTTCACCTCTTCTAATATTCTTTGTCATCAATTATCCTTTTATATTTCCATACTTGAGGCCACTGTTCGTGGGTGGCAGGCAATAAAAGGGTTCATTGCAGAGGTTACGGAAACAATAAGGAGTAGATTTTCATAGTTCCTTAGGGAGAGGGCGCCGAAAGCGTCGGCAAGGATAGGTTTTTCAAAGCGTCTTCAAGTAGTTAGTTGATTTCAGCTTGTCAGCACAGCGTCTGCACTTTTGGGTTCAATGGCTCATTAGGTTCTGATGACTATGAGCCCAGGTGTTAGATATGTGTTAGATCTTGTGTTAAGGACCAGAATTATGCTATTAAGTCTTTGATATGAAATGAAATAATTCTCGTTGCGGTTCCTGATACCCCGAATTCCAGTTCCCGTTCTCCGTCTTTTGGTTCCTGATACCCCGAACCCTTGACATCGGTTCCTAATACCCCGAAAGATCAGCAATGGTTCCTGATACCCCGAATCCACTGGACGCCCTTCTGCCAGATCGCCACCCGCAGCGTGATTTTTTCGTCTGCGACGTCGCGGATGCGGTTCTAAAAGACTTGATACCCAAGATGGAGCATCCGTTTTACGCCCTGAGCAAGAAGCCTGATACGACCATCCGGAGGTATCAACATGGTGATAAATGGCTGGAAGTAATACCCAGCGCGAAAGGCCAAGCGACCATCTATGATAAGGACATTTTGATTTACGTTGTCTCTCAGGTCATGGAAGCACTGAACCGTGGGGAGAAGGTTTCGCGCGAGATACGGTTCAACCCACGCGACCTCTTGATGTTCACCAACAGAGGGACCGGTGGGAAAGACTACGACGCATTTTGCGAGGGTCTGGATCGGCTAATGGGCACGGTGGTTAAAACCAATATCACCACGGCAGGCTTTGAGGATTCTATCCCTCTTGGGGATGAAGAGGAAACCGGATCATTTCATCTAATAGAGAAGGCAAAGATAAGGCGTAAACATGGAAGTGAAGGCCGCATCCTATTCGCTGAGATCACGATTTCGGAGTGGATCTTCAATTCTATTCGTCGCAACCAGGTTCTTACTTTGCATCCGGATTATTTTCGGCTCCGGAAGCCCATAGAACGTCGTATCTATGAGATTGCTCGTAAATTCTGCGGACACTCGGAAAGTTGGAAAATAGGGCTCGACAAGCTTTTGGGCCGCACTGGAGCGCGCACCGAATTAAAGCGCTTCAGACACACGATCCGAGAAATGGCGCTTACTGATCACTTGCCTGATTATCACATTTTTCATGACGCCGAAGCTGATCAGGTCATCTTCCGGAATAGAGGTAGCATGATCGAAGTTTCTGTCCCCTCTGCCTGGACCGGCCACCTTAATCCGGACGTCTATCACGACGCGCGGAAGATTGCCGTTGGCTGGGATGTGCGACAAATCGAGAGGCAGTGGCGAACTTGGCTTGGTAAGAAAGGTGAGGCTCCGCGAAGCCCTGAGCGCAGCTTTTTGGGCTTCTGTAAGAGCTGGCAGAACAAGCGCGGCAGACCATGAGGTTAAAAACTGGTATTGGAAACATTTCCGGTATTGCAAATAAAACCGGTAAGAGATATAAAACCGGTACATATATTAGGTGAGAACAATGCCTGTCATCGTCATGGCGAGCCCCAAAGGCGGGGTTGGAAAATCCACATGCGCGGTGCTCCTTGCCTCAGAGTTCGCCCGGATGGGGGTTGAGGTTACGGTCATGGACTGTGATCCGAATAAGTCTCTCAGTCGCTGGGCATCACGTGGTGTCCCTAAAGGCATTGTGCTCCGCAGTGACATCGGCCGGTCTGAAATTGTCCCAATGATCCGAAGGGCTGATGGGGATGGCAGGATCGTAATTGTGGACCTCGAGGGCGTCGCTTCACAGCTTGTTAGCCGCGCAATCTCCCAAGCAGATTTGGTGCTTGTGCCCATGCAGCCAACTGCATTGGACGCCGAAATTGGCTCAGAGGCATTGGCGTTGGTTCGAGAGGAGGAAGAAGCCCTTGGCCGCACAATCCGCCACGCTGTGGTACTGACGAAAACAAGCGCTGCTGTAAAAAGTCGGGTTCAAAAGGAACTGGAGGAGCAGCTGCGCGGAGCAGGGATAGACCTCATCGAGCCGTCACTGGTGGCACGAGCAGCTTTCTCAGAAATCTTCGCGTACGGCGGCGATCTCACCTCGATGATGAGCGATCCCAAAATGGTTACTGGGGGCAAGGTCGATAAGGCTGCCGCAAATGCGCGGGAATTCGCGGAGGCTGTCTATGAGCGGCTCAAATAGGCTGCCAGGCCTGAAGGCCCGGCCAAAGGACACAACCGCAGAGGAGGTCCGACGCGTTGACGAAGTAGGAGAAGCAAGAGGCTTTCTCGACCGAACTCCGCGCAAGAAGCCAGGCCGGAAGCCAAGCCCGCGAACCTATCAGTTGCACCCCAAGGTGCTACCAGAAATTGGTGAGGAAATCGCAGCGGCGGCTGAACGGGAGGGACTAACGCAGGGCCAGTTCATCGAACGAATTTGGCAAGAATATAAGAAGTTGGCTTCCTCAAAGAGTTCTTCTTGAGGGTAGGAAACGCACATGTTTATAACTGAAACACCTGCTCACTCAGATGGCGCCTCACTTAGCTTGCCCACAGGCTTTGAAAAGGGACAGGTATATACCCCATCGTTTTTGGCAGCTTGGTCGGCAAATCTCCTTGCAGAGTATCTTGGACCGCAATGGGACGGATGTATCCTTGATCCTGCATGCGGGGATGGAGAACTCCTGCATGCGGCCAAAAACCACCTTCCCAATGCACATCTCATAGGAGCAGATATTGATGCCGAGGCTTGCAGCTCAGCTCGGAAGCGCCTTGGAAACCGTTCTTCTATCAAAACCGGTGACATGTTGCTTTCAACATTTTTGCCGCACGCTATTGACGGAAGACGAATTGGCGCGGTGATATCTAACCCACCTTGGGGTGCAGACTTACTGCATTCAGCAGATCAGTTGAGGACTCTGGGCTATTCCCTCGCCACCGGTCAATTCGACAGTTGGTCTCTGTTTGTCGAAATGTCGATGCAAGCGCTTCACGAAGGCGGTTATGCAGTTTTCATTTTGCCAGACGCCATATTTTCTCCAGAGCATGCTCCAACCAGACGACTGCTTGCGCAGCATTACTCGATTAAACTAATTGCCCGCCTTGGCGAAGGAATTTTCAGAGGCGTTTATCGAGGAACCACCGTCTTATTGGTTCGGAAGGAACAACCAAAATCGGCTCAGAGAGTTGAGGTGTTCCGTTTGTCCAAATCGAAAAGAGACGCTGTGTTATCAGGAAATTGCAGCCTACAAGAGATAAGGACGGAGGAGCGTCATTATATATCCCAACAGCGGTTCTTGACTGATAAGGAATGTCGCTGGGATATTGACGTTCGCGAGACTGAGAAAAACATCCTGGACAAGATCGAAGTCTTAGGAGGCGGATGGACGGACCTTTTCGTTTCCGGAAGAGGCGTAGAGCTCTCAAAACGCGGGCTGGTAAGAATTTGTAGGAACTGCGACCATGCACTTCCTGCTCCTACCCGCCCCAGAGAAGTAACATGTCGAGGATGTGGACACGTTGATAATTCCGAAGCAATGCTGCAACAGAGCATTGTTCAGGTGACTGATACGAAACAGGCTGGCTTTATGCCTCTTATAGTCGGAGAGGATATAGGAAGATATGTCCTATCTTGTTCCCGACAGATCAAGATGAACGTTCCGGGAATTAACTACAAGTGCATTGAAGCTTATTCACAAGAACGGCTTTTAATACGAAAGACGGGAGTCGGCCTAAAAGCTACTGTCACAAAACGGCAGGCTGCCACCAATCAGGTGGTATTTCATTATGTTCCAAAGAACCACCAACACCGGTTCCTTCTATACTACACGTTGGGCATACTATCCTCACGCATCATGTTTGCGTATCACCTGCGGAAGTCGGGTGAGAATGAATGGCGCTCACATCCGTATGTCACGCCCAAGTCTCTAAAGGAGCTTCCTATTCCTATTCCATCGCCAGGAAGTCAAATATGGCGTCAGGCGGAGGTAATAGCGGAAAAGGTCAAGGTCCATTTACAAAACGGTGGGAAGTGCAAAGCCCTCGATCTTGAAATAGAGGGATTGATTGCAGGCATGTATCGCCTGGATCATTCAGACCTTAGATGGGTAAAGGAGGTCATCTGTAGTGCGCAAGATCTTGAACCAATGCGCGCACTCAGTGACTTCGACAGCCACGCTATTGGTTCTGAAATAATATTATAAGAAAATTATGTCATATAGATACATCGGAAATAAGACTCGGCTTCTGCCGATACTTTTGGATTCCTTCCAGAAAGCAGTACCAACTGGCGCTACTGTCGCTGACTTGATGTGTGGAACGGCCTCTGTTTCTGAGGCTCTTGCGCAGTCAGGCTACCGCGTCATTGCGTCAGACCTCATGACGTTCTCCGCGCACCATGCGCGAGTAAGGTTATGTATACCTGAAGATCCAACGTTCAAAGAGGTAGGCATTGGCAGCTACAGAAACATTCTGGACTACTTAAATCAGCTCCGGCCTATCGAAGGTCACTTCTTCAAAGAGTACTCTCCGGATGGGCAACCGGGAAATGGACAGAAGCCACGCAAATACTTCAGCAGCCCCAATGCTGCGCACATCGACGCCATAACCGCGCAGCTCAATGATTGGGTTGCGAATGGGGTTCTGTCTGAACCTGAGAACTCTCTTTTGCGTCATGATTTGGTTCTTGCGAGCAACCGAGTAGCTAATATTGCTGGAACGTACGGCCACCACAGATCGAAATGGGGAAACGGATCCTTATCGCGACTTGAGCTACGCCCAACGATATTCATGAGAAAGCAGCGTATTGATCACATAGTATATCAGGGTCCCGCCGAAGAAATAGCCCCTTTGGTGAAAGCAGATTTATGCTACATTGATCCCCCTTATATGAAGAGGCAATACGCGGCCAACTATCATATCATCGAAACAATTGCTCGTGGCGATGCGCCGGAAGCGGTAGGCGTCAGCGGCTTGAGGCCATGGCGTGATCAGTACTCTGATTTCTGCTCAAAGGTTAAAATCCGAAATGCCTTCCGTTCCATTTTCGATTCCGTAGAGTGCGACCAATTCATGATAAGCTACAGCGAAGATGGTCTCCTTTCGGAAGAGCAATTGTTAGATCTTTTCTCTGAAGTAGGTGAAGTCACACTCGAAAAGTTTCCGTTCATGCGATTCAGAAGCAATGCCGGGGGACAGGGTGGAACAGTTATGGAATACCTATTCCACATTAAGAGGTAGGTGCATTCGCGTTACTTATTATTTTATAATGCATTGGGAGCCATGTGATTGTGTATTTACCTCCATTGATCGTGAAACTCAGCCGGCCATTCGATATTTTTTTCAGATCAATCCCCTCGACGACAGCATAATGTAGCATTCTGTGCATATGCGCACTTACCACAACAAGATTGGCTGGATCATCTGACCCACCTTCCCCTAAAGGGATAAGATGATGAACTTCTAAATATGGATCACCATTACTTTTATTGAAGACAAATTTTTCGCCAGTTATTTGACATGTTTTGTAAAGCTGCTTAAGCGCGCTAACTGATTTGCGGTTTCGATCAAATACTTCTACAAATTTTTTAGTTTTCTTTACCTCTTCTGAGGTAGCATCATCTTGAAACAACTCCGCCGCTATTGCATCTTCGGTGCGGCCAGATTTTGCGTTGTAGGGCGCTTTTATTTTGGTAGTGGTTTTCCCTCCTTTACCTGTCCCTTCTACCTCAGCAGAAGCTGGTGGATGCAGACCAAATGGATCTTTTAGGCTCGAAATATCAAGTTTTATTGTGGGCTCAAAATTTATATGTCCGGCTGGCTCAGTAAGCATGACCTCAAAGCGCTGGTCAATTGCGGACAATCTCTCAATTTCTTCCGTTTTTAGCCAACCTGCCCAGTATTCATGATTATCTGTTTTTAACAAGAATACTCGAACACCCGCGGTAAGCTCAATAACACGTGGATCTTCAGCTGAAGACATGTCTGCAGGAGCGCGAGGGAACCCTCCTTTGTCAGGATGCCAAGCAAAAACTCTATTACTGGCGCGGCTGAATAGTTTCTGTGACCTTATATTTACGCTTGCAGCTCTTCTTTGCCCTATTTCAACTTCTTGGCTGCCCAATCCTCCTAAGCTGTTAATATTAACAGACCAGAGGGGTCCGCTTCTTGTACTTTGTGGAATAATATCGTCAAAGAAAGAGTGCCACGTAGGTATGTCTACGTTCCTCACCGGGACATCAATATATGACTGTCCTCCACCTCCATCTTCTGTGCCGGGCTGCTTATTGATGTTGAAATAGTCTGCAGGAGTGATTTGCCTAAATATAGCCTCTGAAACGTTTTTCACCATCTCGCCTTTATCATGATCTTGAATTTGATTCGCCGCTAAAATCAGGACGATACACTGAATCAAGGTTAGTAGTCATCTGAACTTGCTGCGTTCCGCTCTGGGAAGAACACGGACGTTCTATCAGCTTGGCCAGGCGTGGAGGCTCCATCACATCTTCCCGCGTCGGGAAGTGATAAGCCATTCGGCGAAGTTGGTTGCACAACACCTGCGAGGATGTATTTCTACTGTGGGTTGCACCCCATAAAACCTGTTATCCGATGTTCACCCTTCGTTACGGGTGCGGTGGATCATCTTAGGGTTGCTGCAGCCGGAGAGCCCAAATTTTGAGATCTGCCTCCTGATCACCGACAGCCTGTGCAGCGGTGTTGCGGCACAGGCTACCAGGGCGTGACTACATCAGGCGGCGCTTTGCTTTCTGCGCTTGGTCAGCCAGCCCAAGCTGCTCAAAGCGGCAAGAAGGAAGCCTCCGGCAGCAGGCAGAGGCACGGGAGCAACATCCGTCCCTGTGATGACATCATCGATGGCATAATTCCACATTGCGCTCCCACTTTCGTATTCGCTGCCGAAATTGAGAATGGAAATCGAGATCAACCCGGCCGAGTCAAAAAATCCCAAATATTCTGGAGCAGTCGGGGTGAGGCTTGTCTTGAATACACCGGAAACCCCCTCCACTACAATCTGGAACGTATCCGGGAGATCAGTGCGCGGTTCCGGATACCCATTGTCCCAAAAAGTATCCAGCAGGAACCCAACATATTTCGTGGCGCCTGAGAAGCCTAAGAGGTTTCGTGCGCCCTCTCCCTCATCCCATTCCACAAGTGCCTTCGTGGGACAGTAAACACTCTCGAAACAGACACCAGGACTGTTAGATGATCCCCCAGAAAAATCAATTGAAAAGCCGTTGAATGTATTGCTTCCAAGTCTTCCCGATGAGTATTTTTCAAAATCCTCAGAGGTGTCCCATGTTATGCTGTGATAGTCATAGGCCACTGGCGCAGCCTGTGCAGCCATCGCCAGAGAGCAAAATGCAATGGCCGTCGATATTTTAAGAAACATGGTTACCCAACTCGCCTGAACTCTTGATGATAAAGATCACAGTCTCGTGATCTTCGCTCTGCTCTACCATGCTGTTTTTTGCAGGTCGAGCCTGCTCATCGCCTGCAAGGCAAAGATGCAAGATCGATATCGTCTAAGAGGGCCTGATTTTCTTTCCTGATATCCCCAACAAACCAATGTTCTTTGCACACCCGCCAGACATGGCCCAAGCAAAGGACATCCCATGCCTCCTTTCGATTTAGACGATGCCGCCCCCCTCACTGACGCTGAGGTCTTCGCTCAGAAGCGCGCGCGTTTCCAAGGCCGCACCGGCATCTATGAGCGCGGCGACTATGCCGCTGCCGTTGGTCTCCTGCTGGCCCTGACCCGTCTTCACAGCGGGACGGGAAGTGCATCGCGGGCCGCCCAGGTCCTGCTCAATGCCTACAATGGGAGTCGATTCCCCTATGATCCAGGCGAGCTGTACTATCTCGATCCGGACCTGCGGACGGCCGCTTTTGCCCTCATGTGGGGGCGGATTGTGACGGGCAGAGGGCCCCACGAGTTCCTCAACACGCCAGAGGCGCCCACCCGTGGGAGCGAGATCTTCGAGGGTCTGGCCGAAGACTACCCACGCCAGTTTAAGAGGATCCCGCCTGAGGAATGCGAAGAGCTTTGATCTCTCGATAGTCCGGCGCTCTGGAACAAGACCACGGCTTCTGTCAGCCGTTTTACGTCGGTAAGCCTTGGAGGAATCAAACCTTTGATTTCAGGAATTCCGGTTGCGAGCCATGTCCTCTAAACACTGCCCCTCATGACCTACAACCTTGAAGGAAAACTGCTTGTCTACCGCATTTTTCGCATTCCTGCGCCGCGCGCCCCAAGGCGTCCAGAACTGCTTCGACGTCGAAAGTCGCAAGCTCGATACTGACGCCCTGGAGCGCTACCTGGGCTTCGCCTCGAGTGGCGAA
>NZ_BNCL01000044.1 GCF_014656455.1 Paracoccus aerius
TCGCTTTGGGGAAAGGTTCACATGGCTCAATTCTCAGTGGAAATTACGCGCCTATCCGGCTCAGTTCTGGGTGGAAATCAACAGCAGGCCGACTGATAGCCGGCCTGTCTTGAGGATTCGGTTATTCGTAGATGTGAACGATCTTCCGGCTTTGCGGCTCCACCAGAACCGCGCGATCCTCGACATAAACATAGCTGTATTCGGACTCAGGGATCGTGTGAATCTCAACCGTTTCCGGCACCTGCGTTCCGACCACAATGTCAGTATCAAGAACCACGGACTCGGTCTTGTTCTCCATGACGTAGGTTCTCGTCTCCGGCGTCAGGGCGTCCTCGCTGATATCGCCGACGACACCGCCCGCAACTGCCCCGACGGCCGCACCCACCGGACCGCCCACGGCCGCTCCGGCAATCGCGCCCGAAGCCGCGCCACCTGCAGCACCACCGCCGGTGGTCTCGGTATCGGTCTGAACTTCGGTGACGGATGGTGTAGTCTCGGTCACAACCGTGGTTTGTGCATAGGCGGGGGCGGCGAGAATGGCCGCAACAATCGACGTGGTAGACAGGATCGATTTCATCTCTGATCTCCAAGTTTGAGAATGTTCGAAGTAATTCCTAGCTATTGCAGATAGTTCCTTTGAATTGCTGTGGGCAGCATGCTGTTGATGGCACGTGGCCTGACGCTAGTTTGTCATCCCACCAGCAGCAGCAAGTCTGCCGCGAATAGTCCCTCATCAAGTAATCAGGTCTTATTTAACGCTGCCCGAAGTCAAAATGCGACTGAACCGTCGGCATTCAGGTTCACTTGGCTGAGGCGAGAAGGATGATGTCGGTCTGGCTTCTCGCCCTTCTGACGCTGCGGCTTGTGACGCGCGACGTGCAAGGAACTTCGGCCTGTGCCCAGCGGTTATTTCCACCAGGTGATGACCCTGCTTGAAGGAAGGAAGACGCCATGCGTCGGATCATTCGCAACACAACTGCCATCGCAGCCTGCCTGTCGCTTTTGCTACCCCAACTTTCCCAAGCCTTTGTCATTGCACCTTCACTCGCGGGCAGAAGCGCCGATGGTCATGGCGACGCGCCGCTACGCCTGGCCCAGGCCGAGCGGGAGGAGCCGCCTGTCCGCCGCAGTCAGGCACAGCGGGCCGAGCGTCAAAACCAGCCCAAGGACGAGCGGAAGCCGCAGCGGGCCAAAGAGCAGGCGCAAGAGGCAAAGCCGCGCCAGGATCGCGGCCAATCGAAGGAAGCACCCGCAAGGCAGGTCGAGGAAAGCCGCGAGCAGGCCCGCAAACCCATAGCCCAGCAGGGGGACGAACGCCCGCAACGCGAACGCCAGCGTCGCGAGGCTGCACAGGACAAACGGGAAGTGGACTCCCTGCGGAAGGAACCTGCACAGGAACGTGCGCAACAGGAACGGCGTCCCGCCCGCACACAAGAGCGCGCCGAGCAGGACCAGAAGGATAAAAACCCCCGGCGGGCCGAGGAACGCCAGAGGTCTCAACAAGACGGACAGCCAACCCCGCGTCGCGAGCAGGCCGAGCGCCGCGAACGCGACCAGAACCGGGAACGTCCCGCCGCACGCGCGCAGGAGTCCGAGCCTCCGGCCCGGCGGCAGTCCGAAAGGCAATCCCCGGCTGCCAGGCCCGCTGACAATGGCGGCCGCCAGGGCGCTCGCCCGCCCGCCGAGGCGAAGGCTCCGGGCGAGCAGGCCGTGCGTGACGCCCTTCAGCGCAAACAACAGCAGCAACGCAACATAACGACCCGTGGCGAAGGCACGCCGCAACAACGGGCCGCCCAACCCGCGCCAAAGCAGGCCCGCGCAGCAGAAGCGGATGCCCGTCAGACCGAGGCTGCCCGACAGGCCGCGCGGGAAAGGCGTGCCGCTCGTGCCGCTGCGCTGAATGAGGATCAACGGGGAGAGATCGTCGAGCAGCGGATCACCCGAGAAAACAGCCGCTCATCGAACGAGGATTTCGAGACAAGCCTTCGCGATGCCGTGCGGACGCGCGTTCAGCAGCGCACGGAAGCGCGCAACGACAACGATGACGATGACGATAACAACGACCTGGCCAAGGCCCTGCTGCTGGGCCTGGGCGCGGTTGCGGTGGGAAGCTACCTGAACAACAACCGCCAAGTCGCATTGAGTGCCCCTGACCGGGTCGTGGTGACCCGCGCGGACGGCAGCCAGGAGGTCATCAAGGACGAGGTCGCCCTGCTGCGCCAGCCCGGATCCACCGTGGCGACCGAGAACTTCGACGACGGATCGTCCCGCACGATCGTGACCCGCGCCGATGGCAGCCGCGTCGTGACCATCCGCGACGCCGATCTGCGCGTCCTGCGCCGTACCCTGGTTTCGCCTGATGGTACTCAGACACGCCTCATCGATGATACTGCCGAGGTCGAACCGGTGGATGTTGCCACGCTGCCCGCCCCGGCGCCGGTCTATAGCTCCGGCACCTATAACAACGAAACCGCCTTGCGAGAGGCTCTTCGGAGCGAGGTCGATCTCGACCGCCGCTTCACTCTGGGTCAGGTTCGCAGCATTCCCGAGGTCCGGTCCCTGGTGGCGCCGATCAATATAGATGCGATCACCTTCGATAGCGGCTCGGCTGCGATCTCTCCGGATCAGGCCCAGCAGTTGTCCACGCTGGGCAATGTCATTCAGGACGCCATTGCGGAAGACCCGCGCGAGGTCTTCCTGATCGAGGGTCATACCGATCTTGTGGGGCCGGACGCGGCAAATCTGGCGCTCTCCGACCGCCGCGCCGAGTCGGTTGCCCTGGCTCTGTCCGAGTATTTTCAGGTGCCGCCCGAGAACCTTATTGTTCAGGGCTATGGCGAGCAATACCCGCAGATCCGCAGAGAGGGAGACATCCGAGAGAACAGACGTGCCACCATACGCCGGATCACCAGCCTGTTGCAGACCGCGGACGGAGAGTAATGCCAATCGACGTCGATCCTGCTTTTGCAAATCAATGTCTGAGCGTCTTTTTGAACAACCGGCTCTGCCTCTCTTCGATAGGCAGAGCCCTTATCAGGCTCAAGTCATCACGCCTGAGCATCTATTCATGAGCGGCAAAGAAAGTCCTGCTCTCAAGAACGTATAATTAGGTAATATATGGCCATCAGGCGTGCTTGCGAGGACGTCCACCTTTCGAGCCGTTCGCTCTCGCTGCCGAGGCTTTCGCAGGCGTGGAAGCCTTTCCTCCCGAAGCACCGAGCTGAGCCGCCATCCAACGTTTCGTGCCAAAGACCCCTTGTAAGAGGGCTGGCACGTAAACGTCAGCATCCAGCTTTGGCCAGTGCAGCCCAAGTCCTGCAGGGGTTACTTCGATCTCGGTCAGATCACTGTCCTGGGCATCGGCCAAACCTTCCAGCAAGTGCACCGGCACCATGACCGTAACGCCATTGCTCAGCTCGACGACCACACGTCTCTGACGGGCATCATAGTCAGCCGCAACGGCATAGCCTCCTTGCCGGGTCTGCTCGCTGCGGGCGATGGCCTTGGTGAAGTCTTGTTCAGAAATCTCCATGAATGTCGCTCCATATTGGGCAAAGGGTGGACAGGTGCCTGGCAAGTTCTTTTTCGATGCGTGAGACCGCACGGCGAGAGAACCCGTAGGTCTCCCGAAGAACTGGGGGACCATCCGGGCAGTTCAGGATGAACACGGCTTCCCCCTCTGCTCCGATGACATGAACATGCGCAGGACGGTGGTCATCTGGATAGATCACGACCCGCAGGCCATCGAAGCGAAGAATGGTTGGCATGGCACCATGCCTAGCATAAACCCAAGCGCTTGGGAATAGTTCCATGCGGGCTAGCAACTGTGTCTATGCGCGGGTCTGATGCTGCCAAGCCGTGCCGCTTTTCAGGACGGTGTTCGCGATGGTGATGAGCCGTCTGACGATAGCGATGATGACCAACTTGTGCGGCTTGCCCTTTTCCTTGAGGCGCCTGACGACCGGGTTATGACATGCGGCGGCGAGTGCTGCTTGGAAGAGCACATGTCGCAGTGTTCGTCGAGCGCGCCAACGACAGCAGGCTGCATTGCCGCCGGACGCTGAGATCAGGGTGATCCTGCTTCACCGCTTTTTGCCTCCAGTACCGAGAATGAGACTGGAGGCTGCGGACAATAATCCCGCTCGATGACCAGTTGGCCGATCTTGGCATGCAGCTTCTCGACCTCACCTGCGGAAATCGCCGGCTCGGCAGCACTCTTGCCGTCAAAGGCCGAGGCCATGTTCTCGATCGCGGTTCTCTTCCAGCCCGTGATCATGGTGGGGTGGATGTCGTACTTCTTGGCCAGTTCGGCCGTCGTCAGGTCCTCGCGAATGGCTTCCAACGCCACCTTCGCCTTGAACTCGGCCGAATAGCGCTTCCGTTTCGTCATGCGGATCAGTCCTTCGTCAATCGCCAAAGCTTAGCGACTGGTCCGAATTCCTGCGACCACCTCTCGCTGTCCAGCCACGAGCTTGGGAAGAACGGGATGCGCTCGGCTGGCGTATGGGACCAGGCTGCTTGCCGAGATAGGCGAAGAAGAAGATGCCGAGCATTCGATAGGTCTTCGTCGTTCAAGCGTCACCACGCGGACTCGGCATCACCAGCTCGCCGGCTGCTGCGGCTCAGAGCAGGATATCGCGGCTGCTCAGAGCTGAGACCGCCAGAAGCTCTATCAAAAGATCCCCAACGCCATCTCCATTGATATCGCCGTGCAAGACACCGTTATCGAACCGCAATTCACAGGCGTTGGCAGATAAAGTCTTTGCGCCAATATAGGAGAAGGCTTGGTTTCCAGCGATATCAGAGTTCGCATCGATGCTTCGAAGATCGACCCTGTCCTGACCCGTTGTAAAATCGCAGATGACATCGCGCGATGACGGAGAAGACTCCCGGACGTTGAGAAAGACGAACATGTCGCTGCCGTCACCGCCGTTGAGCCGGTCGGCACCTGTGCCGCCAACAATCTGGTCAAGTCCACCAGCGCCGTAAAGGCGATCGTTGCCGCTGCGGCCGTAGATCAGGTCGTTGCCGGAAAGCCCCTGCAGGATGTTGCCGCCGTGATCGCCCCGCAGATTATCGCGGTATGCCGAGCCGACCATGTTCTCGATCGAAACAAAGGTGTCGCCCTTAGCCTCGCCAGTGTTCAGGTGCGGCAGGAGGAGGTCGACAAGCAACCCTGCGCCATTCCTGATACTCGTCGCTGCTGCCTGAGGATAGGAGGCGTGATCGCTGCCGGCACCACCGTTGAGCCGGTCGGCTCCTGCGCCGCCGAGCAGTCGATCATGGCCATATCCGCCGTAAAGGCGATCATCTCCGCTGCGGCCGTAGAGCGGATCGTTGCCGGAAAGCCCCTGCAGGATGTTGCCGCTGTGGTCGCCGCGCAGGTTATCGCGGTAAGCCGAACCGACCAGGTTCTCGATCGAGATAAAGGTGTCACCCTTTGCCTCTCCGGTGTTCAGGTGCGGCAGAAGCAGGTCCACGAGTAAGCCCGCGCCGGCCTTCATAGTTGTCGCTGGCGCGTGCGAATAGGAGGCGTGGTCGCTGCCGGTGCCACCGTCGAGCCGGTCGGCTCCTGCGCCACCAAGGAGCCGGTCATGACCTGCGCCGCCATAAATGCGATCGTTGCCGCTGCGGCCGGAGAGCCCATTTGCGGCGCTGTTTCCAATGATGGTATCGTTCACAGACCCGCCAATAGCGCGCTCGATGAGAGAGTGAGTGTCGCCTTTGTGCAGCAGGGCGTTGGCGATATTTCCTGCAGCGGTCTCGCTGCCGTCGTAGCGGAGCTTGGCAAGTTGTGTCGGCGACGTGATGGTCCACTGCCCGGGGCGGAGATCGATTTTTAGGGAGGTCGTATAGTTGGCGAAGCTGTATGTATCGCTTCCCCCACCATCCCACACCGTCTGGAAGATCCGGTTGGCTCCAGGGGCGCCCTGGCCTTGGCCGTTGATGAACATCTCGCCTGTCTTCGGGCTCCAGGCATAGACGGTGTTGCTACTGTTCGTGGTGTAGTTCGCGCCGTAAATGTGCTGGATCGCAGCAATGTCGTACATCATCAACGACTGAGCAAAGCCCCATCCCTCGTTGACGTAGGTGCCCTCGGTAGAGCCGAGATAGGAGCGATAGCTCATAACTGAGTATTCCATCGAGTTGCGGTCGCTCGGCATGATATAACGCTCGTGCGGATGCACGAGGCCGAGGGCGTGCCCGATCTCGTGCAGGAAGGTGGCGTTCGCGTAGCTGCCCTTCATCGGCGTACTGTAGGCTTCGCTCGACTGATTGAGCCAGGTGTCGCCGCCCTCGGATGCCGTGGAAGGGAAGTATGCCCAAGCCGTGTGCGGCAAATCTGACAATGCGAAGCGCAGCGTCGCCTCGATGGTAGGGGTCTCAGAAATCTCTGTGAATGTGAGTTTTGAGATGGCGGCATAGTTATCCAGCGCCGAACGTGCCGCCGCCCGCTGCGCAGGGTTCAGCGGTGCGAAGTTGTGAGTGGTTTCCCCATAGCCATAGCTGGTTCCCAGAACCAATGCGCTTTCAGGAAAGCTGAAGGTGAGTTCTGAACTCGTCCATTTGGCGATCCCCAGGAGACCATCGACATAAGGATTTCCACTCGTGCGGTAGCTGGCAGTGGCGGGCATATTGGTCCTTACGGTTCGGCTACGAAGCGGTCACTTACCTTTCCGGGATCAGCGGATCGTTAACCTGCCAGATAATGTTCCATGGGATGGAGGAGGAGCGAACCAAGTTAAGCTTGGTGATCTTAGATCCTAACGGCTTCACCCACTATACACTCTTTTCTGCAGACATCGCAACCAGAGCGTGTATTCTGTCATTCACAGATCCTGAGGCCGCATTCCTGACGTTGGCACCATCGTCGAAAGAGGACCAGCTATGCGTATTTTATTGATTGAAGACGATCCGAGCACCGCACGCGCGATTGAACTCATTCTGACCGCCGCCAGCCACAATGTCTTTCGGACCGACATGGGCGAGGAGGGCATCGGCCTTGCCAAGCTCTACGATTACGATCTGATCCTGCTGGATCTGGACCTGCCCGACATGCACGGGATGGAGGTTCTGCGCCATTTGCGGCTGGCCCGCGTCAATACGCCCATCCTGATCCTGACGGGCTCTGACGACACAGCAAGCAAGTTGCGGGGCTTTGGCTTCGGTGCCGACGATTACATGACCAAGCCCTTCAACCGCGAGGAATTGCAGGCTCGCATTCAGGCGCTCATCCGCCGGTCCAAGGGCCACAGCCAGGCCGTGATCCAGATCGGAGACATCGTCGTCAATCTGGACACGCATTCTGTTGAGGTGAAAGGCAAGCCAATCCATTTAACCGGCAAGGAATATCAGATCCTCGAACTTCTTTGCCTGCGCAAGGGCATGACGCTGAGCAAGGAGATGTTCCTCAACCACCTTTACGGCGGCATAGACGAGCCGGAACTGAAGATCATCGACGTCTTCATCTGCAAACTGCGCAAGAAGCTGTCGGAGGCACTTGGAGGAGATAACCTGATCGAGACAGTCTGGGGCAGGGGTTATGTCCTGCGCGAGCTTAGGCCGTCCGATAGCATGTCTACGCAACCTCTCAGGCGCACGGCGGGAAATCGACGAGGATGAGCCGGAATAAACTTTTGTAGCACGCCTAAAATGCATCTGGCAGTTGAAGTAGCGCACTTTTAAGGATTGATTAATTCCTGTTGGGTGGGTGACCCATTCGGACATCCCATCAAAATCGAAGCAGGTGGGCGCCCAAATAGTGGATCAGCAGGACGAGCTACGCCTTTTGCGGGGAGCATGCGCGGCTAGTCAGACGGGGGCCTGGTCCTATCGTGTGGGCGACGGCGTCGTTGCATGGACCCCGCTCCTTTATGATCTGTTTGCCGTTCCCCAGGGAGCAGACCTGACACTGGAGTTTGCCCTTTCCCTTTACTACGGCGACAGCAGACAAAAGGTGATGGAGGCCGTCAAAAGCTGCCTGAGCGAAGGCAAGCCATGGAAGCTCGACGTGAAGTGCCAATCGACAGAAGGGCGCATCTTCTGGGGCCGGACCATCGGGAAGGCCATTTGCGAGAACGGCCGCGTTGTTGCCTTGCAAGGGGCGTTTCAGGACATCACGCTGGAACGTGCAGCTATTGATGAGCGGCTGCGTGCACAGGCGGAGCAGTCCTTTGTCCTGCGCACAATGCCCGACGGCTTTTTTCTGCTCGACACCCACTGGCGCTTTAGCTTTGTGAACGCCGCCGCCGAGCAAATGCTTCGCCGTGATCCAACAGAGCTCATTGGCGAAAACATCTGGGACGAATTCCCGCAAGCACGCGGCACGATCTTCGAACACACTTATAAAGCCGTCAGGGAGACGGGAATTTCCCGCACCTTCCAGGCCTACTTCGCGCCCTTGGAAGCATGGTTCGAGGTAAGTGCACACCCTGCTCAAACTGGTGTCGCTGTCCATTTTCGCGACGTGACGCGTGAAGTGGGCGAACAGCGTGATCTCCGTTTGTTTCGAGCTGCCATTGACGCCATGACATCCGGTGCAATCATGCTCGAAAGAGGCCTTGGCGATATCAACTCCTGGCCGATCATGTATGCAAATGCATCTGCTTGCCGACTTTGGAACTCGGACACGGAAACGCTGAGGGGGAGGACCCTCAGCGATCTGCTCGCTCAAGCGGTGTGCTCTCCTGATCTGCAGCATGTCGGGGAAGCTCTTGTCACCTCCGAGCTGTGCAAGTTCGAGGTGCGCCGCCCTTCTTCAGGACGCCAGAAAATTCTGGATTGCGTTGCAGTGCCGTTGGCGGGGCAGAGCACAGAATTTGGCCATGCAGTGGTCCTCATGGACGACGTCACGGAGCAAAGGCGCGCATACGAGGAGCGTCACCGCAGCGAACGGCTGGCCCTGATAGGGCAAATGGCAGGAGGCGTGAGTCACGACTTCAACAATCTCCTTGCCGTTATCCTGGGGAATGTGGAGCTTCTGGAGCTTACAACTGATGCCAGCGAGGCTCGGATCCTGATCTCGGAGGCACGCGACGCGGTCATGCGGGGAAAATCCCTGAACGACAGCCTGCTTGCCTTCGCGGGAAAGTCGAAACTGACGCCACAGACGGCGGATCTAGGAATGTTCTTGCAGTCGGTGGCACCGTTTGTCCGCCGTGCCATTCCGTCCCGCATCAAGCTCGAGCTGGATGTGGAGGCAAACCTGCCGCCAGTTCTGATAGACGCTGCAATGGCAGAAAGCTGTCTTCTGAATGTCGCCATCAATGCGCGCGAAGCCATCAAAGAGACGGGCACAATCCGCATCACGCTGGATGCGGTCGAATGTGCGCATCCGAACCGGGAAGATCCGCAAACCTGGGTCCGGCTTTCCGTGCAGGATACAGGCTGCGGAATTCCGCAGCAGTTGCAGGAGCAGGTATTCGAGCCGTTCTTTACGACCCGTTCGGTGGGGCAGGGCTCAGGCCTGGGCCTATCGCGTGTCCGGGGCTATCTCGAGCAGATCGGCGGCTTCGTGACTCTCTCAAGTACGGTGGGGCAAGGTACAACAGTCTCCATGTATTTCGCGGTTGCGCCGGTTGACACGCGGGTCGTGGCCCCCACTGATCAGCCTATCGCGGCCTCCCCCAAAAGGAGACTAAAGGCTCTTGTCGTCGATGATACGCTAGCCGTGGCACGGGTTGTCGCACGTTTGCTGACCTCTTTGGGATGCGATACTCTGATCGCGTCAAACGGCAAGGAGGCTCGCGAGATCCTCGACCGCGAAACGGGCTTGGACTTGTTGATCAGCGACGTGGTCATGCCCGGGGAGTCTGGACTCGATCTTGCCCGAGCGATATCGCGAACATACCCGAACATTCGCATTGCGCTGATGTCCGGCTATACCCAGGACGAGATCCGGACAGACGGAAGTTTGGAAGCAATTGCATTTCTGGCCAAGCCGGTCAGTCGGGTACAGCTGCAGGCATTTCTGGAGTCGGCCCGGAAATCCGCGTGAGACGCGAATGGCAGAAAGGCTCCTTTTTCCGAACAATACAGCGATATGAACCAGTGGTTGAGCACCTCTGGCAGTTCCTCCGCCAGAACATCCTCGCGAACCGGGTCTTTAACGGCTACGACACCATCGGCAACGTCTGCTGCGATGCCTGGGTCGCGCTCCCCGCGATGCCAGAACGCGTCGCTTCATTCACCTCACGCGATTGGGCGCAGGCCAATGGATAATGCCATTGGTAAAAGACTCAACCCGCAAGCTTCACCACCCGGCCGCAATCCGACTGGCCCTGGACGTGAGTTGCGAAGCGGTCCAGCTCGTCCTCGGTCACCAGGGTTCCGTACCATTGCGGGGCTGCGGGCTCGAAGCCGTGCGTTTCGGCCAAGGTGGCCAGCAGGTCGGCCCCGGCCAGCGACAGCGAGGAGCCGATGCTGAAGTCCCCTGTTTCGCCGGACAGCGCCAGCAGCATGGTTTCGCTGAGACAGCCCCAGGCGATGTTGTCCGGCAGGGTCTGGAAGGGTCCCAGATCGACTGCCGAAGGTGGGCTGACGAGGCCGCCATCGAAGACCAGGACGCCGCTTCCCGAGAGATCGGCACTGGCGACATTCGGGGGACGGGCGACGTCGCAAACCAGGGTGCCGGGTCGGAGCTGAGTGGGATCAACGAGGACAGTATCTGAACTGGTGGCGACAACGACAATGTCGGCTTCGGCCAGGGCCAGTTCGAGGTCTGTCGTCCAAGACAGCGAGGGACGCGTTTCCTGCGCCTTTTGAGTCATGGTCTCGATAACATTCTTGGTAACCGCCCGGTTGCCACCGCCTGCCTGAGCGTGGGGTGATCGGCTAAGACACGTGCATAGCGACGTCGTTAACGACGTATC
>NZ_BNCL01000045.1 GCF_014656455.1 Paracoccus aerius
AAACCGCTGGACCGCATCCTCACCGCAGCACGCGCCAACCCGCGCCATATCATCCTGCCCGAAGGCCGCGATCCCCGTGTGGCGGTCTTAGCTGATGCCCGCCTGAGGCGGTCCCGGGCTTTGCATCCGCACATGGAGTCGCGGATGATCTATGCTTGCCATGGCCACAAGACCGACGTCACGACCACCTGAGGTGGCGCTCCACCTTTGCGCGCCTACCGAACGCGATAGCATTGTGGCCGAACCATTGTTGTCCGGCGCTATCTTCGAAAGTTTCAACCTTCTGCGCGCCGCAGATTTGTCCGGGGGATTGCCTGTGTGCCTTGGCAATGATCGGGCCCAGCGTGGCCGAGGGTATCTTGTGCAACTGTCAGAAATGTTGGTTCTGGACGAGTATGACCGTAAGGCTACGCCGAGGACCGTCTTGCCTCAGCACCTGCTCTCGTCGGCCATGATGCGTTCGATGACGTCGGGCTCGCATTGCTCGTCACGCAGGAACTCGCGGACCCCGCCCTCCCAGGTGCGGATGTCTGCGATAAGCTCCTGCAGGCATTCGATGCCGCGGTCTGTGAAGGCCTTGATCCCTTCCTCGGTACCGTTGTCGACCCAGATCATCTCGCCGTAGTCGATGTTGTCGGAATTGGCGCTGACAATCTCGATGAGCTCGCGGTTCTCGCCGATCCTCCTGGCGACTTCATCGAGAGCAAGGAGATGCGTGACGCGGGCCATCAGGCGGCCTCGGCTGACCGGCCTTCCGGCTGGTTCCAGTTCCATGGAAGCAATTCAGGCAGCCGCGAGACCGGCAGGTCGGCGATGCGAGCGATGACATCGGCAAGCCAGGCCTGCGGGTCGATGCCGTTCAGCTTCGCCGAGCCGATCAGCGTGTACATGGCGGCGGCGCGGTGGCCACCGCGCTAGGAGCCAGCGAAGAGCCATGATTTCCTGCCGAGAGCCACGCCACGCAGTGAACGCTCCGCGCAATTGTTGCTGAGGCAAACCCGGCTGTCCTTAAGGAATCGGGTGAACCCGGGCCAGTGCGCAGTCGACAGAAGGTAATCGATCGCTTTGGCGACTTTGGCATGTTTCGAGAGCCGCGCCCGTTCGGACCGCAGCCATGCTTCCAGTTCGCCCACCAGTGGCGCCGACAGACGCTGGCGCGCCTCCAGACGGGCAGCGGCATCAAGGCCGCTGATCTCGCGCTCGATTTCGAACAGCCTGTCGATCCGCTTCACCGCTTCAAAGGCGATCGGCGAGATGTCTTCAGGCGACTTGCCTTTGCGGATGTTGCCCTCGACATCGGCAAGCTCGAAGAACTTGCGGCGCGCATGCGACCAGCATAGCGCGGGCAGAACAGGGCCCGGCTTGCGATTACCCTGGTAGAGCTGGTTGTATCCGGCATAGGCATCAGCCTGCAGGATGCCTTGCCAGCCCTTCAAATGCCCAAGTGGATGTTCGCCCGCCCGATCGCGGGAGAACTTGAAGACAACGGCCGGCGGGGCGGTCGCGGAGAAGGGGCGGTCATCGCGAACATAGGTCCAGAGCCGCGCGGTCTTTGGTCCGCCGCGGGCAAGAAGCGGTACCGTTGTATCATCTCCATGAAGGCGTTCGGCGGCCAGGACATGCGCCTCGATCAGTGCCTGCAAAGGTTCCAGCAATGCGGTCACGGCGCCGACCTGGTCGGCCAGCGTCGAGAGGCTTAGCTCCACGCCTTCCCGGGCATACCGCTCTGCCTGACGGTTCAGGGGCTGATGCTGGCCGTACTTTTCGAAGATGATCATTGCCAGAAGGCTGGGTCCGGCCCATCCCCGCGGAACGGGGTGGAACGGCGCCGGGGGCTGGCTGATCTTCTCACAAGCCCGACATGTGAACTTCTCGCGGACCGTCTGGATCACCTTCCATTGCCGAGGGATGACCTCCAGCGTCTCGGTGATGTCCTCGCCCATCTTCACGATGCGACCGGAACCACAGCAGCTGCAGGCGGTCGGCGCCTCGATCACTACCCGTTCGCGCGACAGGTGGTCGGGGAAGGGTTTCTTCACCGGCTTGCGTCGCTCAAAGCCCGCGACCTGTGTCTGCCCCACTGCCTGTTCGGCCCGGGCGTTGTCCTCTGCGGCGTTGGCCACCAGTTCCTCGAGCTGCAATTCCAGCTGGTCGATGAGCCGGGCAGTGCGTTCCGCGCTCCGGCCGTACTTGTCGCGGCGGAGCAGCGCGATCTCGAGCTTGAGCCCCGCGATCATCGCTTCCGAGGTCGAGACCACCGCACGGGCCTGTGCGAGATCAGCCTCGGCAGCTGCAGCGCGCCCCTCGGCAGCGGCGAGCGCGGCGCGCAGTTGTTCGAGCTCGGAGGCGGTCCCAGACATGGCAGGACCTTACCACGCCGACGGGGGCAGGCCTACGCAAAAACTGCAAATAAAGCTGTATTATCCTGCCTTTGCGGGTCTTTGTGTCCAACGTGGATTTCGCCAGTCAATGCCTTCGAGAAGATAGGCGAGCTGCGCCGCTGATACCTGAACCGCTTCGCCCGATCCGCTCGATGGCCAGATAAACTTCCCTGCCTCTAGCCGCTTCATATAGAGCGACATTCCGACGCCGTCATGCCATATCAATTTCACCAGATCGCCACGGCGCCCTCGGAAGCAGAATATCTCGCCCGCATGCGGATCCCGCCCGAGCCCTTGCTGAACCTGCAGCGCCAGCGTGTTCATGCCTCGCCGCATGTCGGTGACGCCGCCCGCGATCCAGACAGTCACTCCCGCCGGAAACGCGATCATCGGCCATCTACCACGGAAAGGAGCCGGGCCAGCGCCTCCGGGTCCACGTTGGCCGGCACAACAAGCTGGCGGCCATTCCTCAGGGCAATCTCTACCCGGGCTTCCGGGTTCGGGGGCACAGGCCTTGGGGACATCGTGCCTGGCAACTCGGCAGAAACCGTCAGTGGCATAAAGGAGGGCAAACGGTCGCCACCAAGCTCCCCGGTGCGGTTTTGTCGGCGCCAGACCGTGAGCAGAGACCGCGAAATGTCATGCCGTCTTGCCGTGGCACTCACCTGCCGCTTTCCGGTCAAACTCTCCTCGACGATCCGGACCTTGTCCGCATCGCTCCAATGTCGCCGGCGGACACCGTCCGCCGCGGACAAAACTTCAATCGGGGGTTCGAATTTAAGGTCGCGCATAAGGTCGGAGCTATCACTCAAGCGCTAAACCCGTCAGGCGGCCTTCACCGGAGGAATACGTATGACCATTACGTGATCCATTCCAGTCTGACGCCGCGTACTGCGGACGGCGCAAGGCGCGCGAGGCGTTCCTGTCATGGATCAAGCAAGAACAGGTTGCTGCATCGGCAAAGTGAGAGCGGATCTGATGGGATCGGGTCCGAAGCCGCAAGCCAACTGCTAACGAGCAGACTAAGACTGCTCGGCCAACTGTTTCAGGATAGCAGCATAAATCCTTGCTCCTATGGGGATCAGTTGGTCAGGAAAATCATAATCCGGATTGTGCAGGGCCGGCCTGTCCTCACCTGCGCCCAGCAGCATGATCGCCGCCTTCGCGTGTCGGCCGAAATGGCCGAAATCCTCGGAGGCGCGCATGGGCAGCAGGCCCACGTTGCAAGGGACGTCGACTTCCTCCATTGCCTTACGAACAACGGCGGTGGCGTCTGGATCGTTCTCGGTCGTGACGAAAACGTCGGAGTAGCCGATCTCCAGATCCAGCCCCTCGCCTTGTGCAACCTCCTGCGCCAAGGCCTCGGCTCGTTCAACCAGGCTGGACATCGCGGCGTTGGTCAGTGTCCTTAAAGTCACAAACAGTCTGGCTTCGCCGGGGGCAATCCCAAAGGCAGGCGCGCCCATCTGGGCATGGGTCACCGTCACCACGGCAAAGCCGAAATCGCCAGTGGGGGTGCCGCTTGGGCTGCTCAATGCAGTCAGCCCCGGCATAAGGCGAGAGATCGCCGCCATCGGTGAAAGGCCCATTTCCGGCTGGGAGGCGTGGGCAGTCCTGCCCGTCAGCCGCAGCGTCATCCCGCGCGAGGCGCAGCAGACCGGACCGTCCTTGATCAGCACCTGACCGAAGGGAATACCCGGCATGTTGTGGATCGCGAAGGCGTAGTCGGATTTCAGGGCGTCAAAGGCAGCATCGTTTACCACCGCAAGCGCGCCCGAACCGTCCTCCTCAGCGGGCTGAAACATTAAGACGACCGCACCGGTGGCGGGGCGCTGTTGTCCCAGGATGCGGGCCATTCCGGCAAGAATGGCCATGTGGCCGTCATGGCCGCATTGATGCCCCTTGCCAGGCGAAGTGGATCTGTGAGGCACATCAGCCAGATCCTCAATCGGCAGCCCGTCCAGTTCGCAACGCAACAACACGCGCAGTCCGGGTGTGCCACTATCATAGATTGCAGCAACGCCATAACCTCCTATTCCCGTGATGATGCGGTCCGGCGCGGTGTTCGCCAGAAACGCTCGAACCGTTTGGGCTGTGCGCTCCTCTTGTCCCGAAAGCTCGGGCTGGCGGTGCAAGTTGCGCCGCCATTTGATCAGTTCCGCGACGTCGAAATCAGAGAGCAATGGATGATCTGCGGTCTTGGTCATCAAGAGGCCTCCACATGTCTGGGGTACAACGCACGATCATGCATATGCCGTCCAATTACCCAAGGTTGCGGCCTTGAGATCACAAGGACACGCAGCGGTTCGATGTTCATGTTGGCTCGCACACCTTGGGTTCGTCTCTGCTATAACTGCCCCACCATTGATCCGGCCAAAACCGGTGATAAGGTAGGATGGATGTCTAAATCGTGCGCCAGTTCGATCAGCATCTTTTCCTCCTTTATCGCTGGCGCTGCTAGGTGTTTGATCCCATGGTTTGATGGTGCGATCCTTTCTTGGGAATGGAAGGATGCCCTATGGGACAAGTTCGTCACGGAAGCGCCACGACCACGCACGCCATCCGAGCTGCAATACAACGATCGCACGCTTCGCTCGCGACGCTGAGCCGAGAGCTGGGCANCGACTGCCTCTACGCACTACAACCCTCGATACCACACCTGACGCGCTCGGCGTTGCATCGTTGCCTGCAGCGGCATGGAATATCGCGCCTGCCGGACGTGGATGGCGACAAGCCGAAACGGCAGCGCTTCAAACGCTATCCGATCGGCTTTTTTCACATCGACATCGCGGAAGTGCAGACCGCCGAAGGCAAGCTGTATCTCTTTGTGGCAATTGACAGAACCAGCAAGTTCGCCTTCGTCCGCCTTGTCCATAAGGCCGGCAAGATGGCCGCAGCCCAGTTCCTGCGACCTGATTGCCGCAGTTCCCTACCGGCTTCATAAGGTGTTGACCGACAATGGCATACAGTTCGCAAACCGGAGCTGCGACACAACCGCCTTCGAGCACATCTTTGGCCGCGTGTGCCGCGAGCATGGGATCGAGCACAGGCTGACGAAGGTAAGGCATCCCTGGACGAACGGCCAAGTCGAGCGGATGAACCGCACGATCAAAGAGGCAACCGTCAAGCGCTTCCATTACGACAATCACGATCAACTGCGAACGCACCTCGACGACTTCATCGCAGCCTATAACTTTGCCCGTCGGCTCAAGACGCTGAGCGGCCTGACGCCCTACGAATACATCTGCAATGTCTGGACTTCAGAGCCAGACAGATTCATCGTCGATCCGATCCACCAGATGCCGGGACTGAACACCTAGTTGTCCTTGCATGCCGGGGTGTGATTCCGGTGCGGGCGTCCTGCCATGGTCTTCTCCTCGCTCGCCGCCTCCTGCTGCTGTTGCGCGGAAATTCTACTTCTTTCCATCTCTTTAAATCCCGAAGTCACCTCTATCTGCCGCGACAAAGCCGGTTACCGAGATACTCATCGACTTGCCAGATCACCTCCGCGACACTGACCTCACGACGGTTCTTCCGCCTTCTCGGTCGGCGAGGAAACCCTGAAAAACCTATCCTGAAAGGTTACATCATGAGCAAGTTCAAGGCCGTAGTGTTTGATTGGGCCGGTACGATGATCGACTTCGGCTCATTCGCGCCGATGGGCGTTTTTATCGAGGTGTTCCGCTACTTCGGCATCGAGGCCTCTATCGCCGATGCGCGCAAGACGATGGGCGCGCCGGAATGGGATCATATCAAAGCCATGTTGGACGAGCCACACCTGGCCAGGCAATGGCAGCAGAAGTACGGCAATCTGCCCACCGACGCAGACGTGGACCGTGTCTATGAGGTCTTTGTACCGATGAACGAGGAGGTGGTCGGTGATTACGCCACGCTGGTCCCTGGCGCGCGCGAGACGGTGCAATGGCTGCGTGCACACGGTATTAAGGTCGGCTCGACCACCGGCTACACGCGCTCCATCATGGAGCGCGTGTTGCCTATTGCTGCCGAGCAGGGCTATGTGCCTGACAACCTGGTCTGCGCCGACGACCTGTCCGAAGGCCGCCCTGGCCCGTTGGGCATGTATAAATGCTTCGTAGACCTGGTGGTGCACCCGCCATACACGGTGCTGAAGGTGGATGACACTGCACCTGGCATTGCCGAGGGTGTGGCCGCGGGCTGCGTCACTGTGGGAGTGGCGCTTTCCGGCAACGAGGCGGGACTGACGCCCGAGGAGTTGGCGGCGCTGTCCGAAGAAGTGCGTGCTACCCTGCGGGAACGCACCTCGGCGATCCTGAAGGCGGCTGGCGCGGATCACGTTATCGACACCGTCGCCGACCTGCCGGCGCTGATCGTAAAGCTCGAAGCCGCCTGATTAGAGCCCGACCAAAGGAGCCGCCGATCCTAGCGGCGGCTCCTTACGGATTGGGATGAGAACGGCAGTGAGAAATTAGGCCACGGAAGCGGCGGCATGGAGCTGCTGCGGGCGGCGTAAAAGTCGTCCACCCTTTCCCTTTCTGCGACAGCAGGGAGGGCGCGAGGATTTTCAGCGTGGAACTATATCTCAGGGTTCGCCAGGCCTGCGCGGCGGGCATGAGCCAGCGTCAGGCGGCGAAGGCCTTCAACATCTCCCGTGATACGGTTGCGAAGATGATGAGGTTCTCGGTGCCGCCGGGCTACCGGCGGACGGCCGAGGTCAGGCGGCCGAAGCTTGATCCCTTTATCCCGATCATTGAGGGCTGGCTTGAGGCGGATCGCTCCATGCCGCGGAAGCAGCGGCACACCGCGAAGCGGGTGTTCGACCGGCTGCGTGACGAATGCGGGTTCACCGGCGGCTACACGATCATCAAGGACTACATCCGGGAGCGGGAACGGCGGGGCCAGGAAGTGTTCGTACCGCTGGCGCATCCACCGGGCCATGCGCAGGCCGACTTTGGCGAGGCGATGGTCAGGATTGGCGGTGTCGAGCAAAAGGCGCATTTCTTCGTGCTGGACATGCCCCATAGCGACGCGTGCTATGTGCGGGCTTATCCGGCGGCGGTTGCCGAGGCCTGGGTGGACGGGCACATCCATGCCTTTGCTTTCTTTGGGTCGGTCCCCAGTCGATTGTCTATGACAACGACCGGTGCCTGGTGGCGAAGATTCTGCCCGATGGCACCCGCAAGCGAGCCGTCCTGTTCAGCGGCTTCCTGTCGCATTACCTGATCCAGGATCGCTACGGCCGCCCTGGCAAAGGCAACGACAAAGGGAATGTCGAAGGCCTGGTGGGTTATTGCCGCCGCAACTTCATGGTGCCGCTCCCCGAGTTCGCGACTTGGGAGGCGTTCAACCTCTGGCTGGAAGAGCAATGCCGCAAGCGCCAGCACGATGTCCTGCGCGGCGAAAGCGAAACGATCGGCGAGCGGCTGCAACGCGATCTGGCTGCCATGCGCCCTCTCCCGATCGCGCCCTTCGATGCCTGCGACCAGGACACTGGCCGCGTCTCGTCCCAGTGTCTGGTGCGCTACAAGACCAACGACTATTCGGTGCCGGTCGCCTATGGTCATCAGGATGTCTGGATCCGGGCTTATGTCCACGACGTGGTGATCGGCTGTCGGGGCGAGGTCATTGCCCACCATCCCCGATGCTGGGACCGCGACGAATTCATCTTCGATCCGATCCACTACCTGCCGCTGCTGGAGCAAAAGATCAACGCACTCGACCAGGCCGCGCCGTTGCACGGCTGGGAGCTTCCCGAGGAATTCGCCACGCTGCGGCGGTTGATGGAAGCCCGTATGAACCGGCATGGCCGACGCGAATACGTCCAGGTCCTGCGGTTGCTGGAAACTTTCGACCTGGCTGATCTGCATGCCGCGGTGAAGCAGGCGCTCCAGATGGGCGCGATTGGCTTTGACGCCGTAAAGCACCTGCTGCTTTGTCGTGTAGAACGCCGTCCGCCCCGACTGGACCTCGACTGCTATCCCTATCTGCCCAAGGCCACGGTCGAGAAGACCAAGGCCGGTTCCTACATGCGGCTGTTGTCGGGCAATGCGGAGGACGCGGCATGAGCGATGCCCCGGAAATCCTGCTCGCCCATCACCTCAAGGCGCTGAAGCTGCCGACGTTCCTGCGGGAACATCAGAAGCTGGCTCGGCAATGCGCGGCCGAAGGCATGGACCATGTCCAATACCTCGCCCGGCTTGTTGAGCTGGAGTTGATCGACCGGGAGCGGAGGATGGTCGAACGCCGCATCAAGGCCGCCAAATTCCCCACGGTCAAAAGCCTCGACAGCTTCGACTTCAGCGCCATACCGAAGCTCAACAAGATGCAGGTGCTGGAACTGGCGCGGTGTGAATGGATCGACCGTCGCGAGAACGTCATTGCCCTCGGCCCAAGTGGCACGGGCAAGACGCACATTGCCCTTGGCCTCGGACTGGCAGCTTGCCAGAAGGGGCTCTCCGTTGGCTTCACCACCGCCGCGAGCCTGGTCAGTGAGATGATGGAGGCCCGCGACGAGCGCCGCCTGCTTCGCGTTCAGAAGCAGATGGCCGGTTACAAGCTGCTCATCATCGATGAGCTGGGCTTCGTGCCGCTGTCCAAGACCGGTGCCGAATTGCTGTTCGAACTGATCTCGCACCGCTACGAGCGCGGCGCGACCCTGATCACCAGCAATCTGCCCTTCGATGAATGGACCGAGACCTTCGGCTCCGAGCGCCTCACCGGCGCACTGCTCGACCGGCTGACCCACCACGTCAGCATCCTCGAGATGAACGGCGAGAGCTATCGCCTCGCCAACAGCACTGCCCGAAAGCGGCAACAAAAGTCCTGAGATCAGATCGCTCGTTTTGGCCCAAAGAGGCCAATGCGCCATAGCACGCGCCAGCTATTGGTAAGCGCGCGCGCCATGGCGCCGGCCACAACCACCTGACCTGGTCTTACGCCGCCGCGTGGCCGGATTTTACGCCGCCGTTGACAGGCATCTTGCCTTCCCGCCATTTGGCAATCTTCCGACGTTCTTCAAAGCTCAGGTGATGGTAGTGGGAAGCCATTCGTAAACCTCATGCAAATACCTGTATTATCTTGGCATTTGCACTTCGTTTGTGAATCCACCTTCCGCGAGGCCAAGCTTTGAATAGGCGAAGCGGTAGATCGTTTCATGGCTGACGCAGATGCGGTGCTGCTCAAGCCGCATCCGGCCGGCGATCTGTTCCGGAGACCAGCCCGCCTTGAGCGCATCCTCGACCGCTGCCTTCACCTCCGGGTAGGCGACCAGCTTTCGATGAACCGCGCGGCGGCGCTCGTACTTGTCCTGGGCCGTCACCGCATAGTAGCCGCTATACTGCGGAAGCTCGGTGTCCAGAAACGTATTGCGCTTCAGCTCCCGATAGATTGTCGAGGCTGGGCGCGAGAGCCGATCTGCGATTTCCGGCACCGGCATCTTGCCTTCACGCCATTGGGCAATCTTCCGGCGTTCTTCAAAGCTCAGGTGCTGGTAGTGGGAAGCCATTCGTAAACCTCATGCAAATACCTATATTATCTTGGCATTTGCACTTCGTTTGTGAATCCACCCCTGGACGCGCTAGCTCAAATGCGACTTCGGGTGCCGGGAAAGTTTCGCCTTTCTGTAGCCGCGTCCGAGCAGGTGGGCCTTGAACACCTCGGCAGGGGTCCGGAAGCCGAGGCACTTGCGCGGCGTGGCGTTCAGGCCAGCACAGAGCTGACGGAGCTCCTCCTGAGAAAGCGTGTTCGGATCGGTGTCGCGGCAGAGCCAGCGTCGCAGTCGCTTGTTGGCGTTCTCCACCCCTCCTTTCTGCCAGGGTGACTGTGCTTCACAAAACCATGTTCGCGTGCCCACCTCGGCTTGAAGATGCGGCCAGTCGACGAACTCGGAGCCGCGATCGAAAGTGATCGATCGGCAGGCATGCCGGGGCAGGGGCGTCAGAGCCTGGGCGATCTGCGCCATGATCGGCTTGGTGCGTTTCTCGTCGTTCTTCAACGCCACCAGGAAACGGCTGGTGCGCTCGATCATCGTGGTGACATTGGCAGGCCCGTACTTCTGCCGGAACAGCACCAGATCCGCCTCCCATGTGTGGATACCTCGGTCGGTGCAAGCTTTCTTTTGAACGGTTCGGACATGTGATCGGGTACGGTCATGTGTCAGG
>NZ_BNCL01000046.1 GCF_014656455.1 Paracoccus aerius
TTGCCCGAACTGCTGAAGGCGGCAGGCGGGCGTGACAGCGGCGGCACGGTCTTCGGCTATCGCGTGGCCGATCCGGAACGCTATGGGGTGGTGGATTTCCAGAGCGACGGCCGGGTGCGGGCGATCATCGAGAAGCCGGACCTGCCGCCCTCGAACTTTGCCGTGACGGGGCTTTACTTCCTGGACGGCACCGCGCCCGAGCGCGCGCGCCAGGTCCAGCCCTCTGAAAGGGGGGAACTGGAGATCACCACGCTTCTGGAAAGCTATCTCCATGACGGCAGCCTGACGGTGGAAAAGATGGGCCGTGGCTTTGCCTGGCTGGACACCGGCACCCATGGCAGCCTTCTGGATGCCGGCAACTTCGTGCGCACGCTGGAAAAGCGCCAGGGCCTGCAAACCGGCTGCCCCGAGGAGATCGCCTTCGAGGCCGGCTGGATCACCGAGGACGCCCTGCGCGAACAAGCGCAACGCTTCTCCAAAAACGAATACGGCCGCTACCTGATGGGGCTGCTGGGCCCGCACTGACGCAGCCGTCCCGCAAGCGCCGCCGCATACAAGGCAGCAGTTCCCGTCCCCGTCTGACGGTAAAGCCCAAGACGGGGCAGGAGAGATTGCTGTCTCAGCAGGAGATTTGACGATGCATCATAAGACGATTGCTGTCTTGCAATCGAGATCATCTGATGGTTCTGGATTTGTGGCAGTTGTTTCGCAATCCGTTTACAAGCCTTTGTTTCCAGCAAATAGCCTTACGATATGCGGCGTATCCAACACGGTTTTGGCAACATCAGCAGTACACCCAAGCTGATAGATCAATCTGATGTCGCGCCTCGTAATACGAGCTGTCAAATTCTGTACAGCGATCAATCGCGTATCACTGCTGCCATCAGCGGATCCGACATTCGCAACATCATGCTCGAAGCCGTGGTGCCGCGGTTCAAGACGCTGCGTGCTGCCGCGACAAGTAAGATGCTGATCCAACAATGGGCCGCCTTAATTGCCAATGAAACTCCGATATTTTCTCGGCAGATCGGTCGAAGCCTTGCTTCACGCCGATCCGCAGTCCGCAGGGAAACGGCATCTCTCGCGCAATTCTCCTCGAACCAGTGGCTGAAAAAGCTCGCTATTCTTGAAACGTTCAAGGGGTACGTCCCAGTGACACCGCTGCTCAATATCACAACCATCCTCGGGTCAATTGAACGCTGTGTCCAAGATTACAACGATCGCTACCGGTACTTAGGGCTGAAATGCCCTCGCTTCGTAAGCTCATTGCAGCTCAAACAACAACCGCCTGAGTATCAGGTGAACAGGAGCAAGAGCACATGATCACCATCATTCATGCATCGGAACACCGCGCTGCTACGAGGTTTCCGATCACCATGAAGGATGTTGTTCCGGCCAATAAGATCATTGCATTAGTGGGAGAGCCTGAAGCGTTCGACAACGTGCTGCCAGAGAGGGGAGGGGAGATTGGCAGATCGATCCTGCGTGTGACACTTCTGCAGCCCCGAACTTCGGCTTTTGACGTGCTGGCCGATTGCGCCCGGCTGTTCCAGCAACTTCTTGCTGAGCATTTGGGAGGTCTACAATATCTCCGGGCAGGAAGCAATCTGCCCCCAGAGCAAGAGCAAGGATCCCAATCCAAGCCTGTCGTTTGGAGCTCTGGAGAGGATGGGTCTGTCACGGCTTTTTGTCTTGCGCCTGTTGTTGCCAGCAGCCCGCTCTTGATGTCCCTGACTTCTGACCTTGCCGCTCGTCCAATGTTGGAAGAACGGCGTTTTGATTTTCTTGCCAATGCCTTTGAGGGATTTTGAATGCAGCATCCGGAAGAAATCTGGAAAGCCTTGGCTGGACGCGTCGGGATCACCATTAATCGGCCTGATTTCCGGTTCGATCCTAGCTTCTATGCCCGGACTTATCCCGATCTTGCTATAAATGACGCGGCTGCCTTGCAGGATCATTTTGACAAGCATGGGCGGTTGGAGGGGCGCTACGCCACCAGCTACAGTCAATTGCGCCAGAAGGCTCCCTATATTGACCCGGCGCTTGCAAAGCTGATTGTCGATCCGGCTTTGACGGAGTTGGTTGAAAAAGGTCATCCAGATGCACTGCATCTGGCATTCGAACTGATACAGCTTGGTGCACCGATTGATGCCTGCATCTCAGATTTCTCCATGCAGGCATATTTGGAATGGCATCCGGATATTGCGCAGGCGGGAATGAACCCGCTCATCCATTATCTGCGCTTTGGGACGATTGAGGGTGGACGGCGCACTTTGGCTGATCTGCGCACGGGGCTGCATACGGGGCAGCAGCAGTTTCGCTCTGAACTACCAACTGTCATGATCTGCCTGCACGAGATGTCGCAAACCGACACGTCTGCCGTTGGGCTTGATCTGGCCCGTCAGGCTGGCCAGACGCATAATGTTGTAGTAGTAACTCTACGTGGCGGAGCACTGCTTGATCGGTTCTTGCCCCTTTGCTGCAGCGTCCTGATTACTGAAAATCCACTGCGCGAAATCCCTTATGTACGCGGAGAAGTATTCGGGAAAATCGATTATGCCATATTAAGCTCTGTTGAGTGCGCGCTTTTCATTCATCCGTTGGTCGCTCAAGACATTCCTTTTGCAGCCTATATTCATGAATATGCGGATTATACTTTCCCACCATGGAAATCAGCCTACACGGCAGCCTTCGCAAATCTTCTTATCTTTTCGGCCGAACATGTTCGAGAAAGCTGGCAAGGTCGACTGGCCGATGTGACTTTTGACACTGCCAACGACAGCACCATTATTCCTCAGCGTCCCCTGATCGAAGGTCAGGTCACAGAAATGCGACGGATCGAGGCCCGCAGGACCCTGTGCAAGGCTCTGGGACGAGATCTGACGAATGCGCGGATAATTTGTGGCGCAGGCCATGTGCATTGGCCCAAGGGCACGGATACATTTGTGCAGGCCGCACAAGCCTGCAGTGATGTTGACCCAGAAACGGTATTTGTTTGGATCGGAGATCGCCGTAACCATCAGGACATGGGCTTCGGCGTGTTGTTCGACTATCATCTGCGGCAGGTCAGGGCGGACCGGAAGGATGGCAACCTGTTCTTCGTCTCAGCGCGTGCGCTTTACCTTGACGTTTTGGATGCGGCGGATGCGATGTTCCTGTCATCGCGTCTGGACCCGTTGCCTAACGCGGTTTTCGATGCTGTTCAGCGCGGCTGCCAGGTTGTCTGCTTTGAAGGCGCGACCGGCTTTGCCGACGCCCGTTATCATGGATCCGACAGGATCATCCGTGTGCCTTATGCAGATCCTGCGGCTGCGATAGCCGCATTGCTGGCATTGCCCCGGAAGACGGGTGTTTGGGAAGAGACACCTGGCCCTCCTATCAAAGGACATTCCTTGTTCGACCGCATCCGCTGGGCTTTGCAGGACCGACTGGGCCGGCAGCGCAGTTTCGTCCTAGGTCGGAGCACATTCGATATCCCGCTTCTTTTTACCAAATCGGATAGGGACCGCCCCCTGCGTCAGCGCGAGCGTGAGAAACTGTTCAGCTATGGGCGGCGTCTGCTGTGGCGTGACGTCGATGATGCGCGGGCGACGCTGACAGCATCGGACAATTGGATTCACAAGCGGACAAGGCTGGAAGATTACAGCTCCCTCGCAGCCGATGATCCGCAGGTTCCAGAGTACGCAATCCATATCCATGCGTTCTACATAGACAATCTTCTTGCCGACCTTCGCGATCATGCGGCCTTTGTCCGTGCTTCGCGGATCTTGGTCACCACTGATACCGAAACCAAGGCCAAGACCATCCGACAGATGGGTGCCGATCAGGGCCTAACGATTGAAACTCATCTGGTTCCGAACCAAGGGCGCGACATCCTGCCTTTTCTGCGCCTGTTCGGACGTGAAGAGCTGGCTGGTGAGGATCGCATTTGGTGCCACCTGCACCAGAAGAAATCCATTCAAACCACTTCGCACGGAGATGTTTGGCGGCGCTTCCTGCACCGGATCCTGCTGGGAGACAACCATACGTTGTCCTCGGCCATCCTGCAGATTGCGCAGCCCGGTGTAGGCCTTGTCGCGCCGTTCGAACCTCATTTCGTGCCTTGGGATGACTCGCGTCGCCTGTTGCCCGACATCGCGGACTGCTTCCCTGGCCCGATGCCCGACAACCCCTTGCTCTTCCCGGTCGGCAATATGTTCTGGACCCGTGCCGAGGTGGCGCGTGACATGCTGAACCTGTTTGGAGAGGATCATGCTTGGCCAAACGAGCCGATCCCGACCGATGGGACTGAGTATCACCTAATCGAACGCCTGTGGCCTGCCGTTGCTGCCCGCATGAAGTTGAACTCGGTCTTTCTCCATAAGGAGGGTGAGGAGAGAGTTTGACCAGAATGGACCAGGGCAGGGCAGGTCGGTAGCGACCTGCTCAACAAGTTGATCTCATTGACATGCTGCCAACTCTCTAGTCACGGCTTTGTCTTTGTGTTCACAGAACTGGCAGCAGGCTACATCAACGGGACTTGCTTGACGAAGTACCTTCTTGCATCCCCGTCTGCCTACTATTGCAAGACTGCATCAGCGTGAACTTTGGGTCCGTTGCCCAGCCAAGATGCTCGACCGCTGTCTTTTCTTTTCATCCAAAAAGTGGCAAGCGCTTTGGCAAGAGGCTGACCATGCAGATTGACAATCCGGTCCTACCAAGTGTGCAGCTTCTGCTCCCATGTGCGGGGCAATAGACGGTTTCTTTTTGGGCAGATGACAAGCGAATGATGGAGCAGGCTGCGCCGTCAGGGGCGGGGGCTTAAGGGCGAATATGGCGCGATAATTAGCAATCTGCAAATATCAGGAATGTTGAATTATTTCGCTATGAATGATTCATCCCAGAGAATTGCAATATCATGCAAGCTGCCATCAAAATAAGAAAAAAGTTCACTTCATAATTATTTCGTAAATGTGGTTTAGAATGAAACGCGCGCGTCATTCAGTTCTTTAAGGGATGGGGTGCTCACAAAGCAAGAGAAGATTGAATGTCGCTGGATCATATGAGTTTTTCTGACTTGGCGTCGCTGAGCGCGATATCGGACCACGCATTGGTCGTCCATGTCTGGCATCTCGACGTGCTGGACGACTTGGTTGAAGCGGCGGCTAATCTGCCCGAGACGACGGATCAGTTCGTCACCATTCCGAACATTTTCGAGGCAGCGCAACGTGAGCAGGTGGCCTTGGCCTTTCCCCGTGCCCAGCTGCTGCCGATCGAGAATATTGGCCAGGACGTAGGCGCGCTGTTCCAGCTGATGAAGCAAGTGGATCTGGGCCGATATAACTTCATCTGCAAGATCCACACGAAAAAGGGGCCTAACATGCCGAACGAGTGGCGAAGGGCGCTGCTCGATGGGGTGCTGGGATCGCAACGGCAGGTGAAGCATATCATCGACCGCTTCCGCACTGATCCCCAAGTGATGTTGGCAGGGGCGCGGCAGTTGTATGTTCATGGACCCTCTTACCTTGAGCCGAATGCGGAGGGGGTTGAAAAGGCCTTCGGAGAAATGATAGGCGACTTTGACTTCCGTACAGAAGACTGGGGTTTCATCGCAGGGACCTGCTTCTGGATCCGCACCTCGATCCTAGAGGAAATGGCGGCATGTTCGATGGATTTTCATCCTGCAGCCTATGTTACCGATGGGGCGCCAGCACATGCGGCGGAAAGGATGTTCGGGCTGGGCGTTGCGGTTCGAAGCGGCAAGATGCTGTTGCAGGATTTACGCTTTTCCAGACGGCTTCCGGATGAGGAGCACGGCTTCCCCAATGACTTGCCACGCAAATGGCTACGGTTGGCACAAGTTCTGACGCCGCTTGCCGTCAATATGTTCATCAAGCCTTATCGCGCGCCAGTCGAGGCCGATGCGTTGGCGAAAGTGTCGGACGTACGTCGGCGGGTTGCAGTCTTTGCCTCCTATTCCGCCGATGGTATTCTGCCGCCACAGGTAATTCCGTACCTAGAAGGGTTGAAGCCCTTGACTGCGGGCATTGTCGTGGTCTGCGACAACGATCTTCTTCCATCGGAACTAGAAAAACTGTCTGGCCTTGCCGTACATGTCATTACCGGCCGGCATGGCGAATATGACTTTGGTTCCTACAAGCGTGGCGTTGCTTGGGCGCGCGAGGCAGGCCTACTGGACCAGGCAGACGATCTGATCCTGTGCAACGACAGTTGCTATGGCCCTGTGCAGTCCTTTGCACCGATGTTTGCCACGATGGAGGGAAAGGGTCTCGATTTCTGGGGGGCAACAGATAGCCATGAGTTCAGCTATCACCTGCAAAGCTACTTTGTTGTTCTGACGCGTCGGGTATTCACCTCTGCTGCGTTCATGACCTTCATCAACGGGGTTACCAAACAGGATAATGTACAAAAGGTCATTATTAACTACGAAATCGGCCTCACAAAGATTCTTCTGGAAGAGGGGTTTGCAGCGGCTGCGCTGATACCAAATTATCTAGCTGGATTGCATAAGAAAGATCCAACTTACGATAATATTACTCTTTTTCCGCTTTATGCCTTGGAGAGAGGACTTCCCCTTCTAAAGGTAAAGGTCATGCGGAATGCTTCTATGAATACAGATGGCGCAAGTCGCGTGCTGTCTTGGCTGCGAAATAATGATGAAAAGCTATATAAAAATATCAATTATGACATAGAGATTTCCCGCTTCAATGATGCCGAAGACGTGAAGTTTACTGTTATCATGCCTACTTTCAATCGCCGTTGGTGCATTTCAAATGCCATTGCAAGCGTAATGGCGCAGACCCATTCAAATTTCGAATTGATTATAGTTGACGACGCATCAAATGACGGAACTGACTATGAAGTAATGAATGACTTCAAAGATCAGATCAAGCAGGGAAAAATTCGTTATTTGAAGCTTCCCACCAACGTGGGAGTGTCGCGAGCGCGGAATATAGGGTTATCACATGCAGATAGCCCTTGGATCGCATACGCTGATAGCGACAACACAATGAGGCCTTACTTCCTATCGATGATGGCCAATTGTATTGCAAACCACCCAGAAAAGGATGCTTTGTATGGAAGAATGATTAATATAAACGAAGGTTCAATTATTGGAAGGCCCTTCGAGCAGGGGGACCTTATTAGAGGCAACTTTATCGACCTTGGTGTTTTTTGCCATCGCCGTTCTATCGCCACAAAGTTAGGTGGATTTGATGATAGCCTGAAAAGGCTAGTAGATTGGGATCTATGCATCCGTTACACTCGGCATCAGGCGCCCGCTTACATCAATCGGATTCTATTGGACTACGTAGATGAAGAGCGGCAAGATAGGATATCTGTTCGGGAGTCGTATCTGAAGGCAGATGTTCAGGTTCGACATAAGCATAGTCCAAAACCAACTGTAACATCGGTGATTTTGGGTTATAATCATGAGGATTTTATTGTAGAGGCCATTGAGAGCGCGCTTGAGCAGCGAGGCGACTTCCATCACGAGATTCTTCTTGCTGATGATGGCTCTACTGACGGGACTGCCCGAATTATGTCCCGTTATGTAGAAAAATACCCGATGAAGATCCGAAGCATTACCCGCGGAGGAAATTTCGGCGTATCGGAAAATTACCGCCATTGTTTTAGAGAGGCTCAAGGACAGTTTATTTCAGTTCTCGAAGGTGACGATTATTGGACAGACCCAGAGAAGAACATCAAGCAGGTAACATTCTTGCGTGATCATCTAGACGCAGCCATGGTTCTATCGCGCATCGAACTTTATGATATGAAGAAGAACTCAAGGCGACTTCTCAAGCGGCAAGAGGGTCTCCCCAGTATGCTGTCTGCAGCGGATTTCGCTCGGAACGAGCATCTCAACCTGATCGTCAATTTGTCGTGCTGCATGTTCCGAAGCGATATCATGAAGCGGCTTCCCAGTACTCTCTATGAACCACGGTTGAGCGAAATTGCAATTGCCTTCTATCTTGATCGCATTGGCGGGATCGGCTTCCTTCCACAGGTCATGAGCACCTATCGCATGAATGAAAAAAGCGTCTGGACAGGTGCGGATCGTACATCGCAACACCAACAGGCTATCGATGTGCGGCAATGTGCCTTGCGTGTCGCGCGGCCTATCTATCGTGCTATAATCCAGGAGCACATCGACCGAAGGAAAGACCTTCTTGCTGCTGAACTTATAAAAGTGGCAGCCTGAGGAGCCTTTGAAAAGAGTTCCACATCGGCTTAGCGGCGAACAATAGAGACATGGGCTTGCGCCCTTACGGATAGAGTACAAGACTCATGAATTATGATCGTGCAATGAACAGCAAGGCGGCAGTCAAAGTCGCCGTTCTAGTTTTGGGGATGCACCGTTCCGGTACGTCCTTGCTGGGCGGCATTCTTGAAAAACTGGGCTGTCAGGGCGCGCAGACTAAGATGGGTCCAAACCAGTGGAATGCAAAGGGCTATTTTGAGTCCCCCGAGATCATGAAGTTGAATGATGATGTCCTGGACGCACTTGGCTCTCGCTGGGACGACTGGTCGCCGCTTCACCCTGGCTGGCATCGATCGCCGCGCTTTAGTGAGTTCCGTGCCCGCATCGCCGAACTCATGGCTGCGGAATACGGCAGTGCCTCGCTCATCTACCTCAAGGACCCTCGCATCTGCCGGCTGCTGCCACTGTGGCGAGAAGCGCTGACCGAGGCTGGCTATGGCCTAGCCTGCATCCATACACACCGAAACCCCTTGGATGTCACCCGCTCGTTGCAGGTTCGCACTGGAGTCGAGGTTGACCCAGGCATCGGCATGCTGCTGTGGCTGCGGCATGTTCTGGATACCGAAGCGGGAAGCAGGGGCTTGCCGCGCATCTTCACGAGCTATTCGCGCATTCTGTCGAACTGGACAGAATTCTCAGACCAGGCTGAAAGGACTTTCGGCTTCTCCTGGCCTCTGATAGCTCAGGCCCGCGATGCACGGGTGCAGGAGATCATTGACCCCGTATTGCGTCACTACGATACCCCGGTCGATGCGTTCCTCAACAACTCGGCCACTCCCGAGCTTGCGAAGGATTGCCTGCGGGTCTTGGAAGCTTGGGCCAAAAATGGCGAGGACGAAGCAGGCCGCGAGACAATGGCTGCGGTTCGCGAGCGTTTCGACCAATCGTCCGAGTTGTTCGCCCGCCCGCTAGCCGAACTTGCTACGAAACGCCAGCAGATGCGTTCTCTCGAGGCCTCTCACATGGCGGAACAGGAGCCGGCAAAGAGGCATGAAATCAATGTCGCACTGCGAGACGAACTTGAGGCACAACAGCGTACTTTCTGTGAGCAGGAGGCTTCACTTCGCAAGGAGTTGATTCAAGCAAATACCTGTCTAACACAAGTTCAAGAAGAGGCGGAGGCGGAACAGGCCAAGCTTCAGGCAGAACTGAACGCATTTGCCGACAAGGTCATCGAGCGAGATCAAACTGCCGCGGCGCTTCGCAAGGAACTGGGCCAAGCCAACACCCGTCTGGCTCAGGTCCGGGAAGAGGCGGAGGCGCAACAGGCCAAGCTTCAGGCAGAACTGAAGGCATCCGCTGACAAGGTCATCGAGCGAGATCAAACTGCCGCGGCGCTTCGCAAGGAACTGGGCCAAGCCAACACCCGTCTGGCTCAGGTCTGGGAAGAGGCGGAGGCGCAACAGGCCAAGCTTCAGGCAGAACTGAACGCATTCGCCGACAAGGTCATCGGACGAGATAAAACTGCTGCGGCGCTTCGCAAGGAACTGAGCCAAGCCAACGCCCGTCTAACCCAGGTTCGGGAAAAAGCCGAGGCGCAACGTCATAAAATCTCTTCCAGTTATACTAGAGAGATACAAAAGCTGCATCGTACTTATCAGTCTAGCACCTCATGGAAATGCTCGGCACCAATCCGAGCAATCGGACGCTTGCTGAAAGGCAAGAGGCGTCATGTTTCATAAGCTGCCTGGATAACGGCGGCGCCAGCTGACCACGCTGCCGGTGCAGAGTAATACTCTTTTGATAAGTTGGGACGGTAGTCGGTTGATTATTACCGTAACGGTTAAGCCTTGAGACGTCGCACGAGCTCAGGATCACTGAAAGGGTCATCAAGCATTAACCTGCCGCGGATCGACCCGGGCAATCTGCTTGTCTTGTGGCTGCGGCAAGCCGCCTCGGCCTGTATTTCGTGCAACATTTCAACCAGCCGAAAGTTTGGCATAGAGCCGCCAACCTCATCGGGATGATGCAACGCGCCATTGTAAAGCCCGGACAGCGCGATCCCGTGGCGGCGCAGCCAGCCCGTCGCCACGATGACCAAGCCGGAAAACTCCAGCATCCGGCGGTCCAAGGTTGGGGAGGAGCGCAACTCCGCCGGGACTCTCATTAGTCCAGCCTGAACAACTCTTACTGCATTGATTTTATGTGCTGAAGATGCGGTTTCATTCGCTTTGAATTGCAGGGTTTCGTATGCTTT
>NZ_BNCL01000047.1 GCF_014656455.1 Paracoccus aerius
TCGGCCAGATGCCCGTAGTCTTCGCTCCAGTCGAACTGGAAGGCTTCGCCCGGGCGAAAGGACAGCGGAACAAAGGTGCCGCGGCCCGTCGTCTGCTGTTCCCGCTGGCGATCTGTGCGCCATTGCCGCGCAAACGCCGCAACCCGGCCGTAGGAGCCGGTAAAGCCTAGCTTGACCAGATCGGCATGCATCTGTTTCAGCGTCCGCCGCTGCTTGCGCGACTTGCCGGCTTCCGTCTTCAACCAGCCGGCCAGCTTCTCGGCGAAAGGATCAAGCTTGCTCGGGCGATCCGGCGTGGCGAACTTCGGCTCGATCGTGTCTGCCGCCAGGTGCTTCGTAATCGTGTTGCGCGACAAACCGGTGCGCCGCGCGATCTCGCGGACCGACAGCTTCTGCCGCAAGTGCATGCGTCGAATGATGTTCNAGTGGAAATCAACAATAACCCGATACACTTGGCTTCTCGGCGAGTGAGACCCTGCACCAGACCTTGCCGTCATTTGTCACGCAGTTCCGGCGGATCAGGCGTGTTCCATCGGGCAGCCCGATGATGATGTTGTGGTCCAAGCCCGGACCTTCGCGGAGCTTCAGGAGATCATCAGGCCCGGCTCCTTGGACCACCGCACCGGAGCCAACCGCGCATGCGGTGGTGACGGCAAGAGCGAAAAGAGCAGCAAAATGGGTTCGCATCGTCCCTCCTTGATCGTTTTTCCACCACTACGACACCAGAATGCCAGATCACAGCGGGCATCTTCTGGGTGCGAAGACCCTCGCCGGCTCCGGTCGAAGTATCCTCGGCCAATATGGACAGGCTCGGGAGGGTGACCTTTCCGGCGACGCAGCGCTGTTGGAGAAGAGCCTGCACCTCTCTGTAGCCTGGGCCGACGATACTGAGGGGGTTACCTCCTGACGAGAGGATGCCTCCCCCAAAAGGCCGGCCACTTCCCGCTGGCCCAGAGCCCGTCGTGACCTCTGGATGCGTCCAAGCCCTTTGCCGCACGTTCGGCCCGGAGGGCTTCCATCAGGGCGACCTCGCAGACAGACTGAGATTGCCCCCCACTTCCCGGGCTCTGGTGGCAAGCTTTGCATTAAGCGAACAGGGTTCTTTGCCATGCAGCGTGCCTTTCGGGACGTTTGAGCCATTCTCGGTCCGCTGCCCTGGAATTGGCACCCGTCGTGCATAAGTCGAGTATGGAACTGACACATGGAGGTTACGACATGGGCGACATCACCGGCCGGATCGAAGCGCTGAACGCGCGTCACGCGGCGCTCGAGGATCAGCTCGCGGAGCTTCTGAAGTGCCCCTCGGCAAGCGCCGAGGAAATCGCCGCCATCAAGAAGGAAAAGCTCGAGATCAAGGACGAGCTTGCCCTGCTGCAGCGTGAGACAGCCAAGGCCTGAAGCCGTAGCGGCGCCAGCAGCAGTCGGTGCAGCTGTCACAACAGACTTCTGGCACGACCACCCCTTGTCTCTGCACAGCCCCCTGCGAATGATCCGCAGGGGGCTTTTGATTATCCAAGCAGCCAGTAGGCCACAACGGCAACAGCGGCAAATCCAACAATCATGATGCACCAGTTCAGCAAGATGGCCTTGCCCGATTGGACTTGTCCGACTGCCTCTGGTCGCTCGTGGCTTGCAGGAAGGGCTTCCTCAATTTCTGACGTCGGGACATCAGGCGGCATCCGGCTCGCAGCCGGTTTGTTGTCATGGGAGCTCATGTTTCGTCTTTCGTCGATGAAGGGTCATGATCTGCCGGCCTTTCGGCAGGCGGATCGATCTCAGGCCGTCATGCGAAAGAAGGCGGTCCTCTGGCGCGAAATGGCCGCGCACGAGGGAATGAAACGCAACAGCTGTAATATGCCGGGGAAAGAGTTCCGTTGGCCTTCGCAAAGAATGGCAGCGCCTGCGATGGACGCGGTCCGTCCATCACCAGAAGGCGAGTGTCTGCTGCGTCCTTGCGGGAAACAAAATCCCGACCTTGAATGGCCGACAGCGTCGCGGCCGGCTTGCCGAGGTAAGCAGTCAGGCTGGCCGGAGCAATGACCTGTGGTCCCGGCAGCAGGGCTATCAGCATAGCCAGCAGCAGCGCAAGCCATAGCCTTGCCAAGGGCGATGACTTCGCCGTCTGGAACATCGGCGGTAAGGTCATTCGTCGACTGATCATGTTTGAGAGCTGGGAACAAGAGCCCGCCCCCGGACAACGTCTGAGCCTGCTGAACTCATTTAACCGATTTCGGATCAGCCTGTCGGACAACATTGACGTTGCTTTTGATCCAAGGCACCGTGATCATGCAAGCAAGGAGCGGGTAGTGGCTGAGCGTATTGGCACCATCATCGGTTATGTTGTCATCGGAGGGGTTTATCTTCTGATGGCTTGGACTGCGTTTGGCGGCACCGGTTGAGCCAATCTCAGGATACACGAATAACCTGCTGTTAGGCATGCGGCAGAGGAGGCTCCAATGACTGTTCATATTGCAGCCGGATCGGGACCTTCGACCCTCTAGCCTGCCGTGGTGATCGGAGTTCTGGCAGTCTCTCGGAGATGGCCGAACGGCATTGGCCCTTCCTGACCTTTCGCATCGGAACAAAGCCCACCGCATGAAATGACACCCGGCTTCCCTCATGACCAGGGTTTGTTTCCGTCTCTGCGGCGTACTGGATGCAGATGTCGCTTGGGACTCACTGTTGCGGACAATGCCTCCTGGGAGGACTTTGCAGGCTGAGGATCATGCGACACTTCATCGGGTAGATCAGGCTCCTCAGGAGAAGCGGGAGAACGTTGACCTGGAAAGTCAGGCAACAGTCGCCACAATCAGTCGGTTAGTTACAGATAATATATTGTTTTTACTAAATTAAAAGTCTAGCGCCGGCGCACCCTGAGACGACACATCGCTGCGCCACGGCGGAATGAGGTCTGATCTCCGCTACCTCTTGCGCAGGCTAATTTCTCCATCGGCCTCCAGATGGGCAGAGGCCACCTCTAACAGGTCGCAGATGCCTTGCTTGCGCAAGGTTGCCATGATCTCCTCCTCTGTCACCAATTCGCGCCGCATGTTGCGGCGTATTATCCGGCCGTTCTCGACAAGAAGGGTATGCGAAGGGCGCATCAAGCGGCGAAAGACGGGCACCCGGTATTCCAGGATGTCGAGAATGTAACTCCACAGAAGCACCACGACGATCATCAGAAGCAGGTCGCCCGTCGAGATCGAGCCTCCGGAAACGGCATCCGCTGCAAGCGCGCCAATGACGACCAGAACCAACATGTCGTTTGGCGAGATGTGCCCTGTATTCCGCTTGGGGACGATCCGGACAACCAAAACAAGGCCAAGCCAGGCAATGCTGCCGCGTAGGCAGATCTCCCAAAGGGGAAGTTCGGGACGAAGGATCTCTATCATGTCTGTCTCAGAGTTTTCATCAGATGCTCTTTCAGATCGGTAGTCCTAGGGCGAGCCACGTCCGTTTCCAGCAGCATCCGCACATCGTGGGTTAAATAGCCCCGAGTCTTAAGCGCCTTCGCGTCTCATCATCTGCCGCCGTTTGAAGTCGTCAGGCGACAGCATCCCGTTCCTCGCATGCTTGCTTCGGGTTGTAGAACATCTCGATGTAATCGAACACGTCCTGTCTTGCGTCTTCGCGCCCGGTAGGTCCTGCGCCTGATCCTTTCGCGTTTGAGCAGGTTGAAGAAGCTCTCGGCCGCCGCATTGTCATGACAGTTGCCGCGGCGGCTCATCGAATGCTCAAGATTGTGGGCACCCAGGAATGCGGCCCAATCCATGCTGGTGAATTGACTGCCCTGATCCGAATGGATCAGCACCTTGTTCTTCGGCTTTCGTCGCCAGATGGCCATCATCAGGGCCTGCAGAACAACATCTGTCGTCTGACGGCTCTGCATGGACCAGCCGACCACGCGCCGGGAGTAAAGAGCGATGACCACCGCGAGGTAGGCGAACCCTTCTTGCGTCCGGATACAGGTCATATCGGTCACCCAGACCTTGTCCGGGGCCTCGACGTCGAACTTCCGGACCAGTTCACGCTTCAGCCGCCGGATCCCGGCATCCTTCTCCGTGTCACCCGACACTGCCTTCGCGAACTTACGCTTCCACGCATAAAGCGAATGCGTGCTGACGCCGAGCCGAGCCGAAACCTCCTTGGCCGGATAGTCCCGCTCCGTGATCTGCGCCACCGCATCGCGCTTGAACTCGTCCGTGAAATTACCTGTGCCCATCATGGCCTCCTTGCCTCAAAGTTAGCGAAGAAAGCGTCCAGGAAACATGGGGCTATTCACCGGATGGGTGTGCATACCGTTGCTTTTGCTGACGCCGGTGCCCATATACAGCCCATGACGTACGTGCTGCGACATACTCGGCCTGAGCCGAGCATCAAAGGTCCGCTGCTGAACCGCAGCTGACCCCGCAGGGGGCTGGGATCAATCCGGCCACCACTGCGGGGTATCGGCAAACCCTATTCGTATAGTCGAGCGGCTCTCACCTATCGCAACAATGCGATGGTCAGTTCCCGCTCATGGTTCAGCCTGATCGTTGCCCATCAGTCCACGTGGCTGACAACGATCTGGAGCTTATGGAGGTCATCGTGTCACGCAGTCCAACGCGACGGGATCCGTTTGTTGCGCGCATCCCATTTCTGTTCCGAGGAACGGCCAGCGTTCTTTCCCCGTTTAAGGAGCGGGTCAGGAATGCGGCCCGCCTTTATATCAAGCGGCGCACCATCAGGGTGCTTGAAAGCCTTGATGATCGGATGCTTGACGACATCGGCCTGTCTCGCAACGAGATCGCCCGTGTGGCTGATGATCTTGTCGCCGATGATCCGCGTCCCGCAGAGGTGCTGCAATCGGGCCGTCGGGCCCTGTCGCAACAAAGGGAAAGTCACCCGGCTGTGCCAAGAACGGTTCTGCAACTGCCTGCTTGTCATGTACCAATCGCGCCGGTCCGGCCCAGGGCCTGAGAGATGATGATCTTTGCTCATATCGCGAGGTTCCGGATCTATTCCGGCTCTTTGCTGACGCGCTCTCTGCCCTGGGCAGAGGCGGGCAACTGCTGACGCCCTTTCTCGGGCGCAATCTCTCTACCACCGTAACAGCCAGCCGGGCCCCTGCCCGATCGGGATCATCATGCGTTATACCTCTCAAGACCGGCTCCGGACCGGAGCAGGGCTCGTTGCCCATTACCACAATCATCTACCCGCCTTTCGCGACATCGCGGCCTTGAGGCCGATCCGCGCCCGACTGGGGACCTATGACTATTGGCAGCTGAACGAGCACAGGCGTCGGTTTCAGGATATCGGCACCGCGCCGTTCCTGCGGCTGGCACAATTGATCCGCGCGAAGATGGCTGATGCCGAGGTCATCACCACCCCCGAGGTCGTTCCAGGTGTGGTAACGGGCGCATCTCGCGTCAGCTTCACCATCGAGGGCGGACGGCCGCAGACCCGGACACTCTATCATTGGAGCTATCCCGAGCATGACCGCAGCCGCCTGGCCGTCGGCACCTATCTGGGCGTGACCCTGATCGGGTTGCGGGTCGGGCAAGGCATGCACCTTCTGGACAGCGAGGATGTGCTGGGCACGGTCCGGGTCCTAGAGGTCCAGGATCCCGCGGATGCCTGTGCCGGCCTCAGCGACTGAACCAATCCAAATCGTAACTGAAAGGAGACTGCCATGTCTCGATCCCCACGCCGCGTCCGCGCGGTCATCAATGCCGATCATGTCGGCCGTCTTGAATCTCTGGCCGAGGCCGCCAGTGCCCGCCTGCCTGACGTCGCCGAGCCGCTGCTGGCGAAGCTTGCCACAGCCAGAATAGTCACCAGCAGGCAGATGCCTGCGGATGTGGTCACGCTGGGCACAGCGTTGACCTATCGCGACGACATCAGCGGCCGCGAACAGGACGTCACCCTGGTTTGGCCTGAGGAGGCCGACATTGGTCGGGGCGCCATTTCGGTGCTGACACCGATCGGGATCGCCCTTCTTGGCCTGCCCGTCGGCGGCAATGTCAGCTGGATGACACGGACGGGTCATAAACGGGCTCTGACGGTGCTGCGCCTTGGCGTCGTGTCAGAGGCCGCATGACCTTCATCCTGCCCTTTCACCATAGCTGACCCTTCGGAGAACATCTGATGTTTCGTCGCCTCGTTCCTTTGTCTTGCTCCCATTGCGGCGCAGGCATCCCCCGCTCCGCCGCAGGGCGGTGCCCGATCTGCCGAACGGAGTTTGGCGCTCCCCTGCACGCAACAGCATCCCCACGGGAGGCGGGCCAGCCGGTGGTTGTCGGCGTCCGGCCGGGGTATGTGAGGCTCCCCATCACCACGAGGCGGTTTTGAGACCTCTTCGCCGGCTGCTTCCGCCGGCCCTCCTTCTTGCAATCCTTCTTGTCATTGATCTTGGCGGACCAGACATCCTGGCGCGGCTTGATATTGCACATCTGTCCGGCAACGCCCGGAACGTTGTCCATTTCTTGCTCTACCTCGCCTTGGCCTGGTTGCTGAGCAGGATCTCGAGCCTGCTCTTGAGCAATTTGCGGCCGCGCAGCAGGCCTGTCCCGAAGCTGGTCAAGGACCTGGTATCGGGATTACTGTTCTTGATCGCGATCGTGTCGGGTATAATCCTGATGCTTGGTCACGGCGCCAGCGGTGCCTTGGCTGGCTCGGGGGTCGTGTTGGCTCTGATGGGTTTCGCCATCCGTAATGTCGTTGCTGATACTCTGTCAGGTATCGCGCTCGGATTGGAAGGACCCTTTCGCATCGGTGACTGGGTCGAGGTCGAGAGCTTGGGACGTGGTCGCGTCATCGAGATTGGCTGGCGCACCACTCGGCTTCTGACAAGGGACTTTACCTATGTGATCCTTCCCAACAGTCAGGTCTCCCGGCAGCGGATCGTGAACTACAGCGCGCCAAGTTCGGTCTTCCGGGCCCAACTGGAGTTGGTTCTGGATCATTCCATCCCCGCAGCCAAAGGGGCTGAGATCCTGGAGGATGCACTCTTGCATGCGCCATTGATCAAGCAGGCACCGCGTCCGGACGTGCGCATCCAATTCATCGGCGCAGATGGCGTGCATTATGCGCTGCGCTACTGGTTGGACCGGTTCGACCACGAGATCGAGTGCCGCGATGCGATCTGGCGTCAGGTGGACAAGGCTCTCCGGAAGGCCGATGCGACAACACCTTTACGCCGGGTGACGGTGATGGAAGAAGTTCCCCCTTCAGCAGACAGGGAACAGGCCTTGGGGCAAGGGCTTCGCGAGAGCATGGGCTAAAGATCCAAGCGTATTTGACCGGGCAAGCGGGTGTAGCAGTCAGGATGCTTGCTTTGCCGAAGGGGCCATGCGGCACGCTCTGCAAGTACCACTATTGACCCACTTATCCACAACTTCGGGGGACTGTTCAGGGGATAATGTTGCAGCTGAGCGGATCACATGCGCTGCTGTCGCGGTTTTGCCCGAAGCCTCATGGCACGGGTAGGTCCCTTTCTTGCTGCGAGCCTTCTGCGATCCCCTAAAGGTTTTTCAATGGCCTGCTCTGGTGCGGTAGCAAGATTGGCTTCAGGATCTCATCAACAAAGTGATCTGACATGCAATAAGCGCTGTTCTCGCTCCGGAGGCCGGGGCGCGCTGAGCGCTTCCAATGGCTGTCGGGCCAAGTCACGGCAGACAGCCGTCCGCCATGACCTCTTCTCCCCTCGCCGTGTTCGGCTCAGATCACGCCGAAGGCCAGCATCGGTTCGGCCACGCGCACAAAGCCTGCGATATTGGCCCCGATCACATAATCGCCCGGTGCGCCGTATTCATCGGCCGTGCTGTAGCAGGCGTCGTGGATGTCGCGCATGATCTCGGCCAGCCTGGCCTCGGTCTTCTCGAAGCTCCAGCGGTCGCGCGAGGCGTTCTGCTGCATCTCGAGCGCCGAGGTCGCGACACCCCCGGCATTCGCGGCCTTGCCGGGACCGAAGCGGACGCCCGCCTCGTGGAAGGCGCGGATAGCCTCGGGGGTCGAGGGCATATTGGCGCCTTCGCCCACGGCCGTGACGCCGTTGCGGATGAGGGTCTTCGCATCGCGCCCGGTCAACTCGTTCTGCGTGGCCGAGGGCATGGCCACCTGGCAGGGCACGTCCCAGATCACACCGTCGCCCGACTTGACGAAGTAGACGCCGCTGCCTTCGCCCTTCAGGCGCAAGTAATCCGAGATGCGACCGCGCCGGACCTCCTTGATCTCTTTCAGCAGCGCCAAGTCGATGCCGCCTTCGTCCACGACATAACCGCTGCTGTCCGAACAGGCGACAACCTTGCCGCCATAGAACTGCACCTTCTCGATCGTGTAGATGGCGACATTGCCCGAACCGGAGACCACGACGGTCTTGCCGTCGAAATCCTCGCCTTGGGTCTGCAGCATGGCGCGGGTGAAATAGGTGTTGCCATAGCCTGTTGCCTCTTTCCGGGCCAGCGAGCCACCATAGAACAGGCCCTTGCCCGTCAGGACGCCCGCTTCATAGCGGTTGGTCAGGCGTTTGTACTGGCCGAACATGTATCCGATCTCGCGCGCGCCGACGCCGATGTCGCCGGCTGGCACGTCGGTGTACTCGCCCAGGTGGCGGTACAATTCGGTCATGAAGGACTGGCAGAAGCGCATGATCTCGGCATCGGACCGGCCCTTGGGGTCGAAATCCGAACCGCCCTTGCCGCCACCGATCGGCAGCCCGGTCAAGGCGTTCTTGAAGGTCTGCTCGAAGCCCAGGAATTTGATGATCCCGACATTCACCGACGGGTGGAAGCGCAACCCACCCTTGTAGGGTCCCATGGCCGAATTGAACTGGACCCGGAAGCCGCGGTTGATGTGGACGCGGTTCTGGTCATCGGTCCAGGGCACGCGGAAGATGATCTGGCGTTCGGGTTCGCAGATCCGCTCGATCAATGCACGGTCAAGGTATTCCGGATGCTTGGCCACCACCCGGCCCAGGCTTTCCAGCACCTCGCGCACGGCCTGGTGGAACTCGGCTTCGCCCGCATTACGTCGCACGACCTCGTCATAGATGGGGGTCAGCTTGTCGTCGATCTGCACCATGGTCCTGCCCTTCTGTTATCCGGACAGTGTGTTAGCGGTCATCTTAGGCAACCTGAATGGGAAGAAGCGCAATTTTTGAACATTGTGTTTTAATGTCAGGCAATAAGTCGAAGGAGTGCACCTGATCGGCTGTCTCGACCACTGAAGTGCACAGCGTGAGATAGCACCCGAAACTCGGACAATCCCGGCAGTAGTTGTTCGTCGGGCATCCACCCCAGTGCTTGTCTTGTCATCGACTGGCTAGTCATCTGTTACCAGATGCTGAGCCACGGTCCGGCAGCCGGCAGCGAGGTCAAGTCGCTTACAGCATTGGCGGCGATGGCATATGAGGCGAAGCGGACCGCCCTTACGTCGGCCCGGGAATTGATCAGGATGAGAGCCCATTGATGGCGTAGATGCCCCCACCTGTCAGCATCAACAGAGCCTTTCACAACCAAGCCAGCAGCAAGACGAGCCTCAGAGCGATGCAGCCGCCTTCCACAGGATCCGGATAGCGCCGCATCGGTCATGTCGCACCAGATACCCAGCCAATTGACACGAGCATCCGACAGCAATTCCGGCTTCGGTGTCTACCTGTTGCAATATCCTCTTATAACCGGCCATTGGTCCTCTCCGGCTGCAGCTGCGGACTTATCGAATTTTTGGAACACCAGCTTTAGCATAGGGAGCGCATCTGCTTGGCGACGAGCATTATTAAGGCACGCTAAGGGGCGACGTTACACAGTCCAGCGCGTCATAATCCGGAACGCTTTGGAGACTACAGCCGCGGATCACTCCGCGGCCGGTTATGTTCTACTGGTTCGCTTGTCGTGTTTTCCGGTTCCAGCGGATCGAGGACCACAGAGAGATGCCGATGAGCGCTGCACCGCCCAGACCAGTGATCACTTCGGGGATGTGGACGAAGGATTGCAAGAACATGATCACAGAGAGTGCAATGATGGCATAGAAGGCGCCATGCTCCAGATAGCGGTATTGTGCCAACGTGCCCTTTTCCACCAGCATGATGGTTAT
>NZ_BNCL01000048.1 GCF_014656455.1 Paracoccus aerius
CACATGACCGTACCCGATCACATGTCCGAACCGTTCAAAAGAAAGCTTGCACCGACCGAGGTATCCACACATGGGAGGGCGACCTCATTCTCGGTCTCGGCAGTTCGGCGATCGGCACACTGGTCGAGCGCACGACCCGCTTCACCATGCTCCTGCACTTGCCGCGCATGGAAGGGCATGGGGCGGGCAAAACCATGAAGAATGGACCAGCCCTTGCCGGTCATGGTGCCGAGGCCGTCCGGGATGCCATCGCAGAAACCATCAGCAGCCTGCCTGCCCACCTGCGTCGCTCGTTGACTTGGGACCAGGGCGCCGAGATGGCGCAACACGCGCAGCTGCGAACCAATACTGTCTCGAGATTTATTTCTGCAACCCACAGAGTCCGTGGCAACGTGGCAGCAACGAAAACACCAACGGTCTGCTCCGCCAGTATTTCCCAAAAGGCACAGATCTCAGCCAACATGGGGCCGAAGAGCTAAGCGCCGTTGCCCATGCGCTGGACACACGCCCCGCAAAACGCTGAGTTGGCAAACACCGGCAGAGGCTCTCGACCGGCTGCTCACACAGCATATAACTGAAGGTGTTGCCACGACCGGTTGAATCCGCCGTCTACCTCTTATTCTTATGTCGCCATGTAGAACGAGGGCATGACACAAACGCGCTCAAACTGATCCCGTCAGCTTTGATGGCACTCTGCATGGTCGACTTGCGCCGGTCCTGCATCACTTCGCATATCGCTCAGAAAGCATGGCATTCCGCAATCGACAGACGCACCACCCGGCATCAACCCAAAGCGCATCTGGCGGCTAATGCGCCTAATGCCGATCTACCAAAAGCCCAACACCAGCGAGCCGAGGAAGGGTCACAAGACCTATCCCTATCTGCTGGGCGGGCTGCGGGTGAATCGCCCCGGCCGGGTCTGGTGTGCCGACATCACCTATCTGCCGATGCGCCGAGGCTTCCTGTATCTCGTTGCCATCATGGACTGGTTCACGCGTAAGGTGCTGGCCTGGCGGATCTCCAATACGCTGGAGGACGGCTACTGTATCGAGGCGCTAAACGAAGCCCTCCACCGGTTCGGCGCGCCCGAGATCATGAACACCGGTCACGGTTCGCAGTTCACCTCCTTCGACTGGACAGATCGCCTGATACGAGCCGGCACCCGGATCTCGATGGACGGCAAGGGGCGCTGCATCGACAACGTCTTCGTGGAGGGCCTGCGGCGGTCCCTGAAGTATGAATACGTCTACCTGCACGCTTAGGAGATCGACTCACAGGCTAAGGCTGCAATCGGTCGCTGGATCACTTCTACAACCACCAACGACCTTACACCGCCCATGGCGGGCAGCCGCCTGCCGTGGTCTACTTCAACAGCATCGAAACTGATCAGCAGGCGCAGGCAGTAGCTTAGACTAACATGGAATAAGCAGCGCACCTGGGCTTATTGCTAACCACTTCTTTTTGAGCAGCAGGGCAGCAAACGCAGAACGTGCAAATTGCAATAAAGCTTTCTTTGCCTTCTGCACCGGCTGTTTCTGAGAGTTTGTCAACAAGGTGTGGCAAACAAAGCGGCCTGTCCCATGCTGGACATGCTGTCATCTGACGGGGCATCTCAAAACGTCATGAGAACTGCCATAGCTGGACGTCATAACTGGGCGTCATAAAGTTTCATCATGGTCTTTCGGCATGGTTTTTAGTCCGTCGTTGGGGCATAAAATTATGTCACAAAGGTCGTCATATAGGCGGAAATGATCCTGTAACGCCTTTGACTTGCACCGACGGGCCGATGGGGCCAAAGCCCCTCTAGCAAAGTGCCTTGAGGAGACCGCAGGCCCCGCCCGCCCTCCCCTACTGCACGTCCAGATCCCCGAGAGCCACACCAACCGCTCCGAAGCACTGCAATCAGGTTCGGACGGCAGCGGATTGCCACTGCCCGCCGCCTGAAACGGAAACGCAGCGTTGACCCAGCCTGACGTCATTGACATTCCCGCAGTCTTGCTCAACGCTGCGTTGTAGATTGGCAAGAAATACATATCTAATTTTTTACACCTGATTAATGCCCGGACGGACTTCCAAGCTCAGCCCCTCTGACGTGAAAAAGATCGCCGCCTCGGTGCGGGCGGGTGTGCCTGTCACGGTGCTGGCCAAGACCTACGGTGTCACACGGCCGACGATCTACCGCGCCCTCAACGCCTTTCACGAGAAGGAAGCGGTTGCGGATGCCGGCACGGCTCCGGTGTCGTTCACCGTTGATCGCAACAGCCTTGCTGCGTTTGACGCCTTCACGGGGCAGCTTGGTCTTTCCAGCCGAGCCGATGCGCTGCGTCGGCTGTGTCGTGTGCCGGCTGGCTATCTGGAGCCCGATCCCGACCTGGCTTCTGCGCTGCGGGCGGTGGCGGGGGAGTTGTCGGCGATCGGCCGGAACCTGAACCAGCTTGTCGCGACCAAGAACTACGAGGTCCGGCGCGGTCAGCAGTTAAAGCTGACCCGGCCGCAGGAGCAGCTCTTGTCGGATCTTCTCGAACAGCTTGACGGCGTGTCGGTGACCGTCCGGGAACTGGAGGGCAAGCGGGCCTCAAAGACAGTCCGCCGTTTTGTTGCCAGAATGATGGGGGATGGTGATGAGCCGCGTTAATGCGGTGACTGCCGTCAACGGTAGGCTCTTTGAGGAAGATTGGGGGAAAGTCGGCCGGGGCCGGAATATCGGTCATGCCCGCCATATGGCGCGGGCAGCTCAAGGTGCCTCCCCTGCTGTCTTCAAGATGATCCGCACGGGTGGATGCTCTTCAACCGGTCAGCTTTCGGCCCAGTTCAATTACCTGTTCTCCAAAAGCGTGGATATTCACGACTCCCGGGGATTGCTTGACGGCGCAAAGACGTTGAGCCCGGAGCAGATCGAGGCTGCCGTATCGCGGTGGGCTGATCATTGGAAAGGCCAGATGAATGCGGCGCGGACCAGCCATTTGCTGATGTCCTTTCCGCGCGGGACAAAGCCCAGCCATGTCAGCCTGATTGCAGGAGAAATCTGCCGTGAAAAGCTGGGCGGCCGGTTTGACTACATGATTGCGGTTCATACCGACAGCCCGAACAAGAACCCGCACGCCCATATCATCGTCAACCGGCGTGGGGAGGATGGCGATTACTTCATCCTGCGGCGGGGCACGGACTACAGCTATGAGGCTTTCAAGGAAGCCATGGTCGATCATGCCGATCGCTACGGCATTCGGCTGGAGGCCACCTCGCGTTTGCAGCGGGGGCATCTCCCTTATCCGCCCACCGACGAAGAGTGGCGGCGGGCTCGGGAAAAGGCGGTGCAATCGGGAACCGCTTTTGAGGCACCGGAAGGCAGGCCTCGCATCGGCGAGGCGCTTGTCCGTGCCACGCAGGAGGTTCGCGATTGGTCCCTGCGCTATCGCGAGCTGGCGAGCTTTGCCTCGCAGCAGAACCTGCAGGATCTGGCAACAGCATTTGAGAAGGCATCCTCCGTCCTGGCCGGGGGTGGCGCCATGATATCGAAAGGGGAACCTTATATGTCCTTGGTCGAAGATTTTGACACAGCCGCCGCGCATTTGAGAAAGGCCGTCGATGACGCCGAGCAGCGCATTGCGGATGCGGCCCCGAACCAGCGTCCCGCCATGGAGCGCAAGCTGGCCGAGGCGCTGACCTCGGTGGAGCATCTGCAGCCTCTGGGCACCCGGTCGCGCGAGTTGCGCGAGAGCGCCAGCGAGGAAGGCATCTATTCGGCGCAGAACCTCGGCATGCTGAACACCCGCTTTGCCCTGGAGGGACGCGACAAGCTGACGGCCGCCCTGGACGGGACCGGGATCAATCCGGTCGAGGTCGAGGCCCGGATGCGGGTTGGCGCCTCTTCCGCTGCCTTGGAAGCCCGATGGGTTCAGCAGGATCTGCAAAGCGTGGCTGATCTGCGCGGCCTGGATCTGAGAGACGGGGCACAGTTGCAGCAGGCGATCGCCGTGGTGGATGCGGCTTATAATCGCGTGGCAGACGCCTATGGCGTGGATGATGCCATTCACGCGCGTGCGGCTGGCCAGCATGGTGAACCGGCGGAGACCGGTGTCATGGCGAAAGCACAACGCGAGATCGACGCTGAAGACGTCGACATGGAGGCTGAAGCTGACCGCTTGCAGGATGGCCTCGATCTGTCCGCGCAGATGGAGCGGTCGCGCCAGGCGGATGCGCTTGAGAATGCACCAACCAGCTCGATCGGGTCGCGTGACGGCCTCGGCGCTGACTATGCCGAGTTGGCCCGCTATGCCCGGCCAGTTGGGGCCGAGGACGAGCGGCGGTTGCGCGAGGCCATCGAGCGGACCCTCACCCGCGATGAGCTGGACCGGCTGAAGAGCGGGGATGTGGATGTCTTGCGCGGGGTCGGCGATCGCGACGATCAGCTGACGATGGCTCGGGATTATCTGCGTGCGGCGGGCGACCCGGAAGCCCGGCATGGCCTTGAGCGTGTCAGCGAACAGGTGAGCGAGGAGCGCGAGCGGCAACGCCAGGAACGCGGCCATGAGGGAGACGGCCATGAATAAGCTGCACATCCTGGGTGGAGCCCTGCTGTTTGCACTCCTTGGCACCGGCTTCGCCTAGCGGAAACCAGCGACTTCAGCTTCCGGGATTTCCGGCGCTTCCCGCAGTCCGCCTATTTTATCGCCCCGCCTCATAACAAGATCACAGCCATCGCTCCTCTCGTCCGGCTGTTTTTCTCGGACCTTCTGTCGAGCCTGCACGACCATCTTCCTGGTGAAGATGAGCCTTGGCGGGTCATGATCATGCTGGACGAGTTCGACATGCTGGGCCGCATGCCGAGCGTGACGGACAGCATCAAGACGCTACGGGCCTATGGCGGCCACCTGGCTGTCGTGACCCAGACCATCCCTGCCCTCGACAAGATCTATGGCGAAGACACCCGGCTTTCATTGCAAGGCGGCGCAGGCGTCAAGATCTACCTCGCCCCGTCTGAGCAGCGCACAAAGGCCGAGTTGTCGGCGGCGGTTGGCAAGACCACCGTCCGGGTCACCTCAAGGTCCAGGACCATAGGAAAGGGACCCTTTAACGGGATCAACGTGTCCGAGCGCCATGAAGAGCGTGACCTCTTGACCGAGGATGAAGCCGGGCGGCTGAAGAAAGATGACGTGATCATCCTGGCCAATGGGCAGCATCCGATCAAGGCACGGCGGATTGAGTATTTCGACGACAGGGAGCTGAAGCCGATCTTCAAGGCGCAGGCAGGCCCCCTGCCCGGTCCCGATCCCAAGGACATGGAACTGCGCACCATGCGCAGCGAGCTGAGCTTGGCCACCAGCAAGATCACGGAACTGGCCGAGAAGGTCGACGCCGTCGCGGCCAAACGGAGCCGGGTGAAGGCCGCCCTGCCCCGTGTTGTCCTTGAGCAGATCACTACGAAGCCATCCGATATTCAGCCGCGCACAAAATCACCTGATCCTGATGCAGCGCTGCCGAAGGCCGAGAGCGCGGCTCCGCTTGTCCTGCGGCGGCGAGACCTCAACCCCCTTGTGGCGTCAGGCCTGGCAATCTCCACAACCGATGCTGCGATCAAGGTGATGGTCGAGGCAGCTGAGAAAGTGGGGAGGAATTCACCCGATGAAGATGGATATGTGTTGGAGGCAGGCTGACATCCATCCAGGATGCCACAGAACCTTGTGGCCAGCTGTCTTGTATTATTTTGTCTGGCTACGGTGGGCTGGCAGTTTCCGATTACCCGCGCCAGGTCCACGAGGACGAAAGCCACCCGCTACTGTTTCTGGCGTAACCACCTTCAAAGCTCCGTCATTTCCGTGCTCAGCCACACGGCAAAGGCAGCTTCGGTCACATCGCCCGAGGCAAGATCCTCCATCATGCGGACGCCCTGGACCGGATCGGGGCGAAATCCCAGGCCGTTGAGGCGCAGGAATGTCAGCGCGGTGACGAAGGCAGTCCGCTTGTTCCCATCGACAAAGGCGTGCGCCTTGGCGATGCCGTAGGCATAGGCTGCAGCAAGCTCGGGCAGCGTAGGCGTGCCACAGGCCGCCTGGTTCAGCGGGCGGGCGCAGCCCGCCTCGAGCAGGCTGCGGTCGCGCATGCCCGGAGCGCCACCGTGGCGGGCGATCTGGCGATCGTGAATGGCGATAACGGCTGCAAGCGGGACCCAGATCGGGCTTGTCACGCCAAGGCTGCCAACAGGTCGCGGTTCTCGTCCATGACGATCTCAGCAGCCTCAAGCGCAGCCATGACCTCGGGATCATGCGCAGTGATGCGCAGTGAGCCATCATCTCCGCGCAGCACGAACAGGCTATCGCCCTCCTTCACGTCCAGCAGGGCAAGCATCTCGGTCGTCAGCGTCATCACGGCGGAATTGCCCACCTTGCGAACCTTGCTGTGCATCATGGGTCTGCCTCCTTTGATACGTTCGTATATACGTCCTCATTGAGGCTTGTCAATGTTCGGATCCACTCTGCCCAGGCCACACGAAGTTCCTGAGGTTCAAAAGAAGCTGCTTCAAGTGCGTATGCGATGTTACTTAGAACAGCGTCCTCTCCAGGGACAACGTCAGTCCAGAAGAGACTCGACAACGACGTCTGCAGTGACGCCCGGAACCTCCCTCGGCGGCACGCCTGTTCGAACCAGGATTGTTTTCAGCCCGGCAGCCTGCCCGGCCATGATGTCAGTCTCGATCTGATCGCCTAGTATGAAGGTCATCGCAGGGTTATTGCCCAAATTATGCAAGGCCATGTGGATCAGGTCGGGCTGCGGCTTACCAGTGACCACGGGGGTCACGCCCGACGCCGTCTCTATGGCAGCCAGGATCGATCCGGCCCCGGCTCATATCTGGGACCATGCGGTAACAATCGAGCTGCGTTGGTCCCGACAGTGTTGATACTCACCGGCGCAATCGCCGATGTTCTCGCCGATTTCGAACATGGAGCCCACGAACACCTTGACGTGGATCAGCTCAGACCATGCCGACCCAGTTGACGCGAGAACAAGGGCCGAAGCCACTAGGGAGTTGGCAAGGACATGCATGGGTTCTCTCTGGTTCTTCGCTGCCGACAGGCAGACCAACATTAGCCGCGGCACATGTCTGCAAGGACAACGAAGAGGATAGAGGAAGATAGGGCGGCTGGCAGGCGCCGCTTCTGGGAGTTTCAGCAGGTTAGGAGATTATCGTGCAAACCTTCCGAAGTGCTGTCGTGGAGGTTCGGGACCCGGCAACAACCAATCCGACTGGCCAGAGATCACCGATTGCACCACATGCAATTGCTGTGGGGGCGGCAACTTGGCTGTTACAGTGCGTTGGGGCGGAGCGCATTGGCAAGTTTTAATGTCTATTTATCCACAGGCCATCTTGCTCTGCAACAGGATCTTCTTTCTTCTCTTTCTTCTTCTTCAGAAGCTCTATGCCCCGGGAAACAAAAGGGAAAACAGCCTGACGGCAACCAATAGGGTGATCTATCAAAACATCTGGGGTGATTTGCGATAACTTTCGGGGTGATTCACGGTAACCGATGGGGTGATATCAGTTTGGAGGGAGTTCCGATTATTGTAACCAACGGGGTGATATGGGTTCGGGCGGATCTTCGAGTAATGTAACCAACGGGGTGATTTCTCATCTAGGGGTTCTCCGAACCGCAAAAATAGCTATCATCGCCCAAAAAATGGGGCGGACGGGCATGGATCAATCGGAAAATCACCCTAAAAGTTACGATAGACGCCGGACCCTTGAAGTCCGCCCCCTTGACGGTGAAATGATCAAGCCTGCGGAACTGATCGATATCCAAGGTGCTACAGGCTTATCGTTGGCAGCGCGTCGCCTCTATAATCGCTTGCTTGCCAATGCCTTCGGGCCCGATATGGGCTTCGAAGGGCGAGACTTCTGCATCCCACTGTCAGAGCTGCGCGGGACTCATGCGGGCAACGAACGGATCAGCGACAGTATCGAGGCGCTGATGAAGACGGTGGTCATTGTCCGGGGGATCGACGGTCGAACGACTCGCGTGCAGCTGCTAGGCGGTAACGACATGGTCGACAGCGAGCGGCGCCACGGGATGCTGACCTATAGCTTCGACAAGCGTCTCGCTCCCCTCCTCCGCGAAAGCGTCGTATTTGCTAAGCTTGAGTTGGCTGCTCTGCAGGCGTTTGGCACCAAGTATGGGCTGGCGCTCTATGAGGCGCTGTCTAGGCGTGTTCGGCTTCACCATGTCTTCCACGAGGATTTCGAAGTGGACGCCTTTCGCAATCTGCTCGGCGTGCCTGAGGGCAAGCTGCCCAGCTTCGGCAATCTTCGACAGAAGGCGATTGATCCCGCGATCAGCGAGGTGGTCAAGCTGGCCCCGTTCTCCTGCACCATCGAGCCCAGCGAGCATGTGGGGCGGAAGGTGACAAAAGTTCGTCTCCGCTGGTGGGTGAAGTCAGTGGATGAGATGAAGACGCAGTGGGAGGCTCGGAAGGAACAGCAAGCCGAGTTGTTTCCTGCTGCCCTGCCGGAAGCCCTAATCGAAAGCGCCGAGGTATAACTAGCTGAAATAAAAGCATACCTTTAATGCTGCTCATATAATTAAACACACATAAAAACAAACGAGGGAAAAATGTAATGCACACAGGAACAGGTGAACAGCCATGCAAGTGATCGTGCTTGCAACCCAGAAAGGGGGTTCTGGCAAGTCTACCTTGGCACGTTCGATCGCCGCGGAGATGACCGGCCGAGGCCGTGTTGCCATGTTGGATTTAGACCCACAGGGTTCGCTGACGAAATGGTGGCAGCGGCGCGAGGCTGATGACCTGCAGCTTGTGACAGGTCTAACGCGCGCCGACCAGATCGCTAAAGCGGTGGATACGCTGCGGGAGCAGGGATTTGACTGGTTGATCATTGACACTCCTGGCGCTCGGGACGAGGCGACCCGCATCGCCCTTCACTCCGCTGACCTGGTGCTTGTGCCGGTTCATCCCTCGCAGGATGATTTGGACGCGGTCGGACCGACGGTAGCCGAAATCAAAGAAGCTGGTGCCGAGTTTATATTCGTGCTTTCCCGCACGACCCGTGCCCGGATTGTGGATGAGGTAGGCCGCCTCTTGGCTGCACATGGCCGCGTTGCACCAGCCTTGATAGGTGCAAGGGTTGCGCATGGAGAAGCAGCCACGCGGGGCCTTACAGCCGCAGAGGCTGGTAATGCAGCAGCTTCTGAGGAAGTTCGTGCTTTGGTAGACTACGTAACAAAGGAACTGGCATGAAAAAGCAGCCGCTCAATTTATCACTGGACATTGGTGCTGATGCTGTGCCGGTCCCTGCCCCGCCGCCTCCCCCCGCCGCCTCTGGCAAGAAAGGCCCAGGCCGTCCCTCGATTCCTCCGCGCGAAAATGCCCGGCGCATTGCGGTGACGGTGGACGGCGAGCTTTACCGTAAGATCCGAATTGCCTGCGCGGAGCTAGACATTGATCGACAAACGTTTTTGGAGCGCTCAATTGCGCTGATGTTCGCAGACATCCAGAAGCGCGGCTGAACACACGTGTAACTGTAGAAGTGTGCAGCCGCACAAATAAATACCTGC
>NZ_BNCL01000049.1 GCF_014656455.1 Paracoccus aerius
GGCCGTCATGCGTCATGATCCCGCCAGCGGTGCCATCGTCATCATGCTTCGCAGCCTGAAGATGCACGGCATGGCACAGGCTGTCACCGACTTGATAGAACAGGCTGCGCCGGCCTTTGACGCAGCCGTGCCGATCCTGTCTCAACTGCTGAAAGCCGAACTGGCCGAGCGCGAGGTCCGCTCCATCGCCTATCACATGAAGGCCGCACGCTTCCCCGCCTACAAGGACCTCTCGGGCTTCGACTTCTCAGCCAGCGAGATCAACGAAGCCACAGTCCGGCAACTCCACCGCTGCGAGTTCATGGACGGGGCCCAGAACATCGTCCTGATCGGCGGCCCGGGCACCGGAAAGACCCACATCGCAACCGCCCTCGGCGTCCACGCCATCGAGCATCACCGCCGCAAGGTCCGCTTCTTCTCCACCATTGAACTGGTCAACGCCCTCGAACAGGAGAAGGCCAAGGGCAAGGCCGGGCAGATTGCCGAAAGCCTGACCCGCCTCGATCTCGTGATCCTTGATGAGTTGGGATATCTGCCCTTCAGCGCCTCGGGCGGGGCGCTGCTCTTCCATTTGCTGAGCAAGCTTTACGAACGCACTAGCGTCGTCATCACCACCAACCTCAGCTTCAGCGAATGGGCCACAGTGTTCGGCGATGCCAAGATGACCACCGCATTGCTCGACCGGCTCACCCACCGCTGCCACATCCTGGAGACCGGAAACGACAGCTTCCGCTTCAAAGCCAGTTCAGCTGCAGCAGCACGCAAGAAGAAGNTGGAAATCAACACGTCTGGCCAAGGAGCTGCAGGACAAAGAAGTGTTAAAAGGCCGCTAGGCCTCCGGGCTGCCAGATGCCCCCTAAGCCGCTCAATAAAGCCCGTAATACACGGAGCAGCAGCCGGAGAGGTGGTCGGATAGGGAGTTATTCAAGGCCTCGCAGAGTCCTCAAACTACCCCTGAGAGGATACACGACGGAGGATACAGTCAGGGCAACTGCAGGCCCGTAATCAAAGAGGGCACAATACCAGCATGACGGGATGGGACACATAGAGGCGCTGGCTTTGCTACCTGTGCGCTCTCAGGGCCGTGCTCGTTGGTTGTCAGGTGTGCGGTTAAGCTGTGAACTGGAACGTGGGTTCATCCTGCCAAAAGCGACTTTGCGGCGTTTTCAACGGCGGCAGCGCTCAGTCCGTATTTCTGGAACAGATAGGGTGTCGATCCACCCTCGGCGAAGGTGTCGGCAATGCCAACGCGCTTGAATGGTACAGTTAGACCTGCCTCCATCAGGGTTTCCGCAACGGCGGATCCCAGTCCTCCGATGATCGAGTGATTTTCTGCCGTGACAACCGCGCCGCACTCCTTTGCCGCGGTGGTGACGATGTCTTCGTTCAATGGTTTCAAGGTGCAGATGTTGATGACCCTAGCCTCAACACCAGTGGATGCAAGCGCTTCGGCTGCCTGCAAGCTGACATCGACCATCATCCCGCTGGTCAGGATCGCGACATCATTGCCCTCGCGCAGTATCCTCCCCTTCAGCACATCATTCGCGCTTACTGGAATAGAGGGGTTTGCAGGATTCTCAAATCTTCTCATCCGCATATAGACGGGGCCTGTCATGAGATAAGCTGCTTGTACGATTGCATGGACGTCCTCCGGTAGACCAGGCTCCATTACCATCATGTTCGGCAAAGCCCTGATAAGGGCGACATCATCGATAGCCTGGTGCGAAACGCCGAGCAATGTGGACAGGCCCGGCATGAAGCCGGCGATCTTCACGTTAGTCCGGGGATAGGCCATTTGCATGGCTATCTGATCATAGCACCGCCGAGTCGCGAAGACGCTGAAGCTGTGGAGAAAGGGAATATCACCCGAACGCGCCATTCCCGCAGCCGCGCCGACCATGTTGGCTTCGGCGATGCCCATGTGGAACAGCCTGTCCGGGAAACGATCCTGAAACAGGTTCGTTTCAGTGGATGCGGTCAAGTCCGCTCCGAGGCAGACCACGCGAGCATCAGCCTCGGCAAGGCGGACGATCGCTTCGCCATAGAGACTGGGCATATTCGCGTTCCCGTAGACGTTGACGGGTGATGCGAAGTCGCCGACATCCAGTGTGTCCAAAGCATTCTTCATCTGGAAATCTCCAAGGCTTCCAGCGCGCGGGCGGCCAGTTCGGGAGGAAGCTTCATGTTATGGCTTTTCTTTCCTTCGAGGAACTCGATGCCCTTTCCGACTAAAGTCTCGGCGATGATGACGCTGGGCTTGTTGGTGACGCTACGGGACCGGTCCAAAGCGGCCCTGAGTTGGTCGATATCGTTCCCGTCTGCGAACTCGACATTCCACCCGAATGCATCCCATTTCTCGGCGATCGGACGCATTTTCAGAATGAGGTCGGTGTCGCCCTCCACTTGCATCCAGTTCAGGTCGATGATCAGGCAGATATTGGATAACCCATAGCTGCCAGCAGCCATGGCCGCCTCCCAGACCTGCCCCTCCTGTAACTCCCCATCACCTAGAATGACATATATCCGGTGATCTTGGTCTTTGCGCCGCGCCGAGAGGGCCATTCCGACAGCAACCGAAAGCCCCTGACCCAAGGATCCGCAGGTGGCCTCAACCACCGGGCCCATTCGTTCGGATACATTGATTTCTAGCGCTGAGCCGTCCGTCGTGTATTCGGCAAGGCGGGATGTCGGGAAGAAGCCTCTTTCCGCTAATGTCGCGAGGAAGACAGCGGAGTTATGCGCCGTAGACAGAATGCAACGATCACGTTCTTCCCAATCAGGACGCGACGGATCCAACCTGAGTTCGTCGAAGTACAGCGTCGCAAATATGTCGGCGGCGCCGAGCCCCTGTGCAACGTATCCCTGTCCGCGAGGCGCGATCATCTGGATGACCGATTGTCTTATCCGGCGTGCGCGTTCGGCGAGTTCCGCTGTTGACGTCTGGCCTAAGTGACCTCGCATCGTTCCACCCCCTTGGTATCGTTACCAAGGACTGTTGCCTACAATGGTATCGATGTCAATGGTTCGAGTGTCGGTTCAGGCGCTGCGTCGTTCGATTATCTCAAAGCCTAGGTCAATAATGCGCGGCTCTGTGCTACCACCGGAGAGCCGCTTCAGCACTTCTTGGGCGGCACGACGACCAATCTCTTCTCTCGGCACGCGAACGGTGGTTAACGGGGGGCTTGTGTAACTGGCAAGGCCGACATCGTCAAAACCCACTACGGCAAGCTGTTCGGGCACACGGATGCCTTGATTCTGACACTCCATCAGAACCCCGATGGCCAGAATGTCGGATGCCGCGAAGACTGCGTCGAGTTCGGAATTTTGCGATAACAGTTCGGTCAAAGCGCGGGCGCCATTCTCAAATTCTAGCGGCTTCCGAACAATGCCGCGTTCGGGAACTTCCAACCCTGCTTCCTGCAGGGCTGCAGCAAAACCACGTTCGCGTTGCTCAACACGGTCGTTGTTTTCACGAGGGCCGCCGATGTAGCCGATCTTTCGGTAACCTTTGCGTATCAGCAGTCTCGTCATGGCCTGCGCAGCATCGAAATTCGAAATACCCACAACCGTATCACGCGGCTCGTCAGGGATGTTCCAGATTTCGACCAGCGGAACTTCCGCGCGGGCAATCAGATCGATTGTTGTCGCAGAGTGGGTATAGCCCGTCAGGATGATGGCGTCCGGTTTACGAGCCAGAAACGCAGTCACTAAAGATTCTTCCTCTTCCAGCGAATAGCCGCTGTGGCCGATCAGCAGGTGATAGCCTGCCGGCCGAAAAATACCGGACATCACCTGGATCGTCTCGGCGAAGATCGAGTGTGCAATCGTCGGCACAATAACGGCAACGATCCGGCTTTTTTGAGAGCGAAGCGTTCCGGCGGCAATATTGGGCGTATATTGAAGCTTTTTCGCCGCAGCCTGCACCTTCTCCAACAGGTGGGGCGAGACGCGGTCTGGGCTGCTCAGCGCCCGCGAGACGGTGATTGCGGCGACCCCAGCTTCGGCGGCGACATCGCGCATGGTCACCGATCGCGACGGCTCAGTTTTCCTAGCCATTGTCACCACTCCATTTAGGTTTTTTACATGGCAGCACGCCGACTGCTAATGAAATTTTTGGCCAGTCGGTACAAGACAGTTTACAAAGGTATCGTTACCATGATTAAGATGGTTACGATACCAAATCGACGTTTTCCAAGAAAGCAATGCGACTAGGTGTCGGGGAGGAACATCGTTTGACAGATAATGTAGCAGGCGGCGGCGACGCCGCCGGGATGAACATCAGACGTTACCTGCCGCAACGCAGGACGTTGATCAGTCTTGCTGGACTGGTGATTGTATTATGCCTGTGGGCAGTCGTCACAATGGGTTTGAAGCTGGTAAGTCCAGTCCGGTTTCCAAGTCCGCTGGATACCTGGTCAGCAGCGCGCCAACTGATCTTCACCGGATATGGCGGGGGATTACTTTGGGAACAGGTCTGGCACAGTTCGAGACTTGTTCTGCTGGGGTTCGCCGTTGCGGCATCCTCAGGTGTCGCACTGGGGATCATCATGGGGATTAGCCGCAGGGCGCAGCTTTTCATCAATCCGACGTTTCTTCTTCTGCGTCCTATTCCACCACTCGCCTGGATCCCGCTGGCGATCTTGTGGTTCGGATTGGGTGATACCTCGAAGATCTTCGTTATCTGGTACGCCGCTTTCGTGCCGTGCGTTCTGAACACGCTTGCCGGCATTCGTACTGTCGACAAGACGCTGATCGCAGCGGCGCGTGTTCATGGCGCTTCCCCCGGCAGGGTGCTGAGAGAAGTACAACTGCCCGGCGCTCTGCCAATGGTATTCACGGGACTGCGCCTGTCCCTGCAGGCTTGCTGGACAACTCTGGTCGCGGCCGAACTTGTCGGCGCATTTTTTGGTATTGGTCGCGTTCTGGTGATTGCGGGGCAGGATATCTACCCCGGCATGATCCTGGTTGCGATGCTGTGCGTGGCGGCGCTGGGCGCGGGAATGACCAAAGTTCTCACCGTGATCGAACAACGCCTTCTGGCATGGAGGTTCGCATGAGCACGCTCGATGAAATCATGCCAATATCCGTCAGGGTGTGGTGGACAGTTGCGGGTTTCCTTGCGCTGCTGGGGCTATGGTTAGGCGTAAGCCACTCGGGCTTGATCGAGGCGAGGATGCTGCCCGGGCCTGAGACCGTCGCATCGACCATCCTGAGGCTGATGCACGAGTCCTTCGCCGGCTCAACCCTGCAGGAACACTTGGTCTCGAGCCTTGGTCGCTATCTGCTAGGCTTCGGGCTCGCCGTCCTGATCGGTATACCGCTTGGCCTGATGATGGGGTGGTTCGAGTGGCTCGATGACCTGGTCACGCCGTTCTTCGAGATGTTGCGTTTCATTGCGCCGATCTCTTGGGTGCCCTTTGCCGTCCTATGGTTCGGCACGGGAATAGGTGGGCCGTTGCTGATCATATTCTCAGGCGCGTTTCCACCTTGTCTGATCAACGCGTATCGCGGAGCCAAGATGGTCGACAAGCGCCTGATCGAAGCGGTCCGAACACTTGGGGCCTCGAACTATCGCGTGATCAAGGATGTGCTGCTGCCAGGATCCCTTCCGTCTATCGTGACTGGCGTCAGGCTCAGCGCCGGCATCGGCTGGCAGTCCCTGATCGGCGCAGAGCTGATCGTAGTGTCCTCGGGAATTGGATACCTGATGGTGCAGGGGCAAGCGAACTTTGCCACCGATATCGTCATGGCCGGAATGATAACGATCGGCTGTATCGGGCTTCTCATCGATTTCAGCCTCAGGGTGATCGAGCAAAGCATCAGCCGAAAGTGGAGCCAAGGCGGGGGGAGCCAGTAATGAGCGCGATCGAGTTTCATAACGTTGGAAGAAAATTCGGAGCTTACGAGGCAATTGCCGACGTATCGTTGGCGGTTCGAGACAAAGAATTCATCGCAATCGTCGGGCCTTCGGGCTGTGGAAAGACGACGTTGATGCGCATGGTCGCGGGACTTGAATTTCCAACCGAGGGGCGGGTCACGGTGAATGGTCGGGTCGTTCGCGCGCCGGGACCTGACCGGGCCGTGGTGTTCCAGCAGTTTGCATTGCTGCCGTGGCGCACCGTGCGAGAAAACATCGGCTTCGGTCTGACCTGCACGGGCACCGCGGCCTCGGAAAAGCGCAAACTTGTCGATCACTACATCAAGATGATGCATCTCGACGGTCATGCCGACAGCTATCCCCATCAACTCTCAGGCGGCATGCAGCAGCGGGTTGCGCTTGCGCGGTCATATGTGATCGACCCCGATGTTCTGCTGATGGACGAACCTTTCGGCGCACTTGATGCCCAGACTCGAACAGTCATGCAGGAAGAACTGGTGCGGCTTGCCCGGGACAATCCGCGCACGGTGCTATTCATCACGCATTCCGTCGAAGAAGCCGTGTACCTCGCCGACCGCATCGTCGTGATGGGGAAAAAGCCGGGTTGTATTAGGGAAATCATCGACGTGTCCGACGTGCGGACATCCGAAGCATGGCAAGAACTTGGCATCGACGAGGTGATGGATCTGCCGTCCTTTGTCCACCTTCGCACCCGCGTCTGGAGACTACTGCGGAGCCAAATGGACGATGAGTAACGTAAGTACAAAAGGGAGGATCACAATGAACAAAGTAAAGGCGACCTTTTTAAGTTTTGTCGGCGGAGGCTTGCTATTCTTAGGCGTCCCGGCATTTGCGCAGTCTGATAAGGTTGCGATCAGCATCAGCTATCAGCCGGCAATCTACGGGCTTGGGATTGAGATCGCGACTGCCAAAGGATGGTGGGAAGAAGCCGGCCTTGACCCACAGTTTACCATGTTTCCGTCCGGCGCGCCGCAGATTGCCGCAGCCGCAGCAGGTGACTGGGATGTGGGTCTGATCGGCGCGCCGCCCGCCGTTCTAGGGGCATCGCGGATCGGCCTTCAGACAATCGGCGTGGCGACTGTCGAAGGCAATGCCAATGTCGTCCTCGCCCGACCTGATCAGGCAGAGCAGATCCGGGATGATCCCTCCCTCTTGAAAGGCAAGCCGTTCCTGCTCTCGACCAACTCGACGGCGGAGTACGCGGCTTGGGGCTGTCTTTCCAAGCTCGGACTTCAGAAGGGTGACATGCAGTTCGTGAACCTGTCCCCGAGTCAGATTGTCTCGGCCTTTACGAACGGCGAGGGAACGCTTGCGGCGACTTTTACGCCCTTTGCCTACACGATCGAGCAGCATGCCGGTGCGGTCCGCTTGTGCTCGGCTGCCGACGCGGATCTGTTCCTGCTCTCGGCCATCGTTGTACGGCCTGAGTACGCCGAGGCAGACAAGCAAGCGGTGGCGAAGTTTCTGGCCACCTATCTGCGCGCAATCCAATGGATCAAGAACAACCAAGAAGAAGCGCAGACGATGCTGAAAGAATTCTACGCTAAGAACGGTGTCCTGATTGAAGACAAGTACATGCTTCAGGAAATGTCTCAGGATCGCCAGCAATACAGTCTTGAACAGCAGCTAGAAGCGTTCTCGCGCGCGTCAGGGCCGTCAACTATCGATCAGGCATTCGATAGCTTCATGGACTACCTGATAGAGACCGGAACAATCCAACAGAAGCTAGAGCCAGAAAGCTTCATCAGCGATGAATATCTGCAGATGATCGAAGCTGATCCGGAACTGAAGGCGTGGGCAAATAACCAGTAAGAGCGGTGGCCTCGTAAGAGGCCGCCAACAAGGAGTGATTCATGCAGACAATAACTCCGCCATCGTCCATTGCCTTCATTGGCGTCGGGACGATGGGTGCGCCCATGGCAAGACATCTCATCAAGACCGGCTTTCGGGTTTCGGTTCATGACGCATTTCCCGGAGCACGAGAGGCATTCGTGCACGAGGATTGCAAGGTTGCACTCAACGCCATGGATGCCGCCCGCGGCGCGGCAGCCATTATCACTATGCTTCCGACGGCCAAAGACGTACGCCAGGCACTTTTCGGGCCAGAGGGGGCGGTCAAGGGCGCCACGAAGGCATCCATTGTTCTGGAGATGAGCACGATCAATGCGCAGGAAAGTCGCATTATCGCGCGTGAGCTGGATGCGGCAGGTCTTCGCATGGTCGATGTTCCAGTCGCAAGGACGCCGGAGCATGCACATGCTGGAACACTGCTCGCCATCGCAGGGGGGGCGAAACACGATATTGCCGAAGTGACGCCAATCCTCGACTCCTTCTGCGAGCAGGTCTTTCACGTTGGACCCCAAGGTGCGGGTATACGCCTGAAGTTGATCAACAATTACATGTCACTTGTGGGGATGCTGCTTGCTGCCGAGGGTCTGACGCTTGCACGCAAGGCCGGGATCGACCGTGCTCAGGCCTTGAAGTTGTTAGCATTGACCCCGGCGGGCCGGGGACAGTTGACGACGAATTTTCCTCGCAAGGTGCTTGCTGGCGATATCAAGCCGGATTTCCCCCTCCGTATGGGACTTAAGGATCTGAAACTCAGTTTGGAGCTGGGAGACGAGCTCTCTTGCCCCCTTCTTCTCGGTGCTAGTGCTCGGACGGTCTACGCTCAGGCATTTGCATGGGATCGAGCAGACCAGGACTGCACCGCAATCCTGCATTTGATTGAGGACCTGTCACAGGCCGATGCGGACCTGAGAGACCGTTCTAATCTCATCGAAAGATATGATGACCTTACCCATAGCTGAATGACGCATCCGATGTGGGCAATAACAAGCCGAACTTTGATGCTTGAGGTGGTTTATCCCAATCCATGGAAGTGCGGCTATTCATGGAGCGACCGGAAAGTTCCCTGCATTGCGCGGGATCGAGCTGGACTACAGCTGGTGGGGCTGGGTCGATGTCAGCCACGACATGATGCCCCGTATTACCAGCCTGCCCGTACGTCGGGGCTATTCTATTCGCTGGGCTACGACGGCAACAGGGGGTCATGTACTCGGCCATGGCAGGTCGCTGCCTGGCGCAACTGGTCGCCGGCAAAACTGTCCCAGACCTGCCGATCTTCAACATCGAACTTCCCCACGAGGGCTGGAAGACGCCGTTCCGGCGGCTGGGCCAGTGGGGCCTTTATCAACTTTACCAATATCGCGACG
>NZ_BNCL01000050.1 GCF_014656455.1 Paracoccus aerius
CACTGAATGACCGGAAATCCATAGTTAGAGGTGGCTCACTTCTCGATGGAAATGCCGGCTCAGTTCTGGGTGGAAATCAACATGCGCAGAAATGCAGCGCAGCCTCGATGCGCTTCGAAGGCTTTACAACTCGGTCATCATTCTGGACCGCGCCGCCGAGACCAGTGTGTCGCCAATCGTGGGCAACAGCGGCTTGAGGGACGAGGTCAGCACGCTGCGCCGTGAGACCTGCGACATCGTGAAGGCCCTGGCTGAAGGAAAGGACGGCACCGAGCAGCGGACGCGGCAGATCGACGAGGCGCTGAGAGGGTTGAGGGCAAGGTTGGCAGAGGATGATCCCCGATCAGAGTTGCATCGGAACCGCAATGCCCTGGCCTTCGGGCTGTATGAAGTGCGCAAGACGCTTGCCGAGCTTATCGACCTCTGCAAGAGGGAAAAATGATCCCGCGAAACGAGAGGCCGTCCTTCCGATACTGGAATACTCCGATGAACTGCCGCGTCATGCTGCCCGGCCTCGGTGGAACCTCCACTTTCAGTTCCGTTAGAAAGCATGCTGCTTCTGACGCTCTCCAGATTGGATCAAGAAGAGGCTCGAAATGGACGCCTCGGCAAAAGCGGTCCGACGGACCGAGGTGGAAGCCACAAGGAATTGCATGGCCGTGAGAAGCCTCACAGCAACTGCCCCGATGACGGTTCAATCTTCTGAGCCGACAGGCTTCCAATCAGAACGCAAGAAACGCGGCGCCAGAACCGCGGCAAGGACAGCGCCGAGCGTATCCATCATGATGTCGATTACGGTATCGTTCTTGCCCTTGATGACGTTGCCTGGTGCCAACAGGTCAAAGGCCCACTCGGCCACTTCCCACCAGGCGCCGATGGCTACTCCCAGGCTTGTGACCAGGGCGGCGGCAATCAAGGTCCATCTTGGCTGGAAGACGCGGGCGCAGACCAGAAGCGCCAGCCAAAATGTCATTGCAAAGAGCGTGGCCGCGTGCAGCACTCGGTCGAACCACCAAGCTGCGGCATACAGGTCAAAGGCATAGCCCGCTACATTGGCCGCAAGCAGCAAGACCGCGAGGCTCCAGGCAATTGCACGCCCCTGAGATGTAGCTTCCATTCTCCCTCCTTCTGTATACCGGGTCTGGCGGCGTCCCTTTTCCTTACCGCGGTCGGGGATAGCACAGGATGGCCATTGGCTCTGTCAGAGAACAAGCGGGCCTCTGGTGTGACGCTCCAACGTCAAACCCTCAAAGGCGGGCATGGCGGCGCTTACGCCTGTCCTGTCGCGTCCGAACTATAAGATTGGCCGAGGCCACTTCGCGAACGGTTTGGCTTCAACCCAGCCTTCTTCCGTCCTGAGCTGACGGGAGCGGCCCGCCAGGGCGAGCCGCCTCTTCGTGGCTTCAATTGCCGATCTGTTCCCTGTCTAGGGGTTCAAGCGCCTCAACTTCAGTTCGCTCGTAGGGCAGATCGTAGAACCCCCGGCCGGGGTTCCAGCCATGATCATAGCCATAATAAGGATAGGCGTAGTAGCCTCCGCCGCCCCAAGCCACATCCGGACTCACCACCACGGCCGCGACCTTTCCATCACGTACGATCAGGTCATCAATATAGCCATAGTTGGTGAAGCCATTCCCGTCCTTCAGACGCGCGTAGTCCCCGATAAGCTCGCCCGCACGCCAGACGCGGCGTCCGGTGTCAACGACATCCGCTCCATCGCCCTCGACTTCCTCGACCTCTGAGGTGGCATCACTGGCGGTGACGACCTCATCCGTGAAGAGCGTGAAGTCCTCGATCGTGTCTTGCGTAAATGGGATCTCGATGCCGTCATCCCACTTGGACGCTTCAACCATGTCCCACGGGATGTTCACATGAGTGTCGCCGAGTTCGAAAAAGCCGCCCACCTCGGCCACAACCGACAAGACCTGCCCGTCTTGACCGAACAGGACGTTTTCAACATCACCGATGTCATCGCCTGTAGGCCCCTTTACGTCGGAACCGATCATGTCCTCGACGCTGATGCCGTTCGTGTAGAGTTCATCATACCGCCATTCGGCCAGCGGGACGATCTCGGCCTCGATCTCCGCCTCCTGGGCCGCTGCCATACTGGCAAGTCCCGATGCCAGGGCGGAGGCCGCCAGAAGCAGTCTCATCTGTATTGCACGCATGGAAGTGTCTCCTGTGTTGGCTTTCACCAGGGCTCGTGCCAGGAAGATGCGCAGGCAGGGGCAGGAGGCCAAAACACCTCGACCTGCACTGCTCCAGGATCCCGCGGTTTCCTTGTGCTGGTGTTCATTCACCCTGTGTAGACCGAACCGGCAGTCGGAATTCGCGGCGTCTTTGTCGAGGTTGTGACAGGCTATGACAGGCGAAGCCGCCAGACATATCCTGTCACCACTTTCCTGAGAATTCTGCGGCCAGTGGCTGCATACTTGGGGAAGAATGAACTGGCGGGATGGAAGGAGGACGGGAGTGATGTCGAACCATCACATTCTGATTGTCGACGATGATCCGGAGATCCGCGATCTCGTGTCACAAGTCATTTCGGCAGACGGCTATCAGGCCAGTCAGGCACCGAATGTACGATCAGCCCAGCGTTCGCTTGAAGAAGGCTCGGTGGACCTCATGGTCCTTGATCTTATGCTGCCGGGCAAGGACGGGCTCACCTTTTGCCGTGAGTTGCGGGCGACCGGCGTCACGACGCCGATCATTATGCTGACTGCGAAAGGAGACGACTTCGACCGTGTTCTTGGTCTCGAAATGGGGGCTGACGATTATCTTCCAAAGCCATTCCACGGGCGCGAACTGCTGGCCCGCATCAAGGCCGTGCTGCGCCGAAGCGCCGGGCCGAAACCGGCACCACAGGATCCGGCGTCCCGGTTCATCTCCTTTGACGGATGGCGCCTCGACACCGGCAAGCGGGAACTGATTTCGGCGGATGACATCGTGGTCCAACTGAGCAGCGCGGAATACGAACTGCTTGTCGCCTTTCTGACCTGGCCGCAAGTCGTGCTGTCGCGCGAGAAGCTTCTGGACGCCACCCATGGCCGCTCTGCCATCATCTCGGATCGCAGCATCGACATCCAGGTCAGCCGGTTGCGGCGCAAGCTGGGCGACGACCCGCGCGAGCCGCGCATCATCAAGACGATCTGGGGTGACGGCTATCTGTTCACGCCGGACGCGGCCTGATGGCCATTTACGCCAGCATGCGGTTTCAGACGGCCGCCATCATCATTGCCAGTTTTATTCTGTCCCACGCCGCCGGACTGTTATTCTACGCCCTTGATCGACGCGATACGCTTGCCATCACCGAGGCTGTGGATCGGGCCGAAAGAGCCGCAGACATCAGCCGTCTCTTGCATGAGCTGCCTGCGGACTGGCACGACAACATTGCCTCCTTCTCAGACACTCGTAACTTTCGTGTCTGGCTGTCCGATGAGCCAGCCGTCGCCGTGCCGGATCCAACGAAGACCGAACGCGACATCATGGCCTATCTGCGGACCCAGGTGCCGCGTATCGCTGAAGGTGACCTGCGTGTTCGCTTCCTTGAAGAGGACGGATATCACGTCGATCCCCCACCCTTCGACCCCTCAGGTCGAGCCGGATCACCGTCCTATGCCCGCAACCTTCCCGACGAAGGGTCCGCATTGGCAATCTCGATGCGGCATGACGCTGACAAGTGGATAAACTTCATCGGTCTTCTCAGTCCCCAGGCAACGTCATTGCCGGGCCTGTTTCTGGCCAACATCATCTCGAGTGCTGTTGCAATCGCACTGGTTGCGTTCTGGCTGGTGAGACGGGTCACACAGCCGCTTGCCCGCCTATCTGAAGCGGCCGAGCGTCTGGGGCGCAACCTGTTCTCGATGCCTCTGCCGGTGGCCGGGCCAAGCGAGGTGGTGCTGGCTGCCACGGCCTTCAACAAGATGCAGCGCAGGCTGATACGGCTTATCCGTGGCAGGACCGAGTTCCTGGCGGCCATCTCTCATGACCTGAGAACGCCGATCACCCAGATCAGGCTGCGCAGCGAAATGATGCCCGCCTCGCCCGAGCGCGAAAAGAACCTTCGTGCGCTCGATGACATCGATGTCATCATCGGCACCTTCCTGAATTACGCCCGAACCTTGGACGAGGCTGAGCCCAAGAGCCGTATCGATCTTGGAGCACTGGTCGGCAGCATCTGCGATGATCTCGCCGACAGCGGCGCTTGCATCAGCTGCGATTGCGCTTCTGGCATCATCATCTCCTGCAAGCGCGTGGGCATCAAGCGTGCCGTGACGAACCTGATCGAGAATGCCCTCAAGTATGGACAGGAAGCACATGTGAGCACACACCGTTCCAGGCATGCTGCCGTCATCTCGGTGGAGGATCGGGGACCGGGCATTCCCGAAAACCAGCTTGAAAGGGTGTTCCTGCCCTTCAACCGTGGTGACACATCCCGCTCCGCAGATGCAGGGGGGATCGGTCTTGGCTTGAGCATTGTCCAAGCCATAGCCGAGGATCATGGTGGAGAAGTGCGGTTGATCAATCGCAGAGAGGGCGGGCTACGCGCCGAACTTATTCTTCCCTTGTGACGGTATTCGGATTGCGGGCCTCATATGAGGGTGTGGGCAACTTCTGCCACTGTGCAGAACGCTCCTTTTGATCACATTCATATTGATTCGCTTTCTGCCCGACGGCCAGGAACTGACGATGCCCTGACATCGGTTTTCCAGAAGCAAATCGCATCAAACTGTATCAGCAGCCGTATCTGTCACAGGCTGTCACAGCCCCGACAAACACATAGCGAATTCGGCGTCCGGACATCGCCTACCTTGGTTTCGCGACCACTGTACCGGTGCGGCTTCAGCTCTCTTGGGGCAAACCGCACGTCTTGCAGACCAAGAACCGAAAGGAGATGGAAATGGCTTTCGCTGCCGTTTGCGCAAAGACCAGACTGATGAATTCCGCCACCATCGCACTGCTCAGCCTTCCTTTCTGGGCGGGCGCTCTTCTGGCTCAAGAGACCCCGAGTGCCAAAACTCAGGAAGACACGAACACTGAGCAGGCGCAGCCTTTGGATGAAACAGCGCAAGGTGCTGGTGGGCAGTCGTCTTCGGGAGCTGTCACCGATGGACTGCTTGCAACTATTGGCGGCGTGGAGATCCGCAATTCCGATTTGCTGACAGCGGTCGGCGCACTGCCTCCGCCGCTTACCGCCCACCCGCCCGAGATCGTGGCGTCTCTCGTGCTTCAGCAGTTGCTTCTGCGTGAAGCGATCGTGCAAAAAGCGCGTTCTCAAAACCTGGCCCAGGACCCCGAGGTCCAGTCGCTGGTCTCAAAGGCCACGCAAGCCGCCGAGAAACACGCGCTGGTGCAGGTTTGGCTGCAACGCGAACTTGAGAGCCGTGTAACACCGGAGAGTGTGGAGCAGGCGTATGCGGCACTGCAGGCGGTCTCTAGCAATGAGGTGCCGCCGCTGGAGCAGTTGCGGCAGCAGCTCGAAGAAGGTCTTCGCCGTCAAGCGTTCGAGGAAATCGAAACCTCTCTTCTGACCGGGGCGGACATCACCTTCTATGGGCCAGACGGGAAACCTCGCTCCGGGCAACAAGCAACGGGGGACCAGAACGCCGATGGCGCTGCCGCCACGACAGACCAGCCCCAGGAGGGCGCTACGAACCCCGCCAGCACGGCTGAGCAGACCCAAGCGAAAACGGGTCAGACCGGCGGCGATACCCAGACAGAAGGCGCCCCGACCGCCCCCGCCGCCACGGGAAATGGAACCGGCGGTGCCGAAATCACTCCCGGCAACTGAAACTGACTCTCAGCCATATTGGAGGAAAGATCATGCTAAAATACAACAATCGCCCTGCAGCTGGCTTGGCGGCCTTGTTTCTATGCACCGCACCAGCTTTCGCCCAGTCCATCTGGGAGGAGGAAGCCTGGGACACCGACTCCGACGGGCTGCTGAGCGTCGAGGAGTTCCGCGAGGGCTTCCGTGAGCGGGTCAACTTCGCCGACTGGGATGATGATGGCGATGGTGTGCTGTCCGAAGAGGAGTTCAGCAGCGGGATCTACGGCCGGTATGATGGCGACCTGACTGATGCCATTGAAGCCACAGAATACGGCGCGTTCGAACGTGATTTCGGGGACGAGGGCTTTTGGCGCTTCCACGGTGAGCAAGTGGTCGAGGCCCGGGACGAGACAGAAGTCGGTGATGCCGTTACCCCGGCCGAAGAACCAGCCCGGGAAGCAACCGGCTTCGAAGCTTGGGACGTTGACGGCGACGGTGTCATTCTCGGCAACGAATTCCAGACCGGCTTCCAGACCTGGGGGCTGTTTGCCGAGTTCGACAGAACAGGTGATGGCAGCGTTACCGAAGACGAACTGACCCAAGAGATCTTCGATCGCTACGATGACAATGGCGACGGCATGATTGAAGAACCGGAACTGGCCGATATCGGCGACGATATGGGCGACGGCGGCTTTTGGGACGCCTGATTGTCCCGGTGCAGGGCGGGCCTTGAAGGTCCGCCCTGCTGTTCCAGTGCCCTTGGCTTCCGGCGACGCTAAACCAGCCGAGGTCGAGAGCCTTCAAGGATAAACCGCAGGGTCCAGCACGCGACCGCTGAACCCCGGATGCGATCAAAGGAAATGCACATGACAACGACAAACTGGAAGACCTGCAGCAAGCACGTTGCTGCGGCGTTTGGTCTTGCCTTGGCAGCCGGGCCTTTGTGGGCGCAGCAGTCGCAAGACAGCGCCTCGACCCAAGCAGCGGGCAACGAGAACGCAAAGAGCCAGGCCGAAAAAGTGGGGATGCGTGACGTCGAGGATGTAAAGGGCAGCAGTGTCCTGAAGGGAACCTCCCCAACAAACACTATACTCTACATGATCGTCGGGCCTTCCGGAGAACTGCTCGCGCTTGCCGCTCCTCTTCCTGCGCCATCAGGATCTCCGGCTGCTTCAGACGCTCAGGCCAGTTCGGCGAGCGGCGGGAGCAGTACCGGAAGCCAACCTGCTTCCAGCAACGCTCCCGAAGCCGGAGAACCCGCCGAAAGCGGATACATGGCGACGCAGGCGCAGCCGGCGATGCCCAACATGTGGGACCCCGCGACGGTCGAGAGCGGCATGCGGCAGCTCGAACTTGGCACGCGTGCCGCGGCCGGCGAGATACAGGAAAACTAATCTCCGCTGCCCCGGTACTGTACCGGGGCACGTTATTTCCGATCATCAGGCACAAGGCAAACGCCATGAAAGGGCGCCGCCCTCGTTCTAGCAGGCTCAGCGAGAACAAAACCTCCTTTGCCTATGGACGATGATGCGACCGTATCTTGCCAAAAAGAAACACAGAGTTGGCGTTCACCAACTTTTTGACAGGGCCACCAAACCGCCCTTTCAATGACGGCCTGAGGAAAGAACCAACATGATGCGCTGAAGAAGGTTCCAGGGACAGCTAGATGCTGTTATCGTGGCACTTCTGGCTGTGGAACTGCAATACAGAGGAAACTTGGTCAGAGCGGGCCATCCGAAGCGAAAGCTCGGCTTCCGCCGCCCAGTCAAACAGTGACGTGGTTCTCCCGTCCGAATAGGTCATCGACCAGGCGGGAAAACTGCGGTGATCAATCTTGATCTCACTTAGCTTCTGGACGTTGCGGTGCCGCCTGTCCTTCAGGACCGATGCGAATATCCGCCTGACCGCATCTGCTGGCCCTTCGAGCCATTGATAGAATGTATCATTCTCCCGATGTAGAAAGCCTGTTACATTCAGAACCGTGTTCCGTTCCCGGGCTACTGACACGATCTCCGCATCAGCCTCGCCGTGTGCGGCAGTCAGCGCTTCACTGCGGTACAGGATGGCAATCATCTGACTCATGCCCGCAGATGGTCCTGAAGCAACGCGGTAGTCAATGATATCAAGTATACGTCATTCATCAAAAAACTTGATGCCGGCTGTCTACTGCTCGTTCGCCAGCTCATGAAATTGGCAGTCATCCGGACGTGGATGCGGGCTCAAAAGTCACGGCATCACCTAAACGCTAGGACGCAGCCTAACATCTGAGTCCGGACCGGAGGAGAAGCCGTCAGACAGCTGAAATTCTCGGCTCCTCAGCCCGGCAGCCACCTTGCGATCTCAGCCACCAGCCGTCTTCAGAGGCAAGCGCCATTCAGTCCCCTCCGGGAAGCCTTTGAAGCCAGAGCGCGACTGTATGGAAAATCCCCTTGTAGCCTTTGTTGCTGCTTCGGGATCAAGGATGTCATCACGAGTACTCGCCTCCCGCAGGCCTCCTCCGCTTCTCCAATCATGTCGTGACAGCCGGATAAAGAACCTTGCCGCCCTGGATCCTTGTTGCGCCGGATGTCGGCGTGGCCTGAACACTATGTCCAAGCTTCATCAGATGAACGACAGGATAACCGTTCAGCAGCAGATAGTCTGTGATGATACGACGATGGCAGCGCCACCAGACGGCTTCCGAGCACATCAGCGCCAAGCGTTTTTCCTGGCCAAGGCGAAGGAGGTTCTCGAACGCTTTGGTAAACTCTTCGCCTAACGCATAGTCCGCATAGTTGTGAAAGCTGCGAACCCGCCACATGCCATTGAGGTGCTCGTCAACACCCTCTTGTCTTGAGCGCCTACCCCCGAGCGCAGGACAATGCAAATAACCGATTTGCACCTGGGCAAGATCGGTCGGCAGGCGGTCGATATTGAAGGTTGGGTTGGTACGAGATCGCGGAAACGACCGGACATCGACAAGCAAGGCAACACCGGCCTCGCGCAGCATGTCGATAAACTCCTCCAGGCTACGGTTTGAATGGCCTATGGTCGTAAACTGTTCTGGCACGGACCGTGACCTGCCCCCCGGTCGTCCCTCGTTCATAACGAGAGTCCTTGGGGTTGATAGTTTTCGGTTTCGGGTGTGGCAAGCGCGCC
>NZ_BNCL01000051.1 GCF_014656455.1 Paracoccus aerius
CGCTTTGGGGAAAGGTTCACATGGCTCAATTCTCAGTGGAAATTACGCGCCTATCCGGCTCAGTTCTGGGTGGAAATCAACATCCCTGAGCGTCTGGCCGCGCCAGTTCCTGAAATATCCTGGCAAAGATGCCCATCCGGGACCACCGGGCGAAGCGGTTATACAGGGTCTTGTAAGGGCCATAGACTGCGGGAGCGTCTTGCCAGCGAAGCCCATACCGTTTGACGTAGATGATGCCGCTGAGCACCTTGCAGTCGTTGGATCGCGCACGCCCTCGCACCTTGGGAAAGAAGGACTGCATGCGTCGCATCTGCTCCGCGCTCAGCCAAAAGTATCTTGTATTGCTCTGGTTCATAGCCAGTGTGGATCAGCCAGCATGCTGGCGTGAAAGAAAAATTTATAGGGACTGACCCTAGGCAAAGGAGTGTAGCTGTCTGGCTGTCTGGCTGTCTGGCTGTCTGGCTGTCTGGCTGTCTGGCTGTCTGGCTGAAATGCTCAATGGCAACCGCAGCGTAAAGCGACATTCGTCATCATAGGGGCATCTTCTTTACGCTTGGCGTCGTCAGATCGCTGCTCGGTGAAGCAGCGATCTGATAATCCATTGTCCTGATCAGACAGTGACGGTTTCACCATCCTGCGGGATCATCAAGCTTGCCTCGAACCCTTCCTGAACAGAAAAGTCGCGCAGGAACTGGCGGCTGAGGATGCAGTGGTTGATCGCTTCCATATGGCTCGCGATCAGCACAGCTTCCGGTGCGGCACGATGAACCGACAGCACGTCCTGGGTTCCCATGATGATCGGGTCAAAGCCCATCATCACGGCATTGCCAGCGTTCAGGACAATGGCATTCGGCTTGTGCTTGTCGATGGCCGCCTGCACATGCTCGTTCCAGATGGTGTCCCCGGCGACGTAAACAGTCGGGGTGTCGGCGTGCTTGAACACGACGCCGCACACCTCGCCCATGGTCGGAAAGGCGTCCAACGTCTCGTCCGTGCCGTGCTGACCATCGGTTCTGGCCAGGGTAATGCCGTTGAACTCGGTCGTCTCCGACAGGACGCGGACATCCGTGAAGCCATCGGCACGGATAAGGGCAGCATTGTCCTCGTTCTGTGCGAAGATAGGCTTGTCATTTGGAATGGCGGCCTTTGCCGCGTCGTCCCAATGATCGAGATGCGGATGCGTGACGATAACGGCATCTGCGGCGACCAGATCCTCTTTCGCCATCGGCAACGGCACAAGCGGGTTGTTCAGTTGGCTGCTGGCGGATGCCGGAAAGCCCGGCAGGCTGCCTTGATCGGCAAAAAGAGGATCGATCAGGAAAGTCGATCCGGCATACTCGACAAGGATGGTGGCATTGCGGACCTGGGTGATCTTTGCGGTGTTTTTCATTGTGCCTGTGTTTGCCATCAAGGGTTTCGTCGACAGGACGGAGGCCGCGGCAATTGCGCCGCCTGTCAGCATGAGGGCCTGCCGTCGCGACAGCCCGCGTTCGAATTCATTCATTTCTGCGTCCATTCCTGCGAAAGGGCGCTTCGCGTGGCGAAGCTGGACGGAACATAGGGTTATGTGGCTTTAGATGCAGGTGGCGCTATCGACAAAGAACGGTCCGATATCGCCACCTTGCGTCAGGCCCGAAACCGCTGGCGATAATCGCCAGGCGTCAGGCCCACGATCCGGGTGAAGACCTTTCGGAACGCGCCTGCATCGCTGTATCCCACCTCCCATGCGACCTGATCCAGAGGAAGCGTCCCTGTCTGCAGAAGATCGCGCGCGATACTGACCCGGATACGCTGAGCATACTCCGTGGTGGTGAAGCCCGTGGCCTTCTTGAAGCGCCGCAGGAAGGTCCGGCCCTCCAATCCTGCAATCTCTGCAAGCCTGGCAAGATCGGCGTCCTTCGCGCCCGTCGCCTGCAGCCAATGCTGCACCTTGAGGATGGCGGCATCACCATGCATCAGCCGTGGGGCGAAGGTGCTGTAATAGCGCTGCTCGCGATGAGGCGGATCGACAAGCAGGGAGCGCGCCGTCTTGATCATCACGGACGGCCCAAGCAGGCGGTCAACGATGCGCAGGCCGACGTCGATCCATGACATGGCACCGCCCCCGGTGATGATGTCTCCGTCCTCCACGATCAACTGATCGACGTCGAGGCGGACCTTGGGAAACCGGGTTCGCATATGATCGTCAAAGGTCCAGTGAGTCGTGACCCGCCTGCCATCGAGCAGGCCGGTCTCCCCGAGGATGAACGATCCGGTGCAGACGGATCCAAGGGCAGCTCCAACGGCATGGCGCTCGCGCAGCCACGCTGCATAACGCCGTGCAACATCCTGCGCGATTGGGTTGCCGAACGCCGGTGGAACCACGATGACCACGGGCTCGCCCTCTTCATGAGGCGCGCTGTCGAACACCCGCAGCGGCGCGCCGTCTTCGGCAGGAAACTCCCAATGGCTGATGCGCAATCGCGACTGTCCGGCATTTTCCAGACCGTTGGCAGCTTGAAACAGATCGGTCAGGCCCAGAACCGCCGCCATCTGCGCACCCGGATAAATCAGGATGCCGATCTCCAGATGAGTCTTTGGCTGCATGGCGAAATCAAACCGATCTATGTCGCTCACGCCACTTCTTAACGGGAGCAGTCACAAGTATCTAGTGCCCAACGCTGCCAGTTTTGGCATCCGGCGCAGTGGAAAGACTTAGTCATGAACAAATTCGGGTCGGGAAGAGCCGCCATCTGGCGACTTACCGTTGCGCAAGCCTTGGTCGGTGCGCATTCAACGATCATCTTCGCCACCGGCGCAGTGCTTGGTGCGACGATGGCACCGGACGACTCCCTGGCGACTTTACCGATATCGGTTTTTGTCGCGGGAATGGCGGCGAGCACGTTGCCTTCCGGTCTCGTGGCCGAACGATATGGCCGCCGCGCCGTTTTCCTGGGAGGTGCCGCCCTTGGTATCCTGAGCGGACTGATCGGCGCTTACGCGATCATGGTACACTCCTTTGCGCTGTTCTGTCTCGCGACATTGCTGGGTGGCGCATTCTCTGCAGTCGGGCTGTCATTCCGGTTCGCTGCGGCAGAGTGCGTGCCCGATGCGGTGAAAGCACGAGCTTTGGCGACGGTTTTGGCCGGAGGTGTCGCATCCGGCATCTTGGGCGGCATTCTCGTCTCGGCGACAATGGGCGTCGTGCCGAACCATGCCTTTGCAGGGTCTTATGTCGCTGCGACTGCCTGCGCATTTCTGGCGGGCGCGGCTCTTCTCGGCATCACAACCCCCGCCCCTCTTCGATCGTCTCTATCGGCCGACCGACCCCTGAAGCAGATCCTATCGCAGCCGTTGTTCATCAAGGCGGTGATTGCCGGTGCGATCACCTATCTCCTCATGAATTTCCTGATGACCTCAGCTCCTCTTGCGATGCGGATGGAGGGCATGCATCAACATCACGCGAACAGCGTCGTGCAGTGGCATGTCGTGGCGATGTATGCACCCAGCTTTATCGTTGGGGGACTGATCACCCGCTTCGGCGCCCGCGCCGTCACAACCGCGGGTCTGATCATCACAGGTCTATCTGCCGCCATTGGCCTTATGGGAGAAACCAGCACTCATTTTCTGGTCTGCCTTGTCGTGCTCGGGGTGGGCTGGAACTTCGGATTTGCCGGTGCCTCTGCCATGATCCTCGACACTCACCGTCCCGAGGAACGTGGGCGTGTGCAGGCCACCAACGACTTCATCGTCTTCGTCACGGTGATGATCGGATCATTCCTGTCAGGAGGGGTACTGGCAACTTATGGCTGGTATGTCGTGTGCTGGCTGGCATTCCCGCCTATCGCGATTGCTATCGGTGCGCTGGTGGCGTCTCGAAAAATGCCGCGCCTGGCGTAGATCATCATAGCGAATAGCGAGGTCGAGGGATCTGAAACCTCGTTTCCTGCATTCTCGGCTTTGCGCTGCCAGTAGCGACGCCAAATGCTTGAACATCTGCTTCTAAGGTTTGTGAATATGGCGAGGACGGTCTTTGACCATTATGAATGAGCCGACTGTCTATGCTGCAACTGAAGCAGACATAAGGCTGCTCAATGACCGTTAAGGGCTTAGCCTGTGTGGAAACTCGCCGCACCGCAATCGGCCTAATCTGTTCCATGGGCGCTGACGTTATACAATCAGGCTCCTCGCCCGACGCAACAGATCAGCAAGCCTGGAGCGGGAATGCAGGATACCTTCGTTGGCCCAGATGTTCAGAACCGGGCATTGGATCGCCTGCAGGACATCCTCGACCTGGCTCTGCGTCAGCTTGATGGCGGAACTGGCAAACAGTCGTTGGTCTCCGCGCATTCGAAACCCGTTTTGTTTTTCCTCAAGGGCTCGGCCGGTTTGTCGGAGTTTGTGCCCAGATCTTGCAGATTTCTTCAGAAGGTATGGAGCCCTCAAGCGCTCAGAAGGGATGGATAGTCGGCCATTCGGCTGGACATCAGCGCCGCCTTTGCCTGGAGAACCGGTTGCTTACTCAGCCAACTCGTTTCAATCCGCGAACGAAGCCCAACGATGCCGACGCAGAAGTAGCCCTTGCGCCCCTGCACCGGGAGGGATGTAGCGAAGCTTCCAATGTCCGGGTCTTCCTCCCCGAAGCATGTAGCAAACGAGCTTTCGGCGATGCGGGCCATCTCTCGGCGATATTCATCGTCCTCTCTGTCTGGCTGACCGGGGAAGCGGAGCTTCATCTTGGCGATCATCTCGTTCTGTTCAGCGACGGGAAGATAAGCAAGAATGGCCTTCGCCGCACTGCAGATGGCCGGCCGTAGCCCCACAGGCGGAAGAACCCCTCCGGAGACGCCATCATTCGGTAGCTCGCGAAGGAAGAGTTCGACACCGCTGCCCGTCAATCGTGCGACAAAGGAAGTTTCGCCAGTCTCGTCCGCCAATGCCCTGAGTTCAGGGCCGAGAGCAGAGCGTAAGTGATCCTCTGGAATCCCTCCAAGGACAATTCGGCACAGCCGGCTGCCGATCCGGTATCCCTGCCCCACCCGCTCGGCCAGCTTCAGCCGCTCCAGTTCTCCGAGAAGGCGATAGGTGGTGGCCTGAGGCAAGCCAGTGTGCCGGGCAAGGTCAAGCGGTCCGGCCGCAGAGCCTTCTACGGAAATCGCCTCGAGCAGCATCAGCATGCGATCATTCATTTGCATTTATCATATTTTGGGGCACTGTTCTCATCATACGGTAAACCTCTTCGAGGTTGCCGTGAATAGGGAGGAAGAGATGAAGGACGATCTTTTTTCAAGCGAACGATACGGTCCGGCGGAAAGGCGAATGGCCGAGGCTCTGGTCGAACTCGAGAGCCGCATTATGGCGGGTGCTGTCGCGGAGGAGGAATGCGACTGCAAGGAGGGCATGTTCTCGGGACTGACACGGCGAGGGCTGCTGTCGGGTGGCGCGATCATGTCGGGTCTGCTGCTGTCGGGTGGGCGTGCCCGGGCCGATGCGCCTCCGGGCGCAATCGAATATCCGGTCCAGCCGGATCCGACAAAGGAACAGGGGCGCCTGATCCTGGACGACGGCGGCTATGGATCCCGCTCGCAGTTCGAGAGCGAGATCCGCTGGCGCTATCCAACCGACAGCCTGGACTCGAGCTGGTCCATGACACCACTGGCATCGGGGCACGGCATCATCACGCCCTCGGGGCTGCACTTCGAACGCCATCATGGTGGGATCCCCACCATTGATCCCGCCACCCACACCCTGATCATCCACGGCCTCGTCGACAAACCCCTACGCCTGACAATGGCCGACCTGCGCCGCATGCCCTCTGTCAGCCGTATCCATTTCATCGAGTGCTCGGGCAACGGCCTGACGGAATGGGAGAAGCCGACCCTCAAGACCGTGCAGGGCACGCATGGGCTGACCTCGACCTCGGAATGGACGGGTGTGCTGCTGTCCACCGTGCTGAAGGAAGCCGGCATTCAGGACAGCGCAGCCTGGATCCTGGCCGAAGGCTCGGATGCCGCTGTCATGACACGATCCGTGCCAATCGATGTCGCCATGAACGATGCAATCCTGGCCTATGCCCAGAACGGCGAGGCTCTGCGCCCCGAACAAGGCTACCCTCTGCGCCTTCTTCTGCCGGGGCTTGAGGGCAACACGCACATCAAGTGGCTGCGCCGCCTGGAGGTCAGCGACAAGCCCTTCATGACACGGGAGGAGACGTCCAAATACACCGACCTCATGCCCGATGGCACTGCCCGTCTGTTCACGCTGGAGATGGATGCGAAGTCGGTCATCACCTTTCCCTCTGGCGCCATGAAGCTGCCGCGCCCGGGCTTTTACGAGATAAGCGGCCTGGCTTGGTCGGGACGCGGGAAGATCGTCAAGGTGGAGGTCTCCGCAGACGGCGGCAAGACCTGGACCGAGGCCGCCTTGCAAGAACCGGTATTGAACAAGAGCCACACGCGTTTCCGCATGCCGTGGATCTGGGACGGCAATGAGGCTGTCCTGCAGAGCCGCTGCACGGATGAGACGGGCTATGTCCAGCCGACGCTGCCCGAGCTGGTCCGGGTCCGTGGCACCAAGTCTGTCTACCACCTGAATGCGATCCAGAGCTGGCATGTGGCTGCCAATGGGGAGGTGACCAATGTTCACGCGTGAACTGACGCTGGCCGGGCTTCTGATGGCCGCATGCACCATGGCTCAGGCCCAAACAGAGACCTCAGCCTCGGACGCGGCAGCAGCACGAACCGTTGCAGCCTTGCCCGAGCCCGTGGGGAACCTCGAGGAGCCGATGCCACCCTCTCCTGTGGTGGAAGATGCAGAGAGTGATGCCGCACCAGGATTGGATGCAAGCTTCGGGATCGGACGGCCTGCGACGAAAGAGGAAATCGCCGCAATCGATATCGATGTCATGCCGGACGGGTCTGGCCTGCCGGAGGGGAGCGGAACCTACGCAGAAGGTGAGACCGTCTATGTCGAGCAATGCGCGAGCTGCCATGGCGATAACCTGGAGGGCATCAAGGAGACCGGTGCCCCTGCCCTGATCGGCGGCCGAGACACTCTGGCCACAGACAAGCCGCTCAAGACAGTTGAAAGCTACTGGCCTCATGCCAGTACGCTATTCGACTACATCCACCGGGCAATGCCGCTGCATGCGCCGGGCTCCTTGTCGGCGGACGAAGTTTATGCGGTCTCGGCCTATATCCTGGGCCGTGGCGGCATTCTGCCTGAGGATGCCGAACTGAATGCCCAGAGCTTCAAGGAGATCGAGATGCCGAACGCCGATGGCTTCGTTGAGGATCCGCGACCGGGCGCCATGTGAGAACGTCTGGGGGCCGCCTGAAGAAGGCGGCCTCCCTTAGGAGGTCAGAAGTCGAACACCAGCCGTGGTGGCAGCTGCTGTTTGGTCGAGATTGCGTGTGCGTCGCCCAGGCGATACTCGGCTAATCGTGGCCTCCGCCGGTGCGGCTTTATAAGCAAAGAGGGCGGAACGGGTGTTATGGAAGTCGAGGAATGGATCGCCCGGCAGTCGGTCGCAGCCTTCCGCGGTAATGCTCACGGCCACGACGGATCGACAAGAAGCACGCATCTTTCTTGCCGTGGATGCGCCAGACAGCTCTTATTCGGTGTTCTCCCGAGGGCACAGGGGGCGTGCCTGACGGTCTGGTGAGCTATTTTCCTTATACAGCCTGCGCGCACCACGGTGATCCGACCACACATTCCATGAACATCCGACCGGCCATTCCACGACCATCCGACCACCCGTTCCAGC
>NZ_BNCL01000052.1 GCF_014656455.1 Paracoccus aerius
ATACGTCGTTAACGACGTCGCTATGCACGTGTCTTAGCCGATCACCCCACGCTCAGGCAGGCGGTGGCAACCGGGCGGTTACGGTCAACCCGCTGCCATTCTGGTTTGTGATCTGCGTTAGACATTCGTATGGCCGCGCCTGAAAGCTGAGGTGGCAATACCAACATGTCGTCCATTGTTTGCGATGGTTCGGGAATGGTAGCCGCCATTGCCTGATCCGCCGCCGCTCATGATGCGCGAGCGCTATTCCCGATTGTGAACGGCATCAAGCCGCTGCTCCCTTGCCCCAGAGCGCTGCAAGAGCCATTGTTGGCGTCATGCTCGCACGCCTGCTGTCAGCCCTGAGGATCTTCCATCTTTCGATCATTGTGATCGGGCTCTTGCAGCTGGCCGGATTTGCCGCTGCGCCGTCTGGGATCTCAGAGCTTGGCCAAGGGAGCGTCAAACAGACGCCGGCGCAGATGCTCTACAGCGTCCGCCCGGCGCAGTTGGCCATCCTGGCCACCAAGTTGACGATCGTTGGACCCGGCAACCCCCCTCCGGTCGATCTACCGCTTCTTCCGGCGCCAGAGCAAACCTTGGTCTCGCGGTCGGACCAGGCCCAGAAACAATTATTAGTCGGCGATGCCGGCTCACTCTTCAAGCAGCGGCTGTGGGATCAGGCACGTGCCAGGGCCCCGCCGCGAGCCTGATCCTCGGAGCCGGTAACGTTTCCCTGCATCCTCCGCCCAAGGCGGAATACGCGTGCCTTGCGAAACGCGGGAACTTGCCACTCTCCTTCTTCTGATGCGGCTGTTTGGCGGCATTGGCTGGCCCAAACGCCATTTCGATCCTTCGCCTGATCAAGCCGACGGACCAGCGGGCCGTGCGGCGCAGGCATTCCTGCGAGTCTTCATTATGACATCACCCAAAGTGAAACTGATCATCATGTCCATCCTGGCGGCCACCATGCTTGCGGGCGTTGTGACTGCCGGCCTTGGAGGATGAGCGATGCGATCCAAAGATACTCCGGCGGAGGCGCGGCAACGGTTTCGTTGCCCTGCATGCGTCCAGATGATGACCTACGGACGTGGGCAATGCGAGAACTGCGGAGAAGTCACGCCGATCTATAACTGGCGCGGCTTCTGGCTGGGGCTCTGGATCTGCCTGGGGCTTTCTGCCGTGGGTGCCTTGGCGATATTGATCCTCGGCTGAGCATGATTGGCTGTTTTGCAATCACTCCCGTGGGCCGGTTATCCGGCCCTCGGGTGCAGAACAGCGCCCTGCCCCTGCCCTGCAGGGTGACAAACCATTGTGCAGACCCAGAGCAGAACCAATGCACCTCCTCGGCTCATCCTAAGAAGACATCCAGTCTTCTCGGCATGTCCGTCTTGATGGCCTGCTCATATGGGCTGCGCCCATGTAGTGGAGGCACACTTGAGCGTTTGGTCCGCAGACGGCTTGGGCCGAGCTTCTAAAAGTCATTCTTCTCCTCGGGACATCCTGATGTCTCCGATCTGCCGCTGCCCCGCAGGGCCGGCGTTTACCGCGCAAAGGACAGGCTATGTTGGATGTCGGCTGGACAGAAATGCTGCTGATTGGGGTCGTGGCGCTGATTGTGGTCAAGCCCGAGGATCTGCCGCACCTTTTTCGGACTCTCGGACGCGTCACAGCCCGCGCTCGAGCCTTGGCACGTGAATTCAGTGCCGCCATGGAGGACGCCGCGAAAGGAGCAGGACTGGATGAAGCAGCAAAATCCCTTGATGAGATGAGGAGGATGACTTCCCGAAGATCACCCGGGCTTGATGCCTTGGAGCGAGCAGCAGATCGCTTTGAGGCATGGGATACGAGATCCTCCTCCTCAAATCGGCCCCCTCCTGCTGCTCCTGAAGCGCCTGCTCTACCCGATCAAGTGCCGCATGATCCTCAGCCTGCGAAGTTGTCCCGAGAGACATTGTCTCCAACCGTGAGTCCCAAGCGACATCGGCATCCAGTACGTCGCAGAGACAGAAACAGACCCTGATCATGAGGGATGCCAGGTCTTATTGTGTGCGGTGGGCGTTGTTCCGATGCGAAGGGTCAGAAAGAGCCGATGCCATTCGGCTACTGCTGGGGGACGGCCATTGGTCCTGTTACCGGAGCGGAGTAGACGGAGGAGGGCTCCGATCCAGCTGCGATATCAACGTTTATCGGAAACTCTTCTGCCACACGCATAACAGCAGGTTATTCGTGTATTCTGAAATTGGCTCAACCTGTGCCGCCAAACGCAGTCCAGGCCATCAGAAGATAGACCCCTCCGATGACAACATAACCGATGATGGTGCCAATACGCTCAGCCACTACCCGCTCCTTGCTAGCATGATCACGGTGCCTTGGATCAAAAGCAACGTCAACGTTGTCCGTCAGGCTGATCCGAAATCAGTTAAATGAGTTCAGCAGGATCAGACGTTGTCCGGGGGCGGGCTCTTGTTCCCAGCTCTCAAACATGATCAGTCGACGAATGACCTTACCGCCGATGTTCCAGACGGCGAAGTCATCGCCCCTTGCACGGCTATGGCTTGCCCTGCTGCTGGCTATGTTGATAGCCCTGCTGCCGGGACCACAGGTCATTGCTCCGGCCAGCCTGACCGCCTACCTCGGCAAGCCGGCCGCGACGCTGTCGGCCACCCAAGGGCGGGATTTTGTTTCCCGCAAGGACGCAGCAGACACCCGCCTGCTGGTGATGGCCGGACCGCGCCCATCGCAGGCGTTGCCATCCTTTCTGAGGGCTAAGGGAACTCTCTGCCCAGCCTTATACAGTTGTCGCGTTCCATTGCCTCATGCGCAGCCTTTTCGCGCCAGAGGACCGCCTTCTTTCGCATGACGGCCTGAGATCGATCCGCCTGCCGAGAGGCCGGCAGATCATGACCCTTGCATCAACGAAAGACGAAACATGAGCTCCCATGAAAACAAGCCGGCCGCGAGTCGGTTGCCGCCTGATGTCCCGACGTCAGAAATTGAGGAATCCCTTTCTGCAAGCCACGAGCCACCAGAGGCAGCCAAGCAAGTCCAATCCGGCAAGGCCATCTTGCTGAACTGGTGCATCATGATTGTTGGATTTGGCGTTGTCGCCGTTGTAGCCTACTGGCTGCTGGGGTGACAGAAGGCCCCCTGCGGGCGAAGCCGCAGGGGGATGTGCACAGACACAGGGTGGTCGTGCCAGAAGCTTTTTCATGGAAGCTGTGCCGACTGCTGCTAGTGTCGGCGCGGCTTGGCAGATCAGCTCTTTGCACATCGGAAGAAGTTGCAGACCTTGTGTTTCGTCCCGCACACAAGGTTCCGGGAACAAGGTAAGTGTGACAAATAACTTCGCCGGTCCGCGACACTTCTACTTGGTGCCTACGAAGCTCCCTGAGTTGAACAGGTGTTATGGACCACAGCGCCAAAGCCCGTCAGCGACCACCTCGTCGCCACTTTCGGGCTGCACGGTCAGCGTTGCGGGATAAGCGGGAGACTCTCCTCCTTCTGTCGCCTCGCTCGTGACTGCTACTTCTGCCAAAACTCCCGCGCCGGTGAACACGGTGCCTGCGGTCATTGCGTCGTACCCGCCGTCGGCGCTCAGGCTCATCAGTCTGGCGGTTAGCTTGATGATCGCTTCCGCCGCCTGATCGGAGGCCACATTCCCCGCTGCAAGCAAAAGGGACTGGCCATTCGCCTCGAAGCTGCAGAAAAGTTCCCCTGTTAAGCCCGCACCTTCGATGTTGTCGGCGGTTAAAGGCTGCAGCCCGGGCTCCATAACTTTGATTTGCAGCTCGCCGCCGATTTCGATCGCGCGGCTTTCCTTGTCAACAATGCAAATCATGCTCACAGCGTCATCGTCTGGTGTCAGCCCACTGACAATAGCCAGCCCATAGCTTTCGCTGCCGAAAGGATCGACAACCGCTGACGCTTCCGAAAGAGAGCCATTTGTGGCGGCCAAACACGCGCCCTCGACCTCTGCGGCGAAATCAGACCAGGCATCCTCACTCGAGCCGAATGCAGGGCATACAAGCAGAAGGGAGACGACGAGAGGCTTAAACATTCGGTGCTCCTTGTATGGCAACAAGTGCTAAACGAGACACGGCAGCGGGCAGTTGCTGGTGGCTTGCCAGTCGGCACCAACTTGCTGGCGGTCCCCGGAACGGGACTGGCATGCATCGACCACAGGACAAGCAACCACTGCCGCCCGACTTCTTCAAGTTCCCGAGTATCGCGCTGAAGCATTGCGCTGCAGTTTGAGTTGGCAGTCGTTATGCCAACGGCAACCGCAACATCGTCTCCACTTCTAGACGAGCGCCTGTCAGAATTGCAGGATTACCCTCGCCTCCACGTTCCTTGGACAGCTTCCCGGCTCATCTAAGCAACCGCCAGTGTATGGTGGGCGTATGAATACAGTTGAAGTAAACCGAGGCAGATACCTGCCTGACATGGGCGGTGTAAGAGCTCTAGTGGTCGTAGAAGGTGATCCAGCGGCCAACGGCAACCGCGGTCTGGACCCGGGGTCCCAAGCATGCAGACAGAGCCATTCATACATCAGCGGCCGCCATGCGCGTCTGATAACCGAGGGCATGACGCCAGCGGTCTGCCCCCAAGGTGGCCGATGCAGCGCCACTTGGCGTTAATCGAGATGCGGGGGCCGGCTCGTACCAAGCATCCTGTCCAGGCGAAAGACGTCACCCCAACAGTGAACGGGCAAAGAAGAAATGTGCCTGTCCTGATCATCTTCAGCTTTGAAGCTGTTAGCATTAGTGCGCTCGATGCTGACTGCCATGTTCCAACCCTGTTCCCAAAAAAGGCGAAGCCTGCCGCCGCTCACAGGCTAGATAGTTTGAGGAACTCATTGTTCTCCGAACAAGGTCGTGTCATGCATGGACTAACTTTTGATGTAGCAATTAGGCGCGTATGACTGTCAAATCTGATCCGTTTAGCGCCTCTGCCATAGCTGCTGCTGATGCAAAACGTCTGGCAACCCTCAAGAGCTATGAGATAACAGACACGCCTCCTGAACGCGGCTTCGACGATATTGTCATGCTGGCTACTCAGCTATGTGAAACATCGGTCGGCCTTGTCAGCTTGATAGAAGCCGATCGCCAGTGGTTCAAGGCACGACTTGGATTTGAGCCATTCGAAACACCGCTAGACCAATCGGTTTGCTCCCATGCGTTAGGTAGCCCTGATCTTCTCGTCATTCCGGACCTGGCACTCGATGAACGTACCCGACACAACAGCTTGGTTACGAGTAAGCCGTTCATCCGCTTTTACGCCGGCGCCCCTTTGACCGCACCCAATGGCCAGGTCTTGGGCACACTTTGTGTTATTGACCCAGTCCCCCGCCCCCAAGGACTGACACCGCACCAAGCTGCGGGTCTTGCTGCTTTAGCCAAGCTGGTCGTGGATCTGCTTGAACTTCGGCGCATAACGGCTGAGCAAGAGCATCACGCTGCAGCGCTTGCAAAGAGCGAAAGCAAGTGGCGCAGCCTCTTCGAAGACCTGCAAGAAGGCTTCATGCTTGCCGAAGTGATCCGCGATGAAAACGGCAAGATCTGCAACTGGCGGTACGAAGAGGTCAATCGAGCATGGGGTGACTTGGTGGGCCTTCCGGTCGAGCAGTCTGTGGGCCGGACCGTCCGCGAGCTTATTCCGGGGATTGAGGATGAGTGGTTCAACCGAATTGCAAATGTCGTGGAGACTGGTGAGACAATCCGCTTTACGCGGCAGATTGGAACACTGGATCGTTGGTATGATGGTGTTTGCCAGCCCGCTGGCGGTGACCGCTTCACTGTGATCTTCCTTGAAGTCACCGAGCAGATCTTGGCGGCACGACAACTTCAATTATCTCAGGACCGATACAAAACCTTAGTCGAAAATGTTGATGTGGGGATCTGTATCGTTGAGATGAAATTCGACGCTGACAATACAGCGATCGATTATCGAATCGTTGAAGGAAATTCTGCATATGAGCAGCATACCGGCTTGATTGGGTCAGTCGGAAAGTGGGTTAGTGAGATCGCTCCTGGACTTGAACCGTACTGGTTCGAGATCTACGGCAATGTTGCTCTCACCGGTGAACCCGCTTGTTTTGAAAACAAAGCCGAGGTGCTCCGTGCACGTTGGTTTGAAGTGCAAGCGCACCGCGTAGGCGACCCTGCGGATAAGCTTGTTGCAATTCTTTTTACGGATATTACTGACCGACGTCGCGCTGAAGAAGAACGCCAAGCACTCAGTGCTGAATTGTCGCACCGTCTTAAGAACACACTGGCAATGGTGCAGGCGATTGCCAGCCAAAGCTTACGTCAGGCAGAGACAGTAAAAGAAGGCCGTGAGGCTGTTGCTGCCCGATTAGGAGCGTTGGCGCGGATGCAGGATATCCTGACCGATGCACCGCGTGAAGGAGCCTACCTGAGGGATGTTCTGGATGCGGCTATTGCACCGCATCAAAGTCTTGATGGGCGGATTCAAATATCCGGTCCTCAGGTGAGGCTTACTCCACAGCAAGTCCTAGGGATTTCCTTGGCAGTGCATGAACTGTCGACCAATGCCGTCAAGTATGGCGCCTTGACCAATGGAACAGGGTGTATCGATATGCGTTGGACATGCTCAGGGTCAGACTTCCGCTTCATCTGGAGCGAAAGCAACGGACCCTTGGTGAACGCCCCGAACCGAAAAGGGTTTGGCTCCAGGCTGATGGAGCAGATCGTCGGTTCATATTTTGATGGCACTGGAGCAATCGAGTATAATCCTGCTGGCCTTCGCTTCGAGCTCGTCGGCATTGTGGAGAATTAAGTTATTTTATGGGTCAGTCGCTTTCCTACTCAGAGTTTTCCATCCTTGTTGTTGAAGACGATCCAATCATCCGTATGGATGCTGTTGACCTATGTGAAGATGCGGGATTTTCTGTCCATGAAGCCAAGAATTCGTCTGTCGCTTTGAGCTTGCTTCAGCAACACCCAGACATTCGTATCCTTTTCACGGACATCGAAATGCCTGGTGATATGGATGGACTGATGCTGGCTCACGCTGTTCACAATTGCTGTCCAACGATCAAGATCATCATCGCGTCTGGCAAGCTGAAAGTTGCGGAAGACAATCTGCCGTCGGGCAGCTTGTTCCTCCAGAAGCCTTACCGCCCATCGCTGGTCGCCAAAGCGCTGAACGATTTCGCTGCTCAAATTTCTTGACTAAGAGTATCGCTTAGGATTGCCCGCTTCAGTGTTGACTTGTGCCGTCAGGAAGTCACTAGGAACATGGTATTTGCAATCATCTGCCTAGATGCCTCGCCCATGGATCATTGAGCTCCACCGGCAGGAACAGGGTCTCCGGTAGCGGCGACAGCAGTCCCTTCTTCTTCAGTTCATGCCGCAGGCATACCCACTCTTAAGATGCCGTCAAAAAATTCTTAAGCGACGTCTACGCCGCACCTTTTTTGAGCTTGCCGGCCTAAAGTTCCAGGGCAGCAAGTTGTCGATCTGAGCCTGCGGGCGGCCGGCTGCGAAGGCTTCCAGAGTTGCTTTAAGGTAGGCGAAGGGCTCCACGCCGTTGACCTTTGTGGTGGCGATCAAAGGTTGCCGCAGACTGGCACATGCATCTGGACATCCTTGTTGCCGCGGCCAGGGGCGAACATGGCTTTTCGTTCTGGGCGACCTGGAACGTAACCGCCCGGTTGCCACCGCCTGCCTGAGCGTGGGGTGATCGGCTAAGACACGTGCATAGCGACGTCGTTAACGACGTA
>NZ_BNCL01000053.1 GCF_014656455.1 Paracoccus aerius
AAACTATGAGCTGCTTCAGATGATCCGCGTGGCGCGGGCCATCCTGTAAACAAGAAAGACCCGCCTGGCAGTGCGGGTCTTCGGTTCTTGCCATGGTTGATTTGAACGTTAACGATACCCCCGCGGTAAGACAACAGGCTGTTTTCAACCTAAGGATGTGATTGGTTCCTATTGCCGGAAATGCGGCTTTTCGTTTCGCGTGCATCAAGAATGCTCGTCCGAGGGGCATACTTGCATGAATGGTCTTGGCGCTGACCAGGCAGCGAGCAAGACCCACAGCCTCGTGTTCAACCGAATTCCTCTGGAGACCCATCGAACAGCCGCAGACCTGGATGCCAACATATCCCGCTTGCGTCCTATTGGAACCATGACCTCGGCTCCACGTTCATCAACCCGAAGCCCAGTGGCCGGTGGATGCGGCCACATTCTCTCCCTCACTTCTCCCGCGCTCCGGCAGTCATCAGCCGGGGCATCCCTTTCATATCGCCCATTGCCCATGATCGAGCGCCTCCAGGAAGATGGGACTGATCCGGTGCGGGTTTAGCAAGCGGTAGCTGCGATCATACCGCCGCGTGAAACGGTCACATTGCACCGGTTGTCAAAGTTACGTCTGCAACGGTTGTCTAGCAGACAAAGGATAGTCTGACGCCATGAAGACCATCAGGCTTAACAGTTACTGCTCCCGCCTGCTCGTCAAGTGCAATGCATGAGGCACGAAGCCTTTCTGCCAAGCCTTCCAGGTCCGGCACCTGGACGTCCAGCCCGACGAAGGCCGGCGCTGCCGTGCCCGGGATCAAGGTGATCACACCGCCGTCCAAGGACACGTGCGTCGGCTCCGTCACCGGCGATCCCGTGAAAGCTGACAGAAAGGCCGCATGATCTTGAGGACGCGGAGCGGCAATGGTGACACGTGTGATGGCGGTGGCGCCGTTTGCATGTCGTTGCAGCGCCTCGTTCCAGAAGGCTTGGGGGAAATGCTGCTGGCAGGTGAAGAAGCCAAGGCCTGGTGCCTGGGTGTCCACGGCAAAGGCCAAGCTGAAGGCGACATGCGTGGCGCTGCCATCGGGGCGTCTGCCGGTTCGCTCGAACCGGAAGGGGGAGAAGTCGCCAATGCCCTCCTGGGCAAAGCGCACGGCGTCGGCTGTGGCATCAGCGCTGCTCAGCACCAGCATCGCCACTCCTTCGCGCCGCTGCAGGTAATCGCGCACGAACGCTCCAAAGCTGAAATGGCCCGGAGCGTGCGGCGGGATGTCTGCATCTTCGGGCACCGTGATCAGTTCGATGAATGACTGCCGGAACTGGATGATCCGGTTCTCGGTCCCCCAAGGGTGGCGGTTGCGTGGTCCGACCTGAAAACCCAGCCGGGCGTAAAGATTGGCGGCTCCGTCCAGGTCCCGGGCAGCAACCACGACATGATCGATATGGCGCATGGCGCGCTCCTTCAGCGGTTCATGGTCACGACCATGATACAGGTCGCATCGCCCGATCTTCGCTGACGGATGTCTTTTTGCCAGACTCATAAAGTGGGCGGCCGAAGATCCCTCAGGCCACTGCAGCCACTGCCAATCCGAACATGATAACAGCGTCCAGGAACATAACAGCGAGCGAGATCAGGAAGTTGAGCATGGCAGGAGCCCTTGATGACCGAGGTTCTCCTGTGCAACGAAAAAAACTAGATCTGGATCCCTTGCTTGTCCGAAAGGACATCTGCGGCAGCCTGATGAAAAGATTTGCTTATGTTTTGCTATTGAGCAAACGCGGACATGCTACTGAGGACTGAGAGGCGCGTCACTCTTCGCATCCCACGGCTCTGGCGGCGGACAATGCAGCGGCGCAAAGAAAAACCCTGCCAAACAGAAAATAGCCCCGCCGGGGAAGGCGGGGCAGCAATCGTTAACCATACTCCATCGTCGTGGGATGGAACCGGCTAACCGCTCTGAATTAGGCTTGTTTCAACTCTCGGATCACAAAATGGCCCCTGGCGTGTCGTGGCGCCAGGGGCTAGTGCAATCTGGGGTAAGTGCTGTCCTTATTGCAACCCTGACGATACTTCATTGTTGCGCATCATGCAAAATGAATGTGTGTACAAATTAGGTCAAAATGGCGGATTGCTCCCACAAGAGCCTGCTCCCGTTCCGCTGCCCGCTTCGGCTCTTCTGCTTTTGGCTGGCATGGAGGCTTGATTGGCCTTTGTCGTCGCAGAAAGTAGCCTAATCTAGCCTTGCATCCTGCAGCGTGCACCTAGCCACGGCAGCAACGGGTATCATGCCTGAACTGGCCCCTGTTTCGACCGTACACTTGGGCATAGCCATGGAGGCTTAGGCATATGCCTGAGCACGTGCTTATGTCTGAATTTGATATCATTGCCGATGGCGGTTGTCGGCGCCGCTGGACCGCTGCTGACAAGCTGCGGATCGTCGAGGAGACGTTCGGCGACGGTGCCAGCATCTCGGTCGTGGCGCGGCGCAATGGCGTAGCGCCAAATCTGTTGTATCGTTGGCGGTTTCTGATGCTTGAAGGAGGAAGCGTCGCGGCAAGCTTGGCGCCGATGATTACCCGTTATGGGCTGCGGTGGAGCAATGGTTGCCAGGACTACGACCTGATAAAGACCAGATTGTCATTTCGGCTGATGATGAGAACATCTGTCAAGGGATGTCCACATCGGCCAGTTCAGCCAGGTAGAAGGACTCGAAGGTGGCGATGGAAAGCGCAACGAATTCGCAGCGGGTGTGCGCATAGCCGCTTTGGCCCTCACACCCGGAGACAGCGTCAAACGTATCGCGTGTCCTTTCCAGGGTGCGTTCATACCGACCTGGCAGAAACCCATAGCCATCAATCTTGGCCGGAAGAACCGACATAAGCCTGTCGTGGAACAGGCGCATAGACGCGATCACATCGGACAAGCATGATCCTGTCTCCGCATCAACCTTCGTGCATATTTCAAAAGCTACGGACGCACATCGCTGCTCCATCCAGCTCCGATAGCCCATATCCAGCGGCTGAACGGCCTTCAGGCAGGCAATGACGTCCGGCGGAGGGGGTTTGCTCTCAGCGTAAGCTGGATCAAAGACGGGCGCGAAAGCGAACCACAGGGAAACCGAGGCTCCGACCATGCCGGGCAGCTTCAATCGGGACTTTTTCATGGACTCGGTTTTCTCACGATGCGGGGTGAAGATCAGCAGCACCGTAGCAAGAAAAACCTTTTGGCAGCAGGATGATTTTCAGCCTTGCAGCCCCGCCTTGACCAGCCAGCGAAGGCGCGACCCGCCTGCGGCCACCTCACAACCCTGGCGCGCTCCCGCTCCCCGGACCCTGAAACCTCATGCGCCGCAGCGCAGCCGGAAGTAAAGCTCACGCTGCAGGCTGGATCGACACCTTCAGCCCGAGCGCCTTGGCAACCTTCAAGACGGTGGAAAGTGTCGGGTTGCCTTCCCCTGACAGGGCCTTGTTCAGCCCCACCCGGCTCATGTCCACTTCCTGAGCGAGGGCTGTCATGTTCCGGGCGCGGGCAACCACTCCAAGAGCACGGGCGATATAAGCCGGATCATCGCCGCCTTCTTCCATGACAGCTTCGAGGTAGGCGGCAATGTCTTCCTCGGTCTTGAGGTAGTCGGCACTGTCGTAGCGGGCAAACTGTTCTTCCCTCATGCTCAACCCTTTCACTGTTCGGCCAAAACCTTGGCTTGCTTGATGTCCTTGTCTTGCGAGGACTTGTCGCCTCTACACAGCAGGATGATCAGAACCGGGCCACGCTGGATGAAATACACCCGATAGCCTGGCCCATAGTTGATCCGGAGTTCCCACACTCCGTCGCCAACAGGCTGCGCATCTCCGAGATTGCCCAGCAAGGCGATCCAGGTGGGCAGCAATCCGGGCAACCGCACGGCGATCACGCAGCCCCGAAAGCCAGCGATCAAAGGTCGCACTGCGGATCAGTTCAGCCACGTGATAACATCCAAAGAATGGCTGCATCTTGACCGCCCCTGGGGCAAGCTCGGCACCAACCTAACCTGGGAAGACAGAAAAGGCCTACATCACGCGGCCTTTGTTTCATAAAAAGCGTCACCGGACACCTTGGTGTCCGATCGTGATCAGGCCACTTTTTTACGCCGGCGCAGGGCAGCAAGACCAGCAATGCTACCCAGGAGAAGAAGCACGGGGGCTGGCAGTGGAACCGGTGCAGGAGCCTCAGGCACATCGGCCACCAACTGCGAAACCGACGCGCTTCCCGAGGTGACGCGGAAGAACAGGTAAAGGCTGTTCTTGGCAGCAGTGAGGGTGGTTTCGCTGATCACGCCGCCGAACGATTGCGGGTTCCAGCCATAGCCAAAGTCACCACCACCATTTGCGTAAACGGTGTTGAACGCACGGGTCTGGGGCATGCAGGCCCAGGACTGCGGGCAGAGGCTGTCCGAGAACCCATAGCTATAGGAGAAAGATCCGTTGGTGCTGCCCGGCGTGACCTTGAACGTTCCTTGCTCAGACGCAAAATCAAAGACGATCCAGTCGTTCTGCTTCATCTGTACTGCATCAACGGTCGCGGCCGAAGCTGAACCCGCGAGGGAGGCAAAGGACAGAATAGCGGCGGTAAAAAGAGATTTCATGGCAAATTCGAGCTCAGAAAAGGCCTCCCAAGAGAGGCAAACAAGGGTAGCGGCCAGGGCAGAATCGCGCTTCGGTTGAAACAGGTAAGGGCATATCTACCGCCCTGCCATACCACCGTCTACTATCCTATTGGTCAACTTAAGCGAGCCACTCCGGCGACGAAGCGTCTCCTGACTTTCACAACCCGGCATGCTCCCGCGCCCGCCCGATTTCCGTGTCATAAAACCAGTACGGTGACAACGCAGCCAGGGATTGAGCCGTGCCTCGGCTCCGGCAGACTGTAGCAGGACTTGCAATTTGGCAGCATAACACTGCCAAAAGCGGGACTTCGCCCTGCCCTGGCTGGACCAATGGGTGGCTTGGCGGAGCGTTACACGGAAACTAGCGGATCAGGACGGTCCGAGCTGTTCAGGCAGCGATCTTTTCTGTCGGTCGGGCTTCAGAAACCAACCAGCACCATGTCCAGGGCTACCATGATAGCGCTGTCCTGCTCGGCCAGATTGGCAATGGGACTGCGCAGCAGGGCGCGCGGGACCGCCGCCATGAACTGCGTGACCATGACATGCGGCTCGGCCCCGATCTCGAATACAGGATTGAGCCGTTTTGCAGGTTCCGGAGCCTCGGCCAAAGGCAGAAGCGGCACGACGATGCGCGTGTTCAGCCCTCTTAGAACATCGGCCTGGACATCCAGCACATAGCCCGCGCCGCCGGGGCGGGCGTAAACGTCGAAGCGAGCCATTAGAACTGGCGATACTGATCGAGCGGCAGGCCATGCGCCTCAATCCAGGCGTTCGAGCTGGCAAGGGCCGCAGCATTCTCGCGCTGCCAGGCCTGTGCCTTGGCTTCGGCCACAGCGCGGCGCAACCCGGCCTCGGCGGCTTGGGACAGGTTCACGCCGAAAGATCGCGCTTCGCTCAGGAGCGATGGGTCCAGGGTCAGGTTCGTGGGCTTTCTGGGCGCTGAGTGAACTTGCATGACTCACCTTGTGCTATGCGCATGATATATGTGCATTCGCCTTAGCAGGCAAGTGGCTCGACAGGGTCAGGCTGCGGCCCCACCTCCACAACCCCAACGCGTCCCCGCCCGCGCCCATTCCCTGTCATAAACCTCTATATCAGCGGGTGCGCAGCCAGGAGTTGAACCCGCCTGGATAGCAGGCAGCAAAAAGCCCGGCCGAAAGGGCGGAGCTCACTGAGAAACAATACTCAAAACACAGACAATCGACCGCTCTCTCCAGCAATCGCTATTAAAACGCTATAATTGCATAAAATCTCCAAAAATTTGCTTTATACCAGTATCTTAAGACAAAATGGAGATTGCTTCCCTGTGCGCTTCGGATGCGGCCGCGCCGGCGCGTTAACCATAGTGGGCACGCTCTTTGCCGCTCACAACCAGAGGCTGTCTATTTGGACAAATTTACTGACGGGTCAATCAACGTCATAACGACCTGATCAGCCGAGCGGTTTTTATGTCGTGTTTTCCGAGTTCCGCCGCTCGGCTGGAAAGCCTTTTAAAAGCCTGTTAAGCATGGTTCAGAAAGCATTTCTCCGGCTCTTGTAACCTCTGCTTAGGTTCGCTGTTTCAGACGGTCTCGGCGGCTCCCTAGTTCACCGACTTGGTGAAGTTCCAAGCGGCGGTTCGGTGAATGACTGCTCTGACGCCGACACCTCCGGTTGCTGTGTCTGTGTCAGGGTAGTTTGCTAACGGCATTGAGGATGCGACCGCACCTTGGCATCTGTGTGCAAGGTGGGTCACTTCCCCTTTCGCACCCTGCTGATCAGCTGATCTGAGAACTCTTCAAGGCCGATAGAAGCCGCTGCGCCGTTTCCTTAGAGGAACCTGGGTTCTGACCGGTAATCAGAAGGCCGTCCTGCACCACATAAGAGGCCCAGTCGTCTGCTCTCGTGAAGCGTCCACCTTGTGCGGCTAGTTCATCCTCCACAAGGAA
>NZ_BNCL01000054.1 GCF_014656455.1 Paracoccus aerius
CTCCAAGGCCTCGCCAAGCCCGCCAACGACCTCTCGCGCGGATGCACAACCGAAGACATCGTCAATGCCGCGGCCGTTACCGCCGTCATGGCAGGGCCGGGAAACATCGAGCAGGCAACCGAACGGCAGGAAAAGAACCGCGAACTTGTCCCTCGATAACGATGGCCGCATCTCAGGGGAATATCCCTGCCGCAGCCAATGCTGACACCCCTCCAAGCGGGCGGAGCAGACGTGCCCAATACAACTGTCTTTGCCACCAAGGCCATCCTGACTGTGGCTCCGAAATGCCCACCGCCGCCCATGCTGCAGTTCGCGACGGCAAAATCCTGGCCGTGGGCGATCGGTCCTGCGCCGATCCATGGGGCGGGAGAAAGACACGACAGGTTCGGAGAGGCGGTGATCGTTCCCTGCCTGATCGAAGGGCACTCCTACCTAATGGAAGGCGGCCTGTGGCGTTATGTTGGGCTTCCAAGAACGCCTTTCACCCAAAGGTTACCATTGGCTAGGTGTTGGCACGCCAGTGTCAGGTCACATTCCTGACCAAGGCAATGCGGGACGATAAGTACCGCCGCGTATCGGTCAATATCGTACCGATCAAGGTTGCCCCCATTTGGCAACCTTGCATCAGCCAGCGACAGTGTGGGAATCCTCAAACGCCAACACGCCCAAGCTAGGCTTGCATCACGTGGACTGCCCGCGCGCAATCAATTCAGGAGCCAGGCCGGTGCTTGTACGCATAATCAGTTCGAGTTCCACGCGACGGCGGATCATGCGATCGGGATCACACCGGCTGACCGCCGTGACAATTTCCTCGCCGGCTGCGGTTCCGATCTGCTGCGCCGGAATGCGCACAGTGGTCAGGGCCGGCTCCATCTGCGCGGAGCCGGCGAAGTCCCCGATTCCGATTACCGACAAGCTGTCGGGAATCGCGATCCCTAGACGAGCCGCTGCATAGATCGCGCCCTGCGCGATCACGTCGTTGGCGCAAAGCAATGCGCTCGGCCGATCCTCTCCCTCCAGCAGTTCCAGACAGGCGGCCTTGGCTTGGGCAATGCTGTAGGGCGCTGTGATCTGCCAACGTTGTGGCAGTTCGATCCCTGCCGCAATGAAGGCTGCCGTCGCCGCCTTCTTACGGTCGCGTGCCCGGTCATTGTTCGACGTCTCAGGAAACACCATCCCGATCCGACGATGCCCCAAGGCTACAAGATGCTCGGCAGCCAATCGCCCCGCCTCGCAATTGTCGACGCCCACACAAGGCAGCGGTGCATCCGGGAGATAATTCCAGATCGCCAGCAAAGGCATACGCTGCCCAGAGATCAGGCGGAAAGTGCCAGGGCTGTGGTCCAATCCTACTACCGCCAAAGCATCGACGCGATGTTCAAGCAGCTTACGAATAAGCCGATATTCCCTGTCCAGATCGTAGCCATGAGACGCCAGAAGCAGCGTAAAGCCTTCTTTGCTAACCGTGTCGTTGAATGACTGCACGACCTCGGCGAAGATGGTATTGGCAACCGTCGGCACCACCAGCCCGATGGTGGCGCTGCGCCTGCCATGCATCGCTTGGGCAGCGCGATTGCGGATATAGCCCGACTTCTCAACCGCCAGTTCAACCTTCCTGCGGGTCTCAGGATGCACCAGCTCGGGATGATTCATCACCCGTGAGACGGTGGCCGGTGAAACGCCTGCAAGGTTCGCAACGAAAACAATATCGGGCTTAATCACCTGATTTTCCCTAATGAAATCGATATACATTCTGCAGAAATGAAAACATTTGCAAGACTGTTTTCATCCCCTACTCTCAACGTATCGCGGCAGGAAAAAGCTGCGCCAAATCACCATTGCAGATAGTGCGGCACCTTTTTTGGTCCAGCTGCGATCCACTCACTCTCTCGGCAGAGCTGCTGCCGAGAACCGGAGAAGTAATAGTCATGAACATCCCGAATGATATCCTGTCGGTCGATGCCGTGATGGCGCGAGCGCGCAGCGCACAGGCCGAATACGAGGCGGAGGGCAGCCAAGCTCGTTATGACCGAGCGGCCTTGGCGGCCGGCTGGGCTATCATGCAGCCCGAGCGGAACCGGCAGTTGGCCGAACTGGCGGTTCTCAGCACCGGGCTGGGGAACGTGGCCGACAAGATCGTCAAGAACCATCGAAAGACCTTGGGCCTGTTGCGCGATATCAGCGCCGCTCAAACCCACGGCATTCTGTCCGACGACCCCGCGACCGGCATCACCGAGATCGCGCGCGCCATCGGCGTGATCGGGGCTGTGGTACCTTCGACCAACCCGGCGGCGACTCCAGCAAACAACATTATCAACGCGTTGAAATGCGGCAATGCCATGGTGCTGTCACCCTCGCCCAAAGGTGTGGCCTGCTGCGAGATGCTGCTGGGCTTCATCCATGCCGAATTCGATCGCATCGGCGAAGATCGCGATCTGGTGCAGATGCTGCCCGGCTTCGGCAGCAAGACCAAGACGCAACGTCTGCTGGAGACCGCTGATCTTGTCGTTGTCACCGGTAGCCAAGACAATGTGCGCCGCGCCTATCAGAGCGGCAGCCCAGCCATCGGCGTCGGCGCCGGCAATGTCGCAGTAATTGTGGATGAGACGGCGGATCTGATAACGGCGGCGGGCAAGATCGCCGCATCAAAGACGTTTGACAATGCGACCTCGTGTTCCTCGGAAAACGCGCTGATTGTGGTCGATGCGGTCTATGACACCTTCCTCGCGGCGCTGGCAGCCGAAGGCGGCGCGGTGCTGCCCTCGTCCGAAGCGCCGCGGATCATTTCGCATCTCTGGCAGGACGGCCATATGAATCGCGAGATCATCGCCAAGGACGCCGAGGTGATGATCGACAAGATGGGGCTTGCGGGCAAGGTGCCCGCGGGCACCCGCCTGATCGCTGTTGAGACCGAAGGAATCGGCCCCGAACATCCGCTGTCGGGGGAAAAGCTAAGCCGCATTGTCGCACTTTATCGCGCCCGCGATTTCAACCATGCCGCCGAACTGGCGCGCCGCATTCTGCTGCATCAGGGTGCGGGCCATTCGGTGGGGCTTCACTCGCAAGACACGGATCGTCCGGTAGCGCTTGGCCGCAGCCTGCCGGTGTGCCGTGTCATCGTCAATCAGGCGCATTGCTTTGCCACCGGCGGGGCATTCGACAACGGCCTGCCTTTCTCATTGTCGATGGGATGCGGCAGCTGGGGCGGCAACTCCATAGACGCCAACCTGAACTGGCAACACTTCATGCAGCGCACCCGCGTCGTTCGGCCCATTCCCCCCCGCGAACCCACGCTGGACGAGATTTTCGGCAACTACTGGCATGAGGCCGGGAAATGAAGCTGGATCCACACAATCCGCCGCAAGGCACCATCCGTGAGTGGCTGGATTATCGCGCCGATCATCAGGGCGGAACTATCAGCCACCTGTTCCCGGAGTCCGGCCTAACGCTGACCTGGCGCGAACTACGCGATGAGGCTGCATGCATTGCCACACATCTGTCCGGGTTGGGACTGATCCCCGGTGAAAGCGTTGCGCTGATGCTGCCAAATGGTCGCAATTCGGTGCTGGGGCTGTTCGGTGTGCTTTATGGCGGCTTTCGTGCCACCATGATCAACCTTGTCGCCGGTGCCGATGCCATCGGTTATGCAGTGTCGCATTCCGCAGCCCGCGCACTGTTACTGGGACCTGCGCAGCACGCGCTGTTTCAGGCTGCCCTTGCTGTCCATCCTGCCAAACTCATGGTGATCGAGGCTGGTGATGGCTTTGATTGGCCAGCCGGCTGCCAACCGGGCCCGCTGCATCCGCATGGTCCCTGTGACGATGCGCTGCTGATGTATACCTCCGGCACCACCGGACGGCCCAAGGGCGTGGTCCACAACCATGCCAGCCTGCTGGCTGGTGGCTGGACTCCTGCCTTGGCGCATGACCTGCGTCCTAGTGATCGCGCGCTTTGCGTGCTGCCACTTTATCACATCAACGGGCTGTGTGTGACGCTTCTAGGTCCGCTCCTGTCGGGAGGCTCGGTTACGGTGTGCGAGCGTTTTTCCGCTAGCCGCTTCTGGGCGTTCTGCGATCAGTACGAGGCAACCTGGTTCTCGGTCGTGCCGACTATCATCTCACACCTGCTGCACGGCGAATGCGATCCCTCGGCCGAATGCCGGGCCCGCATCCGCTTCGGCCGTTCGGCCTCGGCTGCGCTGGCACCCGAGGTGCAAGCGGGCTTTGAGCATCGCTTCGGCGTTCCCATTGTGGAGACCATGGGCCTGACCGAAACAGCGGCCCAGATCCTGTCGAACCCGCTGCCGCCAAGCGTGCGAAAGATCGGCTCTCCAGGGCGGGCTGTAGGCAACGAGGTCGCAATCATGTCGTCGGACATGCACCCCCTGCCACCAGGCGCCGAGGGTGAGATCGCCGTGCGTGGTGCCAATGTCATGCGCGGCTATCTGAATGACCCCGTCGCGACCGCCGCCGCCCTGACCACGGGTGGCTGGTTGCGCACCGGTGACTTGGGCCGGATGGACGAGGACGGTTACGTATTTGTCACCGGCCGGCTCAAGGAACTAATCATCAAGGGCGGCGAGAACATAGCTCCGCGCGAGATTGATGAAGCGCTTTATACCCATCCCGACGTAGTCGAAGCGGCCGCCTTTGCCCGCAAATGCGACCGCTACGGTGAACAGGTGGAGGCGGCCGTCACCTTGCGGCCGGGCTCGTCGTTGCAGGCGCCAGACCTGATTACGATCTGCGAACAGAGACTTGGCAAGTTCAAAGCTCCGGGTGTCATCCACCTTATGGCCGAACTGCCAAAAGGTCCCTCAGGCAAGATTCAACGCCTGAAACTTGCGCAACTGACCCAGTAGCGCAGGGCTCCCGGAGGGAAGGAGCAAACATCGACCCGCAGAAACGGTTTGCTGCAGCAGGGTATCGTCGGAGGAGGACGCGCCCATGTCACGCTGCAGGCCGATGGAAAAACGAAACGTCAGCATTATCCAGGGAGGAGACATGCTAAGGCTTACGCGCTTCAGGACGACGGACCGTATTCTGTTCGTCATCTGCTTGATGTATCTGGTTACCTATATCGACCGTGTGAACATCAGCACCGCCGCCCCCGCCATGCAGGCCGAACTAGGCCTGTCAAATTTCGAGCTTGGGCTGGCGTTTTCTGCTTTTGCCTATCCCTATGCTCTGTTCCAGATCCTAGGGGGCCGGTTGGGCGACCGGCTGGGCCCGCACAAGACGCTGATCATCTGTGGCATTGTCTGGTCGACGGCCACCGTGATGATCGGCTTTGCACAGGGTGCGATCTCTCTGATCGTCGCGCGCGTGCTGCTGGGGATGGGAGAGGGCTCGGCTTTTCCAACCGCGACCCGTGCGCTGTCGAATTGGATGCCGGCGGAAAAGCGGGGTTTTGCACAGGGCATCACCCATGCCTTCGCCCGCTTCGGCAATGCGATGACCCCGCCCCTGATTGCCTTCCTGATCCTTGCCCTGTCATGGCGCCACGCATTTATCATCTCAGGACTGATTAGCTTTGTCTGGGTAGCAGTATGGTGGCTCTATTTCCGCGACGATCCACGCAACCACAAGGGCATCACTCCGCAAGAGCTGGAAAACCTGCCCGACCCCAAGATCGTCGGCGAACGCAAGACCCTGCCTTGGGGTCCATTGCTCCGGCGGATGCTGCCCGTGACGATCACCGACTTTTGCTATGGCTGGACACTATGGATGTTTTTGAACTGGATCCCGTCCTATTTCCTGCATCAACATCAGCTTGAGCTGAAGAAATCCGCCATTTTCGCGGCAGGTGTTTTTTTGGCCGGCGTGGTAGGCGATCTGGCAGGCGGCTGGTTTAGCGACGGCATTCTGCGTCGGACGGGCAATACTACGCTGGCCCGGACCAGTGTCATCATCTTGGGCTTCCTGGGCGCCTTCGTCTGCATGCTGCCGGTGATGTTTTCGACGGATCTGGTGATAGTAGCCATCAGCCTCAGCGCAGCGTTCTTCTTCGCTGAGTTGATCGTGGCACCCATTTGGGCAACGCCCATGGACATTGCACCGCAGTATTCAGGTACGGCCAGCGGCTTCATGAACTTTGGCTTCGGCTTGGCCGGCATGATTTCACCCGTCGTCTTCGGGCTGATCATCGATCTGACCGGGCGATGGGATCTGCCGTTCTCGATCTCGCTGGCACTGCTTTTGGTGGGCGCGGGAACGGCCCTGCTGATCCGCCCCGACCGTCCCTTCACCGAACAAGCGACGGAAAAGGAAAGGGAACCCGATCTTGAGCAGAGCTTGGCTGCCGCCATTTCGGATATGAAGTGATGTTCGGGCTGCTGAACCAGGAACTGGGCGAGCCCTTCCGCCGCGACGCGATGAAGAAGCCTGTTCCCGTGGCCGGGATCGACAAGGCCGACATGCGCCCACAGCGCGGCGCAGCCTGATCCCAACCGCTTTGCAAATCTGACCATCCGGCGCGGTCCCTCCGCGCCGGATGGTCCCCTGCACTCAAGGAAACCGCCATGACCAGCATCGACCTGCTTCCT
>NZ_BNCL01000055.1 GCF_014656455.1 Paracoccus aerius
CTGATCAGGAGCGTGTTCATGTCAGGCGCCTCCCTTATAGAAAAATCAACAGGGCAAGCCTGTGAAGCGTTCCATCCGCTCCGTTGCAACGAATGAGGACGCGCTGGAAGCTGGAAAAGCCGGCCAAAGTTGGTGACGGCCATCGTCAGGCCAACATAAGAATGCCATCTGTTCAGGGCCCTTTATGAAGGGCTGGTTCGTGCTTTCGAGAAGGGGCAAGAGTTCTATTCGGGCACCGGTTGGCCTACAGTCGCTGACACCGCTGGCTGCTTCGGCTCATCGACTGGTGGAGCCTCTTCTCCTGTCAGGCGTTCAACCACCTCGGCGGCAAGGGTTTCCAGAAGCTCGCGCTCCTTGTCTTCCAGGTCGCGCACCTCGTCGTGGATCAGGCACAAAGCCCCCAGAACCCTACCATCCACCAGCCGTATTGGCGCGGCGGCAAGAGTACGCGCGGACCAGGCACGCAAAACTGTGTTCTCTGCCAAGAGTGGGTCGCGTTCGACGTCGGGAACGATCAGCGACTCCGCATCTGCCAGCAGAAGAGAGGCCAGAGACGTATCGGTTGGAAGCATCATCACACGGGACCGAGGGTCAATATCAAGGCCAGGCAGTTCGCGGTTGGCTCCGAGCAGCAACTCCTTGTTGGTACCGAGGAGAAGGATGGCTGCTGTCTTGACATTAAACACATCGGCGGCTCGGATCGCCAGATCATTCAGGTCCTCACGCAACTCCTGATCATCCAGCGACAGCTCGTCGAAGGTCCCGTTTCGGGTTGCCCCGGCTCTGGGGTCCTGGACGGCATCCGTCCTCTTCTCCTCCCCTTTTCGCAACAACAGCTGAATACGGCGTGTGGCCTCGTTGATAGACGCCGCAACGGCATCCGCGCCAAGCGGTTCGGCACCATGCTTGTCAAGCTCCTCCAGAGGCACGCCCCACAGGCCTAGGACGATCTTGACCTGGGGCCACCGCGCTCGCAGGCGGCGAGTCAGGTTGCGGACGGCTGCGTCGGGTTCGCGGCTAAAAAAGCTCAGCACCACGATCTGAACGCCTTCCAATTCCAAACTGGCGACATAACGCGATGTGGTGCTGCCATGAGCCTTGGTGGCCGCCGGCACACCGTCCAGTTGCAGGCTATGGACAAGCATCTCGCAAGCCTGCCGGTCGATTTCCCACTTGCCGGGGATGCAGGCAACATGGGGCGCAACGCCTTCCGGCACCTCGGTAGAATACTCCGCGCGGATTGCCTCAAGCAGTTCGTCCATGCCGTTGGCAATCCGCAGTCTATGTTCGGCGCGAGCGTTGATAATGTAATCGATGCTGGCCTGGCGCAGCACCTCCATCCCCTCGTCGTTATAGAACCCGCTGACGGATGTCTCTTCGATTGCGTCTTCCGCAATGTCGATGGCGTCGTCGGGATCGTTCGCGATCAAGCGCTGATAGATCCGTGTATGACGACTGAGGGCGGGACTGGAGCCGAGCAGCGTCTCTAGGATCGACAGCTGCGGAATGTAGCGGCCGACAACCAGCAGGCACACGGTCAGCGGCGTGGAGAGGACCAGTCCGACCGGTCCCCAGATCGCCGTCCAAAAGGTTGCGGCAGCAATCAGCGACAACACCGAAAGCCCTGTGCTGGTGCCATAGAGCATCGGCTCGATCACATTGTTGGAGACAAGCTCCAGCACCAGGATCAGCCCGGCCGTCATCAGCACCATGTTCCATCCGGGATCGACTGCAAAGGCCAGGCTCAGCGGGAAGACTGCCGACAGGATCGGCCCTACATAAGGAATGAAGCGCATGACCGCGGCCAGTGTGCCCCACAGGATGAAGCCCGGCACCCCGATCAGCCAAAGGCCAAGCGCCATGGGGATCGCGTAGGTGACGTTCACCACCAGTTGCATCAACAGGTATTTCGAGATCCGCTTGCTCGCTTCTTCCAAGGCATCGGTGGACCGAAACATGTTGCCACCAAGTAACCTCAACAGCCTGTCGCGGAGATCGCCCTGGTCCAGCAGGATCAGCACCACGAAGACCAGCACAATGCCCGCCGTAGCCAAGGGTGCGAGCAATGGCGACAACCACATCAACGCAGTTTCAAAGGGCGATACCGGTTCGGGAACCACTTGCACCCGCTGAGGCGGAACCGCGTTTGTCTCGCCCTCCCCCACAACCTCGGCCACTTCCTTTTGGACGGTGTCGACGGTCTGCATCGCCCCTTCCAGAATGCCCGGACCCTTCATCCGTGCGCCCAGTTCCTCGATTTTGCTGCGGATGGTGGTCTGATACGTCGGCAATTCAGCGCTGAGCGACCGCATCTGAATGCCTACCAGCGTTCCCACCGCGCCCAGCACGCTCAGCACCAGGACCATCGTCAGGGCAACTGCCAAGATGCGTGACAGTCCTCGTCGCACCAGCCAATGCACCGCCGGGCCCAGGGCAAAGCTGATCAGAAAGGCAATCGCCAGCGGGATCAACACCGCCTGTCCAAAATAAAGGGCGGCGACGATGATCGTTGCAATCACAAGCCCCGCCGCCACGCGCAGGACGTCGGCTTGCTGGGCTTGAATCAGCGGCTTGGCGCTGCGCGGTGGAAGAGGTGGGATCACAGGGGCACCAATCGGTTGAGGTCCAGATGCAGAGAGAAGCCGATGAGGCAGCTTAGCTGATCTTGTCCTCGCATCCAGCGTTCGTTCCTTCAGCAAAAACGACCTAATCTTTCAGGAACTACTCTTCTCCCTGCAACGTGGAGTCTGCGCCAGATGGAGCGGATGAGGCCATATGGTCTGGTGACAGACGAGGGCGCCTCTTCCAGCGTGAATGCGTGCGACATCCTCAAGGAAGCAGGCTTTCGCTGCTATGAGGTCGCGATCGGCGAAAAGGCCATGGAGATGTGCAGGCGACCGGACAGAACGTTCAGCTACTCTTCACACTCGCCAGGAGGCCACCCGGCGAGATGAGCGGCTTTGAACTGGCGCGTCTTTGCGTCAGGGTGGCCAGATATCGGTATTCTCGTTGCCTTTGCCGGCGTGACGTCGGGACCGGACGACCTGCCGAGGGTGAGGAGAAGCTGTTCACTGCCGACGTCGTTCACAAGCATCCCCTCGACGATCAGGATGAAACTGCTCGTTGGTTCATCGGGCACGATCTATCTCCTATGGTCAATGCAGGACAACAAAAGGCATGGGGTCGCATTTCAAAAATCCTTGACGCTCAGCATAGGCACAAATTCCTGCTGATTTTTGCCCAGCTTGGAAGGACCTTTGGTCAACATCATGGAACACCTAGGGCCGCATCAGGTTGTTCTTGCAGAAGCAAGACAATCAGAAAGACCGTGAGAATGGCGCAGAACCTGACCGCTGAACACGTGCAAAACTCCGAGGCGACTGCAAGCGGATTGATCGACGATCTCAAGGAGTGTGCCTCCCACTTGGCCGAACGTGGTGCCTTGACCGTGGGCGACACGCTGGATACGGGGCGCGAGTATGTGGCGCGCATACGGAACGCAGGACAAGACCTTGCCGGAGGCGTCTATGAGACCGGGCACCGGAAGGCCGAGGAAGCGGCGTTCTATGCGGAGCTGGGCTATGAGGAGGCGCGGGACTGGGCACGCAGCCATCCCTCGCAAGCCTTGGGCATCGCGGCGGGGATCGGCCTTCTGCTCGGCATCCTGGTCGCGCGCCGTTGAAATGCGCATCCGCCTTAAGCGACAATCCGAGCGCAGCCAGGGCCGCATCTGACGGGAACGGGTGGAACCGAACGCCCTTTCCGGAGGCCCGTGCAGACGGCAAAGGTTCCGGTTCCGGTCAAAGATCCCGAACGTGGCGGATCGGGCTTGCCGCCGCAGGCATTCTGGCAGCCACAGCGGTAGCCAACCACCAGCTTGCAAGGCGGGCCGAGCAGCACAATCCCCCTGTCGGGCGCTTCATCAACGTGGACGGGGTCCGCCTTCATTACCTGGAGCGTGGCGAGGGACCGCCACTGGTTCTGCTGCACGGCAACGGCAGCATGATCCAAGACTTCCTTTCAAGCGGGCTTGTTGACCTAGCGGCCCGGCAATACCGCGTCATTGTGTTCGACCGGCCCGGCTATGGGCACAGTTCACGGCCACGCGGCAGGGTGTGGAGCCCGCAGGCCCAAGCCGATCTCTTCCGTAGGGCGCTCGAGCGGCTTGGCGTGTCACGGGCGGTGGTCCTGGGTCATTCCTGGGGGGCCTCGGTGGCCGTCGCAATGGCCCTGAACCATCCGCAGATGGTCCGGGGCCTGGTTCTCGCCTCCGGCTACTACTATCCGACGGCGCGGGTCGACATGGCGCTTCTTTCCGGACCGGCCGTGCCGCTGCTGGGTGACGTGTCCCGCTACACCATCGCGCCTATCGCCAGCAGGATCATCTGGCCGCTTCTCCTGCGTAAGATCTTCGGCCCTGCCCCGGTCCCAGCGAAGTTCCAGGCCTTTCCGGAAGAGATGGCAGTGCGCCCGTCCCAGATCCGCTCCGAGGCGGCGGAGTCGGCCCTTCTGATCCCGTCCGCTACCGCGATGTGCAAGCATTACGCTGACCTGACAATGCCGGTCGCCATCGTCGCGGGTGCCGAGGACCGCCTGATCGATCCTGCCGCGCAGTCGCGCCGCCTTCATCAGGCGATTGCCCAAAGCAGCCTCCATCTTGTTCCGGGCTGTGGTCACATGGTGCATCAGACAAGCCCAGAAGCCGTTATGGCAGCAATAAAGGCTGCCTCTGGCTGAGAGGGACCGACAGTGTCATTGACAAAACAGCTGGCCAATCCTACCTGTTGCCTACCGATATTTGTCTGCCGAGCTATGATTGTTGCGCGTTTGGCACCGCGTTCTGAGCTGATCTCCCTTTCAAAGTCGCTATGCCTTCTCGTCGCGCATCATTGATTGCGCTGCGGTCAATACATTTGCCTTGAAAGGGTTCATCATGACCACCGGCATCGTCAAATGGTTCAATTCCACCAAAGGCTTCGGCTTCATCCAGCCCGACAACGGCGGCCCGGACGCATTCGTCCATATTTCGGCCGTCGAACGCTCGGGCCTGGGCGAACTCGTCGAAGGCCAGAAGCTGTCCTACGACATGGAGCGCGACCGCAAGTCGGGCAAGATGTCTGCCAGCAACCTGCAAGCTGCATAAGCAGGAGACGTGCCCTTGTCGGATCCGGAACAGGATTCTGTTGACAGGGCAGCTTGAAATTGGGGTCAGTCAGCTGCCTGGCCCTTTTGTTTCCCTTGGCCAGGACAGCATGATGTCGCACCACAAGACGCCGCGCGAGCAGGCTGAAAGCCATTTCAGCAAAGTCGGCTCGCCCGCCACTGCCCGCGAGCGGGCGTTTGAAGAGCGGGACGTGATGAAGGCTGTCCAGGACGAAAAGACCCAACGGCTGCGCGAAGCGCGCCTCGCGCGAGACGGGCAGGGTCCCAAGCGGCCGTAATACTCTGCCCCGCCAGGACATATCTAGTCCTGATGGGCGTTCACACACCAAACACCTGGAACAGAGATTTGAGAACGAGCAAGAAGACCGAACTCGCTGAACGTCGTGGCACGGCCACGGAAGCAAAAGCCGCCCTTCTTCAGGCCTACCGTGCCGCACAGAAACCCGCGCCTCAGCGCGAGGCCCGGCAGCAGGAACGCATCCGGATCGCCGAAGCGCGGGAAGCCCGCCAGACGGCACGCGAACAGGCCAGGCTTGAGGAACAGGCCGGTCTGGACGCGGAAGCCCAGGAGCGTAAGGCCGTCCTGGCCAAGGCAGCCACGGCAGAGGCCGACGCCCGCGAGCACGCCGAGAACCAGAGGATCACCCGCGTTCTTGACGACGAGGCCATGCGCAAGGCCATGCGCGACCAGAGATACGCAGCCCGCAAGGCACGGCAAGGCTGACAGGCCAGTCGCGATCGGACTGAATGTCCGGTCGACTGTCCTGGCCTGGTCGTTCTGGACGGTCGTTTGTGACACGATGGCAATCAGGGAGCCCGCAGCACTTCAGTGCCGAGGCTCTCACTCATCCGAGCGCAATCCTCTGCGGTCATGATCAGGCAGTGCCAGAGCCTGTCCTCAATCGCGGCCGCCTCATGCCTATCCTGCTGACGACCACGGCACCCGTCATCCTGTTCCCGGCAGTCGAACCTCAGCTTGAACCGCCCCGGGTTTACCGGAGAGTTTGTGGTTCAATGATTAGGCTGCTTTTTCGGCTGCGTTCAAGCTTGCGTAGAAGGC
>NZ_BNCL01000056.1 GCF_014656455.1 Paracoccus aerius
AAGCTGGCGGTGCTGCCGCCATTGGCGAAGGTGCCGGTGCCGCCGTTGAACACCACCGTCGAGGCGCCCGCCAGCGCAGCCCCCGACAGCGTGTCGCTGCCAAGGCCGCCGGTGATGGTGTCGGCCCCGAAGGTCCCCGTCAGGTTGACAAGGTCGTTGCCGTCGCCTGCATCGATGGTATCCGCGCCCGCGCCGGTGATCACGGCCTCGATGGTGTTGAAGCTGGCGGTGCTGCCGCCATTGGCGAAGGTGCCGGTGCCGCCGTTGAACACCACCGTCGAGGCGCCCGCCAGCGCAGCCCCAGACAGCGTGTCGCTGCCAAGGCCCCCGGTGATGGTGTCGGCCCCGANAGCCTCGGTCCCGCCATCGATGGTGTCTGCGCCGATTCCGCCGACGAGAGTATCGCTTCCTGCACCGCCATTGATGATGTCGTCGCCGGTTCCGCCATCGACGCTGTCATTGCCGAGGCCAGCGCTGACGGTGTCATTGCCATCCCCTGCCCGAATCACGTCATCGTTATAACCCGTTGCAGGGCTGCTGAGGCCGTCGCCGCCATCCACTTGATCGGAACCGCCGGTTCCTGGCTCGACATAGCCAGGACCAATCGAATCGTTTCCGCTGGTCCCGTCGATAACTCCGTCATCGAAGATCCCTAGTTGACGATCCACGAGCAGGCTGGCGTTGGGACTGGACACAGCATCCAGTTGGATAGACCTGATGGGCTTAGCCGTCAACGCTGCGTTGGTGGCTGTGGATGCAGGCGGCGCAAGGAATGTTTCACCGGATTCTGCCTGAACGACCTGCAACACCACATTCGATGCCGTCGTACCGTCAACATAGGTCACAGTGCCCGTGTAAAACACAAGTGCATCGAAGTTGTAGGTCTGCGTACCTGCTCCGATGTTGGTTGAGAACTGATCGACTAGGCTGCCGGACGCCGTGTTCGTATCAAGCTGAGCGGGGTCGCCCGACCGGTTGATCATCGTTGCCGACGTAATGCTGTTGTAGAGCGGCGATCCGGCTGAACCAAAGACACGTGGTCCAAGCCCGCTTTGTGCCGTCAACAACTGGCTTGCGTTCTCCGAGCCCGCTGTGCTTTCGGTGGGATCGAGGACAACAATGGCTCCAGCCGCGTTACGCGGAATACCAAGGTAAATCCAATTGAACGTCGTCGGCATGTTCTATCCTTCTTGACCCAGGGATGGAATTGCAAATCAGCGCCGGGCGTGCCGGCCTTCTTCTAAATTGCTGCTCGGTGACAGACGCCATTCACCGCTGGCCAGACGGCAGCGGATGCTTGAACGGAGAGGCATGTTATGTCGAGCAATGGCCTTCGAACCGCATGGGCGATTGAAATATGGCCCGAAACCACCCTGAGGGGCTGGACATGCATGAAGACAACCTTTTCAGACGACAGAATGTCAATCGAGGGCCGGCCAAGCTTGACCAGGCATAAGCATGCTCATAATACCAGATTGACGGTCGTTTAACAACCAGGGATTGAGAACTCCCTCTAGTTCTCTTGTTACGGTTCTGTCGGGGCTTTGGCGCGACCCCTCCTGACCTTGCGGCGCCAGCCGCTACGCTGCCGCAGGCAAGAAGCAAGGACCGGGTGATGACGACGCCATCCCGCCATCTCGACCCTGCGTGGCACATCCTGGGCCGGTCCGAACCACAACCCGATTGCCAAAGCATCGGAAAGCGATAGCCCCTGCGCCTGCAGCAAGGTCAGCCGATGCATCGAGACAATGGTGACAGCCAGGCCGAAGGTCACGAGGATGGCCGCCATGATCATGAAGGTCCGTTGCTCGGCGCGGTGGAGTTGCATGACGTCCTGGGCCTCGCGACCTGCATTCACAGCAGCCCGGGGCCTGTCGGAAATCAATTGCAGGATCAGCGGCAGGCTGACCAGCAGATGCAGGACCGCATGGTTGCTGCCCTTCTCCGCCAGTCCAACTGCCCAAACAGCCATGTTGAAGGTGGCCAGCTTGACGGTGCTCGCAAATCCACCCACAGGGTCAGTGCGGTGGGTGCGCTTCGGGTTTGTTCCTTGCAAGACCGGCAAGCGTGGCAAAGGCGGGATTGTAAAGCCCGGCACTCGTCCCGAGGCCGATGGCGCACCAGCCAGGAAGCCGAGGTGCGGCAGCGCAGATCATGCGACCAACGGCGTATAGCGCGCAGCCTGCCGCGCGAATAGGATGCCAGCCATTGCTGCGATCATGCGGCCAACAAAGGGTTACGCCAGCCCTGCACAGGCAAGCGCCGAGACAGCCCCGACTATCCAGGGCAAGGGCCAGCCGGTATCGGTGACAATCGGCTGTGCCAGCACCGCCATCAGATAAGAGCTGCTGCCCCACGCCAGGATCTGGACGATGCCGAGGCTTGAGACGACCGGCCAGCGGCGGATGGCCCTCATCAGGTGGCGGCTTTCAGGCTCACTGGGGCTTCCAGCTTTGCCGCCGTTTCCTTCCGCTCGCTGTAGCGGTCGGTCAGGACGTCTAAGAGGTCGCGCGTCAGCAGCGTGAACTTCACCAGTTCCTCCATCACGTCGACAATCCGGTCGTAGTAGCTCGACGGGCGCATCCGGCCAGCCTCATCGAACTCGTCATAAGCCTTGGCGACAGATGACTGGTTCGGGATCGTGACCATGCGCATCCAGCGGCCAAGGACGCGCATCTGGTTCACAGCGTTGAAGCTTTGCGAGCCGCCCGAGACCTGCATCAGCGCAAGCGTTCGGCCCTGGGTGGGCCGGATCGCCCCCATCGAGAGCGGGATCCAGTCGATCTGGGACTTCATCACCCCGGTCATGGCGCCGTGCCGCTCGGGACTGGTCCAGACCTGGCCTTCGGACCAGAGGCACAGGTCGCGCAGCTCCTGCACCTTCGGGTGCGAGGCCTCGGCGTCGTCTGGCAACGGCAGGCCATTGGCATGGAAGACGCGCGTCTCGCAGCCGAAGTGACGCAGCAGGCGCTCGGCCTCCAGCGTGGCGAAGCGGCTGTAGGAGCGTTCGCGCAGTGAGCCATAGAGCAGCAGGATGCGCGGCGGGTGGCCCGTGCGCGGCACCAAGGGCAGGCTCGGCTGGCGGAGAGCGTCGGCCGAGAGGTTCGGCAGGTCCGCGATCATGCGCGGGCCTCATTGTGCAGGGCAGTGTCAGAAAACCAGCGGCTGCCAAGCCGAAGGGCGACGTTGACCAGCAGGATCAGCACCGGCACCTCGACCAGCGGGCCGATCACCGCGGCGAAGGCCACCGGCGAGGCCAGGCCGTAGGCGGCAATGGCCACGGCAATCGCCAACTCGAAGTTGTTGCCGGCCGCGGTGAAGGCGATGGCCGTGGTGCGCGGGTAGTCCCGGGCGATCATCCGGCCCATGGCGAAGCTCAGCAGGAACTGGATGGCGAAATACAGCACCAGCGGAATGGCGATCCGCACCGCATCCAGCGGCAGCCGCACCAGGTCCCCGCCCTTGAGGCTGAACATCGCGACGATGGTGAAAAGCAGCGCCACCAGCGTGATCGGGCTGATCTTTGGCAGAAAGACGTCCTCATACCAATCCCCCCCTTTCCGGGCGATCAGGATGCGCCGGGTCAGGAAGCCGGCCAGGAACGGCAGGCCCAGGTAGATCAGCACAGCCTCCGTCACGGTCCAGAATCCCACGTCGATGACGCTGCCTTCAAGCCCGAACAGCGGCGGCAGCACGGTCAGGAACAGCCAGGCATAGGTCGAGAAGAACAGGATCTGGAAGATCGAGTTGAAGGCCACGAGTCCCGCGACATACTGGTTGTCGCCGCGCGCAAGCTGGTTCCAGACCAGCACCATGGCGATGCAGCGGGCGAGGCCGATCAGGATCAGGCCGGTCATGTATTCGGGTTGATCGCGCAGAAAGATCACGGCCAGGGCGAACATCAGCACCGGCCCGATGATCCAGTTCTGAACCAGCGACAGCACTAGGACACGTTTGTCGGCAAAAACCTGGTGCAGTTCCTCGTAGCGCACTTTCGCCAGCGGCGGATACATCATCAGGATCAGGCCGATGGCGATCGGGATGTTGGTCGAACCGACCGATATGGCATTCAAGGAGTCCGGCAGGCCGGTGAAGATCGTCCCGAGCGCGATGCCAAGCGCCATGGCCGCAAAGATCCAGAGCGTCAGGTAGCGGTCGAGAAAGGAAAGCCGGCTCGCAGGACGTGGAAAGGTCATCGCAATATCCTTTTGTCAGGCGGAGCGGGTGCGGTTGCCTTGCGCATCCACGACCTGTTCGCCGTCTTCCTTGCTGAAGGCGGATTTCTGCGGCGGCAGCAGATCGAGCACCTGTTCCGAAGGCCGGCACAGCCGCACGCCCCTGGGGCTGACCACAATGGGGCGGTTGATCAGGATCGGATGCGCCATCATTGCATCCAGCAGCGCCGCATCGGACAGGGAGGGGTCGTCCAGGCCGAGTTCGCCATAGGGCGTGCCCTCCTCGCGCAGCAGGTCGCGCGGCGCGATCCCCATCCGGGCGATCAACTGTTCCAGCATGGCGCGCGAGGGTGGGCATCTCAGATACTCGATGACATGCGGCTCAATGCCGGCATTGCGGATCATCGCCAGCGTATTGCGCGAGGTGCCGCAGCCCGGATTGTGGTAGATGACGACATCCATAGGTCAGGCGCTTTCGGTCAGGGTGGGGTTGCAGCCGCAGGCACAGGTCAGCGCCTCGACAGCAGGGGCGCAGATCTCGGGGTGGCCTTGACAGCAGTCCTTCAAAAGGAAGCCGACAAGCCCGGCCAAGGCGGAGTAAACAGCGCTGTAGATGATGTAGCGCCCATCGCGCCGGGACCGGATCAGTCCGGCATGTTCAAGATGGCTCAGGTGGAAGGACAAGCGCGAGGTCGTCGCGCCGCCGAGGGCTTCCCCGATCGCCCCTGCCGCCATGCCGTCCGGCCCGGCCTGAACCAGCAACCGCACCACGCGCAGCCGCGTCTCCTGGGACATAGCCGCAAAGGCGGCCAGAGCCTGAGGCTCCTCCATCGACTCAACTCCTCAACTGATGATGATTTATTGACCCAATGATCGACTTCAGTCAAGCAGTTTCCAGGATTGCGTGGTCTTCTTTTTTAGGCGCGTTGCGGCAGTTTGTTTGAACTTGCCGATATCATGGAGGGCGTTCAGGTTACTTCCCGTGTGTCTCGCTCGACGGCGACCGGGCTCTGGAAGGCGGGCTATGACTGTCGCCTGACGGGGTTATGGAACCCGTCGATGTGGCTGACGGCGGCCTTTTCGGCCTGTGCGCGGGTCTGCCATGCGACAAGCCGGATCAGTTCCGATTGGATGGTCTTGAAGAACGTCTCCAGCAGATGCGTCGCAAATCTGTGGCGCAGGATGTGCAGCGTGGCGCCTTCTTCACCCCTGCCATATTCTTGGCCGAGGTGAGTGACCGGTGCAGTTGTCGCGGAGAGATCGGGCTGATGCTTGGCAGGCCCGGGAAGAGTCTGGCCGTCAGGACGCACCTCGCGCCTATAGCGGCGTAACAACTCCAGCAGGCTGGGCGACAGCATGACCTTGCGTTCCTTATGCCGCCCTTGCCCTGTTTGACATGGATCAGCTTCCGGTCGCTGTCGATGTCGCTGATCCTGAGACTGCACACCTTCGCCGAACACAGTCCGGCAATTTGATGCCATCAACCGCCCGCCTTTTGCTGACACCCTGTTGACACATCCATTAAACGCAAAGTGCCTCCCGGGGGGAGGTTTTTTGGTGTGCTGATGCGGTGTGTTTCTGGTTGCGGGGGCAGGATTTGACCTCAACCGAACCAGTGCCACGCTTCAACTCAACCCAAGCAGTGCCGGCAGTTACCAAACATCTGGGTGAAGGCAACCTGTTGCTATACAAGTCGGAGATTGGCCGCTTGTAGATAATTAAGCGCTTCCGTTTCGTCATGCGGATCAGTCCTTCGTCAATCGCCAAAGCTTAGCAACTGGTCTGAATTTCTGCGACCACCTCTGTCACACAGCGAAAAGTGTACCGACTTTCACTGCTGGCCGATCAATTCATCCAGAAACTTGGCTGCACCTTGAACTTTGAGCTACTCCCCGATCCTTGGACAGTTTTCGGGGATGTTTAAGCTACTGCCTGCGCCTGCTGATCGGTTTCGATGGTGTTGA
>NZ_BNCL01000057.1:0-2500 GCF_014656455.1 Paracoccus aerius
TGGTTGCGGGGGCAGGATTTGAACCTGCGGCCTTCAGGTTATGAGCCTGACGAGCTACCGGGCTGCTCTACCCCGCGACAGGGGTGTCCTGGATCGGGATGATCGTTTCAGGGAGATATTGCGTGTCTTTCCAGGTCTGGCGGTGACCTACTCTCCCACGTCTTGAGACGCAGTACCATCGGCGCAGCGGCACTTAACGGCCGAGTTCGGGATGGGATCGGGTGTTTTGCTCGCGCTAGGGCCACCAGACCGGGAAAGACACGCTCAGCGTTGCCACTTTGGAGTGACGATGTTGTCCAAGGATGCTTTTGGAAGAAGTCCTGCTTCTTCCGGATCAAATCAAGCCTATCGAGCCATTAGTACCGGTCAACTGAATGCATTGCTGCACTTACATCTCCGGCCTATCGACGTGGTGGTCTTCCACGGCTCTCAAGGGAGACCTTGTTTTGAGGGGGGCTTCACGCTTAGATGCCTTCAGCGTTTATCCTGTCCGTTCATAGCTACCCTGCACTGCCGTTGGCACGACAACAGGTCCACCAGTGGAACGTTCACCCCGGTCCTCTCGTACTAGGGGCAACTCCTCTCAAGTCTCCAACACCCACGGCAGATAGGGACCGAACTGTCTCACGACGTTCTAAACCCAGCTCACGTACCTCTTTAAATGGCGAACAGCCATACCCTTGGGACCTGCTCCAGCCCCAGGATGAGATGAGCCGACATCGAGGTGCCAAACGATGCCGTCGATATGGACTCTTGGGCATCATCAGCCTGTTATCCCCAGCGTACCTTTTATCCGTTGAGCGATGGCCCTTCCACTCGGGACCACCGGATCACTATGGCCGTCTTTCGACTCTGCTCGACTTGTCAGTCTTGCAGTCAGGCTGGCTTCTGCCATTGCACTCAACGAGCGATTTCCGACCGCTCTGAGCCAACCTTCGCGCGCCTCCGTTACTGTTTGGGAGGCGACCGCCCCAGTCAAACTACCCACCACGCAGGGTCCCGGACCCGGATAACGGGCCGCGGTTAGACATCAAGAGTGCGAAGGGCGGTATCTCAAGGATGGCTCTACGGGAACTGGCGTCCCCGCTTCAAAGCCTACCGCCTATCCTGCACATCGCAATCCTGATGCCAGTGCGAAGTTGTAGTAAAGGTGCATGGGGTCTTTCCGTCTAACCGCGGGAAGTCTGCATCTTCACAGACAATTCAATTTCGCTGAGTCCACATTTGAGACAGCGGGGAAGTCGTTACGCCATTCGTGCAGGTCGGAACTTACCCGACAAGGAATTTCGCTACCTTAGGACCGTTATAGTTACGGCCGCCGTTTACCGGGGCTTCAATTCAATGCTTGCACATCTCCTTTTAACCTTCCGGCACCGGGCAGGCGTCAGACCCTATACGTCGCCTTACGGCTTCGCAGAGCCCTGTGTTTTTAGTAAACAGTCGCCACCCCCTGGTTTGTGCCCCCGACCAATGCTTGCGCACCAATCGGGCCTCCTTCTCGCGAACTTACGGAGGTATTTTGCCGAGTTCCTTAAATGTGGTTCTCTCAAGCGCCTTGGTATTCTCTACCAGTCCACCTGTGTCGGTTTAGGGTACGGTCTTGTGGAGGGCTATTTCCAGGAACCGCTCAGCCGCCCTTCCAATCCGATAAGGAAGAACAACACCTGCGATCCGTCACCATCTCCTGGCCCAGGACTATTAACCTGGTTCCCATCGACTACGCCTTTCGGCCTCGCCTTAGGGGCCGGCTCACCCTGCTCAGATTAGCTTTAAGCAGGAACCCTTGGACTTTCGGCGACAGGGTCTCTCACCCTGTTTGTCGCTACTCATGTCAACATTCTCACTTCTGATCACTCCACCGGATGGCTCACGCCCCGGCTTCACAGTCAGAACATTGCCTCCGTTGAACCCGAAGGATCAAAAGAGGCAGCGTCCTATATCACAGAACGCTCCGCTACCACGTGCATAAATGCACATCCAAAGCTTCGGCTCGTGGCTTGAGCCCCGTTACATCTTCGCCGCAAGACCTCTTGATTAGACCAGTGAGCTGTTACGCTATCTTTAAAGGATGGCTGCTTCTAAGCCAACCTCCTGGTTGTTTTGGAAGTCTCACATGCTTTCCCACTTAGCCACGAATTGGGGGCCTTAGCTGTTGGTCAGGGTTGTTTCCCTCTCCACGACGGACGTTAGCACCCGCCGTGTGTCTCCCGGATAGTCCTCTCGGGTATTCGGAGTTTGCTTAGACTCAGTAAGGCTGTGGGCCCCCATCATCCATGCAGTGCTCTACCCCCCGAGGGATACGTCCGAGGCGCTACCTAAATAGCTTTCGCGGAGAACCAGCTATCTCCGAGTTTGATTGGCCTTTCACCCCTAGGCACAAGTCATCCCGACCTTTTTCAACAGGTGTGGGTTCGGACCTCCAGTTGGTGTTACCCAACCTTCATCCTGCTCATGCCTAGATCACTCGGTTTCGGGTCTGATCCGTCTGACTCATGCGCCC
>NZ_BNCL01000058.1 GCF_014656455.1 Paracoccus aerius
AAACGGCTTTTCCTCATCTCGTCTGCTCCTTCAGGTTGCGCAGACTCTACATCACAGCGAGGGAACTTCCGGGGGGCAGGTCACATCGGCACTGCGCTCGGCCTCGCCCCCGAGAAGATTGATGATCTTTTCCGTCAAGCCGCGACCATCACGGCCTAACCCCGCTCACGAAAAAGGAGGCTCTTATGCCGCTAGAGCGTTACCACGGCGTCCGCGTGACGCAGAGCGCGGACGAACTGGTCGTCGCGCGTCCCAAGACCACCAGCGTCATGGGTATCTTGATGCCCATTCCCTCGGCCGATCTCCCGGCGGGTATGGCCTTCAACAAGCCTATCGCCATCCGCAAGCCTGCCGATGCGGCCGGTGTGCCGGATGATGTCATGGCGGAAATTGATACTGCCTTGGACAACGGTGCCAGCACCATCATCGTGGTCCTGACCAATGAGGGCACGGAAGCGGCTGAGCGCGTGACCAATGCCGTGGGCGATGCCGCCACCAAGACCGGCGTCCATGCCTTCAAATCGGCCGCGATGCTGGGCTTGCCCCGTCCGAAGCTTCTGGTCCTGCCGGGCTTTCGTGCCGCTTCGGCCGCGCCGGCTGATCCGGTCATTGCCGAGGCGATCACGGTTGCCAACGACATCCGCGCGCAGCTTTATGTGGACGGTCCCGGCACCACGATTGAAGCGGCCAAGCAGGCTGTGACCCTGATCGGCGCGCAAAGGCGTGTCAGCATCTCCGATGGCCCGATCCTGAAATCCGAGGATGGCGTTGTCGTCGCCCGTCCATCCAGCACCGCCTTCGCCGCTGTGCAGGCCATGCTGGACATGAACCGCAGCCCCGCCTGGGCACACACCAACGTCCTGCTGGAAGGCGTCGTGGGGGTGTCTCTGCCGGTGGAATACGGCACCGAGGCCAGTGAACTGAACGAGGCCGGCGTCAACACGATCATCAACCGGGGCGATGGTTTCCGCACCTGGGGGCCGATGACCGCGGCTGTCGGCACGATCTGGGAGTTCGTGAACGTGGTTCGCGTGACCGACATGGTTCACGAGAGCATCGAGGCAGCCTTCATCGAATACATCGGGCGCCCGATGACGAAGGACAACCTGGATCTGATGAGCATGACCGGGCGCGGGCTGCTGAAACAGCTTGAGGTCGAAGGCGTCATTCTGCCGGGTTCGCAATTCGGCCTGTCCACCGACAATCTGCCGGAAACCGGTGTGCAGGGCATCGTCAAGTTCGCGATGGCCTTCGAAGTGCCGGCGCCGATCTACGATCTCCGCATCCAGGCGCACCGCCAGATCAACGTGGCCTATACCGCCCTGTTCAACTCCGTCACCGGTCGGTTCGAAACCGACGCAGCCCTGTAAGGAGGGTTCATCATGGCAACCTTGCCCGCCTATGTCCTGAAGGACTGCACGATCGTTGCGAACGACCGCAACCGGATCGGCCAGGCCAACGAGATCACCATTCCGGTCCTGGAAAAGACCACCGAGGAAATGCGCAACGCGGGCATGATCAAGCCCCGCGAGGTGTTCATGGGCTATGAGGCTACGCGCGCCAGCTTCAAGGAAACCGCCTTTGATCCGGCGATGATCGAACTGCTGGGCGTGGGCAAGAATGACAAGTTCATTGCCCGTGGCTACCTGCAGTCTGAGGACGGCACCGAACACGGGGCCCGGTTCGAGTTCTTCGGGGACGTGCTGAAAATGGACCCCGGCAGCTGGTCCACTGGCAGCCGCGCCGAGGCGGAATACGAGATCACCGTCCACAGCGGTTCGCTGTTCATCGAAACCAACAGCGTTGATCAGGAAGTCTTCGCCTTTGATGACTTCTCGGTCCGCGTGATGGGCGTCGAGCAGATGCCGGGTCGTCGCCGCGCGTTGGGGATGACCTGACATGACCGATACCGTTGAAGTGAAGCTGGATTACCCGGTTACGTTCAAGGACAAGACCATCGACACGCTGACCTTCCGGCGCCGGAAGGCCCGCGACCTGGTGGCGATGGATGCCGTGAAGGGCGAGATGCAGAAGACCCTCGCCCTTTATGCATCGATGTGCGGCCAGCCTTTGCCGGTGATCGAGGATCTTGACGGGGAAGACCTCGACAAGGTGATGGAAGCTACGTTGCCCCTGATGGGAAAGACGGCGGCGGCGGCGGTGAAGGATCAGGCGAAGGAGCCGGTTTCGCACTGATGGTCGCCGCCTGCGGCCGGTATCTGCACCAGCCCATCAATGACGTGATGGACTGGGAAACGGACCTGTTCTTCCTGATGTTCGACCAGATCGCGCCGTTGGTGAAGGGTGAGGGAAGTTAGGCGCTATGGGTCAAGGTCCAGACACAGGATCGCTTCGACCCTTCCTAAGACCTCCCACATCGTTGCCTTGTCGGCCTTGCTATGGAACTCGACACTTCGTGCGATCCAGTCCAAGCTGCGGAAGTGATCAGTCAGAACGAAGCCTGTAAATCCCGCCCCGCGCGGGAGGGGAACTTCAAAAGACGATCCCTTGCCCTGGTTCGTGATAGGACAGAATATCGCTAGCCCCGTGGCGATATTGAAATTCTGCGGAGAAAGGACGATGGCAGGACGGCGTCCAGCCTGCTCAGTTCCCGCTTGAGGGTCAAAATCGAGCCAGACAAGGTCGCCCCTGTCTGGCTGATAAAAAGAATTCTTCTTTACCAAGCTTCCTCGCCTTTCGGCTTGCCCCAATCGAACTCAGCACTTGTCGCGGCGTCTTCTTGGGTCCGTTCTGGAACGCCTTGCAGAAGTTCGGCTAGTTTGAACTTCTTCCGGACCGCCGTCAGAACGATCTTTCCATCCGTTGCCGTGACTTCAACGGCAACACCTTCCTTCAATCGAGCCTCCTGCGCGACATGAGCGGGAAGCCTAACTGCCAGGCTATTTCCCCACTTCGACACGTTCAGTTGCATGTTGTCTCTCCATTTGATTCGTCCACGCTCTTACAGGCGAGTTACAAGTGGTATCTACATCGGCTATACGGTAATGCAAGCCGTCGCATCGAAGTTGCATTAAAATGTGATTGACCGTCACTTGGAGTGTGACAGTCACGCGTTGCGGATCAGGGACATGGAGGATCACCGAACGGGGATGAACAGCGCTAGATCCCATGCCTCAAAGCGTCCGGCATGGGTGCCGTAGTTTTCCCAGTCCGTCTGGCTGAACATGAATTCCTTCACTGCCTGCTGAAAGGCAGCATGTGCTTTGGGGGTGTTTTCTAAAGGTCTGGCAGCAAAGCCCTCAGCCGTAGGTTCGACGATGGCGTGCGGAATGGTCGGTAGATCGGTCATTGAGAACTCTCGGTTAGGGGTCAGGGTCATGATTTGGCCGCTGTTTCGTCCTTTAGAAAGTTGCGGAGGTCAGCAAGGCTGTCTGCAATCTCTTTCGTGGGAGGCTCTACATCCCCGATCTGCTGGAGAAACGCGGTAGTCACGCCGACAGAGAACGCACGTGCCTGTTCGAGGGCAGCCAGCTTTTCGGGGCCATTGGGTAGACTGCGGATGGTTTCATTCATTGCGCGCAATGCGTGGATCGCGCTGACCCAAGGGTCTACTGGTGGATACTTTTCTTCTAGCGTGGCAACGATTTCCGCGTTCATGCTTCGATTGTTCGCCTCGGCGGCAGCCTTGATCCGGTCGCGCATCCCGTCAGGGAGGCGGACAACAAACTGATCTAGTTGCTTGCTGGGTGGCGTAGTCATCGAATCTCTCCGCAAGATACTATGCAGATGCTATCAAAAACTACTTGACCACAATGATACGCAGTGCATAGTAATACGTATTGCATATCATTGGAGGCTAGCTTGGCTAAAGAGGAAGTTCCACGCCCTATGAGCATCCGAATGCCGTCAGGGATGAGGCAGGAACTGCGCATAATGGCGGCAATCCACGATCAGTCGCTTACAGAAGAAATTCTGGTGCGGTTGCGTCGGTCACTCGCCGAAGACGCAAAGAAGAGGGCAGCAGGGGACGGTCGCCAAACTCAGACCCCTGCTGCCGAGACCACCCAGAAAGATGGTCAGGAGGCCGCTTAACCATGAAGATGCCGATTAGGCAAATCATCATCGGTGACAGGCATCGGAAGGACATGGGCGATCTTGACGCCCTGGCTTCCAGCATCGCCGATATCGGGCTGTTGCAGCCCATCGGAGTAGCCCCCGATAATCGACTTATCTTCGGGGAGCGGCGGCTTCGCGCATTCCGGGATATTCTCGGGCAAACCGAGATCGACGTTCGCATTATCGACATGCCGCACATCGTTGTCGGCGAGAATGCGGAAAACGAAGTCCGTAAGGATTTCACGACATCAGAGCGGGTAGCAATTGCGCAAGCTATTGTTGACGAAATAGGGGGAAGGCAAGGCCATCGATCCGACATGAAACCTCGTCCCAATGGGGACGAAGTTGAAGGACGGACGGATGCTTTCGCCGCCAAGCGCGCAGGTTTCCAAGGTAAGCGCAGCTATCTCGACGCAAAGCATGTCGTTGAAAATGCCGAGCCAGAAATCGTGGATGCGATGGATCGGAAGGTCTTGTCGATCTCGGCGGCACGCAAGGCCACGATCCTCCCCCCAGAAAGGCAGCGGGAGATTGTCAAGAGTGATGCGCCTCGCGTGGATCTTGAGAGGCAATTTGAAGCTGAACGGCGCCAAGAAGCTTTGCGGGAAGATCCATTGTTGAAGTGCCAGACGGTCACGGATGCAGTTATGGATATCGCTAATACCGGTATGACTGCCGACGAGTTTCGCGCAGTCGCGGCACCAGCCACCGTTGCCCGCTTGCAGCGTTATGCACTGCCAGCCTTTCGTTTTCTTAAGGGCATTGTGGAGGTTGGGCATGACCAGAAACGAGCGGGCTAGACTGAGCTACGAACTCCGCCGGATCGTCGTCCATCACGCTACAATGGGCGAACGCATGACAACTGGTGCGATTTATGACGAGGCACGGGTCGGCTTGGCTGACCTGATGGAGGATGCCAAGGAGCGTATGTTCCGTGAGGCGATGAACGGAATGATCCGACAGATCATGAAGGAGACAACGCGCCAGTCTCAGGAAGCCGTTCGAGCGCCAGCCTTATCGCCAGAGCTTGAGCGGTTGGAAGTTCCACGGTGTATTGCGCTTCCGGCGCAGTCAGGCTCCCGCGAAATGGAGTGGGTTCCAACCTTTCGAGCAACGCCGAATGAACTGATGCGCCACATCAAGTATCTTCGGGAAAATGCCCGCGCTGATCTTGAGAAGGCTAAAAAGCTGCAAGTCTTCCATGATGAACTTCTGAAAGTTGTCAACGTGGACGATCTGGATCAGCCCATTGAGGATCTGATCGCTCAAGCCAGAGCAGCATAAACCAAGCGGCTCCCTGAGCTACTCCCCGATCCTTGGACAGTTTTCGGGGATGTTTAAGCTACTGCCTGCGCCTGCTGATCGGTTTCGATGGTGTTG
>NZ_BNCL01000059.1 GCF_014656455.1 Paracoccus aerius
CCATTCTCAGCATCACTACGAAAGCAGCCTGATCATGACCTCAGGCCATCCCGGAAATTACACCAGCTTGACGGACGTGACCGCTGGTCGAAGGAGTTCCTTGAGGCTGGCAAGAAACGCCTGGCGGGGGACACTGCCCGACAGGTATGAGGAGGATCAGAAAACAGTCCAGTGGACTGTTTTCCCGACGATGGCAGTGGCGAGGTCAAGGACCTGCGCGCTGAGACACTGGCGCTCAAGGAGGTTGTGGCCGACCTGACCCTCGAGAACCGCCTGCTCAAAAAAAACACGACCGGAGCTGGGGTCGAGCACGAATGAAATACCCTGCTTCCGAGAAGCTCGAGATCATCCGCATCGTCGAGCAATCCCACCTGCCGGTGCGCCGGACTTTGGCGCAGATCGGGGTGCCGCCCACGACCTTCTACCGGTGGTATGATCGATACGTCGAACACGGCCGTGAGGGGCTTGGAAGACCGCCCCCTCACGGCAGTCCCGGGTCTGGAACCGCATCCCCGACGCTGTGCGTGATCGGATCGTGGAACTGGCGCTCAGCGAGCCGGACCTGTCGCCGCGGGAGCTGGCCGTTCGCTTCACGGATACAGAAAAGTATTTCGTGTCAGAACCTTCCGTGTATCGGCTGCTGAAGTCCTATGACCTCATCACCAGCCCGGCCTGTGTGGTGATCAAGGCCGGGGACGAGTTCAGGGACAAGACCACTCGGCCAAACGAGATGTGGTCCGAGCGACTTCACCTATCTCAAGGTGACAGGCGGGGGATGGTTCTACCTGATCTACGGTGCTGGATGACTTCTCCCGCTACATTGTGGGCTGGAAGCTGTGCACCAGCATGGCGGCGGACGATGTCAGTGCGACGCTTGATATTGCGCTCGCTGCATCCGGATGTGACAGCGTCACCGTGCTGCACAAGCCCCGGCTGCTGAGCGACAACGGCCCATGTTACATTGCTGGTGATCTAGCCGAATACCTCGAAGAACATGGTATGGACCATGTCCGCGGTGCCCCCAACCATCCCCAGACGCAAGGCAAGATCGAGCGCTGGCACCAGACCCTCAAGAACCGCATTCTGCTGGAAAACTACTATCTGCAGGGTGAACTCGAGGCGGCCATCGCCGCCTTTGTCGAGCATTACAACAACAACCGCTATCACCAGAGCCTCGGCAATCTCACGCCCGCTGATGTCTACTTCGGACGCGGCCCGGCCATCCTGGCAGAAAGGGAGAAGATCAAGAAACTGACCATCCAGAGCCGGCGCTTGATCCATCAGCGCCAGGCCGCATAACCTCAACCCACGGAGCCAGGACCCTCCAAACCAACATCAGGCCGCCTGTTCCAAATCATTCGACGACGGACATGGCCTAGCACCATGATTTCACATGCATATGCAACCTGCTTTTCGCTGCAGCGCAGCATTCTCCTCCGATACTTGAGCTGATTGCCTGGTAACTCCTCGGCCGCCCCTTACAATTGCTGTGCCTGCTGGTTATGTTGCACCGCAGCAAGACATTCGGCGAAGCCTCCTCGGATGATCCTGCCTGAGCTTCCTTGAGCAACCAGCATGTGATGTCTCCGCACTTCGGTGGGGCCTTTGTCGCTGGCTTCGGGTTCACGGAAGCATGCACGGAAGATATCCCCATGACCCTTCGTCAAACGATCCAGGCTGCTCCTGAAAAAGCCGCCGCGCTGATCACGAAACTTGCGGCGACCTCGAACCAGGCGGTGAAGTCCCGCGAAAGCCTTTACGCGGAACTGAGTGACGAACTTTCCCGCTATGTGGAGCTCGAAGAGCAGCACCTTCTGCCGCTGCTGCGTAAGCATCCCGAGACTAAGGATCTTGCCGTCAATGCATTGAAGGGCAACAAGGACCTGCGTGCTTCCCTCGAAAAGCTGTCCGGTCTGCCGAAGGACAATGATGCGTTTCTCGCGGCACTTGCCGACCTGAACAAGGGTTTCCAGCAGCATGTTCGCAACGAGCGCAAGGAGCTTCTCCCCGCCATCCTCAAGGTGCTCAATGATGATGAGGCCGCCACTGTAGCATCCGATATCGAGGGTGCCGTCAAAGAGGCCGAAACCGCCAAGCGCGACGAAAAGCGCGAGGAGCGAGCGCAAGCCAAGCGGAACGCCGAAAAGGCCGAGCAGGCCGAAGCCGACGAGCGTGCAGCGGCCAGGGAGGCCAAGCACGTGGAGCAGGCCGAAGCAGAGCGTCAGGCGGCAGAGGCCGAGCGCGCCCTCGCGGCCGAGCAGGCCGTCGCCCGGACCCAAAAGGAAGCGGAGCGTGTCGCGCGTGAAACCACCGAACAGGTGGCCGAGGTGATGGAACGCGGCAGGGCCGCCGCCCAGGATCAGGCGCGCCAGATCGGCGAAGGCCTGACCGAGCGCGCCCAGCAGATGGCTTCGGACAGCCAGGAGGCCATGACGGTCTACCGTGACGCCGCGCGGATGCTGGCCGGGGATGTGCAGGTTGTCTCGACAACGTCGGCGGTCTCGGTGCAGGCGCTGTCAGACGTCTCTTCCGCTTGGATGGACTGGTTCGGCAAAGCTGCCCGCACCAACGTCGAGCTTTCCCAGCAGTTGATCGGATCGAGGACCTTGAAGGCCGCCGCAGAGGCTCAGAGGGCGTTTGCAATGAGTGTCATGCATAACTGGATGGAGCGCCGCACGGCCATGTTGCAGATCGCGCAGCGGAGTTCGCAGCAGGCGTTGAACCCGCTTCAGGCGCGTATCACAGAAACGGCTTAACAGCGCTGACACTCGCATGAAGGGTTGCTGCACCATACGGTTGCGCAACCCGGTGGCAGCATGGCGCGAGAACGGGACATTCTGCCCTGCCGCCGCCTCATGCGCTTGAACAAAGATAAGCTGATGATGATCGCTGCCATGAACGCTTGGGCCGAACTGGCAAAGGCCAGTTCCAATATGATGAACACCCATCTGCGCCTGAACGAAACGATGACGGCTTCCCGCAGCGTCATCGGGGCGCGGATGACGGTCATGGGCAAGGCGGCTTGCCGCCCTGCCCAAGGGGATTATGCCGAACTCGGTGGAATGATGCTTGAGAAGGTTGTGGCCATCGCCAAGGTCAACGAGGCCCTTGTCGAGCAATGGTCGGCAATTATGGTTGACGCCACAAAGCAGGCGCAGCACCTCTGCGACCTGCTTCTGGGCGCGCGCCCTTTGCGCGCGGGCGATGTGCTGGGCTTGGCAGAGCGGTCGATGGAGCATGCTACCCGCATGATCACACGCAGCATGGATACCGGCGGATTGGCCTTGGCGCCCGTGCATCTGCACATTGCACGACGCCTGAGCGAGTAGGTTTGCGGCCGAGACGGTGATGTCGCCTGGAATGAACCGATGCAGTTTGTATAACGAGTGACGCCTTGCCTTCGGCGGCGGGGCCTTTTTTGCCGGTGTCGCGCGAAGACAGCAAAGCTCGAAAGGCAATGGCGTTATTGCCGGTGCTTTCCCTCGCGCCTTCAGGGCACCGTCCGTCGGTGGGAGCAGAAGCCAGGGTATCCTGATGTCCAGCCTCGAAAGGCGCGCAGACGCGGGAGACTGGCGGACCAAGTGCATGCGCGAACATCGGCGCAGAGCAGCTCGTCCTTCTTTCCTTTCTTTCCCTGGGCTTGGCACTTAGGGGCAGGATCACTGATGCAAAACGACCTTATGCACCCCATGTTTTAGGAGGTGCGACAAAATGTTCTGTTCCTGCCTCACAGAGGGCCGGACAATGGCCGTACGAATTCCTGCCTCTCCAAAAGATGCACGAGCCGAGCCCAAGAGCGAGGACAAAGCTCTGGATGGCCGCCAGAATGGCCAAGACGACGAGGCTTCCCGGAAGATGGCCGACGAAGGTTACGTGTCTCAGATGAAGAACCGCCTTCCTGATGAGGACAGTGCGATTGTCCACGTTAACGGTTCAGGCAGGAGCATCTGCCTTTACCTTGTGAAAGAGTACAGAAATGAAGAAAATTTACAAAACATCGCAGAACGAACGCCCGTCGCTTGCAAATGCAGACGCACTGGTAAGTCCCGCAGCACAGCATGGTCTGTTCGCAAGAGCATTTTGGCGGGCTGTTGACTGGCTCGCTGGCGACCCTGCTGTTGTCACCCCTGTCAGGGTGCGGTCTCTGGCTGATGTCAGGATCAACAGCCATTACGACGCGCTTGGGCGCAGCTGACGTCTGAATGGATAAAGATGGCGGCGGGGGAAACCTTGCCGTTCTCGAAGGGAATGCGACCCGCCTGGGTTTGTGCGTGCGTCTGCGAATTCAACGGTTGCAGGGCATGTTTCCTCACTCCCTCTTGCTTGTCGCCTCCCCCAGCATCTGTATCGTCTTGTGGTCCCCTGGCCGTCTCCTCCTTGAAGGCTCTTCAAGACCAGCGGTTACGATAAGACGTAAATGCCGAACAGCATTTGATGGGCAGATGGTCCTGCGCCGGCAGCGGGCTTTGTGGCCTCACCTATAATATCAAATGGCTGTTCTTCAGTCTGCGCCATCTCACCGTTAGGGGGACGCGCTAGCCCAAATGCGACTTCAGATGCCGGGAGAGTTTCTCGCGTTTCTAGCCGCGTCCCTGGAGTGTAGCAGGGGCGGCGGCTTTGCTGTCGGTTACGGACAAAGCGTGCCACCTTTGGCGCGGCAGTTCCAAAGTTTGACTGCTTCTTCCAACGTCCGTAAGGCGCACTGAATTTCATCTTGGATTTCTGCGATCTCATCCTCTCGGCAGGATTGGAAGGCTGTCACGCCATTGCGATAGGCCTCCATTTCCCGGAGGCAGCTATCGAAAGCATAACGATCTTCGAAGGTATTAGAGGATCTGACGCAGTATGGCTCGGACGGCTCAAAGCACATTGCGCCCGCCGCGCCTGTTGAGACGAACGGTAACAAGGCGATCAGGGCGGCACGGATCACGAGCAAAAGAAGTTGCCGCAGGTCACTTCAGCATCCGCAAGGGTATGCCTGGTCACCCCGCCCATCCCATCAGCCTTATCCGTTGAAATAACACTCACACCCATACCCATACCCTTTCCTGCCCTGGTACCTGCAGCTGCTGCAGCAGTCGCCGCAAACCTTGCCCTTGCTGCACCCCTTGCAGCAAGCAGCATCCATTGGCTCCGCCTTGGGCCGGAATTGAACAAAGCCAAGAGCCGCCGGTCGCACCGTGTCGATCTCGACGGTCCCATCTCGGCTACCGCAATAAGGGCAGACGGCCCATCGAAATCGTCATGTCATTCGGCAGTCAAGGAGGTTAAGTAGACACCTTGATCATCCGGCGCATTCTCAACGTCAGACTGTTGATTTCCACCCCGAACTGAGCCGGCATTTCCATCGAGAAGTGAGCCACCTCTAACTATGGATTTCCGGTCATTCAGTGGTCAAGGCGTGATTGTC
>NZ_BNCL01000060.1 GCF_014656455.1 Paracoccus aerius
CCGGGTCCTGAGGGAAGCTGTTGCTCACCTGGGTAAACCCCTGGAAGCTGCCGCAGAGGCTGTTGATGGTCTAACTTGTCTTTATCAGGCTGCTCCTCTTCGGAAAGAATGACACGAGCGCTGAATAGGCTATATCGAATGCCATCTCGTTTTCCGTTCCACGCTACACGATCGTTGATGATGTAGGCGTTGACCGTTCCCCTCCCACCGATTTGGCGGGTTTCGATCCAGTTGTCGCTCTGAAGCAGAGTTAAAGCGTCTCGAACGCCCCGCTCTGAGCCACCAACCAGCTGCGCTAGGGCTTTTTGAGAGATGACCACAGCGTTGTGTTCCCCCACCTGGCTAGTGAGGATGTGCATGACCTGAGCTGCAAGGGGCGACCTGCGGATAAGTGCCGCCCAAGCCTCATGAGCTGCACGTTCGGTTTGAACCCATTGGCCGCGGCGTCTTCTGTCAGGAAGAGAGTTCATGTTTAAGGCAGCCTATTTCCAATAATTGAACCTAGACTGCCGGAGGTGAGGCAGTGAGTCAACTCCTGTTATTGGAAGTGGGGATCCAAAAGTTGGACGCCTATTGCCGCACCCCCGGCAGTCTAGACTGCCTCACCCCCGGCAATAGCTATTGCCGGTGGAAGACAAGTAAGATGTTGATTAGTAACAATAAATTATCATGACCTTCTTATGATCTAATGGCAGGCAAAAAATCCACGGTCCGGGCGCGCTTGCGCGCCGGGGGGGCGCGCCCGCCAGGAAGCTGGCGACCCCCCGCCGAACGGACGGGCTGTGGGGTTTTTGAATGCCTATCGGACGCGAGGCCCCTTGTGGGCCGAGCGGTCGATACCGCGTGCGTGGGCGTGCGCGGCGGGTGGGGGTCCGGGGGAGGGTAAACCTCAGAGGTCGCGCTTAGAGCGCGGACAGGATCTGCTGAGAAACGAGGAAGCCAGGCTAGGGGGCTTTCCAGCCGAGCGGCGGCACTTGGAACACACAACACAAAAACCGCTCGGCTGATGGGATGGTTATGTTGTTGATTGACGCGTTAGTAAACTTGTCGAAATGTACAACCAAAGATTGCATTAGTCGAAGAACGTGCACGCCGTGGTTAAGGCGCTGCACCGAATGCCTCACAAGCAGCCAGGACAGTAATCACCCTTAGGTTGTAAACTACTGAAATCTATAGAATTTTTGGAACTTTTCCGTGCTTAGAACGTTTTAACTGTGATTGCTGGAGAGAGCGGTCGAGTTTTTGTGTTTTGAGTTCTGGTTTTCAGCGAGCCCCGCCTTCCGGCGGGGCTTTTTGCTGTCCGGCCGCAGAGGGCCTGTTCAACCCCAGGCTGCACACCTGCGGATATGAGGTTTTATGACACGGCAAGCGGGTGGGCGCGGGGTCGCGCCGGGGTTGTGAGGCAGAGAGGACGCGGGAAGGTCGCACCCTGTCTAGCACACTATGGCATTATTCCTTATTAACAATTGCTATTCTGGAGAACATTTCTTGTTTTCCTAGACTAGTAAGCTCCCAGAAAAGTTCTACCCCACCACCGTTGGTTTCGCCTGCTCCAACAGTAATTAGATTTAGGGCCGTTAGTTGAATTTTTATTTTCTGAAAAACGCCGTCGTCGATGCTAGCGGCGGAGCTATTTTCATCTGGATATTCGTGATCTACAAGAAGAGCGGAAATGATACTCTCAACGCTTGAGTCTATTTTGGGCAATATTAAATGCGGAGCTATCATAGAAAAAACATCTCCAAGGCTGATGGTGAAAAAGAAATTTTCTCTAACTCTACTACTTGAGGTGCGCACCATATGCGACCCACTTATTTTAATTTTGGTTTCCAGCCCGGCAAGGTTCTTTGGCAGCAAAATTTTTGGGGTGGTATCCTCCAACTTTTTCTTCAAGGCATCGTTTTCTTCTCTTAAAGAAATGATCATTTGCAGATTTTCTGCTGAGGTAGATTGTCCCCCTCTGACCCAACCAGGACGAGGTTTTGTAGCCTTTGCATGATCTAGTGCTTCACGCACGGCAAGCTTTAAGCCATCAAGGGTTTCCCAGCCTTTGCGTATTCTTCCGGTAGAGGCATCCTGTATAAACTTCTCTAGCTTCTCCTTGTTTTCAGGATTGGCTTCTGCTTTATTCACAGGAAGTTCTTCTCTTTTCTCTCGAACCATTAATAAAACAGGAACACCGATTTCTTTTGCGTACTCATATTCCTTCTGAGTGTAGCTTTTTCCGTCAAGAGCTAGAGAGCCGTAGCGTCCGGATATTATTAGAACATAATAATCACATTGCTTTATAATTGATTTTATGAAAGAGAATTGTTCTTCATCGGCAGCTGGAAACGCTTCCATTCCTACCGGGAAATCCCCTGCTCTAATGATTGTTTGCTCAACAGCCCTTCTTTCTTCCTTCAAGTCTTCATAGGTAGAACTTATAAAAACCTGATATTTTGTATCACTCATTTAGACTGTCCTGCTAAAGTGGAAATTGTTGGTAGGAACAAACTTCCTATGCTTTATCGCGGAAGCAGTAGTACTTCCTAGGGCCTAGGTGCTGGCAGCTTGAGGGCGTTCCTTTGCCAGACTGGCCTGCGGCCAGTCTTTGGGCAGATGGTCAGGTAGGACCGAGTGACACTCCTTTGCAGACTTGCAGGAAGTTGCTTGGAGGCCCGTTTTCTTCGTCCTGATCTGTAACGCTCGCCAAACAGCCCGTCCGGCCAGCCACGGCAGGGCCAAGTCCCACATTTGGCAGTGTAACGATGCCAAATTGCATTTCCTGCTACAGTCCGTCCCCTTAGTGGCAGTCTGGCAGATTGGCAGGCTGGTCGAGAAGGCTAGTGCCCGTCGTCCCAAGCGTCGTCCTTCGGCTTGATCCGGTGCTCGACCATGGGTTCGTCCCTGACCTGCTCCTGGGCGACAGGTTTCAGCTTCGGCGCGTGCTCGATCGCGGGCTTGAGCTGTATTCTGGTCCTGGTGGGAGCCTTTGCCTTGATGGCGGGCTGTGCCGCCGGGGCATCAAGCGCCTCCAGGGCCTCCTTGGCCGCTGTCTGCAAGCGGGTCATGAAATCTTTCTCATCCAGGCCGTTTTCCCGGGCAAAGGCGCGGCCGCCTGCTACCATGCCGTCCTGGATCGCGCCCAGGCGGCGGTTCTCCCGGGCGATGAGCTCAGCTCTGGTCCCGGTGGCTTTCAACTCGCGCTGCAGCCTGTGGTTCTCGTGCTGAAGCTTGCTCAGCTCCGTCTGCATCTTTGGGGTGCCGGTGATCTGCTGCTTGAGTGCAAAGACTTCGGCCGCATGATCGCGGTTCTCCCGGTGCCGAACTGCTTGAACACCCCTGAGAGCGTCTGAGACGGCTTCTGAGGCCCGTTCCCGCCATTCCGCGTCCGTCTCCGCTCCCAGACCCAGAAAGGCCCCTTTGCGGCGCTCTGGGAGGCTCACAGCGGCATCTGGGTCGCTGAGGTGAGCATAAGCCCTTTGGACCCGCTCATGACGCGCCGGAGAGCCCTGCAGGCCGCGTTCCAGCCCATGCGCCTTGCCCACCCGTTCCGCGAAGTCGGTCTGCATGGCCGAGAGCTGCTCGCGGCTGCCGACAAGGGCGCGGGCATTCAGTTTGCCGCGCTCGTCCAGGGGAATGGTCATCACCGTCATGTGGGGCGTGGTCTCGTCCCGGTGGATCACCGCGGAAAGGACGTTCTCGGCCCCGTGACGGGCCTTGAGCCAGTCCAGGGCCTCGGCAAAGTAGGCGTCCTGCTCCTGCCGGCTCATGGCCTTCAGGGCTTCGGGAGACCCACCCACGAAGTATTCCAGCCCGTGAACGGCATTGCTGCGGATCTTCTCGGGGGCACGCTCCTTCCAGGCATCGAGGACGGCCTGGCTGTTGTCACCGCCGACCAGAACGGTGTTGTCGGGGGTACGCCCGGTATCGGCATTGGGCGTGTCGCGTTCCCGGAAGGTATGCTGGAGACTGGCGCCCATGTTGCCCAGGGTCTTGATCTTAGCGCAGCGGAGGATCGCGAAGCTGCGCGCCGCGCCGAGATGCGGCATCCTGCCCCCGACGCGTCGATCGAAGCGCAACCGTTCCTCATCGTCTCGCGCGCCCATAATCCGACCCTCTGCAGGAAGGTTTATGTGTACTCACTAGACAATTTGGCACAAGGCCAAATTGTCTGCTCGCCCTGCAACGCAGGGAGGAACACATAAACCTTC
>NZ_BNCL01000061.1 GCF_014656455.1 Paracoccus aerius
CCCTGTCGCGGGGTAGAGCAGCCCGGTAGCTCGTCAGGCTCATAACCTGAAGGCCGCAGGTTCAAATCCTGCCCCCGCAACCACTTCTACCGAACACCCATTCAGCCCGCTTTCGAGCGGGCTTTTTGCTGTTGCGCCTTGTGCCAAACCCACCATCGCCGCCAGCGCCCCCTCAAGCTCCAGCGTGACGCCTTCAGGTGTGAGGCGGACGGTGACGATCTCGATGAGGCAGCGAATGGTCTCCAGTGCCGGCGTGCGGATTTCCGGGTCGGTAAGCGTCGCCGCGAGTTCAGCCACTTTGTGCCGATAGAGCTCCGAAAGGTTCGGGTGCAGGCGGACAGGCGACGGGGCAGGGGCAGCCAGCGCTTCATCGATCTGAGCGAGCCGTGTCTCCAAGCCCTCCAGCTTGGTCTTTAGTCCGGCCGTCCGCAGACCGTCGGCGATGGCGTCATAAAGGCCTTCAAGCTTGCGGATGATTGCGACTCGCTCTGATTGCAGCTGCATACTGGCAGCGGATGCCATGCCGTGGCGGGCATTCACCTGCTCCGTTACCGTCTTGATGGATTGTGCCACCGCCTCCGGCTGCATTAGCCGCTCCTTGAGCAATTCCAGCACCGCTTCCTCCAGCACACTGCGGCGGATGAACTTCTTTTGCGTACAGGTGCCAAGCTTGCGAGCGGCGGAGCAGGCCAGATAGTCTCGTCCGACGGCGGCAAAGCCCCCACCGCAGTTCCCGCAGCGCAACAGGCCGGTCAGCAGGTCGATTTGGCGCTTCTTCTCCCAGAAGCGCGTGGCCTTGATCGCGGCGACACGCGGCTCCCGGTCGATCTCGCCCTGGCGCGCCTTCACGCGCTCCCAAAGCTCCTGCTCGATGATCCTCAGCTCCGGCACCTCGGTAACGATCAGCGCCTCCGGCGGGTTCAACCGAGACACGCGGCGTCCGTTGGCCGGGTCCTTGACGTAGCGCAGCCGGTTCCAGATGAGACGGCCGATGTAGAGCTCGTTGTTCAAAAGCCCGGTGCCGCGGATCCGATGACCACGAATGGCAGTGTCCCGCCAGAGCTGGCCCCGTGGCCCGGGGATGCCCTCCTTGTTGAAGCGCTGTGCAATCGCTTTCGGCGAGCGGCCGTCAGCAAACTCTCGAAACACCCGCCGGATGATGTCTGCTTCACTCTCGTTGATAGCACGCTCGCCAGTAGCCGGCTCGCCATCGCTGCCGAGGCGGCGCACGACGTCATAGCCGTAGCTGTTGCCGCCGCCGGAGCGCCCTGCCTCGACGCGTCCGCGCAAGCCGCGCCGGGTCTTGTCGGCAAGGTCCTTGAGGAAGAGCTGGTTCATCGTGCCCTTCAGCCCAACATGCAGCTCGCTGATCTTACCCTCCGCCAATGTAATGATGCGGACACCGGCAAAGCTCAGTTGCTTGTAAACGGTGGCGACATCCGCCTGGTCCCGGCTCAGGCGGTCAAGCGCCTCTGTGAGCAAGATCTCGATACGTCCGGCCATGGCTTCGGCAAGCAGGCCCTGCAAGCCTGGCCGCAACAGCGACGCGCCGGACATGGCTCGGTCGCCGAAGGAGGTGGTGACAGTCCAGCCCTCCCGATCGGCGCGCTCCTGGCAAACGCGCACCTGATCCTCCAGCGACGCGTCCCGCTGCCGGTCGGAGGAATAGCGGGCGTAAATGGCGACGCGGGTCATGATTGGCTCCTGATACGCCGGAGGCTTTCGTTGTAGTCACGCCCGGCTTCGATGACGCGTGCATGGTTGTAGTGCTTCTCGGCTGTTCTGAAACTCGTATGCCCCAGCAAAGGGCCGGCCGAGCGCGCATGTTCAGGCGACTCACGTGCCAGCGTGGTGGCGGCAGCGTCCCGGAAGAAGTGTGGCGGCACGCGGACCCCCGTCATCCTTGCAGTCAGGTCGCAGATACGACGTCCCATGTACGAGTAGCCCATGGGCCGGCCTGAGTCCGCAACCCACAGCATCGTGTGGGTCTCATCGCCACGGCGCAGCAGAAACGGGCGGGAGTTAGACAGATAGTGGCGAAGCAGCCCCTCCAGCGGGTCAGGGACCATCGCCGTCCAGGTGTTGCCGGTTTTGGTCATCTCCGGTGAAAGAGCAATTTCGATGGAATGCGCTGTGAGAAGCACCGAGCGGCCCAGTTCCAGTCCGACGAAGGCACGACGCCGGATCGGCAGCAGCGCGAGGAACGCCAGCATCGCCCCGTCGCGCAGTTTCTGCATGCGCTCGAGGGTTGAACCGGCATCAGCGTGTTGCCCAGCCAGAGCCAAACCCGCTTGCAGCAGGACTGCTCCTGACAGGATGCGCCCGTGCTTCCGCTCGCCGTTCCTGTCCTGCGCCTGAGCAAAGTGGATGGCGCGGATCCTGCGCAGCTTCGTGACATTCGTTTCGCGATCGACCGCAACAATGATGCGGATCAGCGTGTCGAGCCGCATGACACGCGAATAGGCGGCGTCGGCGCCCATGGAGCTCATCCAGGCCACAACCCGCTCCGGTTTGATCCGAGAAAGGGGTGCGTCCCTGAGTGCTGCAGGATCGGTCTCCTTCAGCCATGCGATCCAGCGCCCGTACCCCGCCTCATGCTGCGCAATGGTGCTGGCTCGAAGATGCGCAAAGGCACCCACGCCATCCAGAGGATTGCCCCTTGCCTGCAGGCCAGACCAGATCTGTTGATCGGCTTCAGGCCATTCATGCGGATAGAGCTTGATACGCGTCATGCCGTGCGCGCCTTGGCGAGAACGTCGGCGTAGAGCTTGGTCGACGTGCCGGCTTCGAAGCCGACATAGGCGCTCAGCGTCGAGCTGGTGGATGAATGCCCAAGCAAGCGGCGGACGACTTCATAGCTGCCCGGCCGGTCGGCCAACAAGATCTTTGCTGCCAGATGCCGGTGCAGGTGCGTGTTGAAGTCGATACCAATCTCGCGGCGGATCCTGGTGCTGATCCTGGTCGACATCTGTGCAGGAGGCATAGGCGCGCTGCCATCGCGCTTGGGAAACAGCCAGCGCGTACCGGAGGGGCAAAGCTTGGGGGACCGCGTCGCCACGTGCCGGTCGATCATGCAGGCGACATCTTCCGGAAGAAGAAATTCGATCATCCGGCGGGTCTTGGTCTCGCCCTCTTCGAAGATCAGGTACACGCTGCCATCTCCGGAACGGTGCAGGTTCCGATCAAGGTGGATCTCCACCAGGTTCTTGCGGCGGATCGGACAGGCCTGCAGGATTGCCAAAGCTAAGGCGTCCTCCCGCTCCAGCTTGGCACGCGGCGTGTCAGCGCCCCGTTCTGCTCGCGCAAATAGCCGCTCCGGAAGCAACAGCAGCTTCTGAAGAGCTTTGGCGTCGGTGAGGGCGCGCAGGCGGTCGCGGTTCTTTGCTGACATCCCCTCCTGCCGCCGCGTCGCCAGCTTGGCCGCCAACTTGCTCAGCGCTTTGATCTCCGCATCACCTGGACGGACAAAGCACGTTGCCAGCGTTAGCAGAAGAGAAGCCATTTGAGCTGCTCCCCGGAAATTGGACAGTGACGGAAGCTACGATCTGACGTTTGCTGGTCTCCAAGAACGAGGAGTGTTGATTTCCACCCAGAACTGAGCCGGATAGGCGCGTAATTTCCACTGAGAATTGAGCCATGTGAACCTTTCCCCAAAGCG
>NZ_BNCL01000062.1 GCF_014656455.1 Paracoccus aerius
ACTGAATGACCGGAAATCCATAGTTAGAGGTGGCTCACTTCTCGATGGAAATGCCGGCTCAGTTCTGGGTGGAAATCAACACGCCGTGAACAAATGTCCCTGATGAGCTCTTCGCGCCGATCTCTTGGTTGCTGAACGTGGCATCTGCCATTGATCAAGAATGCCAAGTCAGGTTCTGCTCAATGGTGGAAACCCGCGAATAGCCGATCATCAAGACCAAGGGCGACTTCAGTAAGAAAAGTCATCATGAGAAGGGAGTAAGCTTCCCTAGTTTTCCTTACCGAGTAGATTTACTCGGAACTGCCAGGCTCACCAACAGCAACGATGGCCTGCAGCTCTGGGTTAAAGAAATCTCCATTTTCTTTACTCCCATTATTGCTTCAGACTTCGCCATGATGGGGGTGCAGACAGTTCTCATGGTTGCTCAGCGCCTCGATGACCTTGCAGTCCGAGATGGTGCCTTGGGCGCATTGCGTCAGCATGCGCTCCAACTCCTGCTGCAAGGCTTGAAGGCGGGTGATGCGGTCCTTGACGAACCCAAGTTGGCGCGTGGCGATCACATCGGCGGCAGCACAGGACATGTCGGGCCGGTCTGACAGACTGAGGAGTTCCCGGATGTCGTCAAGCGAGAATCCGAGTTCGCGGGAGTGGCGGATAAAGGCAAGCCGTTCCTGGGCCTTCGTGGCATAAAGCCGCTGGTTGCCCGCGCTTCGCTCGGCCTCGGGCAGCAGGCCAATCTCTTCGTAGTAGCGGATGGTCGGCACCTTGACGCCGGTGGTCGCGCTCAGTTTTCCGATGCTCAGCATGAGAAACCTCTTGAACCTCTAGTTGCTAGAGCTCCTATCTTGCCGACTCGATGAAGAAAAGACCTCGGGCGGGAAGCAAGATGTCGGTTGAAATGACAGAGCAACGCGAGTGGACCGTGACAGGCATGGACTGCGCGGCCTGCACGACAAAGGTGTCACGGGCGGTGGAGCGGTTGCCAGGTGTTAGCGACGTCAAGGTCGCGCTAATGGCGGAACGTCTGTCGCTGAACCTGGCTCCGGGCACGACAGAGCCGGAGATCATCGAGGGTACTATCCGCAAGCTGGGCTTCGGGATTGCGCCCAAGGGCCAGCAGGCCCCGCGCAAGAAGGCATTCGTGCTGCCGGACGCGATGCCGACCTCTCGGACAAGCACCTCAGAGGACCAGGATGAAAGCAGCTCCACTGCTCCGATGCAGCACGAGGCTCCTGAGGCTCAGGCTCCAGCCGAACGGGAGAAGTCTTGGTACCAGACGGGAAAGGGTCGAGCTGTCATCTTGACCGGCGCTTTGCTGTCCATCGCCTGGTTGATCGAGATGCTGACATCGGCAGAGGCCGGCTCCTGGGCCTTTGTCGCCGCCTGCCTGATCGGCCTTGTTCCGATGGCAAAGCGCGCCTTCGAGGCGCTGCGCATGGGACAGCCCTTCACCATCGAGGGGCTGATGACCCTTGCTGCCGCTGGTGCGCTGCTCATCGGCGCCGCGGAAGAAGCAGCCTTGGTTATCTTCCTGTTTGCCGTGGGGGAGGTCCTTGAGGGGGTTGCTGCCGGGAAGGCGCGCCAGGGCATCCGGGCCTTGGCAAATCTTGTCCCGAAGACAGCGCTTCTGGAAGTCGGCGGCCAGACACGGAGCGTCCCGGCCAACAGTCTGGAGATCGGGCAGATCGTCCTCGTTCGTCCCGGCGATCGCATTCCCGCGGATGGCGACATTATAGAAGGCACGAGCGGTGTCGACGAAAGCCCGGTCACCGGCGAAAGCGTGCCTGTGACCCGAAGCGTGGGGGATGGGGTTTTTGCCGGCTCCATCAATACCGAGGTCGCGCTGCGCATGCGCGTGACAACGGAACCGTCAGACAACACCATCGCCCGCATCATTCGCCTGGTGGAAGAGGCCGAGGAAGCCCGCGCACCCACGGAACGGTTCATCGACCGTTTCTCACGGGTCTACATGCCAGCAGTCATCGCGCTCTCGGCACTTGTGGTCGTGGTTCCGCCGCTGGCCTTTGGTCAGGACTGGAGCACCTGGATCTATCGCGGGTTGGCATTGCTGCTGATCGGCTGCCCTTGCGCCCTGGTGATCTCGGTCCCTGCCTCCATCGCTTCGGCGCTGTCCTCGGGAGCGAAACGCGGATTGCTGATGAAAGGCGGCGCGGTGATCGAGGCGGCGGCAAAGACCACGCATGTCGCGTTCGACAAGACCGGCACCCTGACGCGGGGCAAGCCGGTCGTGACCGATCTGATCCCTGCCTCTGGCGTTCCCGAGGCCGAGCTTCTGGCCGTTGCGGGTGGCGTGGAGACCGGCTCGAACCATCCGCTCGCTTTGGCAATCCTGCGCCGGGCGAAGGTGGGCGAGGTGTCGATCCCGGCCGTGCGTGATGCGCGCGCCTTGGCCGGACGAGGCGTTGAAGCCATCGTGGGCGAGGCAAAGGCCTGGGTGTCCTCGCCGTCCCATGCTGCGGAAAGTGGCGGGATCGACGCCGCTGCCGTGCAGCGCGCGACTGTGCTGGAAGAGCAGGGCAAGACCGTTGTGGCCGTGTTCCGGGCTGGGCAGCCTCTCGGGCTGATCGCGATGCGGGACGAGCCGCGCGAGGATGCTGTCAGGGCCGTTCGACAGTTGAGCGCCTTGGGCGTCAGCGCCACGATGCTGACCGGAGATAACCCCCGCACCGCAGCGGCCATTGCCGGAAACCTCGGCATCGCCTTCCGGGCCGGCATGATGCCCGAGGACAAGCTGACCGCAATCCGCGACCTGAACCGCCAGGGCAGCGTCATGATGATCGGTGATGGCATCAACGACGCCCCTGCCTTGAAGGAAGCAAGGGTCGGCGTGGCGATGGGCTCGGGCACCGATGTGGCGCTGGAGACGGCCGATGGAGCGATCCTTCGGGACCGGGTGACTGATGCCCCGGCCCTGATCCGGCTGTCACGTGCGACAATGGGCAATATCAGGCAGAACGTGATGCTGGCGCTTGGGCTCAAGGCGGTGTTTCTCGTGACCTCGGTCTTGGGCATCACCGGCCTCTGGATCGCCATCTTGGCCGATACCGGCGCCACGGTTCTCGTCACGCTCAATGCCCTGCGCTTGCTGGCCTTCGATCCCACGAAAGAAGCCTGAGATGCTGGGACAGGCAGGATGGATCGGTCTCGGCATCATGGCGATGTATCTGGGAGCCTTCGCCTGGGGGACGGCCGAGGCCGCACGGGTCGCAGGACAACCGGTCTGGCTGTTCGGACGGGCGCGTGGGACCGAGCGCGTTGCCGCGTTTGGCTTTCGCCTGGCCTTCGCTCTGGCGCTTCTTGGACCGCTTATCTGGCTGGTCTTTCCAGCTCTACGCCGGCTGAATCCGCTCTGGGCTGAGGAGCCGTATCAGATACTGGGGATTGCGGGCGTGCTTCTCGCCGTGGCAGGGGCAATGCTCGCCTTCGCGGCACAGATTGAACCGCCCCGGGTTCACCGGAGAGTTTGTGGTTCAATGATTAGGCTGCTTTTTCGGCTGCGTTCAAGCTTGCGTAGAAGGC
>NZ_BNCL01000063.1 GCF_014656455.1 Paracoccus aerius
CCTTCGGCATCTCGATACTGAATCAGGCCAACCTTGGGACTCTAGGTCAGGGATCGGAGGGTCCTCAGGAGCGCAGGATTCAGACTTCCACTTCACGCTTGAAATACAACCGTCTCTCAGGAGACTACTTATGTCGAACCACTATAGCTATCAGAAGAAGCCGATGATGAACAAAACTCGGGGTGAGAATGGCGAGATGCCCCCTGAAAGCAAAGAAACTCAGCAACCATCTGCATCATTAATTTCACCATGACACTCTAAGGAAAATAAGATGAAGGGAATGTTTACACAATTTGATGACATAAGAAATAATAACAATAAAAAGGTTTGGGAAGAGGCGCTATTTGTATTTGACACTAATTGTCTTTTGAATCTTTATAGATACAGAACAGAAACTAGAGATCAACTAATTAACGTTATCGAAAAAATATCAGGTAGGATATGGATTCCTCATCATGTTGCTCTCGAATTTCAGAGAAACAGGTTGAAGGTAATTTTAAGTCAGAAAAAAAGATTTTCCGAAATAAGAGAAGTTATAACCAACTCTCAAAATAAACTTCAAAGCGAAATAGGAAACCTTCAATTAGAGCGCAGGCATTCCCTAATTGATCCTTCTCCGTTGATTAATGGATTTAAGGAATTGGTGGAAAGGTTTTTCTCCGACCTGGATGCACTCCAAAAAAGCCAGCAGCCGATAAGCACTCATGACCCCATAAAAATTAAAATAGAAGAACTTTTTGACGGGAAAGTTGGAAATGGACCGTCTGAGCAAAAAGAAGTGGATGATTTGTATAAGCTGGCTGAAAAGAGGTACCAGTTCAAGATACCGCCAGGTTACTTGGATTCAAAAAAAGACAAGGATGAGCCTGATGAGCATTATCACTCAGGGGTATTGTATAAAAGAAAATTTGGAGATTTTGTAATTTGGAATCAACTTCTAACTCATGCAAAAGAAAATAACTTAAGATCTATTATATTTGTTACCGACGACGGGAAAGAAGATTGGTGGTGGAAGATAAATGATGAGGGTCCTAAGACATTAGGGCCTCGGCCGGAGCTTGTTGATGAAGCAAAGCATGTAGGTGGAATAACATCATTTTTGATGTACAAGCCGGAAGGATTCCTTGAGAATTCCAGAAATTTTGTGGATGCAGACGTATCTAAAGAAACGATCGACGAAGTCCGGGATGTTTCTAGATTGGCAAATCTTCGCCTAAGCAATAGAATAAGAATTTACAGCAATGTAATTCGTGCAGAGCAGGCTGTGTTAAACTGGTTAAGCAAAAAATTTCTTAGTGTCCTAAAAAATGAAGAAGGGGCTCCTGATTTTATAGTTGAATCTTTGGGTAATAAGATAGGATTTGAAGTCAAATTTGCAGCACATGTTCAATCTATAAAATCCAGAATGAGAGAGGTTGGAGCTATTAGTTATAACAGAATGAAGGCACTGAGTCTTAATTCAATAAATATTGTTTGGGTAGTGGAAGGCCCTGAGGTAGCAGGTGAAGTGTCAGAGGCTTTGCTTAAAAACCCCCTGAGGCCGTTCCCTCCGGGAGTTTTCCATGTTGTTGGTTACACAGAAGATTCTGATGGAGAAGCCACATTCGTTCCATTTTATGGATCTCACGCAGGGAGCAGTGATTTCGGACATGATATATTTGGATGAAACGGAGAGCAGCTTAACTATTAGAAAGGAGCTCCCTAGAACGTAATTAAAAATTTTCCCAGGCTTCAAGGCAAAGATAAGCATCGGAGTGATTGGGCATGACAGTATCCTACATTCCTAGCCCGAGCACATACACTTATTACCAAATAAGCTGGGACCGGAGGTTGATGAATTCTAGCTTTAGAGGATCAAGCCGCGGGCTTCGGGGATAGTCAGCCACTTTTTTTCAATAATCATCGCCCGGTGTATCGCGCGGTGACAGCAAGCACAAAGTAGCGATAGATCGGAGAGCTTTGTTTTTCTTTCCCTAGCACCTGCTAGCGGGACAATGTGGTGAGCTTCGAAAATCGCATCTTCTAATTCTGCTTTGATGTCAGGTCGTGACAGATCACATATTTCGCATCTCAGGCCGGTTGCTCTACGTGCATCGAGCAGCATCTTGCGAACCTTCGGATTACGCTCTTTTCTGACATGGATCGCAGTGAGAAGTCTTCCTTCGGGAAGTTCCTCGACTTCCTCTGGAATTTCTTCTGGCAAGATTGTCTTCATGCCTGTGCTGATAGCGTCAGCAAGAGATCTAACAGTGGCTGGTTGAGAACTATATTTCTCCCATACCTGGCGATCTGTCTTCGATACGTTCGATAGTCCTCTGCCGCTGTCGAGCTGCCGCAGATTCATCAGTTTAAAGCCGACGCCGTCCGGATTTCTAAACGACGGCTGCTTGGCTGCTTCAAGATGATAGGGCATTGACCGCAGAACTGCGGAGAGTGCTTGAATCTCTGGAGAGCGAGGAGACGGGACGTTTCTGTCAAGGCGGAGGTAAAGATCTAACGCGAGAACAATTTCATCGTGGGTCCAGTTAGGGTTTCCATGTCCTTTGGTTTTGGCCATTCGTCTTTCTCAGCGCTACAAGTCTTACTTTGTAAGTGTCAGCAGATGCTTTCGCAGGGAATGCCGTCACTGTCGCGATCCAGGCGGCCGGTTGCTGCTCCTAGCCCTGCTTCCAACTCCACCAAAAGCGCCTTTTCCTGGGGTTGCGTGCTGCTTCAAGTGGTGCATTAGCAGTGGGTTGCTCTGGTTGCGCTAGAGCCAAGACTCTGTCTGTTGCGGCATCAAGCCTCTTACGCAGATCTTGTACCGTCTCCTGCTGACGCTTCGAGTTTTCTCGTTCCTGAACTAGAAGCTCTTCAGTCATGGCAAGCTTCAGTTTCAGAAGTTCTATCTCATTTGAGGCGGTTGCAGAAGCTTCCTTGAGTGGGTTGCGCACTTCATCATGACGCGCATCTGACGGGGGTTGCGCGTTGTTGCGTGGGTAGACGCGAAATAGCTCTACAGGCTCGATGAGGTAAGACCCATCGTGCTGCCTTGCTGCAGAAATTCGACCTGATTTGATCGCACGGCTGATCGTAGATTTGGACAGGCCCGTCTCTCGGGCGGCACGACTGATTGACCAGCTCATGTGCTGTCACCTAAAAGCTTAATCTTCATGACGCTGCTCTCTGGCAGGCAAATCAGGCTCCATCCCATCAAAAAATGGCTGTGAAGGTGGAGGCAT
>NZ_BNCL01000064.1 GCF_014656455.1 Paracoccus aerius
CGCAAGTTGCAAGAACTCTTTTTTGCCGCAAGTCCAAGGCGTACGGCCAGCGCTTCGGGAGTTCCAGAAGTATGTTTGGGTTATGGATTTTATGGGGTAGGAGGCTCCGTTATAGGGAGCTGATTGCACTTCCCCTTTTTGCAATGATGTCCCTCTTAGCGGCGCCTGTCTTGCTCAGGTCGAGTTGCGAAGGCTTGCCCTTCTTTATATAAAAAAAGAAGCGCATAGGCCTACCGACCGATAAGGCTACGGTACGCCCACGCGCTTCTGGAACTCGTAACGAACAATGCCTGACGGCACGTTCACACTTAAACCATGCCAGAGCCCGGTCATACTGACATAGGTTAGCCTTACCTGTGACACAGGGCAGTTTTCAGAGGCTTTGATCGGACTGAAGACATAAGCGCCTTTTCTGAGGGCTATTTTTCGTGGAGCGCGTCAGACAAGACGTTGTTCTTCCGTTGGAATCGACCAAACTCAGCGTAAGGATCAGCATGGCGATCCACGCCAATCTGAGCTTCATCGATTATGCGTCAGTCTTTGGCTTCTTGAACGGCTCACGCATCGCTCCATACTGGAGATCGTAAACGGAGGGTCCTACCTCATAATGCTGGACGTTGCATTGAAAGCGGCGAAAGGCTGGGCAGCACCGCGGGGTTGTGGAGCGGACATTGGCATGGCTCGACCGCTTTTGCCGCCTCGCTGTCAATTGCGAGCGGCCCACCGATAAAGACGGGGCTTTCTTGATCATCCGCTGCGCTCTCATCTGCCTCAATCAGATCGAAAGCTTCTTTAAACGTTCTAAACTTCGGCCTTAGCAAAAACCCCCAGCGTGGCGTGGCGCCGGAGATTACTCTAGGTTGATCGTTCTTGCGGTATTCAACTCCAGATAATTAGGCCATACAGTTTAGTGAATACATGTCTTCTAAGCTGGTGCACTGCTCGCCGCTTTGCTGGAACATGTGGCTTTTGCCCAAAGATAGACATTAAAAGCCCTGCAGATCCTGGACGGCGCGGGGCAGTCCTGCCTAATCTACTCCCCGTCCCCTATCTGCTGCCCCAGCGTCTGTGCCCATCCAAACAGCAATCGCGCTGCCCCATCGTCGCCTTGCTGTTTTCGCCCATCGGCGGCTTCGGACAACACCTTCGGCAAATCCTCCGGGCTGATCGCACCAGGAGCGACTGTCTGCACACGCAGCAATGCCAAAAGGAGTTCCAAGGCTATCTCGTATTGCCGGATGTCTTCAGGAGCGTTGCCCTTATCGGTCATCCCACGTCCCCTTAGCGCTTTTCGCATCACATTGCCTGTCCTCGTTCTTAACCCATCTCATCTTTTCGCGATACAATCCGGCGAGATTTCATCGGGACTCTTTGCCTTGCCACACTTGGGCACTTGCTTGCGTGAAGAATACCGGCATGGAGCGGCCAACCCTTCTTCCAGCCTTCCTATGGGCTTGCGCATTAGGGGCAGCAACACTGATGCAAAATGACCTTCTGGACCTTATGTTTGAAGGGTTGCGACAGAATACTCTGCCCGTGATTTATGGAGGGCCTGATAATGGCCGTGCGAATTCCCATCGCTCCGAAAGACTCACCAGCCAAACCCAACGGCGAGTACAAAGACCCAAATCGGGATTGTGAAGACGCCGAGGCTTCCCAAAAAATGGCTGACGAAGGCGGCGTCCGTCACAAAAAGAACCGCCTTCCTGTTAGGGAAATCCGCAGCGAACAAAGTTCATGTTCGGGTGGAAGTATCTGCCTTTTCTCATGAAGGAGCATAGAATGAAAATTATTCACAAGACATTGCAAAACGAACGCACGACGCTTGCAAATGGAGACGCACAGGTAAGTCCTGCAGGACTGCGTGGGTTGTTCGCAAGAGCATTTCGACGGGCTATCGGCTGGCTCGCTGGCGACCCTGCCGCTGTCAATCCAGACATGGTGCGGTCTCTGGCTTATGTAAGGATCAACAGCCATTACGACGCGCTTGGGCACAGCTGACGTCTGAAGGGATAAAGGGCGGCGGGGAAAACCTTGCCGCTTTCGGAAGGAACGCAAAATCCATCTCGCCAACAGGTTCTCGAAAGTGCCGCGTGAACAGGCCTGACAGATGACCGCACTGGATCACCAAGCCCAACGTCAAGAATTCTTGCATCACGGCCGGTAACCACAAAAATCGCTAGACGGGGACATTATCAAACGGGTCTGTCTCTTCTAGCAAAGTTTCTAACTGCGGGGGTGGTCGATCACCGGCAGAAATTGCCTGCCGCAACTGCTGCACTGCAAGCTCTTTTTCCCTGGGGATCGCAGCATCTATTTGATTTAGAAGTTCGTTGATCGGATCTTCTAAGTTCATCTTAGTCATGATTTCCTCGATTTCCATAAGAGGTGATGCAGACGTCTTTTAGCAAACGGAAGCGCCTGATCCTGCTAATGATCCAGACAGAAGGGGATTTCCTACGGTCGGTTCTCGATGACCGATCTCGAGTTCAATGGCGCTTAGTCGCTTGAGGAGCTTTTCCACTAGCGGGACATGCCGCGGCGAATGGTATCATGCGAGGAAAGACATCACTTAATACAAGCCTAAAGCCTTTCGGAATTAGCCTACGATATACCCGGCTGCCTGAAAGGAGTTCCAGCACCCCTCGGGCCTGAACAAGGAGCAATGCCTGTCAGCACGTTTACACTTAAACGATGCCTGAGCTGTTCGTGCTGACATAGGTTAGGTCCTTCCTGATAAACACCTGCTATGAACTGGCCAGCATCCCGGTGTTAGTATCGATCGTTCAGGCAGGGGATGATCCCTCCTTTTTTCCGAGGCGAGAAAGGGAACCGACATATGACTATGTGGTCAACAGGCCGTCGGTATCTATTCGAGGCAATCAGATGTGCTGCCGCGTGGCAGAGCAAATACTCGCCCCGGTCAGGTCGACTGATGCGGCCACGCAACCCATCGATAATACGGACCGCGACGAGGGCGCGGTTGGACGTGGGGGATGCCTTTGGTGCAGATGGAGCCTGGGGAAAGGCGCTCGACGCTGGTCCTTTTGTGACACCGCTCAAGAGGGCGCCACCAAATTTCAGC
>NZ_BNCL01000065.1 GCF_014656455.1 Paracoccus aerius
GCCGGCCACCTCGGGCGCTTGGGCACCGGCCCCCTGCCCTGGCCCGCCATCGATGCCGATCGTGCCCTGCCCTGGATCGAGGAAAAGACCGGCCTCAGCCTGGCTCCAAGCCAGGCCGAGGCGATCCGCCTGGCGCTCAAATCCAAGGTCACCGTGATCACCGGCGGACCCGGCGTGGGCAAGACCACCATCGTGAATGCGATCCTGCGCATCCTCGCGGCCAAGGGTGTGAAGCTCCTGCTCGCAGCGCCCACCGGCCGCGCCGCCAAGCGGATGACCGAGACCACCGGGCTGGAGGCCCGGACCATCCACCGGCTTCTGGAGTTCGATCCCAAGGCCTTCGCCTTCAAGCGCAACGAGGACAGCCCACTTGATTGCGATCTGCTGGTCGTCGATGAAAGCTCCATGGTCGACGTGCCGCTCATGCAGTCGCTCATGAAGGCCGTGCCCACAACCGCAGCACTTCTGATGGTGGGCGACATCGACCAGCTGCCCTCCGTCGGACCGGGCCAGGTGCTGGCCGACATCATCGGCTCGGGAGCGGTGCCGGTGGTGCGCCTGACCGAGGTGTTCCGCCAGGCCGCGCAAAGCAGGATCATCACCACCGCGCATGCCATCAATGCCGGTCGGATGCCGGAGCTCGCGCGCCCTGACACGGCTTCGGACTTCTACTTCGTGCCGGCTGGCGATCCCGAAGAAGCCGTAGCCCGCATCGTGGAACTGGTCAGCCGGCGCATCCCACGGCGGTTCGGCTTCGATCCGATCAAGGACATCCAGGTCCTGTGTCCCATGAACCGGGGCGGTGTCGGCGCCCGGTCCCTGAACATCGAGCTGCAAAAGGCGCTGAACCCGGCCGGCGAGAAAAAGGTCGAGCGGTTCGGCTGGACCTTTGCGCCGGGCGACAAGGTCATGCAGATCGAGAACGACTACGACAAGGACGTCTATAACGGTGATATAGGCACCATTGAGGACGTCGATGCGGATGAAGGCGAGGTCGCGGTCGACTTCGACGGCCGCACGGTTCTATTCGCCTTTGGCGAACTCGACACATTGGTGCCGGCCTATGCCGCCACCATCCATAAGAGCCAAGGCTCGGAATACCCCGCCGTGGTCATCCCGGTGATGACCCAGCATTACACCATGTTGCAACGCAACCTCCTTTATACCGGCGTCACCCGAGGCCGGAAGCTGGTGGTGCTGGTCGGTCAAAAGCGCGCCGTGGCGATCGCGGTCAAGAACGTCTCGGGACGCCGCCGCTGGTCGAAGCTTGACGAGTGGCTGACTGCTGGTCCGGCGCGCTGACGGTATCCTGGGTCTTCAGCTTGTCAACGGACCGATCTCCTGCACCAGAAGCATACGACGTTCTCTGCGAGCCGAGAGGGCGGCGCATCCTCATCACAAAGCCGCCGCCTCCTTTGTCACCCTCAGTCCCGCTCGCGTCCATGGGGGTCGATCAGCCAACCGGTCGCGGCAGGAACGATGGCGGCAAGATCGCCATACTGCTCGACGAACTCACGGTCGGCCTCGGCCTGGCGCGCCCTGTGCAGATCGTGCGACAGCTGGCCGTTGGCGCCGCAGCACCATTCATCGGGCGCCTTGCCGCAGGTGGGGCATCCAACCGCCAGGGCCGGATGTTGATGCGCGGTGAAGTTGGGCATGGACGTGTCCTCCCTATGTCATGGAGATGGCGTGCAGCAAGGGTATGAGGCCTGCTGCCGAGGGCTTTGCCGCAACAACGGAGGGCTTCGGCGCAAGGCCACGCCTGGAGCCGGTCCCGGTCGTCGCCGGACTATCGTCCGAGGAAGTTCTGCGGCCTCTTTCTAGCATCATGGCCAAGAGTCTGCGCCTGGGCTCCCGGCAGGTCCAATGACAAATCGGAATCAATCCGCCAGCGGGGATTCGTCGCGCTGATGAATGACGCAAGCCTGATTGGTGTGTCGGCCGTGCTACTGGCTGCGGAACGGCAGTGTGACCCGGCTTCAGAGCGTGATCAATGTTTGCCCGAGGGCGTGGATCAGGTCCGTGCGCCATGGTCCACGCGCCGCGGGAGCTCCGGCATGTCGAAAACCCCCGCCGGCCAGTGCCAGGCCGGATAGATACCTTCTGCAGCAATCCGGCGCAGGTCCTCCTCCCGATCCGCCGCCATGTCCGGGGCCGGCGCATAGAGCGCGATCGGGCCGTCCCCATCGAGCAGCACGGCGGTGGCAATGGGCGCATCCACCGGCAGGTTGTAGGGCAGGCAGCGGACGAAATCCCGCTCGGCGAGGGCTTGGAGCAGCCCATGATCCCGCTCGCCCGCAAAGGGGATCCACCGGCCATCGACCGCCATCAGGGCAATCTCCCGGATCTCGGCGTAGTTGCCTTTCACGGCAAAGGTCGCGATGGCCATCAGGTGACTGTTCGGCGTGGCCTCGACGAGCCGCACCTTCCGGGCGGCAGCCCGGTCGAACCGCTTGGCCGTGTCGCTGTCGACGAAGACGGAAAAGTCCGGCAGATGCTTGAAGCGGAGCTTGCGGCCGTATTGCGCGGGCTCCTGTCCCTTGAGTTCGGCCACCAGCAGGCCAAGTCCCGTGGGCTTGCCCGCCACAGGCCGCAGCCTGTGGAGAAAGCGCCGCCGTTCGCCTGCCAGGCGCTCCTTGTCCTCGAGGACGTAGGGAGGCGGAACAAAGAGAATGTCCGACAGCGGCCCAGACCCGGTCCGGGCGCGGGCCGCCGCAAGGCAGAGCTCGCGGTGCACGATCCACCAGCTGCGCCGCCCGTAAGCCTTGCGCCATGTCGTCAGTCCCGCAGCGTCCCAAAGATAGTGCAAAAGGGCAAGGAGCCGCAGCCTGCGCGGGCTGGCGGTCACCGATACGGTATCCGCTTCATCCTCATCGGTGGGCGGCGACGGCCTGCTGCCGCGCAGGGACAGCGAAAAGCCGAGCCTGAGCATCGTGTCGCCTGCCTCGTCCGTGACGATGGCCTGCCCGGAGAGTGGCCCAAGCCCGGAGAGCTCGGCCGGATTGTTGTCGATCGCCACCCGGCCGTCTTCGAGGAACAGGCAGAATGAG
>NZ_BNCL01000066.1 GCF_014656455.1 Paracoccus aerius
TAGCGTTCCGGATCGGCCACGCGATAGCCGAAGACCGTGCCGCCGCTGTCACGCCCGCCTGCCGCCTTCAGCAGTTCGGGCAACCCGTGGCCGAAGAAGATGTTGTCGCCCAGCACCATGGCCGAGGGCGCGCCGGCCAGGAAATCCTCGGCCAGGATATAGGCCTGGGCCAGCCCGTCGGGGGAAGGCTGGATGATCCATTCGAACCGCAGCCCCCATTGCTCGCCGCTGCCCAGAAGCCGCTGGAACTGGGCCTGGTCCTCGGGGGTGGTGATGATCGCGATCTCGCGGATGCCGGCCAGCATCAGCACGCTGATCGGGTAATAGATCATCGGCTTGTCATAAAGCGGCAGAAGCTGCTTCGACACGCCCATCGTGATCGGATAAAGGCGCGTCCCCGAGCCGCCTGCCAGAATGATGCCCTTGCGCGTCGTCATGTCGGATATCCCAGTTGCTTCAAGACCCGGTCCAGATCGGCCTGCCAGTCGGGCCGGGCAATGCCGAAGTCGCGCCCGATGCGCGCGCAATCCAGCCGCGAGTTCGCGGGGCGCCGCGCGGGCGTCGGATAATCGCTGCTGGGGATGTCGCGCACCCGGCAGGACAGCCTGGCGCGGGCGAAGATGGCGCGGGCGAAATCGGCCCAGCTGACATCGGGGGCGCCCGCGAAATGGTAAAGCCCACCCTTGGCAGGATCGGCCAGCATCTGCCGCGCCATCTCCAGCAGGGCTTGGGCGATCCGGCCGGCTTCGGTCGGTCCGCCGACCTGGTCGGCCACCACCGTGATCTCGTCGCGCTCGGCGCCGAGCCGCAGCATGGTCTTGACGAAGTTTGCGCCATCCGCGGAAAACACCCAGGACGTGCGCATGACCGCCCACTGCCCGCCGGCTGCCGCCACCTGTTCCTCGCCTGCAAGCTTGGTCCGGCCATAAACGCCAAGCGGCGCCGTGGGCGCATCCTCGCCCCGCGCCTGCTCGCCCGAGCCGTCGAAGACATAGTCCGTCGACACATGCAGGAAGGGGATGCCCCCTTCCGCCGCCGCCCGGGCAATGGCGCCGGGGGCGGTGGCGTTCAGCACCAAGGCGGCCTCGATCTCGGTCTCGGCCCGGTCAACGGCCGTATGGGCCGAAGCATTGATGATCGCGGTCGGGCGCAGGTCGCGGATCCTTGCCGCCACCGCCTGCGGATCGGACAGATCGGCCTCGGCGCGGCCCCAGAAGGTCGCGTCGGGAACAAGCCGTGCCAGGGCCTGGGCCAGTTGGCCAGACTTGCCGAGTACCAGAAGCCCGGTCATCCTGTCCGGCCCAGCCTCTGGCCCACGCCGTCGCGCGACAAAAGCGGCTGCCACCAGTCGCGGTTGCCCAGATACCATTCGACGGTCCGGCGCAGCCCTTCCTCGACCGTGACCGAGGGCCGCCAGCCCAGTTCGTCCCGGATGCGGGCCGGGTCGATCGCATAGCGGCGGTCATGGCCGGGGCGGTCGGTCACGAAGGTGATCAGGTCCGCGTGCGGCGCGCCTTCGGGATGCAGGTTGTCCATATGGGCACAGATGGTGCGAACCAGGTCGATGTTCGTGGCCTCGTTCTCGCCGCCGATATTGTAGCTGCGGCCGATCTGGCCCTTCTCGACCACCAGCAGCAAGGCATCGGCATGATCCTCGACGTAAAGCCAGTCGCGCACGTTGCCGCCATCGCCATAGACGGGGATCGGCTGGCCCGCCAGGGCCTTGAGGATGACGACCGGGACCAGCTTCTCGGGGAAGTGGTAGGGGCCGTAGTTGTTCGAGCAGTTGGTCAGCACGACCGGCAGGCCATAGGTCTCGTGCCAGGCGCGCACCAGATGGTCGGACCCGGCCTTGCTGGCGGAATAAGGGCTGCGCGGGTCGTAGGGGGTGGTTTCCGTGAACTGCCCCGTCTCGCCCAACGATCCGAACACCTCGTCGGTCGAGATGTGGTGGAAGCGGAAGCCTTCCGGCCGGCCTTGGGCCGTCCAATAGTGGCGCGACGCTTCAAGCATGTTGAAGGTGCCGATCACGTTGGTCTCGACAAAGGCACCGGGGCCGTCGATGGATCGGTCGACATGGCTTTCGGCGGCCAGGTGCATCACTGCGTCGGGGCGATGGGCGGCGAAGACGCGGTCCAGGGCCGCGCGGTCGCGGATGTCGACATGCTCGAAGGTGTAAAGCGGGCTGGCCGCCGCACCCGCCACATTGGCGGGATTGGCGGCATAGGTCAGCGCATCGACATTGACCACCTCGTGCCCGCGCGACACCGCAAGCCGGACCACGGCCGAGCCGATAAAGCCCGCGCCGCCCGTGACAAGGATCCTCATGCCGCCACCATGTGGTCAAACGGGGATCGCCAATCCGCAAAGGCCGGGGCGTCGCGGTCCTTGTCGGACAGCAAGGGATCGCTGACGCCCCAGTCGATCCCAAGGCTGTCCCAGCGGACCGCGCCGTCGCTGGCACGGTCGTAATGCGCGGTGCATTTGTAGACGATCTCGGTGTCGGGCTGGGTCGTGACAAAGCCGTGCAGGAAGCCCGCGGGGATCCACAGCTGCCGGCCGTTCTCGAAGGAAAGTTCGACCGAAACCCATTGGCCATAGGTCGGGCTGCCCAAGCGCGCGTCCACCGCCACGTCCAGAAGCGCGCCGCGCCCGCAGCGCACCAGCTTGCCCTGCGCGAAAGGAGGCGCCTGGTAGTGAAGTCCCCGCACCGTCCCCGCCCGGCGCGACAGCGAATGGTTGTCCTGCACGAAGTCCGGCAGGTTCACGCCAGCTTCGGACAAGGTCCTGCGGTTCCAGCTTTCCGAGAAAAAACCCCGCTCGTCCCC
>NZ_BNCL01000067.1 GCF_014656455.1 Paracoccus aerius
GTTCCTCGACGACTTCGTTAGCGATCCTGAACTCGCGCAACGCTTCAAGGCTCAACCGCCGCGGTAACAATCGGCCGGTTACCATTCTTGCCAGAGGTGGGAGACTTGTCTTCCCCTGCTCCCTGAATGGCTCGTGCCAAGCGTCCGGGCGTCCAAGCGGCGTCCTGGTGGGTTCGGCCAGCGACAGGCGGATCTCGTCGGCCACCTTTGCCAAAAGACGTGGAGCGAAGGCCTTCCTGACGTCTTCAGGCTGCGGCTCAAGGAAACGTTCCTGATCACGCTGATCATTGCTGCCTTCCCGAAGCGCTCAGCGAAGGAGCGGTCCAGCATCCTCTGCCACGCGGTAACAAACATCTCCTTTACCACCTGCTTCATCTGGGTTCTACCAGGAGCAGACTGTGCCGCGGGCGTGGGTCGCCAGCACATGTGTCGAGGAAATCGACAGCGCAGGTTGATATGCGGGCTAGCCTGCGCTTTGTCGGTCAGCCGTACACTGGCTGCTTGCCGATGTCTTGCTGCAGATCTTCAAGTTCAGCGATGCTGAGGGAAATGCGGTGCGCGGCGTCACTGGCCTCTTCGCTCGTCAATTCAAACCGATCGGCATGGGCGCGGCAGAGAAGAAGCGCTGTATGGGCGGATGAAAGATAGTCTTGAAGCATCTTGGCAGTCATTGTCCGGCGCATTGTCACTCAATACCTGCTTTGGGTTGTCTCATCGGCAAAGATTCGCTTACTTTTATAAGATAGTGTAAATTAGTGGAACTTTTTCGTGCCTAGGTTGTGCTGAACCCTCGGTCTGTTGTCCTCAAGGCACATGTTGACACCTGGGACTGCCGAAGGGTACCGGGAAATAAAGCAAGTGGAGGCAGGGCAAGCCTCCTGCCTGACAACCGGTCCGCAGAAGCGCCAGGCCAGTTGTAGGTCACCGATGATAGACGCTTTGTCACCTGACCGCAGCCGACGTCTCATTCCTGACGTTCGGCACACTCCTTCATGAATCTCAGGATATCAAATACCCGCGGCAGGCGGAGAGGAGCATCATGACAGGCCGCCCAGTCGAAGAGGGACGTTGTCTCCGAGTTACCATGCCCATCGCCCATGTCGAAAAGCTGCGGGTTGCCACCTGCTGCCGGTCCAGGCCTCAAGATCGCCGTGCCTGTTATCGGCACTGATGCGGCTGAAGGTCAGCCATGACCTCGTCCTCCGGTCCTTCCAGCCATTGATAGTAGATGTCGCTTTCCCGATGCAGGAAGCCCGTCAAACCCGCTGCGGTATTCTTGCGCCGCGATGTGGCCAGGATGTCCTGCTTGGCAGAACCCCTTTCGGCGTAAGCGCCTCACCTCGATAGAGGATTGCCATGTAGGTCATGGGAAAGGCGTCGCCGGGATCCTCTCACCTGTCAAGTAACATGTCGGTCGCCGGAACTGATGATGTTACGCCATCCTTCTCCTTTGCAATGAAGAGGAAGAAATGACATGCATCGGCACCGCCCCTATGCACTGGTTGTGGATGATAGCGCCCTCATCAGGATGGATGCGTGCGAGATCGTGAAGGAAGCAGGCTTCCGCTGTTATGAGGCAGCAACGGCCGAGCAGGCTGTGGAGCTTCTCCGCAAATTCGGCCAGAACGTCCAACTGCTCTTCACTGACGTGAGCATGCCGCCTGGCAAGATGACCGGCTTTGACTTGGCGCGGCTTTGTGCACAAGGCTGGCCAGAGATCGGCATCCTGGTGGCGTCGGGTGGCGTGACCCCGAAGTCGGGCGACATGCCGGACGATGCCGAGTTCATCAGCAAGCCTTTTACCAACGAAGTGGTTCGCGCGCACCTGCTGAAGATCCTTTTCGAAGGTCGCCGTCCCGAGCCGCTCGGCGCCGACTGAACGGACACAGTCTCCCCCGCAAGCTGAAGCGTCATACTGCCATTGTAACGTCTCGGCGACAACTGGATGCCTCAACCTCCAGGAGGACTTCACCTGATCGGCGCTATCTGACTGCCCGGATGTTGCTCGATTGAGAGGCTGCGTGTCTAGACTGGCTCTTCCTCCTTAAGAAGGCTGTCTGGGGTACCGTCCGTGAGCCGCCCCAGGAGGGCGGGCCAGTATCGGAGACAGGGCCTTCTTCCGTCCGCTTCTGGTTTTCCTCCCTGACCAGATCGCAGGTGCGGCTCCGGCCGTGTTCGGGGAACACTCGCCAAGTCAGGACGTTTGTCTGGTCTGTGGATGCCCAATCCGCACTCACTGCTACAGGAGGACAGCAGATGACACGTGACTGGGAAGATCGAGATCGTTTTGGCCGGGGCTATGGCCGCCGCGACGAATATTCGCGCCGCGACAGATCGCGGGACTGGTCTGACAAAGCCGGGGACGAGGTGCGATCGTGGTTCGGCGACGACGATGCCGACCGTCGCCGCCGCATGGATGATGACCGCGACTACGGCGGCTCTGGCGGTGGATATGAAGGGCGGTCGGGTCGGGGCGGCTATAGCGACGACTATGGCCGGTCCGGTGATCATGGATCCCGCTCCGGTGACTACGGCAGCCGTTCGGGCGGCGGCTATGGCAACGACTATGGCCGGTCGGGTGAGTATGGCGGCCGGTCCACTGGCGGCTATGGCAGGTCAGGCGGCGGCTACGATCCTTATGACCAAGATCGCGGCTATGGCGGCGGACGCGACGCGGGCTATGGCCGGGGCGATTTCTCGGAAGCGATCCGCTCGGGAATGGCCGGGCG
>NZ_BNCL01000068.1 GCF_014656455.1 Paracoccus aerius
AGTTCCTCGACGACTTCGTTAGCGATCCTGAACTCGCGCAACGCTTCAAGGCTCAACCGCCGCGGTAACAATCGGCCGGTTACATCATGACTAAGATGATCTTAAAAGATCGGATCAACGAACTCCTAAAACAAATAGATGCTGCGAGCCCCAGGGAAGGAGAGCTTGCAATGCAGCAGCTGCGGCAGGCAATTGCTGCCGGTGATCGACTACCCCCGCAGTTAGAAACTTTGCTAGAAGAGACGGACCCCTTTGATAATGTCCCCGTCTAGCGGTTTCTGTGGTTACTGGCCGTGATGCAAAAAACTCATTGGCGTTGGTGATCGAGTGCGGTCATCTGTCAGGCCTGTTCACGCGGCAGTTTCGAGAACCTGTTGGCGGGATGGATTTTGCGGTCCTTCCGAAAACGGCAAGGCTTCCCCCGCCGCCTATCATCCATTCAGGCTTCAGCTGCGCCCAAGCGCGTCGTAATGGCTGTTGATCCTGACATAAGCCAGAGACCGCACCATGTCTGGATTGACAGAGACAGGTTCGCCAGCGAGCCAGCCAATAGCTCGTCGAAATGCTCTTGCGAAGAACCCACGCAGTCCTGCAGGACTTACCTGTGTGTCTCCATTTGCAAGCGTCGTGCGTTCGTTCTGCGATGTCTTGTGAATAATTCTCATTCTGTGCTCCCTCATGAGAAAAGGCAGATACTTCCACCCGAACCGTTAACTTTTTCCTCCGCGGATTTCCTAAACAGGAAGGCCGTTCTTCTTGTGACGGACGCCGCCTTCGTCAGCCATCTTTTGGGAAGCCTCAGCGTCTTCACATACCCAATTGGGGTCTTTGTACTCGCTGTTTGGTTTGGCTCGTGAGTCTTTCGGAGCGATGGGAATTAGCACGGATCAGGCCCTCCATAAATCACGGCCAGAGTATTCTGCCGCAACCCTTCAAACATGGGGTACAGAAGATCATTTTGCATCAGTGACTCTGGCCCTAAAGCGCAAGCCCATAGGAAGGCTGGAAAGAAGGGTTTGCCGCTCCATGCCGGTATTCTTCAGGCAAGCAAGTGTCCCAGGTGTGGCAAGGCAAGGAGTCCCGGTGAAATCTTGCCGGATTGTTTCGCGAAAAGATGAGCTGGGTTAAGAACGAGGACGGGCATTGTGATGCGAAAAGCGCTGAGGGAATGTGGAATGACCGATAAGGGCAACGCTCTTGAAGACCTCCGGCAATATGAGATAGCCTTGGAACTCCTTTTGGCATTGATGCGTGTGCAGACAGTCGCTCCTGGTGCGATCAGCCCGGAGGATTTGCCGAAGGTGCTGTCCGAAGCCGCCGATGGGCGAAAACAGCAAGGCGACGATGGGGCGGCGCGATTGCTGTTTGAATGGGCGCAGACGCTGGCGCAGCAGATGGGGGAGGGGGAGTAAATGAGGCAGGACTGCCCGGCGCCCGCCAGGAACTGCAAGGCTTGTAGAGTCTGCCCTAGGGCAAAAGCCACATGTTCCGACAACGCGGCGAGCAGTGCACCAGCTTGAAAAACATGTATTCATTTAACTGTATGGCCCACTTATCCAGAGTTGAATACCGCAGGAATGCTCAACCTGGTGTACTCCCCGGCGCTACGACACGCTGGCGGTTTTTGCTTAGGCCGAAGTTTACAACCTTTAAAAGAAGCCTTCCGATCTGGCTGGGGCGGATGAGAACGCAGCGGATGATCAAGAAAGCCCCGTCTTTATCGGTGGGCCGCTCGCAATGGACAGCGCGGCGGCAAAAGCGGACGAGCCGCGCCAATGTCCGCTTCACAACCCCGCGGTGCTGCCCAACCTTTCGCGGCTTTCCATGCAACATCCAGCATTATGAGGTGGGATCCTCCGTTTACGATCTCCAGTATGGAGCGATGCGTGAGCCGTTTAAGGAGCCAAAGACTGAGGCCCAATCAATGAAGCTGAGATTGGCGTGGATCGCCACGCTGATCCTCACGCTGAGTTTGGTCGATTCCAATGGAAGAACAACGCCTTGTCTGACGCGCTCCACGAAAAACAGCCCTCAGAAAACACGCTTATGTCTTCAGCCCAACGAAAGCCTCTAAAAACTACCCTGTGTCACAGGGGAGACTAACCTATGTCAGCACGAATGGCACAGGCATGGTTAAAGTGTGAACGTGCCGTCAGGCATTGTTCGTTACGAGTTCCAGAAGCGCGTGGGCGTACCGTAACCTTATCGGTCGGCAGGCCTATGCGCTTCTTTTTTAGTATATAAAGAACGGCAAGCCTTCACCACACGACCTGAGCAAGACAGGCGCCGCTAAAAGGGCCATTATTGCAAAAATATCAACGTGCAATCAGCTCCATATAACGGAGCCTCTTACCCCATAAAATCCTTAACCCAAACATACTTCTGGAACTCCCGAAGCGCTGGCCGTACGCCTTGGACTTGCGGCAAAAAAGAGTTCTTGCAACTTGCG
>NZ_BNCL01000069.1 GCF_014656455.1 Paracoccus aerius
TCGGCTAAGACACGTGCATAGCGACGTCGTTAACGACGTATCTTATGCGGGGCTTTCGATGCGTGGTGACATTCTGGGTCTGGAACGGCGTCGTCGCTGGAGCGACGAGGAGAAGCTCGGGATCGTGCTGTCGGTGGGGGTGGCGGGCGCGACGGTGACGCAGGTGGCGCAGCGCCACGAGGTAACCCGACAGCAGCTTTATGCCTGGCGGCATGAGCTGAAGAAGAAGGGGCTGCTTTCCCCGCTTCCGGAGACTGTGTTCTTGCCTGTGGAGTTGAGCGCGCCCGCCGAATTGGCGGTGCCTTCCTTGGCTGAAGATTTGACGCCGCAACGCCCCGCCCTGATTGAGCTTCAGCTGGCCAATGGCCGGTGCCTGCGCTTTGACCCGATGCTGGACACGACCACGCTGACGCGGTTGATCCGGGTGGTGGAGGCGGCATGATCGGGCCCGGCACCGGTGTCCGGGTTTATCTGGCCTGCGGGGTGACCGACATGCGCAAGGGCATCGAGGGTTTGGCGGCGCTTGCGCAGGATCAGTTGCGCCAGAAGCCGGCAGGCGGTGCGGTGTTTGCATTCCGCGGTCGGCGTGGCGACAGATTGAAGCTTTTGTATTGGGACGGTCAGGGCTTCTGCCTTTACTACAAAGTGCTGGAACGCGGCCGCTTTCCCTGGCCGGCGGGCGGCGATGGCGCGGTTCGTTTAACCTCGGCACAGTTGGCCATGCTGTGGGAGGGAATCGACTGGAGGCGGCCCGATTGGGGTGTGCCGCCAGCCCGCGTGGGGTGAATTAGCCACTTGAATACCTTTGTTTTTGTAGTGNTGAGCGGGTGAACGCCACTGGTCCGAGAGAACCCGCGAACATCGACTGGAGGCGGCCCGATTGGGGTGTGCCGCCAGCCCGCGTGGGGTGAATTAGCCGCTTGAATACCTTTGTTTTTGTAGTGTCTAGGCCTGACTTGTGGTAGTCGGGTTCATGTCGGATTTGACCGAGCCTCTTCCTGATGATCCTGCGCTTTTGAAGGCGCTGATCGCTGCTTTGCAGGCAGAGAACGCGAAGATCTCAGCCACGCTGCGGGCCCACGACCAACTGATCCAAACGCTTCGACTGCGCATCGCCAAGCTGAAGAAGCAGGTGTTCGGCCAGTCTTCGGAAAAGATCGAGCGCGAGATCGAACAGCTGGAACTGGCCCTCGAGGATTTGCTGATCGCGACCGCCGAAAGCGAGACCGGTGCGGCGGATGATGGTCAAGACGACAACGTGTCCGAACCCTCTGCCGGCGGTGATGCCGCTGATCGCCCGTCACGCCGTCGGCCCCGGGTCTCAGACGGCACGCCACGCGAGCGGCAGGAGCTTGATCCCGGCAGTTGCTGTCCCGATTGCGGTGGTGATCTGCACGTGGTGGGCGAAGATGTCAGCGAGATGCTGGATCTGATCTCGGCGCAGTTGAAGGTCGTGCAGATCGCCCGGCTCAAGAAGTCCTGCCGCCGCTGCGAACGAATGGTGCAGTTGCCCGCGCCCAGCCGACCGATCCCGGGCAGCATGGCCGGTGCTGGCCTGCTGGCCCACATCCTTGTCGCCAAATTTGACGACCATCTTCCGCTTTATCGCCAGAACGAGATCTTCGCTCGGATGGGTGCGGACATTCCCGACAGCACGCTGGTCGACTGGTGCGGCCGCGCCATGAAGGTGCTGCAGCCTCTCATCGATCGGATCGATGCCGTGGTGATGGCCAGCGACCTTTTGCATGCGGATGACACCTCGATCCGAGTTCTGGATCGTTCACTTCGCGACAAGGGTCTGGGCAAGGGCGTGAAGAAGGGCCGGATCTGGGCCTATGTGCGGGATCAGCGCCCTTGGGCGGGGGCCGCCCCGCCAGGCGTGACCTACCGGTTTGCTCCAGATTGGAAGGAAGGACATGTTCTCAAACACCTCGGCCAATCCAGCGGCATCCTGCAGGCTGATGCCTACAAGGGCTATGCCAAGCTCTACGATCCCGGAGCAGACGGCGCGGCCCGCTTCCGCGAAGCCGCATGCTGGGCTCATCTGCGGCGAGACTTCCATGATGCCTGGACCCTGACCAAATCCGAGATTGCGCGAGAAGCGCTTGACCGGATCGGTGCGCTTTACGACATCGAGCGCAACATATCGGGCCAGTCGGCCGATGTTCGTCTGGCCGCACGCCGGGCTCACACCAGGCCAAAGGTCGAGGCGTTCCGGGTCTGGGCCGAGCAGCAACTGACCCGCATTCCCGGCAAGAGCGACTTGGCCAAGGCCTTCCGCTATGCTCTCAGCCGCTGGC
>NZ_BNCL01000070.1 GCF_014656455.1 Paracoccus aerius
AAACTATGAGCTGCTTCAGATGATCCGCGTGGCGCGGGCCATCCTGTAAACAAGAAAGACCCGCCTGGCAGTGCGGGTCTTCGATATCCAGGGCAGCTCGGTGTCAAGATTTAGGCCAGTATGCTTGAATACAAAAGGCCCGCAGCACGCGGGCCTTTTTCTTCATACCATCTACAGCGGAGTGCTTGAGTGGCCGATCGTGATCAGGCGGCTTTCCGACGGCGACGCAGGGCAGCCAGACCACCCACACCACCCAGCAGCAGCAGGGCTGACGCAGGAAGCGGGACCGGTGCCGGGGTGGGTTCACCGCCATAGTAAACCGACGCATGCGATAGATCGCGGCTGGTGAACCAGTCGCCTGCCATCAATGCAGCCGAGTCCAGAAGGAAGGCGCCGAAGGTATTGCCGGCCTTCAGAACCAGCATGACGGACGAGTAGTTGTCAGGATTGGCAATTTCCCAAAGGCCCGATGTGGTGCCTTCGGAAAACTCTGTCGTGAAGAAGACCATTCCGTCTCCATCATCTTCATCACCGGACTTGTCACCCAGCATCCAAGTGTCGATGCCGAACAAGCCACTGACAGCACCTTCGCTGTCATTTGAGTTGTTGACGCAGGCCGCACTGACGCTCGAGCCTGTGGGGACTGTCTGGTTCACGGTAAAGGTCGTGGTTTGACCGCCACCGAAACTGCCGGTGCAGGTTGCAGCCGAGGCAGCGCCCCCGGCGAGTGCCAACACTGCGGCAGCACAAAAAGCCTTCAAGTACATGGTAAATTCCTCTCGATCGTTACATGGCCATGCAACGTTGCCGGCTATGCCGAAACGCTTAGCCATCATACTGAAGGAGAAGGCATTTTCCACTCATTGCTTATTTATGCAGAATTTCCACCCCAGGTTTACGGTTTCATAGAATGCAAATTCTGATGTAAGATAAGCCATTGTGACTAATATTTCTTTTCATCAAAAATTTAGAGAAATGACGTTTGCTGTTTATAGAGTCAGGCAGCAACAACCTGTGCTTGAATAAGGATGCATTGAAGCAAAGCAAAAGAGCTCCTGATCCTTTTCTCGAATCGTCTGGACTTGGCTCCGTAACACCGCCTTTATCTGAACCGCCTGAACGCTCAGCGGCTGCGCTTACATACCCCCTAGCAGTTCTCCAGAAACTTATGCCAAGCATTGCGAAATCCGCTTGTGCCCCATGATCTTCACAATCACCGGCTGTTTCCGCGCCGGTGGCCATGGCGCAGTTCGGAAGCATCAAGGCCGCCGGAGAGGCCCGTAGGGAGGCCTGGAGGTGGTTGGCGGGTTCTGGTCTGGTTGGTCTCTGCCGTCCTCACAGGGGCGCTCCTGGCCCTTCTGGCGGCCTTCTGGATCGTAGAAAGCGGTAATGCCCGCGAGTTCGGAAAATATCCGGGCATCTTTTGCGATCGGGACGGTGGAACGATCGTGACCAATGCGAACGGCTACAGGTTCTGCGGGATCTGGATCGACAAGTTGCCGGAATAGCACCGCTTGTCGGGGGTCCAAAGGCCCCGCCAGGAGGGGCGGGGCATACTCGGAACAGGCACTCGGGAACGAAAAAAACTACAAACACAGCAACTTTTTACAGGCCTAGAACCCTCTTGAACAAAGAAGGTTCCCTATAAGTCCTTGATTTTTATTGGTTGTGTAAGCTTGCTGCGAAACAACCTTGAAGTGTCTAGAAGCCGGTTCGTCTGGTTCTCTGCGGGCTTTGGATCGATAAGCTACAGGACCAGGAGAAATCAACTTCCGGTTGTCCATTTGGACAAGTTGCCGGACACCTCAATATCCGGCATAACCGACCCATCAGCCGAGCGGCCTTTGTGTTGTGTGTTACGAGTTCGCGCCGCTCGGCTGGAAAATCCCTTCATCAAGGAAAACGCGGCATTGTCTTTGGCGTATGCGTTACGGACTTCCGGATTTTCCAACAAGCGCTGCTTCAAATCGGCAAGCTTTGTCATAGGCTTACGCTGCAGGCTGGATCGACACCTTCAGCCCGAGGCCGGAGCAGCCTTCAAGACTGTGGAGAGCGTTGGATTGCCTTCTCCTGACAGGGCCTTGTTCAAGGCAGATAGAAGCCGCTGTGCCATTTCCTTGGAGGAACCTGGGTTCTGACCCGTCCTGCACCACATAAGAGGCCCAGTCGTCTGCTCTCGTGAAGCGTCCACCTTGTGCGGCTAGTTCATCCTCCACAAGGAA
>NZ_BNCL01000071.1 GCF_014656455.1 Paracoccus aerius
CACTGAATGACCGGAAATCCATAGTTAGAGGTGGCTCACTTCTCGATGGAAATGCCGGCTCAGTTCTGGGTGGAAATCAACAGACATTGGCGCACCCAGACCTTCATTGCAGCTCTGCGCCATGACCGGCTGGACGCGCCTTGGGTGATCGATGGCGCAATGAACGCCGAGATGTTCAACCTTTATACCAAAACCCAGCTGGTCCCGACGCTCAGGCCCCGTGACGTCGTCATTCTGGACAATCTCTCCAGCCACAAGAGCTCGGCCGCAGCGGCAGCCTTGCGCNCTTCTCCAAACTCAAGGCGCTGATCAGAAAAGCCGCCGCCCGCACCTACGATCAGCTTTGGGCTGCGGTTGGCCAGGTCTGCGACCTCTTCTCCGACGAGGAATGCTACAACTACTTCAAAGCTGGTGGATACGAGACCGATTGAGTGCCACAGGCTCTGAGCGTCTAAACCGTCTCCCTTCAAGATCCGAAGAGAAAATTGCTGAGAAGAGAGCAAAGCTATCACAGCTGTTCCTTGATAGCCTGCCTGGCTTCAAGCGCAGCTGGCGGATTCAACCGGTCGTCGCAATACCCTAATGTTGGAGGTGTTGATGACGACAGGAAGACGGAAGTCGGAGCGCTCGACGCGACGCAAATTGTCCTCGCCAGGTCGACTGCCAGTCTGGCAGCGTGAGCATCTGTGCCGGTTCTGGCGGGAGATTGCAGCGGAGCTGTCCAGCGAGGAAGCCGCCGTTGCAGCGGGAGTGTCCGCTCCAGTCGGCACCAGGTGGTTTCGGAGTTCTGGCGGAATGCCTCCCACACATCTCGCGCCATCGGCACTTGGGCCGAAGAGTCGCAACATTTCGTTCGCAGAACGCGAGGAGATAGCCCTCGAGCGCGCTCGAGGCACCGGCGTGCGGGCGATCGCACGCAAGCTGGGCCGATGCCCCAACACGATCTTTCGCGAGATCAGGCGCAACTTTGCGATACGTGGCGGCGAGTTCGACTATCGGGCCATTGCCGCGCAGTGGCACGCAGATCGTGCGGCCAGACGACCAAAGGCCAGCAAGCTCGTGCTAAACCCCGCCTTGCGCGACTAAGTGCAGGAACGGCTCTCCGGCCTCCTTGCCACACCAGACGGCATCGCTTTCGACAGGCCGACCGTGATATGGAAAGGGCAGCGCGCTGAAGCGAGAGCTCTTCGCCTGTCTGCGATCCGGCCGAGCGCTCAGATTGCCGCGCGAACGCGCACGCAATCGCGGCAAGTCCTTCCTCACGGATGCGCTGATGATAAGCGACCGCCCAGCAGAAATCGACGATAGGGCAGTCCCGGGTCATTGATGGTGTGGATACCTCACCCTGAAACGGCATCGCGATGTGCCAAGATGGTGATGTTGCAAAGCACCAGCGTGGAGGAGGTATCCGTGGAAGAGGTTACAGTGATCGGCATCGACCTGGCAAAGTCGGTTTTCCAGCTTCACGGCGCGACTGCGTCGGGACAGCCGGTTTTCCGCAAGAAGCTCTCGCGGGTGCAACTCATCAGGTTCATCGCCGAGCAACCGCCTTGCCTTGTCGCCATGGAGGCTTGTGCCTCGTCGCATTATTGGGGCCGAGAGTTCCTGAAGCTGGGCCACGAGGTGCGCCTGATCCCGCCGATCTACGTAAAGCCCTTTGTGAAGCGCCAGAAGAACGATGCGAATGACGCCGAGGCCATTGCAGAAGCCGTGGTGCGCCCGACTATGCGGTTCGTGCCCGTGAAGTCAGAAGAGCAGCAGGCCCGATCCATGGTCTTCAAGACGCGCGATCTGCTTGTTCGTCAGCGCAATGCCCTGATCAATGCGTTGCGGGGGCACCTCATGGAGTACGGCATCATCGCGCCTGCCGGACGGACATTCGTCAAGAGGCTCGAGGCACAGATCGAAGCTCCAGAGAGCGACCTTCCGTCCGGCGTCATCGAGCTTTGTCGCCTGCACCTCGAGCAGATCGGCATTCTCGACGACAGAACAAGGGAAATACAGAAGCGCTTGAAGGACGAAGCGAAGTCAGACCCTGAGACGATCCGCCTGCAGACGGCTCCAGGTGTCGGACAGAGGTGGTCGCGGGAATTCGGACCAGTCGCTAAGCTCTGGCGATTGACGAAGGACTGATCCGCATGACGAAACGGAAGCGCT
>NZ_BNCL01000072.1 GCF_014656455.1 Paracoccus aerius
CAAAGCGTCGGCGAGAAAACTGATCGTTCTTGAGCATGCGCAGGTTCAGAGCGCTGACTGCAGTTGAGGGTCAGACGTTCTTGAACCGCAACCGCGCGAACGTTCGCAGACATCCAGAAGCGCGGCTGAACACACGTGTAACTGTAGAAGTGTGCAGCCGCACAAATAAATACCTGCGCAAAGAAATATAGATACGGCTGTGTGACTGACTGACCAAAGCGTCGGCGAGAAAACTGATCGTTCTTGAGCATGCGCAGGTTCAGAGCGCTGACTGCAGTTGAGGGTCAGACGTTCTTGGACCGCAACCGCGCGAACGTTCGCAGATATCCAAAAGCTCCGTTGTATAGGCATGCAGCCGTAGTAACGCCTAATTGGATCCACACAAACACAAATAATTAAACATGCATGTGTGCAGGTGGGGGCTGCGACAACTTCATCCGTTTGCCGGTTTTCGGCCATTTCTGGCATGATGCGCCGTTTGAAGACTAAGCGCTCAGCTGATCATGGCGGCCCCTGTATTGCAAATCACCTCAGGAAGATGATCCCGGGCCTGGGTTGCTACGTCCCACGCTAGGTCTGCTACGCGCTTTCCAAGGAGCAGCAGGCAAGGCTTCTCAAGACCCAGCGGCCCAAACTATGAGCCTCGCCACCTGCCTGTTGGGAAGAGACATATAGCCCACGGAACAGGAATGACCCGCGGAAGTTGAATCCACCGTGCCGGCAGAACCTGACGGAGCGGAACACATGATCACTCACGGCGAGGCTATCCGACTGAGGGACGAACGCCTTATCCGGGCTGTAAAGAGCGCGGAAGAGGCGAGTGGCTTTCGGACCGGGGTCCGATATTCTGAGCGGGGTCGCCATCTGGTCCAAGTGTCGCTTGTTCCCCGAAGACATTGGTGGATCTGCGATCTGGATGACGAGGGCAGGCTCTTCAACTGTCGGATCATGACCCAAGGGGATTACGCACGGATGAGCGAGAGGCCTCGCCACTGAAGTGCCGCGGGCTTCCTGATTGCCCTTCGGCTACGAAGGATCGTTCAGAACGACGGGGCAGGGCAGTTGACCGGCCATCCTCATCGGCGCGGCTTCCCGTATCAGCCCCGCCGTGCCTTGCGGGCCGCGTAACGCTGGCCGCACGTGGCCTCATCGCAATAAATTAGCGTACGAAGGAGGTGTCACGAAGGTCGGCTTTTACATCGACAAACAGAAAATTAGAAATATCCTCCTCTTGGACAGGCAGGCGGTTCACATGCTGACTGCCTGATCGCGTTCGCAAAGGACGCCAAGAAAACAAGAACAATCACCAACAGGAGAGAAAAATGAAGACTGTCCTTGCAGTCACGGTCGGACTGGCAGCATCGGGCCTTGGCGCTCAGGCCGAGGAGATCAACGTGATGTCCTGGGGAGGCGCGGTCGCAGCCGCCCAGATGGAGGCCTATCACAAGCCCTACATGGCCGAAACAGGCATCAAGATCAATTCGATCGATGCCGACAATCCTGCCGTTCCCATCAAGGCACAGGTGGAAGTCGGCAACGTGACGGTGGATATCGCCGATGTCGAACCCTCCGATCTGGTCCGGCTGTGCGACGAGGGGCTGCTGGAGCAGCTTCCCATCGAGGAACTTCCCGACGGCATTGACGGGACAAAGGCCGCCGATGATTTCATCGAGGGCGGCCTTTATGACTGCGGTGTGGGTATCCTCGTTTATTCCACAGTGATTGGATACCGCGGTGACCAGCTGGAAGGTGTCATGTCGGCCAGCGACTTCTTCGATCTGGAGAAGTTTCCAGGCAAGCGCGGCCTGCGCAAGGGCGCCAAGTTCTCGCTTGAACTGGCCTTGATGGCCGATGGCGTCGAACCTGCGGACGTCTATACGGTTCTTGCCGCACCCGAAGGCGTCGATCGGGCCTTTGCGAAGCTTGATACCATCAAGAACGACACCGTGCGGTGGGAGGCAGGGGCGCAGCCTGTGCAGCTTCTGGCCGATGGCGAGGTCGTCATGACGACCGCCTATAATGGGCGGCTTTTCGATGCGGCCATCAATGAGAACAAGCCCAGAGATGGTCCGGAATTTTCGACCAGTTTGCCGCTCAGCTAAGCTCTGGCATGGGTTTCATGTCAGGCAGCGGCTTTCAGGT
>NZ_BNCL01000073.1 GCF_014656455.1 Paracoccus aerius
GCCTTCACCAGCCGCCGGGCATAAACCGGCCCGATCCCCCGGATCATGCCGGAGCCGAGATACTTCTCGATGCCCTCGACGGACGAGGGTGCCGAGGCCTTGAGAAACTGCGCCTTGAACTGCAGGCCATGGGTGCGGTCGTTGAGCCAGACACCCGAGGCGGTGATCCATTCGCCCGCCGATATCATCGCGGCATGGCCCACGACGGTTACCAAGTCCCGGTGCCCGCGCGCCTTGACCCGCAGCACGCAAAAGCCGCTCTCGGGACTGTGAAACGTGACCCGCTCGACCGGCCCGGCCAGAACCTCTGTCGGATTGTGGGTATTCGGGGTCATCACCTGCGCCATCCACGATCCTCACCAAACAAGAGCGCGGCGCCGTGCCCTGAACCAACGTTGCACCGACCGCATTGCGTCTGGTCTTCATCGCGGGCCTTGCCGGAGCAGCGCATTCGACATCTTTCCGCATCTTCGACCATGTTGTGCCAGCAGATATATGCCAGCCAGGTCCTGAACCAAGTTCCAGGGCATGGCTGCCGTGCCGAACTGATCCAGAAACAAAACACCACGCTCTGGGTGTCTTCCGTGGTTAAATCACGACCAAAAGCAGAGCAGCACGTTCCGCCTGAAAGGCTGACTTCATACGGCAATGGGGATCAAGGAGGATATCATCATGTCTATTCCCAAAAACACTGTGTGCCTATGGTTCGACAAGGATGCGGAGGAAGCCGCGACGTTCTACGCCTCGGTCTTTCCGGACAGCCGGGTGGAGGCGATCAACCACGCGCCCGATGATTATCCTTTCGGGAAGAAGGGAGATGTGCTGACCGTCCAGTTCACGGTGGCGGGGATCCCCTGCATCGGGCTGAACGGTGGGCCGGTCTTCACCCCGGACGAGGCCTTCTCGTTCCAGATTGCCACCGACGACCAGAAAGAGACCGACCGCTACTGGGATGCCATTGTGGGCAACGGCGGACGCGAAAGCGGGTGCGGCTGGTGCAAGGACCGCTGGGGCTTGTCCTGGCAGATCACGCCGCGCACGCTCACGGAGGCGATGATGGCCGGCGGGGACGAGGCGCGGCGCGCCTTTGCCGCGATGATGACCATGCGCAAGATCGACGTGGCGGCAATCGATGCTGCCCGCCGGGGGTGAGCACCCTACACGTCACCGGTAACTGACAGGCCATGGCGTTCGGTCCCAGTGCCGGCGTCGCGCCCGAGGCGCGCTGCGTGTCGGCTTTGGCGGCGTGTGGGAGCCATGACAACAGGCCTCCGGCCTCGCTGGGCTGAATTCATGTCGTAAATCACACAGGAAGCAGGCCGAGTTGGCCTGCCCCATATGCGATTGCTGCATAGCAGCATCCCTCACATGTTCATTGTGCATCTGCAGCGTTAGCGCCATCTTTGGAGCATCAAAAGAGCGCAAGGCCAATCCGGGCCGGGCGCAGATGCAAGAACAAAGACGCTGAAAAGGATACTCGCCATGGCTACGATTGCCCAGACCCACCAGGCCGCTGCCACCTCTGGCATCGCTGGCCGTCTGATGGCTGCGATCCAGCACGTGCAGGAAAACCGCGCCCGCCGTGTGATCTATCGCCAGACCGCGCGTGAATTGAACGCCCTGACCAACCGCGACCTGGCGGACCTGGGCATCAGCCGCGCGATGATCACCCGCCTGGCCTACGAAGCCGCCTGGGGATCGAAGTAAGATATAGACCATCCCGCCCCTCCTCCTCCCCCGGGCCGGGACTAGTGGCATTCTTCTGCCAGAGGATGCCGCCTCCACATAGCCGCTCCATTTGCGGCACCCGATGCGACGGACCTTTCCTCCTCCCCATGGTCCGATCGTTGGCGGCAACGGCCTCTCCTCCTCCCCGGCCTTGCCGCACCCCATACGCGGCCCCTCCCTCCTCCCTGGGCCTGCGTTCCGCGGCAGCACCCCCTCCTCCCTGGGTGCTGCCGCTTTTTCATGATGGACACCCAATTCTGGAGCAATGCCTCCGAACCGACCGGCATACACGGCG
>NZ_BNCL01000074.1 GCF_014656455.1 Paracoccus aerius
AGGAAGCAGGTCGATGCTGGTCATGGCGGTTTCCTTGAGTGCAGGGGACCATCCGGCGCGGAGGGACCGCGCCGGATGGTCAGGTTTGCAAAGCGGTTGGGATCAGGCTGCGCCGCGCTGTGGGCGCATGTCGGCCTTGTCGATCCCGGCCACGGGAACAGGCTTCTTCATCGCGTCGCGGCGGAAGGGCTCGCCCAGTTCCTGGTTCAGCAGGACCTCGATGAAGGTGGTCTTCTTTTCCTTCATCTGGCGTTCCACCGCGTCGTGCAGCGCGGCAGTCAGCTCATCCTGGGATCGAACCTGCACCCCTTCCAAGCCACAAGCCTTGGCGATGCCGGCATAGGTCGTTTCCCGATCGAGTTCGGTGCCCACGAAGTTGTTGGCATACCACAGCGTCGTGTTGCGCTTTTCCGCACCCCACTGGTAGTTGCGGAAGATCACCATGGTGATCGCGGGCCAGTCCTCGCGGCCCACCGACACCATCTCGTTCATGGAGATGCCGAAGGCGCCATCCCCTGCAAAGCCGATCACCGGGGTATCGGGATTGCCGATCTTGGCGCCCAGGATCGCCGGGAAGCCATAGCCGCAGGGGCCGAACAGGCCCGGCGCCAGATACTTCCGTCCCGCCTCGAAGGTCGGGTAGGCGTTGCCGATGGCGCAGTTGTTGCCGATGTCGGACGACACAATGGCATCCGCTGGCACCGCCTGCATGATCGCCCGCCAAGCCTGACGGGGCGACATCAGGTCGCTGTCGCGCTGTCGCGCTTCCTCGTTCCAGACGGTGCCAGGATCGTCCTGTTCGTGATCAAGGCTGGACAGTTCCTGCGCCCAACGCGACTTGGTCTGCGCGACCAGATCGCGGCGCTCCTTGCGCCCGGCGTCGCCGGCGGTATCGGACAGCTGCGCCAGGATGCCGCGCGCCACCTTGCCCGCATCGCCCTGAATGCCCACCGTGACCTTCTTGGTCAGCCCGATCCGGTCGGCGTTGATGTCGACCTGAATGATCTTGGCGTCCTTCGGCCAGTAGTCGATGCCATAGCCGGGCAGCGTCGAGAACGGGTTCAGCCGCGTGCCAAGCGCCAGCACCACGTCAGCCTTGGCGATCAACTCCATTGCCGCCTTCGAGCCGTTATAGCCCAGTGGGCCAACCGCCAGCGGGTGCGAGCCGGGGAAGCTGTCGTTGTGCTGATAGTTCGAGGCCACCGGCGCATCCAGACGCTCGGCCAGCCGGGTCAGATCCGGGATCGCCCCAGACAGCACCACGCCGGCGCCCGACAGGATGACCGGGAACTTGGCGCCTGAAAGCAGGCGCGCCGCCTCCGCCACGGCCTCTTCGCCGCCCGCCGGACGCTCGAAGGCCACCACCTGCGGCAGATCGACGTCGATCACCTGGGTCCACATGTCGCGCGGGATGTTCATCTGCGCGGGCGCCGAGTTGCGCCAGGCCTGCATGATGACGCGGTTCAGGACCTCGGGAATGCGGGACGGATCGCGCACCTCCTCCTGGTAGCACACGCAGTCGGCAAACAGGCGCATCTGCTCCATCTCCTGGAAGCCGCCCTGCCCGATGGTCTTGTTGGCGGCCTGCGGCGTGACCAGCAGCAGCGGCGTGTGGTTCCAGTAGGCGGTCTTGACCGGCGTCACGAACCCGGTCACGCCGGGTCCGTTCTGCGCGATCATCATCGACATCTTGCCGGTCGAGCGGGTGAAGCCGTCCGCCATAAGGCCCGCATTCGTCTCGTGCGCAGTGTCCCAGAAGGTGATCCCCGCCTTCGGAAACAGATCCGACACAGGCATCATCGCCGAGCCAATAATCCCGAACGCATGCTCGATCCCGTGCATCTGCAGGACCTTAACAAACGCTTCCTCAGTGGTCATTCTCATGGCAAGGGCTCCTTA
>NZ_BNCL01000075.1 GCF_014656455.1 Paracoccus aerius
GCCAGCTTTGCCTGGGCCTCGGCGTCTGCGTTGAAGCGGTTGGTCGCGTCGGTCCTGGCGTCGGGCTCGTTGCTCTTGGGGTCCAGCGGCGGCCGGCCACCGTTTGGAGATGCCAGCACGATCTCAGCACCCGCATCCTTGAAGACGTAGTAAGGCGCAGCAAGCTCCTCCAGCCAGAAGCCGGTTTTCTTGCCGGTGTTTCCCAGTTGATCATGGGACGTGAGAACCATGAGGATTTTCATTATATGCTCTTTCCCTTTGTTGCCTGTCCGAAGACCATTCCTTCAACGTCAGGGCCTTGCAGCCAATGCACCTGTCAGGCCCACCTCAGTCGGAATGCCTTTCGCTGACTGAGAGGGTCAGTTCTGACGTTCCCTTTATCGAACAGGAACATGTCTGGTCGGTGTCAGGAACGCCCCGTGCCCCTTGCAGTTCCTGCTCCTGGTGGTCGCGACAAATGCTGACTGTGGCAATGCTGGGCGCTTCAGCAGGCGGTGCCAGGATCCTTGCGGCGCGATGCGGGTTCGGTTCGGACCTTAGCAAAAAGCTCTGCTGCTATTCTGGCAGCTTCTTCCATGAACTGCCAGGACAGGTCCGGAACGCCCTCCTTCGTTGGCTCCAAGGCGAAAGAAACGCGTCGCAGGATTGCCATGTTGATTTTTACGATCGAAAGACGTCTGACATGAACACGTTCCTTATCAGCAGCGCCGTGGCAAGGTGCTAGGAGGATCGTATTTGCAGGCAGAGGTGTTTTCCGTCGGGTAGCTGCCAGATATGATCATCAGGCACCGACCAGGCTTTTCCTGCCCAGTTGCATCTTCGTATTGCCCTGCTGAACTGTCATGCAGGGTGATCGTCTTGCCACGGCGTCATGTTCCCCGCCTGCACGATCTCCACTGTTCTCACGGCAATAGCTGTGGCGGCTTCCGCCTTCAGCCCTGCCTCCACGCAAGCCTGCAGGACGGCCTCGAACAATGTGCCATAACCTTCGCGGACGTGCCGGTCCGTGTTCCTAGTCATCTGGGCCCCTTTGGGTATGCGCCTTCGCCCGCAACGCCACCGCCCGACGCGCCATGTCCTGGCCTTCGATGTCGGACATGCCCATCGAGTTGCACGCAAACCTGATGCGGCTGGCGACAATCTCATCCGATTGCCGGTCTTTTGCCGTTTCTGTCATGGCGCGCCCTTTCATGGCTGAGCGCCCACCTGATCATGACTGCTTCGTTAAGGCAAATCACCTCAGGAAGATGACCCAGGAGCTGGGCTGGCTGGTCCGCAACAAGGGTGGTCTTACGTCTTCTCCCAAGCCAGGCCGAGGCCTATTCTTCAGCCTCAGCCTGATGGAGACGGCATTTATCAAATGACTGATTTCTAGATAATTTTCATGATGGTCTTGATGATAATGTGGCGAATACCCATCTAGAACACTGACCAAGCTGCAATGATGTCAGTCGGCCGCTTGCAAATTCCTGCAGAGCTGCGTGCGATCTTGTCCGGTCTTTCTGCCGGGCCGCTCCTGTCTGATGGAGCGCTGGCGGATTGCCTTTGCAAAAGAGGAGTTTCTTCCATGACTGCGTCAAAAGCACTGTTTCGGGCCACGCGCTCGGAAACCCGCGCCGATGTCACCGATCGTGCTGCCCGTGAGATCATCGATGCCGAGGCCGCTGCACGCAATCAGCGGATCGCCCGGCTCCGATCGCTTCGTCTGCAGGGCGAAGCTGCTGCGCGCGACGTGCCGAAAGCGAAGCCAGCTGCAAAGGCGCGCAAGAAGGCAAGCTGAACCGCCCCGGGTTTACCGGAGAGTAAAACACTCAAAGGATGAGCCCTATGTCAAAGCCGAGATTCACCCCCGCCTATCC
>NZ_BNCL01000076.1 GCF_014656455.1 Paracoccus aerius
CCACCTCGATCATACACCTCGATGGCCACCCGAGATTACACCGAACGTGCCGGTGAAATTACACCACGTGCTCGGACACTACCCCGGCCCCTGCTGCGGGCGGCGCCTGTAACGAGGCTCAAAGCCAGAGCACCTGATGGGAGAGGAAGGGCAGGGCCGTGCGGATCGCCACCTACAACATCAACGGCATCAATGGCCGGCTTGAGACGCTGCTGGCCTGGCTGGCTGAGACACAGCCCGACATCGTCTGCCTGCAGGAGCTGAAGACGCCGCAGGCGAAGTTCCCGGAGCGGCAGCTGGCCAAAGCTGGCTACGCTTCCGTCTGGCACGGCCAGAGCCGCTGGAACGGCGTGGCGATCCTGTCGCGCGGCAGCGAGCCGGTGCTCACGCGCCGCGGCTTGCCCCGGGATCCTGATCCCAGCCAGAGCCGCTATATCGAGGCGGCGGTGAATGGCATCCTGGTGGGCTGCCTTTATGCCCCAAATGGAAATCCAGTGCCCGGGCCGAAATGGGACTATAAGCTCAAATGGTTGAAGCAGTTCAGCGCCCATGCGAAACAGCTGCTCGCTTTGAACGTGCCGGTGATCCTCGCCGGCGACTACAACATCATTCCCACCGAGCGCGATGTCTATAACCCGGACCGCTGGCGCGATGATGCCCTGTTTCTGCCAGAGGTCCGAAAGGCCTATGCGTCTCTTCTGAAGGAAGGCTGGTGTGATGCCATTGCGGTAATCCATCCCGCCATGCCCGTTTACACCTTCTGGGATTATCTGCGCCAGGCATGGCAGCGGAATGCCGGGTTGCGGCTCGATCACCTGCTGCTCTCGCCCGATTTGGCAGCAAGGCTCAAGGACGCCGGTGTTGATGGGGAGATGCGCGGCCGGCCGAAAGCCAGCGATCATGCGCCGGCCTGGATTGTGCTCGACATCACGTGATCCGAATTATCCTTGAAGATCAAAACTGATCCCCCGATGAGAGGCTTTCCTGCCGGAGATGGTTTCTGTAGTGCGACAGGCATCAGAGGAGACCGTCATGGACATCAACTATAATGAGCTGTCCCTTGAGCAGCTGAAAGAGATCAACAAGAGATCCGCAGCCGCCATTGCCGATTTCGAGAACCGCGCAAAAAAGGACGCCATCCAGAAGGCGACCGAGATTGCCAAGGCCGCGGGCTTTGCCTCGCTTGAAGACATGCTGGTCGCTCAGCCCGCCAAGCAAAAGGCGGAGCCGAAATACCGCCATCCGGAAAACCCCGAGCTGACCTGGAGCGGTCGCGGCCGAAAGCCCGGCTGGATTGCCGAAGCCCTGGAAGCCGGAAAGTCGCTCGACGATTTCGCGATCTGATGGTTCGCTCTAACTGTGGGATATGCGCTCAAGGGAATGCGCATGCCTCATCCAATTATCCGGCTGGCATAACTGCTAAACCTCTTCCGCTGCCATCTGTCTCAGCGTTCAACAGTTTTCTTCCGAAAGGGTTCATCATGGCCACAGGTACCGTCAAATGGTTCAACGCCACCAAAGGGTTTGGCTTCATCCAGCCCGATGATGGCGGGCAAGATGTCTTCGTGCATATCTCGGCGGTCCAGCGTTCGGGCTTGGCCGAGTTGGTCGACGGCCAGAAGGTGTCCTATGACCTGGAGCGTGACAAACGCTCGGGCAAGATGTCGGCCGGCAATCTGCAAGCAGGGTGAGCGGGGGGTGCCGTCCTTCTTCACCACCCCATTGCTTCTGGTGAGGACACACCGCCGGGCAAGGTCTGAACCGCCCCGGGTTCACCGGAGAGTTTGTGGTTCAATGATTAGGCTGCTTTTTCGGCTGCGTTCAAGCTTGCGTAGAAGG
>NZ_BNCL01000077.1 GCF_014656455.1 Paracoccus aerius
ACGGCCTACGCCGATGGTGAAGGTGGTGGTGTCGTCAAGATCCACAAGGCCGCTCCCGGTCACCTGAAGCAGCTTCTCAGGATCCACGCGGAAGCTTGACCAATCCACCCAGCGGATGGAGCCGAAGACAAGGGTGTTGGGATCGATGCCGGTCTGGAACTCGAGGTTCCAGGATTTCGGCGTCTTGACCGTCAGCCTGGAACGCCCGTCCAGAAGCGGCAAGGCCGCCGCGGGGCCGGGTCCATCGGGATCCACAAGAGGACCGGTCTCAGAGATGTCGAAGTCATGCTCGATCACCGCATTATAGGTCAGGGACACACGGGCGGAGATGTCCGGTCTTTCCCACGACACCCCGGCGAGCCACCCATAAGCGATATCTCTGTCCACATCGACACGGTAGCCGCTGATGGGGCCAAACGCTGCGCCGGCCAAGGTCACGCGTCCATCCGTGCGCGCTCCGCGAATACCTGCGTGAACTCCGAAGCCGCTTTCTGGCACAGCAACGCGGATGATGCCGGTCAGGTCGGTATTGTTGATGACCACGCCGGTTCCGCCGAGATTGAACGAACCACTGGCTGGATAAGCGATGTCGGCCCCGAATGGCTGGTCCAGGATGATTGCGGCTGACCAGAGATCGTTGAACTGGTGCTTATAGGCAAAGCCGAAGTTGGTGTAGGAAGACGCAACATCGCCAGTGCGCTGACCACCGGAATAGAGGCCAAGCGGAAGGTCTGTTCCTGTGATGCCGGGCGAAACATGGCCATAGCTCAGCTCGAGATAGTTGCCTGGTTCGAAAAGAGGACCGATGAACTGGCTGCTCCGCTCGACACCGCCAGCTTGAAGGGTTGTTCCGCAAAGGAGCCAGACGGCTGTGCCGATACATGCGGTCTTCATGAAGGCCTCGTGTCAAAGCTCGGGTATCATCACGTCAGCGTCTGCAATTTGCTGCTGAAAAAGGATAGCATAGGATGAGGCGCCGATGGGTAAGAAACGTCCCGACCTATCGGCAGGCTATCGACGCTAAAGTAGCCTTCTTCGAGCCCCATGTTCCATAATAAGTCTTATCGCATTTTTGCTTATAGCCGGGGGACGCGCTATTCTGAAATGCGACTTTCTGTGCTCGACAATGGGTTGAGCCATGAAAGGATCATAGAATGAAGGTTCGGTTCTCTCACCTTTCCCTTTCGGAACGCCGCAAGATCGAACGCTGGCGGCAGATGAAGCTGAGCCCTGACGAGATGGCGCGAAGGCTCGGCCGGCATCGTTCGACGATCTTCCGCGAGCTGCGCCGCAATCATTTCCACGACAGCGAGATCCCGAAACTCAGTGGCTACTGGTGCGTCGTGGCGCAAGGCTATTCGGATGGAAGACGGACCCGGCAGCGCAAGCTGGTGCGGGATCCCGGGCTGCGCGACCAAGTCGAGCGTTGTCTCCGCTCTGGCTGGACCCCCGAGCAGATCGCCGGCCGGATGCGCTATGAAGGTGCCCCGCGCCGGGTCTGCCAGGAGACCATCTATCGTCATGTCTACTCCGATGAAGGCCGCCGGGCTGAGCTGTGGCGCCACCTCCCTTCCGGGCGCCGCCGCCGCCGGGGCTACCGGTTACGCAAGCGCCCGCCCCCGAAGTTCGCGCCGGAACTCAGTATCTTGTTCCGCCCGGACGTCATCGCGCATCGCAAGCAGTTCGGCCATTGATGGTGTGGATACCTCACCCCGAAACGGCATCGCGATGTGCCAAGATGGTGATGTTGCAAAGCACCAGCGTGGAGGAGGTA
>NZ_BNCL01000078.1 GCF_014656455.1 Paracoccus aerius
AATGGCTGCGAAAGAAGTGAAGTTCAACACGGACGCGCGCGACCGGATGCTTCGGGGCGTGAACATTCTGGCGGATGCCGTGAAGGTGACGCTGGGTCCGAAGGGCCGCAACGTGGTGATCGACAAGTCGTTCGGCGCGCCGCGCATCACGAAGGACGGCGTGTCGGTCGCCAAAGAGATCGAGCTGTCGGACAAGTTCGAGAACATGGGCGCGCAGATGGTGCGCGAAGTGGCCTCGCGCACCAATGACGAGGCCGGCGACGGCACCACCACCGCGACCGTTCTGGCCCAGGCCATCGTCAAGGAAGGCATGAAGGCGGTCGCCGCCGGCATGAACCCGATGGATCTCAAGCGCGGCATCGATCTTGCGACCTCGAAAGTGGTCGAGGCGATCAAGGCCGCCTCGCGTCCCGTGACCGACAGCGACGAAGTGGCCCAGGTCGGCACCATCTCGGCCAATGGCGAGGCCAATATCGGCCGCTTCATCGCCGATGCGATGCAGAAGGTCGGCAACGAGGGTGTGATCACCGTCGAAGAGAACAAGGGCATGGAGACGGAAGTCGAAGTGGTCGAAGGGATGCAGTTCGACCGCGGCTACCTGTCGCCCTATTTCGTCACCAACCCCGACAAGATGATCGCGGATCTGGAAGACGCCTATATCCTGCTGCACGAGAAGAAGCTGTCCTCGCTGCAGCCGATGGTGCCGCTGCTGGAAGCCGTGATCCAGTCGGGCAAGCCGCTGGTGATCGTGGCCGAGGATGTCGAGGGCGAGGCCCTGGCCACGCTGGTCGTGAACAAGCTGCGCGGCGGGTTGAAGATCGCGGCCGTGAAGGCTCCGGGCTTCGGCGATCGCCGCAAGGCCATGCTGCAGGACATCGCGATCCTGACCGGCGGCCAGGTGATCAGCGAAGACCTCGGCATGAAGCTGGAGAATGTCGGCATCGACATGCTGGGCCGCGCCAAGAAGGTCACGATCAACAAGGACAACACCACCATCGTCGACGGTGCCGGTGAAAAGGCCGAGATCGAGGCCCGCGTCAGCCAGATCCGCCAGCAGATCGAGGAAACCACCTCGGACTACGACCGCGAGAAGCTGCAGGAGCGGGTGGCCAAGCTGGCCGGCGGCGTGGCCGTGATCCGCGTCGGCGGCATGACCGAGGTCGAGGTGAAGGAGCGCAAGGACCGCGTGGACGACGCGCTGAACGCGACCCGCGCGGCCGTTCAGGAAGGCGTGGTCGTGGGCGGCGGCGTGGCGCTTGTTCAGGGCGGCAAGGTGCTGGAAGGCCTGACGGCGGCCAACAGCGACCAGGAAGCCGGCATCGCCATCGTGCGCCGCGCTCTGGAAGCGCCGATGCGCCAGATCGCCGAGAACGCCGGCGTCGACGGCGCGGTGGTCGCGGGCAAGGTGCGCGAGTCCTCGGACAAGGCCTTCGGCTTCAACGCCCAGACCGAGGAATATGGCGACATGTTCAAGTTCGGCGTGATCGACCCGGCCAAGGTGGTGCGCACGGCGCTGGAAGACGCGGCATCCGTCGCGGGCCTTCTGATCACCACCGAGGCGATGATCGCCGAAAAGCCCGAGCCCAAGGCCCCCGCCGGCGGCATGCCCGACATGGGCGGCATGGGCGGCATG
>NZ_BNCL01000079.1 GCF_014656455.1 Paracoccus aerius
GCCTTCACCAGCCGCCGGGCATAAACCGGCCCGATCCCCCGGATCATGCCGGAGCCGAGATACTTCTCGATGCCCTCGACGGAGGAGGGCGCCGAAGCCTTGAGAAACTGCGCCTTGAACTGCAGGCCATGGGTGCGGTCGTTGAGCCAGACACCCGAGGCGGTGATCCATTCGCCCGCCGATATCATCGCGGCATGGCCCACCACGGTGACCAGGTCCCGGTGCCCGCGCGCCTTGACCCGCAGCACGCAAAAGCCGCTCTCGGGACTGTGAAACGTGACCCGCTCGACCGGCCCGGCCAGAACCTCTGTCGGATTGTGGGTATCCGGGGTCATCACCTGCGCCATCCACAATCCTCACCAAACAACAGCGCGACGTTCCCTGACCGCATGTTGCACCAATCGCATTGCGTCTGGTCCCCATCGCAGGCAACATCTTTTTTCCGCATCTTCGACCATGTTGTGCCAGCAGATATATGCCAGCCAGGTCCTGAACCAAGTTCCGAACTGTTGCGGGCGAACGGATCAGACATCCGCGATCCGCACCCCACCCTTCACGTCCTCCCGTTGTCAAAGGGGAGGGCACAACCAGGGTCAGCCTTCCGGAAGCCCTTCCCGATAAAGACCTCAGGTATTTCCCTTAAGGCAGCTGCACACCTGACCGTTTCGTCAGCCGCGTTCCTCTTGAAACACGTCAAGTCCTCCCTTCGAAGCTGATTGCCGCAAGGTGAGTTGTGATCATCGGCATCCAGCAAAGAGAATGGGCAAGCAGCGCCTGCTCTTGAAGCACGGGACGACCGTCAACGAATGTATCTGACAAGCCTCACGCCTTCCGCCGCGAGAGAGAGGCTCGCAGCTTCAGTTCTTCCCTTGCAGACGCTGCATGGCAGCATCCCCGAAGGATCCATTGTGCAGCCGCAGTGTTAGCGCCATCTTTGGTGCATCGAAGGAGCGCAAGGCCAATCCGGGCCGGGCGCAGATGCAAGAACAAAGACGCTGAAAAGGAAACCGCCATGGCTACGATTGCCCACACCCACAACGCCGCTGCCACCTCTGGCATCGCTGGCCGCCTGATGGCTGCGATCCAGCACATGCAGGAAAACCGCGCCCGCCGTGTGATCTATCGCCAGACCGTACGTGAACTGAACGCCCTGACCAACCGCGACCTGGCGGACCTGGGCATCAGCCGCGCGATGATCAGCCGCCTGGCTCACGAAGCCGCCTGGGGCACGAAGTAAGACATAGACCTTCCCGCCCCTCTCCTCCCTGGGTCGGGGCTGGCAGCATTCTTCTGCCAGAGGATGCCGCCCCTACATAGCCGCTCCATTTGCGGCACCCGATGCGACGGACCTTTCCTCCTCCCCATGGTCTGATCGTTGGCGGCAACGGCCTCTCCTCCTCCCTGGCCTTGCCGCACCCATGCGCGGCCCTTCCTCCTCCCTGGGCCAGCGTTACGCGGCAGCACCCCTCCTCCTCCCTGGGTGCTGCCGCTTTTTCATGATGGACACCCAATTCTGGAGCAATGCCTCCGAACCGACCGGCATACACGGCG
>NZ_BNCL01000080.1 GCF_014656455.1 Paracoccus aerius
ACGAAACCCTGCAATTCAAAGCGAATGAAACCGCATCTTCAGCACATAAAATCAATGCAGTAAGAGTTGATCAGGCCGGACTTTTTAGCCATGTGAATGTCCCGCAATCTGCCGGGGCGCATATGAGGCACTTACCGCATAGGGTATCCGGCCTTGTGGCCGCTCTGGGCATCCCGTGCCTGGCTTGTGCGCCGTTGCGATGCCCGGAAGTTTTGTCCGCAATGTCCCTTGCGCGCGCGTCGGTATATTTGTCGCTATATAAGAAAAGGGCGAATTCCTCTCTGTGTCACATGCGCGCAAGGGACATTTGTGACAAAACCCGGGGCAAGACGCTCCGAACGGCTTAAAGCCGCGCTGCGGCACGTCACGCAGCACAAGGCACCGCCGTTCCGATGTGACATACAGCAAGCGATCGGCCCGATTATGCGCCGATAGCGCCGTTATGCTTTTCCTGGTCATGCGTCACCTGTCAGGCTTGCCAGCACTCGTCGCGCTTCGTCCCGGCGTTCCCGTTCTGCCTTGGCCCTGGCGCTGAACCGGGAGTGAACCGCCGGGTTTACGATCCAGTGTGGCGCGGATGATGGCCGCGGCCCGTCGATCCTTTCGAGCCAACCCATCGCGGCCAGCTGCTGCAGAAGCGGCTGGATGTCCTGATCGCGTAGCGAGCGCATAGCCTTGTCACCCCGCTGCACATCGCGGTTGGTGATCCGCTCCAGCCGCCGCGCGAGGATATGGCCCGCTATGGCTGACAGCCGGTCATGGTCCTCTGACAGTCCCAGAACGCCCGCATAGAAGGCGAAGGCATGGCGCAGCAGGAAGCCATGCAGGAAGGCCGCAACGCGCTCTGCAGTGGCCGCTGTGATGTGCTGGGGCACCTGTGTCGCTTGGGCGTTCTCGACACAATGCCAGACAATGCAGAGGCGGACGAACAGGCCGTCATACTTCCCGATATGGGATGCCAGCTTTCGGCTGATGGTCTCCGTCGACTGCATCCGAAGATGCTCCGCCTCCAGCCGGCGGCGAACCTTCTGCGCGTCACTGTCGAACTGCAGGAACGTGCCCCCGCCCGCGATCGGCGCCGGGTTGCGAAGCGCATGGATCAGATCGCCATAGCGCGCCGCCACCGGGGGCGCTGGGGCGTCTGTGCCCTGGCTGGCGGGGTGCAGGACGATCGGGAACAACCGCTGCAGCAAGCCATCGTCCTGTGTGTCGCCTGCAATCTTTCGGATGGGCTCCGGCTGGATGCCGCCCAGCAGGCAGATTGACAGGTTTTCGATCAGGGCTGCGCCCCGGCCAACCCGGTCAAGAGCATACTGACAGTCAGAAGATGGTTGCCAGTTCTTGGGCGGCCTGACTCTCACAGCGATAGACCGTCTGGTAAGCTGGCGCCGCAAGGCGTCC
>NZ_BNCL01000081.1 GCF_014656455.1 Paracoccus aerius
CATGGCGGTCAGGACAACGACCTGCTCTATGGGGGAACAGGCCGCGACACCTTAGCAGGTGGCTTTGGCGACGATACGCTGGAGGGGGGAAGCGGAGCCGATGTGTTCATCTTTGAGTCCATCCTGAATGCTGGCGTCGACACCATTGTGGACTATGAACAAGAGGTCGATTTGATTGGCATCGGCGGCCAGCTCGCAACAATGATCCGGGCTGCCGGGATCGAATTGGCTGATGCCTTCGTCTGGGATGGGGATAATGGCCAGCTCTCAGTTGACCTTGGAGTGCTCGGTCAGAAGGGATCGGTTCGGATCGCAACCTTCGCAAATGCCGAGAACCTGAACCTGACCGCAGACGACTTCCTGTTCGTCTGATCTTCTGAAACAACAAGGGGAATGGCTCCGTTACAAATGACGGAGCCATTTATTATTGATGAGTCACATGATGCCTGACGACACACAAAAACCTATTGCCATTGGCGCCATAGGCGGAAGCGGTAGTCGTGTCCTCGCAAAGATCATCCAGGCCTCCGGAGTCTCGATTGGCTCTAATCTGAACCCATCAAGTGACAATCTAGAGTTTACGGCGCGCTTCAAGACGCTTGACGTTCTTGACCTACCGGACAACCAATTTTTCTCGCGCTTGGGAGATTTTGAAGCAATATCCCGGGCGGATATGGTTCAGGCAGGCAATAAACGCTGGGGATGGAAAGAGCCAAACACGCATGTGGTGATTGAGAGGATCCTAGAGGCTTATCCCTCAATGCGCTATGTTCATCTTTTGCGTAATGGTTTCGACATGGCCTTTTCTGGAAACCAAAACCAGCCACGACTTTGGGGTCCGGCGTATTTGAACCGTCCTATCTCCGATCCGCCAACGCCACCTGAAAGTCTTGCCTATTTTTGTGAGGTACACCGCCGTATTTCAAAGCTTGCACGCCAGCCACATAATCAAAGCCGAATCTTGTTTGTTGAATATGAAGCCTTATGCTATGATCCTAAATCCGAGATCACCCGCCTTCTAGATTTCTTGGATTTTAAGCCTGAGGTTTCGTTGAAAGAATTGTGTAACGCTGTTCAACAGCCCGCCTCAATTGGCCGAAGCCTTGCATTTGGCTTGAAACCCTTTGACCAAGAGGATTTAAACTACATTCGCAAAAATTTACCAAAGATGCTGCCAGCATCTTAAGAAAATACACCTAATATACACCATTAGCTGAGGTGTTTGGAACAAATATAGTTGCCTGCCCCTCGTCCTCCCTCGTCATTAATGAGTCGGCTCTGAACAACCTTATCCGCCAGCCAATGCTTTGCGTTGATGGGGCGTTTCGGGCCAGATCATCGGCCCGATCAGATGAAAGAGCAGGACCCAAAGAGCCCTGAGATGGGCCAGGA
>NZ_BNCL01000082.1 GCF_014656455.1 Paracoccus aerius
CGGTCACGTCCGTCAAGCTGGTGTAATTTCCGGGATGGCCTGAGGTCATGATCAGGCTGCTTTCGTAGTGATGCTGAGAATGGGGTCGATCTCCTCCTTGTCGATCTGAGCGAAGGCCTCGACCATCATGTAGCGGCTCGAGGTCTGCCATTCGTCATTCTGCTCGAAGAGCACCGCGCCGATTAGCCGCATGATTGAGGCTTCGTTGGGGAAGATGCCGACGACATCAGCCCTGCGTTTCACCTCCTTGTTGAGACGTTCAAGTGGGTTGGTGCTGTGCAATTTGGTGCGGTGCTGCCGAGGAAAGGTCATGTAGGCCAGAACGTCGTCCTCGCTCTCGTTCATCAGGTCCGCGAGCTTGGGCCAGCGGGGGCGGACCTGCTCCGCAACATGGCGCCAGGTATCGCCAGCGTGCTTGCGATCGGGCTGTTCGAACGCTTGCCGGATCGCTGCCGCGACAACCGTATGCTGGCCTTTGGAGACGTGGGCGAGGGCGTTGCGCATCCAGTGAACCCGGCATCTTTGCCAGGTAGCTTCAAAGACGCGTGCAATGGCGGCCTTCAGACCGGTATGGGCATCGCTGATCACGAGCTTCACGCCGTCGAGACCGCGGGCCTTCAGCGAGCGCAGGAAGTCTGTCCAGAAGGTCTCTGCCTCTGACGGGCCAATGCCGAGGCCGATGATTTCCCGGCGGCCCTCGGTATTGGCGGCCACTGCGATTATGGCCGCAACCGAGACGATCCGCCCGCCCTGGCGCTGCTTGAGATAGGTAGCATCGAGCCAGACATAGGGCCACTCCCCCGTGAGCGGGCGGTTCAGGAACTCGCCGACCCGTTCATCGATGTCCTTGCACAGCTTGGACACCGTGCTCTTGGAGATGCCGCTCAGCCCCATGGCCTGCACGAGATCATCGACCCGACGTGTCGAGACGCCGCCGATCCAGGCTTCCTGGATCACAGCAACCAGTGCCTGTTCCGAGGTCTTGCGGGCTTCGAGGAAGCCGGGGAAGTAGCTGCCCTGCCGCAGCTTCGGCACCCGCAGATTCAAAGTGCCCAAGCGGGTATCGAGCGCGCGTTCGCGATATCCGTTGCGCCAAGTCGTGCGGTCGCCGCTGCGCTCGTGTCTACCCGCGCCGATCAGGCCGTCGACATCAGCCTCCATGATCAACTGAAGGACGGCCTCGGCGATGCTGCGCAGTAAATCACCCTGATCGTGCTTTGCCAAAAGCTCGGACAGGTCCATGTTGGTCTTGGTCATCGGGGGCTCCGTATGGTCCGTGGTTGAAGCGTCGAAACTCCACCTCGATCATACACCTCGATGGCCACCCGAGATTACACCGAACGTGCCGGTGAAATTACACCACGTGCTCGGACACTACC
>NZ_BNCL01000083.1 GCF_014656455.1 Paracoccus aerius
CGAAGATCCACGAGGCGCTGTCACTGGTTCGCGCTGCAGAACCCGATCTTGAAATCGACGGAGAAATCCAGTTCGACGCAGCCTTGGATGACGTAATCCGGGCGAAGAAGGCCCCGAATAGTTCTTTGACAGGACGGCCCAACGTCTTCATCTTCCCCGACCTTGCCTCAGGAAACATCGGCTACAAGATTGCCCAACGGCTCGGGGGGCTCACTGCCATTGGCCCGATCCTGCAGGGCCTCGCCAAACCGGTCAACGACCTCTCGCGCGGATGCACAACCGAGGACATCGTCAACGCAACCGTAGTGACAGCCGTCATGGCGGAACGCTAAACCGGTCTACAGAAGACCCCACACACCGCGCAAGGCGGCCAGAATGGCCGTGGCAGCTAGCATGGCGATCGCTGCTTTTTCATATCTGCCCTCGCCAAGCTGCCGAAATACCCACCCGCCAAGGTGGGTGCCGATCATCAAGAGGGGAAAGGATCCCACCGCCATCAGCAAGGTAGGCTGCCCTAACATCCCTTGGACCCAAAGGCCGGGTAGCGTGAAAAGTGACGTAATGAAGAAAAAGATGATCAGGGTGGCACGGGTTTGTACGGCGGGTGTGGAGGTGCCCAGTAGATAAGCCACAGCCGGCGGGCCTGGCATTGCGGCCATTCCCGAAAACAGGCCGGACAACACGCCCGCGGCCAATGCTCGTCGTGGTCCCGGTTTGACGCGCACTTGCCTGATCAGGGCCAGCAGCGCCAGCAGGACGATAATGGCAATGACAACGCGCATTGTATCGGCAGACAACGCATACAACGTCATCAGCCCCAACGGAGTGCCAATTAGCGCCCCAACCGACAGGGTGACAAGCGTCGTGCGTGCGACCAGATGCCGAAGCACTGGAAGATCCCTGAGGCCGATCATGCATTGCAGAAGGATCGTAATCACCACGGCCTCCGTCGGCGACAGGGCGATGCTGATCAGTGGAACCGCAGCCAGTGTTATGCCGCGTAGGACGGCCGCAATGAAGACGGCACCACAGACAAAGACGATGGTTGCCGCAGACCATTCCACCGTTAGGCCAGATGACATGCAACAACTTGTCTTGACGAACATTCCCGCAGTTTCGGCATTACTTGATCCATCCTCAAGGAGAAAGCCCAATGAGAATTGGCAACTTTTCGGCGATTCACTAGCTTTGAACCGCCCCGGGTTTACCGGAGAGTAAAACACTCAAAGGATGAGCCCTATGTCAAAGCCGAGATTCACCCCCGCCTATCCG
>NZ_BNCL01000084.1 GCF_014656455.1 Paracoccus aerius
AGAGGTGGTCGCGGGAATTCGGACCAGTCGCTAAGCTCTGGCGATTGACGAAGGACTGATCCGCATGACGAAACGGAAGCGCTATTCGGCCGAGTTCAAAGCGAAGGTGGCGTTGGAAGCCATCCGCGAGGAGTTAACCACGGCTGAGCTGGCCAAGAAGTATGACATTCACCCGACCATGATCACGGGCTGGAAAAGAACCGCGATCGAGAACATGGCCTCGGCCTTTGACGGCAACAACGCTGCCGAGCCGGCGATTTCCGCGGGTGAGGTCGAGAAGCTGCATGCCAAGATCGGCCAACTGGTCATCGAGCGGGATTTTTTGTCGGCAGCCTCCAGTCTCATTCTCGGCACTGGAGGCAAAAAGCGGTGAAGCAGGACCACCCTGATCTCAGCGTCCGGCGACAATGCAGCCTGCTGTCGCTGACGCGCTCCAGCCTTTATTACCAGCCACGCGGCGAAACCGCCGAGAACCTGAAGTTCATGGCCATTATCGACCGGCAGTTCCTCGAGACGCCGTGGTACGGCTCACGGCAAATGGCCCGTCACATGCAACGGGAAGGGCATCGGTGCGGGCGCCATCGGGTTCGTCGGCTGATGAAGCTCATGCGTCTGGTGCCGATCTATCAGGAGCCGAAGACCAGCAAGAAGCACCCGGAGCACAAGATTTACCCTTACCTTCTCAGGGGCCTGTCCGTCACCCGTCCCAATCAGGTCTGGTGCACCGATATTAGCTACATACCCATGCGCCGGGGGTTCCTGTACTTGGTGGCGATCATGGACTGGCACAGCCGCAAGGTGCTCAGCTGGCGGCTCTCAAACTCCATGGACGCGAGCTTTTGCGTCGAGGCCCTGAAGGAGGCGCTGGCCCGATATGGCACGCCCGAAATCTTCAACAGCGATCAGGGCTCGCAATTCACCAGCACCGAGTTCACCGCGGTGTTGCTGGACGCCAAGGTGAGGATCTCCATGGACGGCCGTGGCCGCTGGATCGACAACCGGATGATCGAAAGGCTGTGGCGGACGCTGAAGTACGAGTGTGTCTACCTGAACGCTTTCGAGACCGGGTCCGAGGCCCGCAGGGCATCGGCGCCTGGATCACCTATTACAATGAAAAACGTCCACACTCATCGCATGGGTTGCTGACGCCAGATGAGGCCTATGATACCGCCAACCAGAACCTGAAAGCCGCTGCCTGACATGAAACCCATGCCAGAGCTTAGCTGAGCGGCAAACTGGTCGAAAATTCCGGACCATCTCTG
>NZ_BNCL01000085.1 GCF_014656455.1 Paracoccus aerius
ATGGCAAAGGCAAAGTTTGAACGGACGAAACCGCACGTCAACATTGGCACGATTGGTCACGTTGACCACGGCAAGACGACGCTGACGGCTGCGATCACGAAGTATTTCGGCGAATTCCGCGCCTATGACCAGATTGACGGCGCGCCGGAAGAGCGGGCCCGCGGGATCACGATCTCGACGGCGCATGTGGAATACGAATCGGACGCGCGCCACTATGCGCATGTCGACTGCCCGGGCCACGCCGACTACGTGAAGAACATGATCACCGGTGCGGCGCAGATGGACGGCGCGATCCTGGTGGTGAACGCCGCCGACGGCCCGATGCCGCAAACGCGCGAGCACATCCTGCTGGGCCGCCAGGTGGGCATCCCCTACATGGTCGTCTACCTCAACAAGGTCGACCAGGTCGATGACGAGGAACTGCTGGAACTGGTCGAGATGGAAGTGCGCGAGCTTCTGTCGTCCTACGACTATCCGGGCGACGACATCCCGATCATCAAGGGCTCGGCCCTGGCCGCGATGGAAGGCCGCGACCCCGAGATCGGCGAGAACTCGATCCGCGCGCTGATCGCTGCGGTGGACGAATACATCCCGACGCCCGAGCGCGCGATCGACCAGCCCTTCCTGATGCCGATCGAGGACGTGTTCTCGATCTCGGGCCGCGGCACGGTTGTCACCGGCCGGGTCGAGCGCGGCGCGGTCAACGTGGGCGACGAACTGGAGATCGTGGGCATCCGCGACACCCGCAAGACCACCTGCACGGGCGTCGAGATGTTCCGCAAGCTGCTGGACCGCGGGGAAGCCGGCGACAACATCGGCGCGCTGCTGCGCGGCGTGGACCGTGACGGCGTCGAGCGCGGCCAGGTGCTGTGCAAGCCGGGTTCGGTCAAGCCGCACACCCATTTCGAAGCCGAGGCCTATATCCTGACCAAGGAGGAAGGCGGCCGCCACACGCCGTTCTTCGCCAACTACCGCCCGCAGTTCTACTTCCGCACCACGGACGTGACCGGGACCGTCAAGCTGCCGGAAGGCACCGAGATGGTGATGCCGGGCGACAACCTGAAGTTCGAGGTCGAGCTGATCGCCCCGATCGCGATGGAAGAAAAGCTGCGCTTCGCCATCCGCGAAGGCGGCCGCACCGTCGGCGCCGGCGTGGTCTCGAAGATCCTGAAGTAAGGCGCAGGCGGGAAACACCCCGCCGCAACACGAACACAAGGGGCCGCCTCGAAAAGAGGCGGCCTTTTGCGATGCAGGGGG
>NZ_BNCL01000086.1 GCF_014656455.1 Paracoccus aerius
ACGAGGAGATCAGGAATGCGGAAACGCAGAAACCATGATGCGGGCTTCAAGGCGCGCGTGGCGCTTGAGGCCGTGAAGGGCGAGCGCACTGTGTCGGAGCTGGCGGCCGAATACGGCGTGCATCCGACGATGATCCATCAATGGAAGAAGGCGCTGCTCGACGGTGCGGTGGACATCTTCGAGCGTGGTGGCAGAAAGCCTGTTGCGGAGGTGGATGAGGAGACGGTCCGGTCACTGCATGCCAAGATCGGAGAACTGGCTGTCGCCAACGATTTTTTGTCACGAAAGCTCAAGCCGTGGACCGGCAAGTGAGGCGCGGGATGATTGAGCAGGGCCATCCGGCGTTGTCGATCGGGGCGCAGTGCCGCCTGCTGTCGATCTCGCGCTCGTCGTTCTATCATGAACCGGTCGGAGAGACGGAGCAGAACCTCGGCCTGATGCAGCTCATCGACAAGCAGTTCCTCGACAGTCCCTTCTACGGCGTCCGGCAGATGACCTGGCATCTGCAGAACGAAGGGCACGGCGTGAACCAAAAGCGCATCCGACGGCTGATGCGGCTCATGCGCTTGATGCCGATCTACCAGAAGCCCAACACCAGCAAGCCGAGGAAGGGGCACAAGACCTATCCCTACCTGCTGGGCGGGCTACGGGTCGATCGCCCCGGTCAGGTCTGGTGCGCCGACATTACCTACCTGCCGATGCGGCGCGGCTTCCTGTATCTCGTCGCCATCATGGACTGGTTCACCCGCAAGGTGTTGGCTTGGCGGATATCGAACACGCTGGAGGCGGACTTTTGCGTCGAAGCGCTGAACGAGGCCATCCACCGCTTCGGCGCGCCGGGGATCATGAATACGGACCAAGGTTCACAGTTCACGTCTTTTGCTTGGACGGACAGGCTGAAGCGCGCTGGCACTCGGATCTCGATGGACGGCAAGGGGCGCTGCATCGACAACGTCTTCATCGAACGCCTCTGGCGGTCCCTCAAGTATGAATGCGTCTACCTGCACGCTTGGGAAACAGGGTCGCAGGCCAAGGCTGCCATCGGCCAATGGATTGCCTTCTATAATCATCGGAGACCCCACACCGCCCATGGCGGGCAGCCGCCCGCCGTGGTCTACTTCAACACCATCGAAACCGATCAGCAGGCGCAGGCAGTAGCTTAAACATCCCCGAAAACTGTCCAAGGATCGGGGAGTAGCTCA
>NZ_BNCL01000087.1 GCF_014656455.1 Paracoccus aerius
GCCACACGGGGATCGCGGCCTTCGGGCAGGATGATATGGCGCGGGTTGGCGCGTGCTGCGGTGAGGATGCGGTCCAGCGGTTTCATGGCAGGATGCCTTTCAGCTGAGGAAGTGGAGACCGGCGACGACAAAGACGCCGAGGAAGATGGTTTCGGCGACAATCAGGCCAATGGCCACGCCGCCGACGTCGAGCATCCGCTTGAGCGAGGTCTTGATGCCCACGGCGGCGATGGCGATCAGCAGCGCCCAGCGGCTGAGAACGCCCGCCCAGTCCGCCAGGACCACCGGGATCACGCCGACCGAGTTCAGCGCCGCCAGCACCAGAAAGCCGAGAACAAAGCCCGGCAGCAGCGGCGGGCGCTTGCCGCCTTCCTGGTCTGCCAGCCCGCGCGCGCGGATCACCAGCGAGAAGCACAGCACCACTGGCGCCAGCATCGACACGCGGATCAGCTTGACCAGCGTTGCTGTCTCGCCTGTTTCGGAACCGATGGAAAAGCCCGCGCCGACCACCTGGGCCACGTCATGGATGGTGCCGCCCAGGAACACACCGCTGTCGCGGGGCGTAAAGCCGAACAGATCCGACAGCATCGGGTAAAGCACCATCGCTACTGTGGACAACACCGTCACCGACAGCACCGTAAAGGCCAGGTCGCGTTCGGACCATTTATGGCGCGGCAGCACCGCGGCGATCGCCATGGCGGCCGAGGCCCCGCAGATCGCCACCGAGCCGCCGGTCAGCAGTGCAAAGCGCCAGCCTCGGTTTACAAAACGCGCGGCGATCAGGCCGAACAGGATGGTCAGCACCACGCCCGCGACCACCAAGGCAATCGCTGGCCCGCCAAGGCCTGCCAGCATGTCCACACTGATCCGCGCCCCCAGAAGCGCCACCCCCAGCCGCAGCACCGTGCGCGCCGTCAGCGCAACGCCCGGCGCGGTCCGGGTTCCCTCCTCGGCCAGGAAGTTCAGCGCCAAGCCCAGCAGCAGCGCCAAGAGCATCGCCGGCGCGCCGTAATGCTCGGACAGGAACTGCGCCGTCGCCGCCACCAGGACCGACACCGCAAAGCCCGGAAAGGCGTCCGAGATCGTCTGGCGGGCAGGAAGCAGGTCGATGCTGGTCATGGCGGTTTCCTTGAGTGCAGGGGACCATCCGGCGCGGAGGGACCGCGCCGGATGGTCAG
>NZ_BNCL01000088.1 GCF_014656455.1 Paracoccus aerius
CGAAGACCCGCACTGCCAGGCGGGTCTTTCTTGTTTACAGGATGGCCCGCGCCACGCGGATCATCTGAAGCAGCTCATAGTTTCTGTCGTTCAGCCGTACGACCTGTCCATTCACAACGGCATAGTTTTCATCGGCTCCCAGATGCGGCAGACGATAGACGCTGGCCAGTTCATCCTGTGTCAGGGCTGCCGTCGGGGCGATCGGCACTCCGGCCGGAAGATCGGGCACCTGTGCCATCTGGTTCACCAAAAGCAGCGCGTCGTAATCGCTATCGTCGAGCAGAACAGGCATGCCGTCGATCAAAGCATAGCGATGGCCTTCGGGTGCAGGATCAAGGCCAAAGAGCGTCGCGATCTGGTCTGATTGCAAAAGCAGAAGCTCAGGATCGGGATCAACGTCGGCTTCAGTCCTGAGCCATTCGTCCCGGCGCTCGACCCAGAGCCTGTCATAGTCATCCCCATCATACGACGCCCACTCCTCGTAGCTGACACCGTTTTTGGCCAGGCCGGGGGGAACGCAAGGTGGATCCTTCTTCGCCAAGCCCGGCGGACAGTTGCGATAGGCGATCAGCTCATCGTCAGGGATATCGGCGACGAGCAGTTGAGGTGTGACCACTGCAAGCGCCGTCGCAGCCAGAAGCCGCTTCATGTCACGTCCTGCAGGAGCCGGCGTCGAAAGGATGCGGCTCAGGACCTCTTCATGTTCTGCCGTGGTAAACCCACGGCGGCCGTTTCCATGTCCGTGCGTTGCCTGCTCGACGGCCTTGTTGGTCGTCTTGCGCTTCGGCCCGCCCGCATGCTCGGGCTTCCTGCCGCGATTGGCGCCATGATCGCTCCCCCTTTCCGCCCCGGGCTGTTCGATGCGGCCCTGCGCCCGGTCGGGGCCGCGGTTGGCGTTGCCGTTGCTGGCATTGCCATGACCCTTCCCCACGGCCTTGCCGTGACCGTGCCCTTTGCCTTTGTTGTCCTTGGCCAGCCAAAGCTGCTCCACAGACGCGGCTCCAAGGGGTGCGATGTCAGCCTGGGTCTGGACCGGACCGGCAGCCAGATGTGTCGATGTCAGAGCAAGCGCCACGGCGCTGCTGATCAGGAGCGTGTTCATGTCAGGCGCCTCCCTTATAGAAAAATCAACAGGGCAAGCCTGTGAAGCGTTCCATCCGCTCCG
>NZ_BNCL01000089.1 GCF_014656455.1 Paracoccus aerius
TGAACCGCCCCGGGTTTACCGGAGAGTAAAACACTCAAAGGATGAGCCCTATGTCAAAGCCGAGATTCACCCCCGCCTATCCGGCCGAGCTTCGCGAACGCGGTGTTCGACTTTTCCGAGAGAACCGCGGCGACTACGCGAGCGACACGGCCGCCTACAGGGCGATTGCGCCGAAGCTTGGCTGTTCGCCCGACAGCCTGCGCGTCTGGTGCCAGCAGGCCGAACGTGATGCCGGTCAGCGCGGCGGTCTGACGAGCGCGGAGAAGGACCGGATCAAGGAACTGGAGCGCGAGGTCCGTGAACTGCGCCAGGCCAATGAGATCCTGAAGAAGGCCAGTGCGTATTTCGCAGCGGCGGAGCTCGACCGCCCCTTCCGCAAATGATCGCGTTCATCGACGATCACCGTTGTGTCCATGGTGTCGGGCCGATCTGCCGGGTTCTGGGGATCGCACCATCGACCTATCATGCCTTCAAGGCCGTCGAGCGTAATCCCGATCTGGCGTCGGATCGGGCCAGGCAGGATCGCCTCGACATGGCTGCCATCAAGGAGGTTTTCGATGGCAGCCGGGGCCGTTATGGCGCGCGCAAGGTCTGGCACCAATTACGCCGCGAAGGGCACGATATCGCCCGCTGCACGGTGGAGCGGCTGATGAAGGCGATGGGATTGCAAGGCGTTGTGCGTGGCAAGAAGGTCATCACGACCCACCCCGATGCGGCTCAGCCTTGCCCAGACGACAAGGTGAACCGGGCCTTCGTTGCGGACATGCCGAACCAGCTATGGGTCAGCGACTTCACCTATGTCTCAAGCTGGCAGGGCATGGTCTATGTTGCCCCTCGCCATGGTCACTCGGACCAGTGGCGTTTCCATGGCTCGATCATCGACGTCTTCGCCCGGAAGATCGTCGGCTGGCGCGTCTCGAGCTCGATGACGACTGGTTTCGTGTTGGATGCTTTGAACCAGGCTATCTGCCAGAGGACCCCATCCGAGACTGACAAGCTGATCCATCATAGTGATAGTCAGAAGATGGTTGCCAGTTCTTGGGCGGCCTGACTCTCACAGCGATAGACCGTCTGGTAAGCTGGCGCCGCAAGGCG
>NZ_BNCL01000090.1 GCF_014656455.1 Paracoccus aerius
CATGGCGGTCAGGACAACGACCTGCTCTATGGGGGAACAGGCCGCGACACCTTAGCAGGTGGCTTTGGCGACGATACGCTGGAAGGAGGTCAGGGTAATGACGTCTTGATAGGCGGTGAAGGCTTCGACCGCGCTGTCTATCAAGGGTCTTACGCCAACTATGCTTTCTCCAACGGTACGATTACTGATCTGGTGGGGAATTCCGGGAGTGACACACTTTCCGGGGTAGAGATGGCCGTCTTCGACGATAAGGTCGTCTGGCTGGTTGGTGAGAATGGAATCAGGTCGCTCCAGGAAGCAGTCAATCTGGCTTCGGAAGGCGACACGATCATCGTCTCCGCAGGCAGCTACAACGAGAATGTCGTGATCGATAAAACGCTCACCATTCTTGGCGCAAATGCCGGTTCCAGTGCTGATGGCTCCCGACAGACCGAAGCCAGCTTGAACGGATCCTTCGAAATCATGGGGGCCGCTGCCGGCACGATCATCGACGGGATGCAGATCCAGGAAGGTGGTCCCCGCAGTGCAGGCATCTTTGTCCGTGCAGCTGACGTTCAGATCCTGAACTCGGTCTTTACAAGGGAAGCGACCGGCGGAGATTTCAAGGGGATCCTGAACGCTTCGGGGACAAGCTCCGGTCTTCTGGTTGATGGCAACAGCTTTATCGGCTGGACGCGCGGCATCTACCTGAACCCGGGCGCGAGAGCGACGGTGACCAACAACATCTTCGATGAGAGCGGGAATGCTATCAACAACGATGGGCCTGACGCTGTCGAGATTTCAGGAAACCGCTTCACGAACAGCGCGGGAGCGACTCTCGCCTTTGGCGTAAAAGCCGGAGGAACGACCAACATTGGTAGCATCGTCGGTGTGAATGAATTCGACGAAAGTCGGCCTACGAATATCTACGTTCTTGACCCTGACCTGCTGGTCACAGGCACCCGCTACGCTGATGGTTTCTTTGGCAACACGGGTGCCGAAACTCTCTCAGGGGGTGCTGGCAACGACACCATCCGGGGTGAGGCAGGCAACGACATGTTGTTCGGCAATCAAGGCGACGATCTTCTC
>NZ_BNCL01000091.1 GCF_014656455.1 Paracoccus aerius
TCGGCGGCGTCGACACGCACAAGGACTTGCACGTGGCCGCCGTCGTTGACAACCATGACCGAATCCTCGGAACCAGCAGCTTTGCCGCGACGCGACAAGGCTATCGCCAGATGCTCGCTTGGATGCGCAGTTTGGGCCAGCTTCAGCGCGTGGGGATCGAATCCACTGGCAGCTACGGCGCGGGGCTCCTGCGCTTCCTGCAAGCCGCAGGGATCGAGGTTCTCGAGATCACCGCGCCTGATCGGCAAGACCGGCGCAGGCGCGGCAAGAACGATGATCTCGATGCCCAGAATGCCGCACATGCGGCCCTCGCTGGAGCGAGAACGGTCACCCCGCGAACCCGCGACGGGATGGTTGAATCCCTGAGAGTTCTTAAGGCTTGCCGTAAGACCGCTGTCACTGCGCGGCGTGTGGCCTTGCAGATGATCCACAACACGATCGTCTGCGCGCCCGATATTCTGCGCGATCAGCTCCGCCATATGACACGGATGCAGTTGGTGCGGACACTGGCCGCCTGGCGTCCGGATCTGACAGCCTATCGTGAAGTCGAGGCCGCCTATCGCATCAGCCTCAAGTCGCTCGCCCGTCGCTATATCGAACTGCACGATGAGATTGCCGACCTCGACATGATGATCAAAGCGATTGTCGAGGACCTGGCCCCTGAACTCGTCGCCCGCAACTCCATCGGCCACAACGGCGCCGCTCAACTGCTGCTTACGGCGGGCGACAATCCGGAACGCCTCAAGTCCGAAGCCAGCTTTGCCGCTCTGTGCGGCGCCAGCCCGGTCCCTGCATCATCAGGGAAGACCGTCCGACATCGTCTGAACCGCGGGGGCGATCGCGCGGCCAACAGCGCGCTGCACATCATTGCGATCGGCCGGCTCAGGACCGATGAGAAAACCAAGACCTATGTGGCCCGGCGCATCGCCGAAGGGCATAGCAAGCTGGAAGCCATCCGCAGCTTGAAACGCTACATTGCACGCGAGGTCTTCGGTATCATCATGCGCCGACAGCAGGACATCAACCGCACTCGCATTGCCGCTTGACAAACAGAAGGGCGTCCG
>NZ_BNCL01000092.1 GCF_014656455.1 Paracoccus aerius
TAACCCAAACATACTTCTGGAACTCCCGAAGCGCTGGCCGTACGCCTTGGACTTGCGGCAAAAAAGAGTTCTTGCAACTTGCGGAAAAGCAAACGCTGACTTCCTCATCTTACGAGCGGCCCGTCCTGGTCGAGGTATGCTGGATCAAATTCCCCCAACTTTATAAGCCCCTCGTGATCGTGGATCGATACATGACCGTCTCGAAAGGTCACCAGTCCGTTTTCACGGAGCTGGCGCAACACGCGGTTCACATGAACGGCACTCAGGCCCAATGCGTCGGCAAGATGATATTGCGTGAGGGGGCAGTCGTAGCCTTCCCTGCTGCCCATCCCGACCAAAGCCAGCCTTGATGCCAGTTCCAGCAAGAAATGTGCCATTCGGGCCTCGGCGTTTCGCCGTCCGATGCCGACAAGATGCTCTACCACCATTGCCTCGTCTCGTGATGCCGCCCAAAGAACGGCCATGGCCAATCGCGGGGTGTGCGTGAACGCATCAAGAAGATCGCCTTTCAGCACCTCAGCTGCCTGGATATCCGTGAGCGGCTCGAAGCTGTGGTCCGAGGTGCGGAGCAAAACACTGCGCAACCCGAGGAAATCCCCAGGGATCTGGAAGTCAACAATCTGACGCGTCCCGTCCGGCTGAAGCTTGTAGGAACAGACCCAACCCGCCGACAGGATGTACGCAGCTTGTTCCGATTGTCCCTGATGTACCAGATCGCGCCCTGCAAGGAAGGTCCGGCGACGCTGATGCAGATGGTCCAGGACAGCGAGCTCGGCCTCTGACAGCGCCACGAACGCGGAGAGCTTACGGACAAGTGGACTGTTTTTGACTGGTGTCATGCCTCCCCCTGCCGACTTGCGATGCGTAAGCAGAAATCTGTCTGAGACTGCTTTCTATCAGTCCAGCATAGGGGAATTTCTGCGAGAAGTGGGTACGCATCAGATCAAAGCCTCTGCGAAAGCCAGTGGGCTGCTAAAAGGAACTTTGTGGATGTCCACTGCAAACGAATACGCCGGATTAGCTGCACTTTCCATCTGCGAGTCACTCCTGCTTGC
>NZ_BNCL01000093.1 GCF_014656455.1 Paracoccus aerius
CATTCCTGATCTCCTCGTTCTTGGAGACCAGCAAACGTCAGATCGTAGCTTCCGTCACTGTCCAATTTCCGGGGAGCAGCTCACCCGGCGCGGGTGAAGACGCGACCGGGAGCCTAACCATCAACCTGATATCAGGAGTATCAAGCAATGGCTCAGGCCACATATACGCGCACATCCGACGCAATCCAAGGAAACACCGTTTCACGCCGTCGCTTGCTTGCGGCATCGCCCGCAGCCTGTCTCATGGCGGCAGTCGGCGGTGCCTACATCGCCGGCGCAGAAGCTGCCGGTGCAGCTGAGGCCGAAACCCGAACGCCGCTCGAAGCCCTCTTTGATCGTTGGCTGGTTCTGGACGCGGAAGAGCGCCGCATCTACGCCGAAAGCGACGACGAGGACGAACAGGGCGCCGCGACAGATCGCAAGATCGAGGTCGAAAACCTGATGCGGGCCGCTCCGAAACTCAAGATCACCGATGTATCCCTGATGATCCTGGCAAGCACTGATTACGGATTGTTTGGGCTGTCTGACGAATGGCGAGAGCAGTTCCGGGACGAAGCCCGCGCCCTGATCGCAGCATAACAAAACCTGCCCTCGGGTCGTGGCAGGGGCGGGTGATCGCCCCTGCTTAACTTGTCAAGACATCTCCAAGGTCACTAGCGTCCAGTTCGCCGGGTCGAGGTTGTCGCCGGAACCCTTGTACTGCACCTCGCAATGGTAGTCGGTGCGGATCATTGCCCCGAAAGAGTTTTGGGCATCGACATAAGATAGAACGGTATACTTCCACGTGCCCATGTCGATAATATCCCGATCAAGCCAGGGGTGATCCGCAGTTGATGGAGCCTTGAGGTTGGCGTCTACAAAGTTCTGGCAGATGACCGCTGCCTCAGTGGAAAGATCCTCGGCATCAAGGTAAGCGTATTCTGCTCCCCACCTTCCGACTTGCGACCTGATCGGTTCTTTGGACTGGGATGATTGTTGGAATGGAGTATCTC
>NZ_BNCL01000094.1 GCF_014656455.1 Paracoccus aerius
CCTTCTACGCAAGCTTGAACGCAGCCGAAAAAGCAGCCTAATCATTGAACCACAAACTCTCCGGTGAACCCGGGGCGGTTCAGCCACGAGCAACTGCGTACGCATCTCGCGGACTTCATGGCAGCCTACAACTTCGCGCGTCGGCTCAAGACCCTCGGTGGTCTCACGCCCTACGAATACATCTGCAAAATCTGGACTTCAGAGCCAGATCGATTCATCCTGGATCCTATCCACCAGATGCCGGGACTGAACAGCTAGCATTACGACATAGCGCCTCACTGGCGAGCCTTGATGCGGCACTGCTGGGCGCAGCCAAAGCAGAAGCAGTTCAAATTGTGAACTAGTGTGCTGCAGAGAGAAGGGATGACCTACGGGCTGGCCGCCGCCTGTGCAGGCTCCATTCTGAATGCACCAGTCCTGCGGGGCAGGGTTCGTCATGGTTCCTCCAGTCGTATCAGTTCGTCTCGAAACGCTTCGGTCGATGTTCGGTAGCCCAAGCACTTTCGGGGCGTGGCATTCAGGCGCTGACACATCATCCTCATCGAACGAGGCGTCAGCTGCAACACAGCGGTGTCCCGAGGCAGGTAGCGGCGTAGCCGCCTGTTCATGTTCTCGACCGAGCCCTTTTGCCACGGCGCTTGCGGGTCGCAGAACCAAGCCCTTGTGCCCATGCCGGTTTCCAACTCGCGCCAGGCCACGAACTCTAGGCCGCGGTCAAAGGTGATCGAGCGCCGCGCCTCGGCGGGCAGGGGTGACATCTCATGGATCAGACGGTTCATGAGGGGCCGAGACTTCCGGTCATTGTTGCGCAGCAGAACGGTGTAGCGGGTCTTGCGTTCGACCAGCGTCGCCACATTGGCGTCGCCCTGAGCCCGCTCAAAGATCATCAAGTCGCCCTCCCATGTGTGGATACCTCGGTCGGTGCAAGCTTTCTTTTGAACGGTTCGGACATGTGATCGGGTACGGTCATGTG
>NZ_BNCL01000095.1 GCF_014656455.1 Paracoccus aerius
CAATCCGGCCGCAGGCTGGGAGAAGGGTCAGGTCGAGAAGAACGTTCAGGACTCCCGCCACCAGATCCTGCAGGAGATGCCGGGCTTTCCCGACCTTTCCACGATGAACGCCTGGCTGGAGCAGCGCTGCCTGGAGGTGTGGCAGGAGACCCCGCACGGCACGCTGCCGGGCACGATCGCCGATGTCTGGGCTGAGGAGCGGGCCGTGCTGATGCCGTTGCCGCCCGCCTTTGATGGCTTCATCGAACTCAGCAAGCGCGTCTCGCCCACCTGCCTGATCAGCTTCGAGCGCAATCGCTACAGCGTGCCGGCATCATTCGCGAACCGGCCTGTCAGCCTGCGGATCTATCCGGACCGGCTGGTCGTGGCGGCCGAGGGCAACATCCTGTGCGAACATTGCCGCATCATCCAGCGCAGCCACAAGCTGCCACCGCGGACGATCTATGACTGGCGGCATTACCTGGCTGTTCTTCAGCGCAAGCCCGGGGCGTTGCGCAATGGCGCGCCCTTTGCCGAGNTGTGGAGTTGGCCTTGGCCGAGGGCGTTGCGACCAAGACCCATGTGCTGAACCTCCTGCACCGGCTGATCGATGGAAAGGTCATTGGCGGGCCGCCCCTCGATACTCCGCAGGCCCTGGCGCTGCGCCGCGAGCCAAAGGCCAATGTCGAACGCTACGACGGCCTGCGCACCTCCGTTGCAGGGGGCCGTCATGCGTCATGATCCCGCCAGCGGCGCCATCGTCATCATGCTTCGCAGCCTGAAGATGCACGGCATGGCGCAGGCCGTGACGGACCTGATAGAACAGGCTGCGCCGGCCTTTGACGCAGCCGTGCCGATCCTGTCGCAGCTTCTCAAGGCCGAGTTGGCCGAGCGCGAGGTCCGCTCCATCGCCTATCACATGAAGGCCGCACGCTTCCCCGCCTACAAGGACCTCTCGGGCTTCGAC
>NZ_BNCL01000096.1 GCF_014656455.1 Paracoccus aerius
CACTGAATGACCGGAAATCCATAGTTAGAGGTGGCTCACTTCTCGATGGAAATGCCGGCTCAGTTCTGGGTGGAAATCAACAGCCGTGCCCCCCATCTGGCCGCGCAGCAGGTTCTTCTTCTCTCCATCGGCCGTGATGAACTGGATCGTGGTGATCCTGCCGTCCTTGCCAGTGCCGAGGCGACCTGGCACCACCAGCAACGGCTTGTCGCTGGCCGGGATCGCAGCTGCAATGGCTTGGCTAAGCCGAGTATTTGGTAGATGAACCCGGGGATCATCGCAGACCAATGCGTGATCCAGTGGAAAGCCCTTTCGGGCCAAATAGGGATGGGTGTCCTGCCGACAGCCCCGGATTATGGCCAAGCAGATGCGCTCGACTTCTAGCCGGTCCCGTTCGGCCCGGCGCTCAGCTTCCACATCGCGCGGTCGTGGGGTCGGCGCTTGGCCGGGCTCCCGGAGTGTGAACCTGTGCTGCTGGCCGGTCTGCCAATTCGTCGCAATGCCTCCCTGCCTATCATCGAAGATCAGCACTGTGGCATCGCCTTTCCCATTCCGTTCCAGGGTGTTGGTGCGGACAAAGTCCCCGACCTTGATCCGGTTAGGTGGGACGATGCCGACCTGGGCGCATGCGGTGTGCATGGCTTCTTCAAGCGTCATGCTGCCCTCCCCTTGCTGCTCTTGCGGAAGCGGCGGACTTCTCGGTCAACTAGGGCGTAGGCGTCGTCCTGTGGCGTACGCGGCGGGGCCCCGAACCATCCAGTAGGCAATTTGTGGTTGGGATAGATGCCCCGCCACACTCCATAGGCCCACTTGCGCGCCTTTTCTGAGTCCTGTGCGTATTCCACGGCATCCGACCGTTTATTCCAGCAACATCCGACCAGCTGTTCCACGATCATCCGACCGGTCGGCGGTAGC
>NZ_BNCL01000097.1 GCF_014656455.1 Paracoccus aerius
TGACCTGCCCCCCGGAAGTTCCCTCGCTGTGATGTAGAGTCTGCGCAACCTGAAGGAGCAGACGAGATGAGGAAAAGCCGTTTCACCGAGGCGCAGATTATCGGGATGATCAAAGAGCAGGAGGCTGGTTTGCCCACTGCTGACCTCTGCCGGAAACATGGGCTCAGCCCCGCAACCTTCTACAAGCTGAAGGCCAGATACGGCGGGATGGACCTGTCCGATGCCAAAAGGCTGAAGCATCTTGAGGACGAGAATGCGCAGCTGAAGCGCCTGCTGGCCGATACGATGCTCGATAACGTCGTGCTGAAGGATCTCTTGGGAAAACCCTGACGACGCCGATGCAACGGCGGGACGCAGTGTTGCGGGCAATGCGCGATCATCCGATCTCTCAACGCCGGGCCTGCGTCCTGATCGGTGTCGATCCGAAGACGGTGCGGCGCGAACGGCCGCCCGACAATCAGGAGATCCGTAAGGAGATGCACAAGATTGCCGAGAAGCGTCGCCGCTTCGGCTATCGGCGTGTGGGCATCATGCTGGAGCGCAAAGGCATGGTCATGAACGAGAAGAAGCTCTACCGCATTTACCGGGAAGAAGGCCTGTCGGTGCGCCGCAGGCGCGGCCGTAAGCGGGCGCGCGGCAGCCGGAGCCCCATGCCCATACCGTTGCTGCCGAACCAGAGGTGGTCGCTGGACTTCCTGTCCGACACGTTTGGAGCCTGCCGGAGGTTCCGCATTCTGGCCGTGAACGACGATTGCTGCCGCGAAAACCTCGCGTTGATTGCCGATACCAGTATCTCGGGGGCGAGAGTTGCGCGGGAGCTCGACGCTCTTGTCAGGATCTATGGAAAACCCGCCTGCATTGTCAGTGACAATGGCACTGAGTTCACCAGCAAGGCAATCCTGAGGTGGGC
>NZ_BNCL01000098.1 GCF_014656455.1 Paracoccus aerius
TACGTCGTTAACGACGTCGCTATGCACGTGTCTTAGCCGATCACCCCACGCTCAGGCAGGCGGTGGCAACCGGGCGGTTACGTCATGATTTCCTCGATTTCCATAGGAGGTGATGCAGACGTCTTTTAGCAAACAGAAGCGCCTGAGCCTGCTAATGATCCAAACTGAAGGGATACCCCCGATTTCCTGTCGTCGGTTTCCCGATGACCGATCTCGAGTTCAATGGCGCCTCGACGCTTGAGGAACTTTGCCACTAGCGGGGCATGCCGCGGCGAACGGTATCATGCGAGGAAAGGCATTACTAAATACAAACCTATAGCTTTTCGGAATTAACCTGCGACATACCCGGCCGCCTGAACGTAGTTCCAGCACGTCTGGGGCGTGAACAAGGAACAATGCCTGCCAGCACGTTCACACATAATCGATGCCTGAGCTGTTCGTGCTGACATAGGTTAGGGTCTTCCTGACAAAAACCTGTTACCAATTGGTCAGCATCCCGGTGTTAGCAGCAATCGTTCAGGCAGGGGATGATCCCATCTTTTTTCATAACCGAGGCGAGAAAGGGAACCGACATATGACTATGTGGTCAACAGGCCGTCGGTATCTATTCGCGGCAATCAGATGTGCCGCCACGTGGCAGAGCAAATACTCGCCTCGGTCAGGTCGACTGATGCGGCCACGCAACCCATCGATAATACGGACCGCGACGAGGGCGCGGTTGGACGTGGGGGATGCCCTTGGTGCAGATGGAGCCTGGGGAAAGGCGCTCGACGCTGGTCCTTTTGTGACACCGCTCAAGAGGGCGCCACCAAATTTCAGC
>NZ_BNCL01000099.1 GCF_014656455.1 Paracoccus aerius
CTGATTGCCGTCTTCGGCATGCGGATCGTTTTCCCGCTGCTGATCGTGGTGGTCGCCGCGAAGATCGGACCATGGGAGGCAGTGGTGCTGGCCGCAGCACAGCCTGAGGAATATGCGAGCATCATGCATGACGCGCATCTCCCCATCGCGGCCTTTGGCGGCACCTTCCTGATGATGGTGGGCCTGTCCTTCTTCTTCGACCATGAAAAGGACGTCCACTGGGTGCGTTGGCTTGAAGCTAAAATGCAGAAATACGCGACGATCCGGGGCATTGAGGTCGCTCTGGTGCTGTCGCTGATCCTGATCTTCTCGAGCTTTCTTGAGCCGGCCGAGTCGGACATCTTCTTCAAGTCCGCGATCTGGGGCTTGCTGACCTTTCTGCTGGTCGAGGTCCTGGGCGGGCTTTTGGATAGTACCCAGGAGACCTTGGTCGCTGGCGCCAAGGGCGGCTTGGGTGCCTTCCTCTACTTGGAAGTGCTGGACGCCTCGTTCAGCTTCGACGGCGTGATCGGGGCATTTGCGCTCACCCAGAACCTGTTCATCATCGCCATCGGACTGGGTATCGGAGCAATGTATGTGCGGTCCATAACCATCATGCTGGTGGAAAAGGGCACGTTGGCACAATACCGCTATCTGGAGCATGGCGCCTTCTATGCCATCATTGCACT
>NZ_BNCL01000100.1 GCF_014656455.1 Paracoccus aerius
ACCCTGCAAATTCTGGTCGCCGATGAAGCCCCATTCCCGCGCCCCTGAACAGGATGACCTGCTCCGTCCGAGACTGGTCGACATGATCGATGCCCGCCACGAGCTGGTGAAGCTCGCCGCGCTGATCGACTGGGAGTTTTTCGAGCGGGAGTGGGCAACCTTCTTCCCTTCGCACCAAGGGCGGCCGGCGACATCTCCACGCCTGGTGGCGGGGCTGATGTATCTCCAGCATGCTTTCAAGCTCTCGGACGAGGCCGTCGTCGCCCGGTGGGTCGAAAATCCCTACTATCAACATTTCACCGGCGAGGCGTTCTTTCAGCACCGCCCGCCGATCGACCCGTCCTCGCTGACACGCTGGCGCAAGCGCATCGGCGAAGAAGGGGTGGAGTGGCTGCTGACCAAGACGATCGAGGCAGGTCGGGCATCTGGCGCCGTTACCGACAAGAGCCTGAAGCGGGTGGCTGTCGACACAACCGTGATGGAAAAGACCATCGCTCATCCGACGGATGCCCGGCTCTACGAGCGTGCCCGCGCCTTGCTGGTGGGCCTGGCCAGAAAGGCAGGGATCGATCTGCGCCAGAGCTACGCGCGGCTTGCCCCGCGACTGGCCGCCCAGGTGGGGCGCTATGCCCATGCCCGGCAGTTCAAGCGCATGCGCAAGGCC
>NZ_BNCL01000101.1 GCF_014656455.1 Paracoccus aerius
CAACACCATCGAAACCGATCAGCAGGCGCAGGCAGTAGCTTAAACATCCCCGAAAACTGTCCAAGGATCGGGGAGTAGCTCAGTGTACCGAGAGACGGGTTTTCAGGCGGTCGGTTCCGATAGGCCGGCCTTGCTATTCGGAATCCTACCGCTGCACTCACGGTGCTGACCTGCCCCGGGACCTTGCTGTACTTCCCTTCCCACCATGGTTGGTGCGAACCTGCGAACCTCGGGTGCGAACCCCGATATTCGGTGCGTAACTAGGAAATATGCGGGACAATGCCCACCGCATAGGAAAGGGAGCTGGAAGGACCCAAAGGGGGCGGAGGCAAGTGTAAAAAGGGTGCTGTGTTTAAAGCAGAGGGTCGAAATCAATCATCACCTGCGGCACAGATACGAAGCATGACCATGGGCATTGTATACTCGCCACTGTGGTGCGATCGGTTTCGGACGAACCGATCACCAGACCGATCCGTCGGTTAATCACCAGCGCAGGCGAGGCACCTTACCTGTTGGGCCACAAGGGCGCGTGGCGGTTCACGTCCTTGTAGAGCAGATAGCGGAACGGCCCCGGCCCGCCCGCATAGCAGGCCTGCGGGCAGAAGGCGCGCAGCCACATGTAGTCGCCGGGCCCCACCTCGAC
>NZ_BNCL01000102.1 GCF_014656455.1 Paracoccus aerius
CCTCCCATGTGTGGATACCTCGGTCGGTGCAAGCTTTCTTTTGAACGGTTCGGACATGTGATCGGGTACGGTCATGTGTCAGGCCTCAATGTGCGGCTTTGACAATGCCGCGGGCCGGTATGGCGATGCGAAGGCTGGGTCCATATCAATGAGCCCGAGCTGCGAGCTCTCTGGGAGGGCCTGGTTTCCCCAACCTCGATCTGGTCGATCGTTTGTCCTTACTGGTCAATGTCCGTCTCACACCTGCCAGCCCTTGCCGTGTCACACGGCCGGGGCAGGGTCTCGATAATCCTCCTGTTTCGTCATCACCGCCCAGATCGCGCGGGCGGTCTTGTTTGCCAAGGCGATGGCGACGAGCATCCGAGGCTTGCGCGCCAGCATCTGCTCGAGCCAAGACCCCTTTGGAGGGCCGTTTTTGATCGCCCATCTGACCCGCGTCATCGCGCCGATGATCAACAGCCTTCGGATGTCCCGTTGTCCCATTTTGGAGGTCCGCCCTAGGATTTGCCGGCCACCGGTCGACTTCTGGACGGGGACGAGACCCAGCCAGGCGGCAAAGTCGCGTCCTCTTCGGAACCCTTCCATCGGGGGAGCGAACGCCTGGATCGCCATGGCGCTGATGGGTC
>NZ_BNCL01000103.1 GCF_014656455.1 Paracoccus aerius
CCTCCTCCCTGGGTGCTGCCGCTTTTTCATGATGGACACCCAATTCTGGAGCAATGCCTCCGAACCGACCGGCATACACGGCGTCCACAAAGAGGGTTGGTCTTATCCTCATCACCTGATCGGTTCTTCTCTGGCTGATTATGAGGTCAGCTTTACCGGATGCACCTTCATCAGCCTCGCCTTGCTGCTCATGTCCTTCGGGCTTCTGGATGGACAAGAACGGAACCAGAACATGGGGCGCGTGTTTCCTTGCAGCATCCTGAGAAAGGCAGTGCCCCATGGCCGATGAAAACCCAAAATCCCACCCGACCGACAATGCCGAAAAAGATCCCGACACCTGGGTCAGCGGCGAAGACCCGATGACCGGCGCACAGGCGTCCTATCTCAAGACGTTGAGCGAACAGGCCGACGATCCCGACGCCTTTGACGACACCATCAGCAAGGCGGAGGCTTCGAAACGCATCGATGCGCTGAAAGCCAAGCTGGGCCTGGACCAGTAGGGCTTCGCTGTCGAGAAGGGGAGCGACATCCCAAAGGTCATGAGTTCCGGCAACTATGGTTTTGTAGGGCAATGCGGTGCCGATGCTCCTGGGGCGCGGCACC
>NZ_BNCL01000104.1 GCF_014656455.1 Paracoccus aerius
TCTCAGGGGGTGCTGGCAACGACACCATCCGGGGTGAGGCAGGCAACGACATGTTGTTCGGCAATCAAGGCGACGATCTTCTCGAAGGAGGAAGTGGCGACGACTGGATGCATGGGGGGCAGAACTCCGACCAACTGTATGGCGGTGAAGGCCGTGATACCTTGGGCGGCGGGTTTGGTGATGATACGCTGGATGGCGGGATCGACATTGATACTGCAACCTATGAAACCGCGATTTCGGGTGTGACTGTCAATCTCAACAACCAGGGCGTTGCCCAACTGGTCAGCGTCTCTGAAGGACGCGACACTCTGATCTCGATCGAGAACCTGATCGGTAGCAACTTTGCTGATCTTCTGACCGGTGATGCCGGTGCCAATGTTCTCGATGGCGCTGCCGGTAACGATACGATCAGTGGTGGAGCGGGAGCTGATCTTGTTCTGGGTGGCACAGGCAATGACTCGCTTCTGGGCAACCAGGGCGACGACATCCTGGAAGGTGGCGACGGCAACGACTGGCTCCATGGCGGTCAGGACAACGACCTGCTCTATGGGGGAACAGGCCGCGACACCTTAGCAGGTGGCTTTGGCGACGATACGCTGGA
>NZ_BNCL01000105.1 GCF_014656455.1 Paracoccus aerius
AAACCGCTGGACCGCATCCTCACCGCAGCACGCGCCAACCCGCGCCATATCATCCTGCCCGAAGGCCGCGATCCCCGTGTGGCAGAGGCCGCAAGGCGCCTGACCGGCGAAGGCTTAGCTCGCGTCAGCCTGATGAACGGACCGGAAATTGCTGGCGTCAGCATGATCCTTCCAGCCGAGGCGCCTGACCTCAACCAATTGGCCGATCACTGGCACCGGATGCGGATGGCCAAGGGAATGACCGCTGAACGTGCGGTGATCGAGATGCGCGATCCGATCCGTCAGGCAGCAATGCGGGTCCGGCTGGGTCAAGCGGATGGCACCGTAGCAGGCGCGGTCGCGACAACTGCTGACACCGTCCGCGCCGCGTTGCAGATCATCGGCCGCTCCCCTGACGCGCCGATTGTGTCGAGCTTCTTCCTGATGCTGGCTTGTGATAACGGCGCCCCGATCAAGGGCGGCATGATCTTCTCCGACTGCGGTCTGGTGGTCGATCCTGATGCCGAGGGTCTCGCCGCCATTGCCCGTGCGTCGGCCGACAGTTGTCGCAGGCTTCTGGGTGAAACTCCGCGCGTAGC
>NZ_BNCL01000106.1 GCF_014656455.1 Paracoccus aerius
CATTATTGGGGCCGAGAGTTCCTGAAGCTGGGCCACGAGGTGCGCCTGATCCCGCCGATCTACGTAAAGCCCTTTGTGAAGCGGCAGAAGAACGATGCGAATGACGCCGAGGCCATTGCAGAAGCCGTGGTGCGCCCCACCATGCGGTTCGTGCCCATAAAGTCAGAAGAGCAGCAGGCTCGATCGATGGTCTTCAAGACGCGCGATCTGCTTGTTCGTCAGCGCAACGCTCTCATCAACGCGCTGCGGGGGCACCTCATGGAGTACGGCATCATCGCGCCTGCCGGACGGACATTCGTCAAAAGGCTCGAGGCGCAGATCAATGCTCCGGAGATCGACCTTCCGTCCGGCGTCATCGAGCTTTGTCGCCTGCACCTCGAGCAGATTGGCATTCTCGACGACAGAACAAGGGAAATACAGAAACGCCTGAAGGATGAAGCGAAGTCAGACCCCGAGACGATCCGCCTGCAGACGGCTCCGGGCGTCGGACCCATCAGCGCCATGGCGATCCAGGCGTTCGCTCCCCCGATGGAAGGGTTCCGAAGAGGACGCGACTTTGCCGCCTGGCTG
>NZ_BNCL01000107.1 GCF_014656455.1 Paracoccus aerius
GCCCGCGCCTTGTCGACCATGTGCCCTTTGGCCACGGAAACACCCAGACCTTCATCGCCGCCCTGCGCCATGACCGGCTGGACGCGCCCTGGGTGATCAATGGTGTCATGAACCGCGAACTGTTCGCGCTTTATGTCGAAACCCAACTGGACCCGACACTGCGACCCGGAGATGTGATCATTCTGGACAAGCTGTCACCGCACAAGAGCCCCAAGGGCAGCGGCGAGCACGAGCGCCGCTGGCGCGTGGTTCTTGTTCCTGCCTCCCTACAGCCCCGACCTGAACCCGATCGAGATCATTCGAGCGTTCACGCGGACCCATGGCGTTCACGCCCTCACATTCGCGAAGCTCAAGGCCCTGATCCGGAAAGCCGCCGCGCGAACCCAAAAGGCTCTCTGGCACGCTGTCGGGCAGGTCCGCGATCTTTTCACCGATGGGGAATGCTACAATTTCTTCAAAGCCGCCGGATATGAAACCGATCAAACGCAACACGCCCTAGGCGGCAGCGTCCTTT